>JANWWJ010000038.1 GCA_025056305.1 Chitinophagales bacterium | reverse complement strand
TTGCTTGTGTGTTTTATAATAATTGGGTAAAAACTGGGGGGGGCGCCCGACTGCGTGGGGCGCCCCCGCACCTAACATCACATCCTTACCGCAGCTCAATTATTCGGTGAGCTCAACATGCTCGGCGTGCGTTCAGGTGTGGTCTGCTCAACCTGAGCTTCTACCATGCCCTTGACATAGAGCACCTTGGTAGGCGTTTTCGCATTAGACATGATCGTAATAGACTTGTTGAAGCTACCAGGGCTGGCCGCATTGTATTGTACCTTAATTACCCCGGTCTTTCCGGGCAAAATCGGTTCTTTAGGCCAACTTGGTGTGGTGCATCCGCACGAAGCCTGAACATTGCTGATGATGATTGGCTCCTTGCCCACATTGGTGAAAACAAAGTCGTGCGTCACCGGAATACCTCTGGGAATCTTTCCAAAATCGTAAGTTTCGGTTTCGAACTTAAATTCACCTGCGTTGGGGTTAGTGGCACCACTGTTTGAAGGCGTTATGGTTTGGGTTGGTTGAGTGGCAGCTGGCTGATTTTGGGCAGTAACCGAAAAAGCCGTAAACATCAGCCCAACAACGACGACAACAAAGTTTTTCATCACGTTTTGAGTTTCTTCAAAATTACAGCAGGTGTCACTAATTTTAAATTGTTTAACACATTTTTAGGCCTTTTTAGAATTAATTTTCAATACATCGTGTTTTCTTTTAGATCCTCCCGTGCTATGCTCGGTTTATGCCAGTGCTAACTTATCCTCCGCATGCTTTTGCGTTGTATCTTGCTGCACCGCTTGCCGGCAATTACCGAAATGACATTCCAAAAAGAAGAACTGGTCCGAGACACGCCATTAACTTTCGACGATTTTCGGCAACAGGTACTAAGCGACTATCGGTTGGCGGTCGTGAGCCGAGAAGCGAGTTTAATAGGTCGGCGCGAGGTTCTGCGCGGCAAAGCAAAGTTTGGCATCTTCGGCGACGGTAAGGAAGTAGCGCAACTGGCATTAGCGCGTGCAGCTCTGCCCGGTGATTGGCGCAGTGGATATTACCGAGATCAAACCTTTGCTTTTGCCACTGGCATATGCACGGTTCGTCAGTTTTTCGCCCAGCTTTATGCCCATCCTGACCTGAACTACGAGCCCATGAGTGGTGGGCGTCAGATGAATGCTCACTTTGCCACCCCCTATCTGGATGCAAACGGTAACTGGCTAAGTCAATTGGTTCGGGTTAATTCTGCAGCCGACAGTTCACCAACCTCAAGTCAGTTACCGCGTGCCCTTGGGTTAGCTCTGGCCTCCAAAAAATACCGTGAATATGCCGGTCAAATGCCCAGTGACCTGTTTTCCCAAAATGGTAATGAAGTTGTCTTTGCCACCATTGGCGATGCTTCTACGTCAGAAGGTAATTTTTGGGAAACCTTAAATGCAGCAGGTGTCCTTCAGGTGCCATTGTTGATCATCGTTTGGGATGATGGATACGGAATTTCCGTGCCCGTCTCATACCAAACCACCAAAGGAAATATCTCTGAAGTGTGTGAGGGATTTCGACCCAATGAAAAAGGTGGTGTTGACATTTATTCCGTAAAAGGATGGGACTATCCGGCTCTGGTAGAAGTGTTTGCCCAAGCGACAGAGCGAGCCAGACTCAATCACCAGCCTGCATTGATTCATGTTCAGGAACTAACCCAACCTCAGGGACATTCGACCTCTGGATCGCACGAACGGTACAAGTCGGCAGAGCGACTCCGTTGGGAAAAGGAATATGACTGCATCAGTCGTATGCGCCAATGGATGCTGCATTATTCTTTGGCTACAGAAGAGGAGCTCACAACCATAGAAGAAGAAGCCAAAGCATACGCTGCTGCGGAACGGCAAGCAGCTTGGGAAGACTTTAACAGGCCCATTCGTCAAGCCATGGGTGAGCTCACTGCCCTGCTGCATCAAGCTGCCGCCCAAAGTGGAGATCAAACTTTATTGGAATTAGCAAAGGTACCTAGTTCCCAACCGGATCTTTTGCGGCGCGACGTGCTAAGCCGTGCCAAACAAGCCTTGATACGCCTACGACATCAGCCGGCCTCGGTACGCTCTGAACTGGAAACATGGACTAAGAATTTTGAGTTCGAAAATCGAAAAGCCTTCACCTCGCACCTCTATAGTGAAACCCACCGGTCTGCGTTGAAGGTTCCTGAAGTAAAGCCTGTTTATTCGGAATCCAGCCCCCTATTGAACGGATACGAAATCCTGAATCGTTGTTTTGATCTGGCATTAGAACGGGAACCAAGGTTGTTTGCTTTTGGAGAAGATGTAGGCAAAATCGGTGATGTAAATCAAGGGTTTGCAGGTTTACAGGCGAAGTATGGAGAAGGTCGCGTGTTTGATACAGGCATCAGAGAGCAAACCATCGTAGGTCAAGGTTTAGGTATGGCTATGCGCGGATTGAGGCCTATCGCCGAAATTCAATATCTGGAT
Organism: Chitinophagales bacterium; assembly: GCA_025056305.1. Taxonomy (GTDB): domain Bacteria; phylum Bacteroidota; class Bacteroidia; order Chitinophagales; family UBA10324; genus JANWXQ01. The sequence continues at coordinate 148,416 of JANWWJ010000038.1, read as the reverse complement.
TACCTGCTTTTTGCGTTACAAACCCTCAGTGACGATGTGGCCACCTTACATTACCGCTCGGCCGGCGGACAAATTGCGCCATTGATCGTGCGCACCAGGGGCCACCGCCTCGAAGGCATTTGGCATGCCGGCTCCCCCATGGGCATGATCCTCCATGCCGTTCGCGGCATGTACGTACTGGTACCCCGCAACATGACACAGGCTGCCGGTTTTTATAATACCCTATTACAAAGCGATGATGCCGCCATCGTCGTTGAATGCCTCAACGGCTACCGGCTTAAAGAACGGTTACCTGACAACATCGGCTCATTTACAGTACCGCTTGGTGTGCCTGAAATTCTTTCCACTGGCGACGATGTCACGTTGGTCACCTATGGAAGTTGCGTACGCATAGCATTGGAGGCCATTCAACAACTCCATGACCTGGGCATTTCAGTAGAACTCATAGACGTGCAAACGCTTCTACCCTTTGATCTGCATCATGTTATCGGAAATTCGGTCCGCAAAACCAACCGTTTGGTCATCATGGATGAAGATGTGCCGGGAGGAGCCTCTGCGTTCATATATCAACAGGTAATGGAAAAACAAAATATTTGGCGTTGGCTGGACAGCGAACCACTGACGTTGACCGCAGCGCCTAACCGCCCTGCGTATGCCAGCGACGGTGATTACTTCTGCAAACCTCAGGTTGAAGACATAATCGAAACCATTTACCGCATCATGCATGAAGCGGATCCATCTTCCTATCCGGCTTGGTATTAAAGCTGATGCAACAGTTTTTAAGTGCTTGGTTACCTATAACCTTTCGTATAAATAATTTTTATATCCTTGTGGTATGTCAACCTAATCTACTGAAGGTTTCTGGCCTTGCCACATGAGGCATGTTTCAACGCACTTAGGCCGATGACCTTTGATCGGTAAAGTTTTCACCTATTCCTGCTGGCACAACGATTCAGACTTATGGCCGCAAACAATCCAAGACTGACGTTTCGGGCGCGCTGCAGCTCGTAATACTGCTCCATTTGCCTGGTAAATATGGGCGTGCTTACAGCCCCCCTTAACCCCACTGTGTACAAAGAGCCATCGCGTTCAAAAAGCTGCCAGGCAACACCTCCAACCAGAGAATATTCATTATTCCTTAATACAAAATTGTTTTTCATATCTCCTTTAAGCTTATCCATCGTAAAATGCAGCAAGCGACCGTACTGCAATCCAGTAAATAGGTTTAAACGCATGTTGCGGTCAAATCTGACTGCGGATGGACGAAGCTCATATTGCATCCACAAAGGCACATGCAGATAGCTCAGTGAGATCTGTTTTGCAGTAAACTGTAGATCAACCGCCCGTCCATGAACAGCCGTGTTCGCAAAGCGTTGACCAGCACCTAAGGTGTGAACTAAACCGCCAAATAAGGCCCAGCGCGAGGAAATACTATATCCTGCCGTCAGCCCATATGAGGCTCCCATCGTAAATTGATAACGCACATCGTCCTTAAAAACGTTTTTGAAGTCAACAAGCCAATTGTTGTTAAGCTGCACCAAAAATCCCACCTGCCACCGCCGATTGCATTCATCTGCGATGGACCATTCATTCCGAATTGTTTTATGCATCAAAGGGTGACTAATAGTGCTCAGGCTAATTTTCTCAAGCACAATTGCTGCCAGCTCACCTGTCTCATCAGGCCGCCGAGGCAAAGCTTCGGCTTCCTTTTCAGACCAATAGTTCTTTCTCAGTTTAGCTAAACTAAGAGTCGAAAACGCCGGCTGTTGTACTGATTCGTAGGTAATGGCTTCCTCTATTCGAATTGCTGGAAGCTGCATACGACTGTAGCGTTGTACTGACCAATCGTTAGCCAGCGGAAGATGCCACAGCGTGAATAAGGCTGTTAACCATAAATAGCGGATAGGCCGGTTGCGGGGTTGCAGGCGTTGCTCGACCAATGTCCAGATGTGCCTACGTGGCTGCACGCGCAGGGCCTGCAGGTGCGCCCGAAGATGCTGATCCAACCTGTCGTCAGAAAGCCTTCGCATAGGTCTTTTTCTGTTGTGTATTTGCTAACATTTTTCTGAGCTGACTGCGGGCACGGGCCAACTGCGATTTTGACGTCCCCTCACTGATGCCCAGCAAACCGGCAATTTCCTTGTGGCTATAACCATCAATCACATAGAGGTTAAACACCATGCGGTAACCCCGAGGCAAGTTTTGCACCAACTCCAACAGCTCGAAAGTTTCTAATCGACTTAAGACGTCAGCGGTAAGAGGTTCATCGTCTGGATAAGGAGGATCTTCCGTAGGACTTTCGCACTTATGTCGGCGACCGTAGGCCAGTGCCGTATTGATGAAGATGCGGCGCATCCATCCCTCCAGTGGACCATCGCCACGGTATTGACTGATATATCTGAAAACTTTTATATAACCTTCCTGCAGAATGTCCTCAGCCTCGTGGAAGTCGGAAGCATAACGCAGGCAAATACCAAACATGACGGAGGCCGTTTGCTCGTAAAGCAGTTTACAACACTGTCGGTCGCCTTGCAAGCAACCTTGGATGAGTTCGGCTTCGAGTGGTTGTCGTTTTGCTTCAAGGCGCATACCTCCGGACCGGGACATGAAGATAGCCGCTTTCGTTGCTTAGGGCAATAAAAATTGATGCATTTTTACTCCACAATACCCATTTAGCCTCATGGATCGGCAACGGCTGGCTTTAATGTTAAAGCAACAGGCCCGCCAGCTGGGTTTCGATGGTTGTGGCATTGCTGCAGCCGTTCCGCTGGATGAAGATGCCCGCCGGCTGGAAAATTGGCTGCTTCATCAACATCACGGGCGCATGTCTTACATGGAACGCTATTTTGACATGCGCGTGGATTGCCGCAAGCTGTTGCCCGGTTCAAAGACCGTAATCAGCCTCCTGCACAACTATTACAATAATGACACCGCACTGGATAAGGTGCCTCCGAAAATTTCTAAGTATGCCTTTGGCCGGGATTATCACAAAGTGTTGCGAAAAAAAGCCAAGCGCTTAGTCGAATGGCTGAGGGCACAGGCAGGCAACATTCAAGCGCGTGTCTTTGTTGACAGTGGGCCCGTGTTGGAAAAAAGTTGGGCCGCACGCAGTGGCCTAGGGTGGATTGGGAAAAACGCGAACCTGATCAACCAAAAATGCGGATCGTTCTTTTTCTTGTGTGAGATCATTACCGATTTAGAACTGCCTCCCGACGGTCCTGTTACCGACCATTGCGGCGCATGCCGTGCCTGTATTGAAGCTTGCCCCACGCAGGCTATTCTGCCCAATCGTACAATTGATGCACAGCGATGCATCTCATACCTTACTATTGAACTTAAAGAAGCCATCCCTAACGCCTTCCGGGACAAGATGGACGGGTGGATGTTTGGCTGCGATGTCTGTCAAGATGTATGCCCATGGAACCGGTTTGCGCGTCGCCACAGTGAACCTGATTTTGAACCCAAAGCGCAACTGCTGCGCATGAAACCTTCCGATTGGCAACAGCTCGATGAGCACACTTTCGATGAACTGAGTTCAGGTTCCCCCTTGCGTAGAGCCGGATACCGCAAAATCACCCAAACGATAGGATTGATCCCACTGGAAAAATCCGCTTCCCTCAATCCTCAACCCGCACTTCAACAGCTTTAGGCATAAAGCGGCGCTGGGCCAAATCAAAGCGGTCGCCTAAAGCAAGGAAATGCACAATCAGATGTTCCAAAGAAAGAGGATTTCCTTCCGGAATGTCGGCAATGTTGCTGTGGCGAATCTGATGCCCATCGATGATGACCACCATTCCCGAGCCAATTGCTTCCAATTGATACCCCTCTGTAATGATCACGCCGGTGTCTTCTCCGAGGCCTATACCTAACATCGAAGGGTTAGCAGCCACCGCCTGAACCAGACGAGCAAAGCGACCCCGCTTGTCAAAATGTGAATCGAAGATTACTGATGAGATAAAACCTAAGCCAGTGGTAAACTTTACCTCTCCTTTCAGGTGAGCCCTTCCACTGTTGCCTTCATAAATCATCGTACCGCTCATAGCCATGGCCCCGGCACTGGTGCCGGCAATGATGATGTGATCACGTTGATACCGATCCTTGAGAATATCTAAGAACCGAGTTCCTCCGAAAGTGCTTGTCAACCGGTATTGGTTGCCACCGGTAAACCATACAACATCGGCATGTTCAATGCGCTCTTCATATTCCTGATGGTAAGCATCTTCCCGGTCGCGTATGAGCAAATGCCCTACATTGGAGGCACCTATGCGCTGAAACGCTGACAAGTAATTCTGCCCTACTTCCTTGGGTGTAGCCGAAGCTGTGCTGACGACTTCAATGCGTGCATCGGTACGACCGGCTTCTGCCAGCACCCTACGCAGAATTCCCAATTCAAAAAAATTCAGATTGTTTCGGTGAATGATGCCTAATTCCAAATCCGTCCCCTTGTCTTCCGCGCCTCCTACAGCAATCAGCTTACCCTTAGGCTTCATCATACAGCAAAATTACACTCATGAGTAAAACTTACTTTTATCGAACACGTCCACCTTACGCACAACCAAAAGTTGGAGCAAGAGGCGAAGCAGCAACAACTATTTTCCGCACTGTGTAATTTTTCGGCAGAAATCGTGCTGGCTGGGCGGCACATATAAATTTGATTTTAGGGATTCACACTTATGAAGATTTTGAGCATTAGGGTTTTGAACGGCCCAAACTACTGGAGCATACGGCGCCATAAGCTGATTTGGATGACGTTAGACCTGGAGGATTTAGAAGAACGCCCCACCAACCTCATTCCCGGCTTTAAAGAACGATTGGTTCAAATGTTTCCGGGCTTGTATGAGCATGAATGTTCCGAAGGACGGCCCGGTGGTTTCTTGTACCGGGTGGAACAAGGCACCTGGATGGGCCATGTGATTGAACATATGGCCCTGGAGTTACAAACGATGGCTGGCATGGATGTAGGCTTTGGTCGAACCCGCGAAACATCAAAAAAAGGTATATACCATGTAGTGTTCAGCTATGTGGAAGCTGAAGCCGGCGTATATACCGCCAAAGCATGCGTACGTATTGCTGAAGCATTGGTCAAAGGAGAGCCATACGATGTGGCCAGCGACATCCAGCGGTTGCGCGAAATCCGAGAAGAAGAACGATTGGGGCCCAGCACCGCTAGTATTGTAGAAGAAGCCGCTAGCCGAGGCATCCCCTACATTCGGCTCAACCGAAGGTCTCTGGTTCAGCTCGGTTACGGCATAAATCAGCGCCGCATACAAGCCACTGTGGCCTCCACAACATCCAACATTGCCGTAGAAATAGCCTGTGATAAAGAAGAAACCAAAAACCTCTTAGAGCAGGCTGAAATACCGGTGCCCCGTGGCATGGTTTGCTACAACGAGGAGGATTTGCGCGAAGCCGTGCGCCGTTTGGGCTATCCGCTGGTCACCAAACCCATCGACGGCAACCATGGAAAAGGTGCAACGACTGACATACGCGATTGGCCCAAACTGCTACGCGGTTTTGAAGCCGCACGCCGCTATTCACGCTCCGTAATCGTCGAACAATTCATTCAGGGACACGACTACCGGGTCCTGGTTATCAACTTTAAGTTTATCTGTGCGGCCCGCCGAAAACCTGCGGCGGTGATCGGCGACGGTAAATCCACCATTCGACAACTTATTGATCAGGTCAATGCCGACCCCCGCAGAGGCTATGGTCATGAGAAAGTGCTTACCGCCATTAAGGTGGATGAATTCACACTAAAAATTTTGGAAGAAAAAAATCTAACCCTCGATAGCGTGTTGCCGGAGGGTGAAGAGTTGTTTCTTAAACCTACGGCCAACATCTCAACCGGAGGCACCGCCACCGATGTTACCGATCAGGTTCATCCCGACAACATCTTTTTATGTGAGCGCATTGCCCGCATTATTGGCCTCGACATTTGTGGCATTGATTTGATCACAAGCGATTTGAGCCTTCCGTTGCGTGAAGCCGGCGGAGCTGTGTTAGAAGTGAACGCTGCGCCCGGCTTTCGCATGCATCTGGCTCCTACCGAAGGGTTGCCCCGAAATGTTGCCGAACCCGTCGTCAATATGCTGTTTCCCCCCGGCAGCAATGCGCGCATCCCCATCATTGCCATTACCGGCACCAACGGAAAAACTACGACAACGCGATTGGTGGCCCACATCGTCAAGCAGATGGGTTATCGGGTCGGCTTCACGACGACCGACGGCATCTACATCAACAACCAACTGATGATGCGCGGCGACTGTACCGGCCCGGTTTCGGCCCAGTTTGTCCTAAAAGATCCAACCGTTGAGTTTGCCGTTTTTGAAACGGCACGGGGTGGCATTTTGCGGGCAGGGCTTGGCTTTGATCACTGCGATATTGCCATCGTCACCAACGTACAGCCGGATCATTTGGGGCTGATGGGCATTGAAACGTTGGATCAATTAGCTAAAGTCAAAAGTGTGGTGCCTGAAAGCGTCTGGCCTCATGGCTGGGCTATTCTCAATGCCGATGACGAGCGCGTCTATGAAATGCGCAAAAACGTATCCTGCAAGGTCGCCTTCTTTTCGCTTAACGAAAACAACAGCCATATTCAAGCCAACATTCGGCGTGGGGGCATTTCTGCCGTAGCCGAAAACGGCTACATCACCATCATGAAAGGAAGCTGGAAAATTCGAATTGAGCGAATCAATAACATCCCCCTGACTTTCGGTGGTAAGGCTACTTTCAACATTGCCAACATCCTACCTGCGGTGTTGGCTGGTTACCTGCGCGGCTTCGATATAGAAGACATACGTCTGGCTTTGCAAACCTTTATTCCTTCACCTGCCACTACACCAGGACGCATGAATCTTTTTCAGTTTAAAAATTTTCAGGTACTCTGCGACTATGCCCATAATGCCGCTGGCCTGAGGGCTCTGGCTGAGTATGTCAAATCGGTGGATGCTTCACCCAAAGTAGGGGTAATTGCCGGTGTTGGCGACCGGCGTGATGAGGATACTATTGAGCTGGGAGAAGTGGCAGCGCAAACTTTTGATGAAATCATCATCCGTCAGGACCGCAACTTGCGAGGGCGAACCGAAGAGGAAATCATCGGATTGCTTACAACGGGCATTCGCAGAGTGGCTCCCGACAAACAGATAACCGTAATTCCCAAAGAACCGGAAGCTATTGATTACGCCTTTCGTACAGCTCGGCCCGGCTCTTTCATTGTCATTTGCAGCGACGTGGTTCCGGACGCCTTGGATCAGATAATGAAATACAAAGAAAAAGAAATGGAAACAGCTGTGTGACAGCAGGCTTGTCAATGCATGCGGTCGCCCCGCAGTTCCATATTTTCGAGAATTTCTTTTTCAGCCTGAACCAGTTCCCTCCAGCGTTGTCGCACTTCGTCTTTCGAAAAATAGCGAAGCGCAAGTTTCATGAACAACGTATAGTGTCCGGCTTCTGATTTCATAAAATGCCGGTAAAAACGGCGCAATTGAACATCGCTGAGTTGTTCAGACAACACACGAAAACGCTCACAGCTTCGGGCTTCAATGAGGGCGCAAATCAACAGCTCATCAAGCATTTGCTTGTCGGCCTTTCCCTTGCGAATCAGCAGGCGCAGACGGTTTACATAAGCGTCGCGGCGCTGCGGCCCCAGCTTAAAGCCCCGTTTTTTCTGCTCTGCCAACACCATGCGAAAATGTTCCCATTCTTCAGCAACTACGGGGGCGAGTGCTTCGACCAGCTCCTGCCGTTCTGGATAGCGTTGGATCAGGGAAATGCAGCTGCTGGCAGCTTTCTGTTCACAATAAGCATGATCGCTAAGGATTTCATCCAAAGTACAGGCAGCCAGGTTGGCCCACCGCGGATCGGTGGCCAGCTTTAGCCGAAACATGCCGCGCATGGCGTTGTGCTTTCGTGCAAAACTAGGACGCTACACCGATGCGCTCATCCACCTGATAGTCGTGGCGGCTCGCTTGCAGACGCGTCATCAATTCTGCCAAAAAACCAGCTACAAAAAGCTGAACTCCAATGATCATGGCTACCAACGCTACGTAAAAGATAGGGCGTTCGGTCATTTTATATTGTAAAAAAACAAATTTTTGTATGGCCAGCCATACCGCAATGACAAAGCCGATAAAGAAAGCCATCAGTCCCAAAGCGCCAAACATATGCATGGGTCTTTTGCCAAAGCGCGTGACAAATTGAATAGACAATAAATCCAAAAAACCAGTGAGGAAACGGCTCCAGCCAAACTTGCTTCGGCCATATCGCCGAGGGTAATGCCTGACGATGTGCTCTCCGATACGGTTAAAGCCAGCCCACTGAACGATAACGGGTAAGTACCGATGCATTTCACCGTAAACTTCAATGCTTTTAACCACCTCCTTGCGATACGCCTTCAACCCGCAATTGAAATCGTGCAGGGGGATGCCGCTGACCCAGCGCGTCACCCGATTAAACAGCCGCGACGGTAAGGTCTTCGAAATCGGATCCTTGCGTTTACGCTTCCAACCCGACACCAGATCAAAGCCCTCTTCGGAAATCATACGGTATAACATCGGTATTTCATCCGGGCTGTCCTGTAGGTCAGCATCCATGGTAATTACCACTTCCCCTTGCGCAGCGCGAAAGCCTTCTTGCAACGCTGCACTTTTGCCATAATTTCTGCGAAAACGAATGCCCCGTAGCTGCGGGTCCGACAGAGCCAATGTTTTGATTACCGACCAACTTTCATCGGTGCTGCCGTCATCAATAAAAATGATTTCATAACTGAGCTGTGACTCCCGGCAAACCCGTTGAATCCACTGATGCAGCTCAGGTAACGACTGTGCTTCATTGAACAAGGGAACAACAACAGAGAGCTGAGGCATGCCTTCAAGCTTCCGGGGGCGTGCGTTTCAAAAACAGCGCAGCAAGGGAAGAAAAAATCGCTCCAAACAGTAGCGAAAATCCTATGACGAAAACACTCATCCATGCCGGCGTCATGAATTTACGAGTCATCTCCATTGCTGTTTTCAATTCACTGTCACTCAAGCCCTGCGCAATCAGTCGCTCTTCGGTGGCTTGCAGGATTTGTTCGATCATATCAGGTGCTATGAAATGAATCATTAACCATAAGGATAAAACTCCGAGCAAACCGTAAAAAATGCTGAACAAGCACCCTGCCGAAAAGGCCTGACCAAAAGTGATGTTTCCACCCAGTCGCTTGTTGCGGTAGTCTAAAATGGCCAATACAATGCCCAGCAGCAGGATTCCGTAGCTCACGTAGTTGGCCCAATTTCTGAGATACCATCCGGATAAATAAGCTATCATGCCCCAGATAAAGGAGACCAGCCCAATAATGAAGGCATACTTCAGTGCAGATAAAAATGGCGTGGGTGGTTTTTCCATGATTCAGATTTTCAAAAATTTTCCCCGATTGTAAATGGCTATGGGCTTGCCCTTCAATGGCACTTGAAACAGGGGTGAGTTTTCAGATTTCGACCGATTCATTTCAGGGGTGAACGTCCAGGAGCGATTCACATCAAAAATAGTAAAGTTGGCAATGGAGCCCGGTTCGAAGGAAGGCATGGGCAGATTCAAGATGCGTCGCGGAGCGATGGCTAACTTCTCGACCAATTGTTCAACCGTTAAAAGGCCCGTCTGATTGAGCAAGGCAAAGCAGGTCTGTAGATTGATCATGCCAAAGGCAGCTTGATCGAACGGAACTAACTTTTCATCGCGACTACAGGGGCGATGCATCGAGCATACTGCATCCAAGGTACCATCCACAAGCCCTTCCCGCAACGCCTCAACATGGTTCTGAGAACGTAAGGGAGGAAAAAGTTTCCAATACGTATTATAGGAATCAAGTTTTGTTTCATCAAACAACAGATGGGTAACCGGCACCGCAGCTGTTACTTTAATGCCCTGTTTTTTTGCTTGGCGAATGAGCCGTACCGAAGCTGTCGTGCTGACACATGCAAAATGAAGGGGACGACCGGTGTAAGAGACCAGTACCAAATCGCGCGTCACTATGATCTCTTCTGCAATTTCAGGTAAACTTCGAATGCCTCGCTGAACACTGAAGGTGCTTTCATGGACCTGGCCGTCGGGACTGATGGATGGGTCCATGGTTAAGCTATATATACATGCATCAATGTTTTTCGCATACAACAGTGCACGCATCATGAAGCCTGATGAAACCACCGGAGCCGGCATATCGCCAAAAACGATGGCTCCCGCCTGATTCATTAGCAATATTTCCGCCAGTTCAAGTCCCTTTCTTCCTTTACTTAATGTGCCGGCTGGCAGCAGCTCTGTTATGTGCGATTCTGCCCGGCTTTTTAAGTAACCAATGACCACGCGGTGATCAGGCACCGGGTTGCCCTCACTAAAGGCAACTACTCCGGTAAAACCGCCTGCAGCAGCAGCGTCTAACAGAGTACTTACGGTTTCCACCTGCTCGCGACCCGGTTCGCCTACAAATGCCATTAAATCAATCCAGCCGGCTGACAAGTAGCATCCGGAAGCATCGAAAACTTCATCCCCTGGTTCTTCGGAGAGCTGACCCAACTGGGAAATCCGGCCATCAGCGACCCGAACATCTATACACTTTAGATGAAACGGCGACTGCTGATCGATCAACGTTACGGAACGGATCAGCAGCCCCATGCGTGGTCAACGAAGTTTGAGTAAAGCCGTTTCTAAAAGCAGGAACAGCAGGGCCAAAATAAGCGAAACTTTCCAGAGCGTCAGGCCCCAAACGTTGCCCGACCACAGCCCGGCCAGCTGAGCCGCCGGCTCGTCCACAACTTGAGCACGAAGGGTTTCACCCAGTTGCTGCAATTCTTTTTCATTCAAAAAAGAAAAATCTGACTCACTGCGGTCGTAGTTAAAGGCTACCCACCCGTATGATTGATTGCTTGCATCGGTAATTTCATAAAAGCCAGCCGTTTCCTCATTGCGGCCAACAAAAAGAATTACGGCTCGCTGCTCTCGCCGCTGAGGTGGAATGAATGATGATTGGACATTACGCAGCAACAAGCTGCCATCGGGATGTAGTTGCTCTGCTTTTACCATCAAACGCGATTCCTTGCCCAAGGTATAGGCGCGAGCGGGCACGTATGCCCGCACGGTAGCCATGTTAAACAACAAAGGGGCAAACAACGGATGCAGCATCCAATCGCCGTAGTTGCGGTCTAAAGGCAGCGTGCTGATGAAAAGCAATCCTCTGCCTACGGGCACTTTGACAATGGCGGGCATACCATCGCTAAACGACCAAAGCGGCTGAGCCAGGGTAGGCCCGCTCAGATCAAAACCAAAAGCTCCTTTTACCTCCGGCCAACTCGTGTTATCGGGCAACCGGTGAAAGATGCCCTGAACCAGTTCATCCTGTAATGTGACGCGATTGAGCTGCAGAGACGCACTACGCCAGGTCATGAGCTGACCTCCACGCACAGCTTGAAGCAACTCATTATAGCTTGCCGTTTGGGCTTTAGGTGAAGGAAACAGGGCCACATTGCCGCCTTGCTCCAAAAACTCCTTTAGCGTAGCCACCAAGCCTGAAGGCAAGACATCCAGTTGCGTTGCAACCACAAAATCGGCCAGTTGCACGCGATCGTAGGGAACCTGAGCACCTGTGAATGTGGTGAGGCGGAAAGTAGCCGAATGGCCAAAAACCGCCTGAACATAAGGATTCGGCTGTTCTGCACTTAGGGCAACAACTTCCAACCGCGAATGCACCGGAAGAGTGAAATAATAGGTATCATCGAAAACCACGGGATGGTCTGTCAAGGTCACTTCGGCACGGTTCCAGCCTGTATCGGCAAATGTGAACACAAGGGTATCCAACCGACTGGTTCCCCCTTCCAGAGCAAAATCGGAAATAGCTTTAATCTCATCATTGATGGTCAAGGTGACACGCCCTTCCCGAACGGGGGCGGACGAGAGATTTCGAAGTCGGACCATAAGCCGTGCCTGCTGACCGGCTAATTGCACCGGGGCATATAACCAGCACGTGTCGATGAACAAATTACCTTGCCCTGCTGATGTCAACGGCACCAGGGTCGTATGCACCAACGTGTCGGCGACTACAGGCTCTTTCAAAAGATTTTTTTGAAAATCGCTGAAAAGAAAAGCATGGCCGCTCCCAGGCCTGAGCGCATCACGCTGACGCTGAAGGACAGAATTGAGCGTACGGCTATAGGCAGAAGGCATAATAGCCCGAATGCGGCGCAACGCTTCTTCCCGGTCCACCCATTGCTGTTGTGCGGCAGAGAATTCATTGGTCAGAACTTGAAACTCGTCTTCCTGGCCATAGGCACGCACCAGTTCCTCAGCTCTTGATTTGGCTTCATCCAACACAGTGCCCTCATCACTGGCTCGCCCCATGCTGAATGAATTATCTACGTAAATACAGATGCGCTGTTTGCCGGCAGCAATCAACTCTTTTGCTCGCTTGAGCAGCGGCTGCGCAAAGGCCAATACCAAAAAGACGATGGTCATAATGCGGCACAACAGGATGAGCAAGTGCCGAAGTCGCTGCCGCGCATCGGTTTGTTCGGTGGCCTGCTTTAAAAAACGTACACTGGGAAAATAGATCGTTTTGTACCGGCGAAACTGAAACAAGTGCACGATGATAGGAATGGCTATTGCCAACAATGCAATCAGAACAGCCGGATACAACAAAACCATACCTGTAAACTTAGAAGCGAATTACAAGCATAAAGCACTTTTGAACCGCATCAGGCTACGAACCTATTGCAGGGCGCCCATTTCCTGCATCAGTTCGGGATCCACACGAAGATTTTTGCGCCGGAACAGTTGGGTGTCAAACTTTCCAAATCGATAACTGAAGTTCAGACGGATCATTTGGGGGTCGCGCAGTCGTTCTGACCATTGATAGAAAAAATCTGTATCATAAAATGTCTTTATGCGACGTGACCGGAAGATGTCATTAAATGAAAGGGTAACACTGGCATTTCGCTGTTTTAAAAAGTCTTTTCTTATGGAAATGTCTGAATGAAAGACGGGATCGGTGTAGCCTTGCACGGTTGCCGGCGGCGAGCCAAAAGCCCCATGCATGCCTATGCCCGTACCCATGCCCGGCCCTCCCCAACGACCTCCGCCCTGCATGACCAGCGTGCGCGATTGATAGTCAAAACTCCATTGCACGCTGATTTGCTCAGGTAGCCTTATCGTAAGGTGGGCGCGACCGTTCCAGCTCAACTGCTCGGCCTTGAGGTTGTCTTCAATATTCGATCCGTCAATTAAGGTTTGATAAACAGAAGGATTTACGGATACGGAAAAACGCTTTCCAAAATACATTAGGGCCGAAAGTTCCAATCCGGCAGTACTGCTGGAGTGCGCATTTTGAAAAGTGTTGATGATGACTTCGCGGTTGAGTAAGGTATCGTACTCCAGTTGCTGATAACGGGTGATCATATTGTTCGTGTACTTGTAATATGCTGTCACCGAAATGTTGCTGTTGTTTTCCAGTTGTTTTTCCCATATCAATTCAGAAGTATGGGTAAACTGAGGTTTAAGACCGGGGTTACCTCGTGAAAGGTTGAGCGAATCACTGTAGTCGATGTAAGGCCAAAGCTGAAAAAAACCCGGTCGATCGATCCGACGGCTGTAATTAACCTGCAACTGACTGTTTTTAGACACCTCATAGCTCAACGCTGCACTGGGAAACAGGCTCACCGGATAATGGTTTTGGTATTGCTGTCCTGTGTCGGTTAAGCGCCCATCGTAGAAATAGCTTTCTGCCCGCAAACCCACTTGATATTGCCAGCGCCCTTGTTCCTGTCCGACAGTGATATAGGCAGCTCCTATGCGGTCGTCGTATTGATAATTGTTGTAGTCATCCACAGGAATGGTGTCACCATCATAGGGGTCGATTAGCCATATCTCGTTACGGGAATCAAAGATGCGTTGCGTGAACCGCATTCCAGCTTCCATTTTGCTGCCTTTGCTGAGCATGCGCTTGTAATCCGTCTGAACCACCAAAAGGCTAAACGCTGTGCTTCCGCTTTCTTCCTGCCGAAACAACGGCGACGGATGCAGGCCCTGGGCATCGAAGTATTTTGAGTGCAGCAAGCTGGTGCGGCCTCCATGGTTCACGTTAAAATTGATGTCGGCCGTTAGCTCATCGCCTTCGCGCGGAAACAGATGTTTGAATGCCAGGGTACCCCCGACATTGTCAAAACGACGCCGGTTATCTGAAAGTCGCTCTGTAAGTGTGCGAATGACAGGGTCGCGAAGTGTGTCAGTAATTAGATAGGCAGTGGTATAGGGCTCAAATCGGCCCAAGGTATAATTGCCACTGACGGTAAAAGTGCTACGGTTGGTTGCAAAATAATCGGTGCCCAGGTTGAAAAATCCGAATTGCCCTCTTGCGGTGCTGGAGTCGTCTTGCCAGAAATACAAGGCTGGCTCCTGGTTAAACTCATCGCGCTCGGTATGATTGGTGCTTACTGACTTACGCTGATGGTAGTTAGCTATGGCAAATACATTGACTTTTTTTTGCCGAACGTTCAAATCACCACCCAGGTTGATTTTGCCGTATTTATCTATGCCTCCGCGTAAGTTCCCATTATACCCTAATCTTCGGTTCTTTTTGAGCACCAGATTGATGATGCCACTTTGACCTCCCGAAGCATCGTATTTGGCCGAGGGATTGGTAATCACTTCTACTCGCTCAATGACATCGGTGGGAATCTGATCTAAGGAGAGGGTAGTTGGCCGACCATCCACAAAAATTTGCGGTGTGGCATTTCGAAGGGTAACATTTCCGTCCAGATCCACAGATACATTCGGTACTTTACGTAACATTTCTTCGGCAGTAGTACCTGCATTGCTGGGATCTTTCGAAGGGTTGTAAATACGCTTGTCCAATTCCACACGGTATAAGGGCTCAGAGCTACTTACCACTACTTCAGTGAGCTCTATAAGTTTTGGATTCAGTTTTAGGTTTCCCAGATCCTTATCCACCATAGCCAAGGCCTGCTGCCATTGCCCCTGCTGCACTTTGTTAAAATCCAGGTCGAAGAAGAATTTTCGCTGCAACGAATCGTAGCCGATGGCACTGATCAACAACTGAAACTCGCCAAAAATGGGAAGCTGCTCTATGGAAAATTCACCGTTTTCTTCAGTAAGTGCTCCCCCTACCAAACGCTTGACGATTTTTCTTGAAGCGGAATCAAATTGATCTTGAAAGATCTGGACCGTGGCAAATTCAACAGGTTTGCCACTGCGGTTATCTAAGACCTTTCCGTAAACGTGACCGATGCTCGCTATGCGTGTATTCCCGAGATTTCCCGTACGGTTTGGCCATTGGGCTAAGGTATTGAATACACACAACCCACACGCCATGCATAAAACAACCCTTCGCACGAAGCAAAAATATCCGTTTTACATTTTCATGACGAAAACACTGTGAAACTCAGTTCTATCCTAATTTTGTTGTTGGCCTCGGGGTGTGGCGCAGTTGGCTAGCGCACCAGCATGGGGTGCTGGGGGCCGGTGGTTCGAGTCCACTCACCCCGACAGAGCACGGAAAAAGTCTAGTTCCAAAGAACTCGACAGCGGCGCCACTTGCGCCGTTTTTTCTCGTGTATATCAAGCGGAAGGTTTTTCCATAAATTTTTTTCTTGCTATGAGTGCGATATTCAACGCCTACTCTGGCTTGCTTTGGCTTAACTAAATAAGCGTCCGCTTTGGGGCCTGATCTTGCCCAGGTGTTGATACGCCCGATCGGTAGCCTCGCGTCCTCTGGTTGTTCGCTTTAGGTAGCCCTCCTGAATTAAAAACGGCTCATAGACTTCTTCAATCGTACCGGGATCTTCGCCGACAGCTGTAGCTATGGTGTTCAACCCTACCGGACCACCTTTAAACTTTTCTATTATAGTTAGCAAGATGCGATTATCCATTTCATCCAAGCCGTGCTCATCAACGAGCAAGGCATCCAAGGCGGTGCGGCTGATCTCGTGCGTGATTGTACCTTCTCCTTTAACCTGAGCAAAGTCACGCACGCGGCGTAGTAAAGCATTGGCGATACGCGGTGTTCCTCGGCTCCGTCGCGCAATTTCGGCAGCAGCAGCAGCTTCCAGCGGCGTTTGCAATATGCGCGCAGAGCGATGTAAAATCTGCTGCAGCACTTCCGGGCTATAGTAATCTAGGCGGGCGGTGATGCCAAAGCGAGAACGCAGCGGGGCCGAAAGCAAACCGGAGCGGGTAGTGGCTCCGACCAACGTAAACGGCTCCAACCGAAGTTGAACAGCCCGGGCATTAGGACCGCTTTCCAGCAGGATGTCGATACGGAAATCTTCCATTGCGGCATAGAGATATTCTTCCACTGTAGCGTTCAGGCGATGGATTTCATCAATGAACAATACATCTCGCAATTGCAACGAGGTAAGTAAACCGGCTAAATCGGCCGGGCGTTCCAAAACCGGACCTGAGGTGACCCGAATGTTCACATGCAGCTCGTTGGCAATGATGTGTGCAAGAGTGGTTTTGCCCAAACCCGGTGGTCCGTGTAACAACACGTGATCTAAAGCTTCTCCCCTTTGCCGGGCAGCTGCAATAAACACGCGCAGGTTTTCGATAGCACGCTCCTGCCCAAAAAACTCCAGGAACGTAGGCGGGCGCAACAGTCGCTCTGCCTCTGCATCGGCTGGTGTAAGCCGTTCGGGCAACGGATTGAGCAAAGGATTCATCTCGGGAAAAATAGAACACTCACCATATAGCGCTGAAAATTGTTTTCCCCGCAACAAATGCCCGTTGTCCTACAGTGCGTTACAACAATTGGGATAATTTTGAAGCGATGCGTTACGTATTGACCGTGTTGCTGGTCGTCGCTGGCTTCCGCTCAAGTCAGGCAGCCGTCATTTTGCTCCCTATGGATTTAAGCCAGACCGACCACTTAAAGGCATATGGCGTTGCTTATTGGGTCTTGACCCAAGGATACAAAGTAGATTGGATGCTGAACTACCGAGGGGGCAGTTTTTCTTTTCCCTGGTTTGCTGCGGGCGAAAATGAATGCCTCGTGCGCGGCGTTGCTTATGAGATCGTTCCTGATGTGCAATATCAGGCCATCCTCCAGCAGATAGCCAATCCGGAGGTAAACCAGGATGTCGTACGGCTGGAGAAAGCACCTCGCGTCGCGGTGTATTCACCCAAAAACAAGCAGCCATGGGATGATGCCGTTACGCTCGCCCTTACTTATGCAGAAATTCCCTATGATGTTGTGTACGACGATGAAGTACTGCAAGGAAAACTTCCGTTGTACGACTGGCTGCACCTGCATCATGAAGACTTTACCGGTCAGTTCGGACGTTTTTACGCTGCCTACGCTCACGCTCCCTGGTATATTGAAGATGTTAAAACCAATGAAGAAATCGCTGCACGCTGGGGCTTTACCAAAGTGTCGCACCTAAAGTTGGCGGTGGCCAAAAAAATACGAGAATATGTTGCGGGCGGCGGCTTCATGTTTGCCATGTGTTCGGCCACCGACAGCTACGACATTGCCTTGGCCGCTGAAGGCGTTGACATCTGTGAATGGATGTATGACGGAGATCCCGCCGATCCCGCAGCCCAACAAAAGCTCGATTTCTCGCCTTGTGTGGCCTTCCACAATTTCACCTTGGTTAAAGATCCCTTGGTATATGAATTTTCCAACATCGATGCTACCCTGAGCCGCCAGGTGCCGCGTGATCAAGACTATTTTACACTGTTTGAATTTTCGGCTAAATGGGACCCCGTTCCCACCATGTTGTGCCAGAACCACACCCAGGTCATTAAAGGCTTCATGGGGCAAACGACAGCTTTTCGTAAAGAAACCATCAAGCCGCACGTCCTGATCATGGGAGAAAACAAAGCTGCCGGTGAAGCACGCTACATCCACGGAGAATTTGGCAACGGCTTTTGGACCTTCTATGGCGGTCACGATCCGGAAGACTACCAGCATCAGGTGGGAGATCCCCCTACTGATTTGTCCCTCCACAAAAACTCGCCGGGCTACCGCCTCATCCTCAACAACGTGTTGTTCCCGGCCGCCAAGAAAAAGAAACAGAAAACTTAATCGTGTGCAGGGTGAATTTTAAGATTTGTTCTTGCCTGATTACCATAGCCAGCATTTTCTTCTTACCTCTGAAGCCCGCTTCCGCCCAATTGCTCGAGGAGCGGCCACGCAAAGATCTTCGTTGTACCGACAAAGAAGTGTTGGCTAACCTGGAGTTGATGACCACCACGCGTACCTACGGTGGTTATCAAACCATGGGACTATGGAGTGAAGCTCTGTCCAGTGAAGAAATTCTGCGCCGCCGCTATCCTATGGAAGGCGGTATTCTTTACGTTGCCATCGTGACAGCCCCAAAGGGTATCAACGCACTGGCGCTGGAAATTCGGAACAGCTATGGCGAAAAAATTGAATATGTAACTCAGTTTAATGAGCTGGACAATCATTTGATCAATCATTTTTTTACTCCACCGGATGATGACATTTATGTATTGAGCGTTCGCGTCATCAATCGCAAGAGTGCGCGTACCTGCGTTGGATTGGCCCTGATGAAAGGGGAAGACGACCCTACGCAGTGAGTGGGCTCAGTTCCAGAACCACCACTCAACCCCTATTTTAAAAGAGCGATCGGGGCCTGGATAAAGGTAACCGTAATAGTTACCGGAGCCCCAAATGCCTTGCAATGCTTGTTGGACCAACACGAAAGCACGAATCCCCCGATTGAAAATGACCAGATAAACATCTGCTTCAGGCGTGCTTTGCCACCGCATCACCCGATGCTCGGCAAATTGCGCCAATACGGGCAAATATGTTGGAAGATAATAGGCGGAGCTCCAACGCAGCTCAAAACCAATGCGTACCTGCGAAGAGCCCGAAAACCACCTCTGCTGGTAATAGCAGCTGCTGCGGGCCATCACGGAGGGGAAACTCACGACCGAATCAGGAACATACCATTGGCCCATGATTTCCAGATCCAGCATCAACGGTTTTATGGCAATGTGCTGCGTACCCCCCACCTGCCATCCACGAAGAGAACCGTTGCGGGGAGGCCCGACATCAGTCCAGTAAACAAAGTTTTTAAGGCTTATCCACGATCCGTAAAAATTCAGACGCCATCGTTCCTGCTTCCACCACACCAGCAAACGACTCATTTGCTGCACTGGCAACAATTGATCGTACGTAAACAAACTGCTTGAATATCGTTCCGCCATCAAAGGAGGATGCTGTTGCACTAACATCCATCTCAAGCCTAAATGATGGTTCAAAAAGCGCCATTTTAGTTGCGGTTCAAAAAGATAATCGCCTTTGTTTCGGCCTGCCAACGTTACGTAAGCTCGAGCCGAGAGGTAAAGAGAAGGACCAAGTCCTGTTCCCCCCTCGGCGTGCAGGGTCATGTTTGATACTTGCTCTTTTAGCGAGCGGTTTTTTAACCACAAATACTCATGCATGAATTGAAGCGAGGTAAAAGCATGACCTGTTGACGGTCGGCTGTGAATGCCAAAGGTGTTGTGCATACCCTGCACGATAAAAGAATCCCTTATGCCCTCTGGGGGCCAAACACCATGGTAGGCCGCCGAATCAACATTTCCATCTTGAAAAAATCGGCGATAACCTTGCCACGCAATCCGATGTTCCAGGCGCAGTGCGCGATGGAGGGTGTTTACATCGTCGCCAACTCCAGCCTGCCTTTTCAGAATAAAGGCATTGACCCAAACTATATTTTGATCAACGCTCTGCTCCGAAGCCTCCTGAAGCACAACGGGCACCAACTTTTTGTTGAACAAGGTGCGGTCTTCAAAAACCGAATCGCTACGCACTCCGCCGTTGAGCTCTGCATTAACTTTAAAAAGGGTGCCTGCCAGGTAAGCTGAATAAAAGCCTATGCTGTCTTTATATCGAAAAAAAGCATATCCATCACTAAGGCGGGTAAGTTGGCGCTGGTAAAAACCGTCGGTACGCCGCCGAAGGAAGCAAATGCCTGCGCTCATGCGCGCCGAAAGGTTTTGTGTATGCAACGCGCGCATCACCAGCTCCTGCTTGCTTCCTTGTTGATAACTCAAAACGGTGTACGGAAGGCGGCTGTCGAAAAAGCGAACCTGTTGCAGCGGGGTTCGATACATTCGGTAAGAAGCAAAACCGTGCTGAATGTTCGCGTTGGCAATAAGTTCAGCATAGTTGTTTCGGGCCGGAGCACCGAGATAGCCCAAATGCATAGCGCCAAAAGTTGCTTCTGCCGGATGAAACCGATAAATGGGCGTCAGGGCTGTGTCTAAGCCTTGCCAGGAATCTACACTGTCTAAGATGGTATATCGAGTCAGTTGGGGATAATATCGGAATACGGTATCCTGTGCCGAACCAGATGCCACTGCTGCCAGGAACCATACGTAGCTGAGAAATATGCGAAAACGAAGCATTAGTCATCTATTCAATATGTTGCAACACCCCCATCAACACCTGCATCATAAGTGGTGCAGCCTGGCGGGCAGCCTGCACGACCTCTTCATGTGTGATTCTTTGTGGCTGTGGTGTGTTGCCCTGATCCGTAATCACCGAAATGCAAAAGACACGCATGCCCATGTGGTTGGCTGCCATCACTTCCGGAACGGTGGACATGCCCACGGCATCGCCCCCGATGAGACGCAAAAACCGGTATTCAGCCGGCGTTTCAAAAGTTGGGCCGCTGACGCCTACATATACACCCTGATGAAGCTTTATGCCATGCGCCACGGCAGTAGATACTGCCGCTGCAATCAGCGCTTTATCGTACACCGCATGCTGATCGGGAAATCGCGGACCTAACTCATCATCATTCGGTCCCCGCAGTGGATGGTCGCTGACTAGGTTGATGTGATCGGTTACCACCATCAGGTCACCTACCCTAAAATCCGGATTTAACCCTCCACTGGCATTAGTGATGAGTGCAACATGAGCGCCCAATTTTCGCACCACGCGAAGCGGATAAACCACCTGTTGCATACTGTACCCTTCATAATAATGAAACCGACCCGAAAGCACGGCTACAGGCTGATTACACCACGTGCCCAGCAACAGCTTGCCGGCATGCCCTTTTACTGTGCTTAATGGGAAATGTGGGATGCTGGCATAAGGAATCTCGGCTTCTGTCCGCATGCCCCCTGCCGCTTCCCCCAACCCCGAACCCAAGATTACCATCACTTTTGGCTGCAATTGGCTTTGGCTTCTTATGTAAGCAACCGATTCAGCAAGCTGGCTGCGCAACAATGCTACATCAATCATCTTCAGCAGTTGTCGCTACAAAGGAAAGCACCAGTTGATTAAAGCGTTCAGCTTGTTCGCCCTCGAAATAAACGTATATGGGAATACAAAATGGCTCCGTACCGGCTTGATCGAACAACGATCGGTAGGGCAATAACCTCATGGCGTCTTTTTCTGTAGTAAGAATAACCTGATTGGGGCTTTTATGTACCTGAAACTCCTTGAGCCAGCGTTGAATATCCGTTTTCTTAAATCGATAATGATCGACATAATTAAAATGTTTGATCCTGTTGTAATGTTCTTCCAAGTAATCCTTCAACAACCTGCTTTTGGCAATGCCGGTAACCAGGATAGCAAGATCATGCTTACTCTTGTCGAGGGGCATGCCGGAAAAAAGGCCATAAGGCACACCATATCGAATCGAGCAAAAGAGTAATTGCTGCCGATCGTCAAGCTTAGCAGCCGACCAAAGCTGTGCTTTTTGATCAGCACGCATATTTTCAGGGCATTTCGTAACCAAGACTACATCGGCACGACGTGCAGCGCTTATCGGCTCACGTAAATCGCCTACTGGCAATAGGTGATCGGTCCAGTAAGGCCTATGGTAGTCGGTTAATAAAAGGGACAAGCCAGGCGTAATGGCACGATGTTGAAAAACATCATCCAGAATTATAACTTCAAGCTCAGGTTGATCGATAAGCATGAGCGGAATTCCGGTAACGCGGTCTTCACATACAGCAACGGCAACTTCAGGAAATTTGCGCTTGACTTGCAAGGGTTCGTCTCCTACCTGTATGTACGAGGCATCAGGCATTACCCAACGAAAACCACGGGTGCTTCGTCCATAGCCACGACTCAAAACCCCCACCCGCTTGTGCGGCACCAACAGGCCTAACAGGTATTCCACCAGCGGCGTCTTTCCACTGCCTCCCACTGCCAAGTTGCCAATGCCTATAGTTGGAAGATCAAAACGTACCGTGCGGCGCAAGCCCCAATCGTATTGTTTGTGGTGAAGCCATACTGCAGCACCATAAAGACTAGCTAAAGGCCAAAGCAGCCTGCGCATTGTGCTCACCCCACAAAGATGCAGGCACAATGCCGCCTGTGGCCTGTCTATTTTTGGGACAAACCCACCTTATGAAACTGAAAACCATCGTCGAGGCCATTGAATCATTTGCCCCGTTAGCCTTGCAAGAAAGCTACGATAACTCTGGACTCATCTGCGGTGATTGGGACATGGAAATCAGCTCGGCCCTTATTGCCCTTGATCTGACAGATGCTGTTCTGGACGAAGCTTTGGCTGCCGGATGCAATCTGATTATCACGCACCATCCTTTGGTGTTTCATGCTTTAAAAAAGTTCCCCGAAAACGACCCCACTACCCGGTTATTGCTTCGCGCCATTCGCCACCATCTGGCGATCTACGCCGCTCATACCAGCCTCGACAATTCTGTCGGTGGCGTTAGTTACTTCATGGCGACTAAACTGGCGTTGACTCGCATTCAGGTGCTTTCGCCTGTCCGAAACCAGTTGATGAAGCTCATCACCTTCGTACCTCATCAACATGCTGCTGCGGTACGTCAAGCCCTTTTTGATGCCGGAGCCGGACATATCGGTGATTACGATCAGTGCAGTTTCAATGTGGAAGGCTACGGCACTTTTCGCGGTGCGGCAGGTACAAATCCCTATGTCGGACAACCCGGCATTCAACACCGGGAAGAAGAAACACGCATTGAAGTCATCTTACCGGCTTTTATCAGCTCACGGGTGCTTAAAGCCTTAAAAGAAAGTCATCCCTACGAGGAAGTGGCATACGACCTGGTGCCTTTAGCCAACGACTGGCAATATGCCGGTGCAGGCATTATAGGAGAACTGCCCCGGCCCATGACTGCTGGCGAATTCCTCACCTTGCTGAAACAAACATTCCGCTGCGCAGTCATTCGCCACAGTACGCCCTTGCCAAAGCCTATTTTAAATGTTGCCTTGTGTGGAGGAGCCGGCAGCTTCCTGCTGGATAAAGCCATCGCCGCCGGTGCCGATGCCTTCGTTACCGCCGATGTTGGTTATCATCGTTTTTTCGAAGCCCAAAATCGAACCCTTTTATGCGACATCGGACATTATGAAAGCGAGCAGTTCACCGCAGAACTCCTGTTATCCGGATTAAAGGATAAATTGCCTACCTTTGCGGCCCGCATCAGCGCTCAATCGACAAATCCAGTAAATTATTTTTCATGATTAAGACCAAAGAAGTCCGTCAGGAAGTCTCTAACATTGAAGAAAAGCTTCACAATCTATATCTGCTGCAGCTCATTGACAGTAAGTTAGATCAATTGCAG
The DNA here is from genome assembly GCA_025056305.1 of Chitinophagales bacterium. Taxonomy (GTDB): domain Bacteria; phylum Bacteroidota; class Bacteroidia; order Chitinophagales; family UBA10324; genus JANWXQ01. The sequence goes on along the minus strand of JANWWJ010000038.1, from coordinate 124,848 downwards.
GTTTTAAAAGGCGAGCTGCCCATGGAAGTCAAAGACCTGGAAGATGAAGTGGCCGGCTTGCGCCTGCGCATCGAAAAAAATCAAGAAGAGGCAAAAAAATACGAAGATGCCATAGCCCACCGCCGAAACAGCATCAAAGATGCTGAAGCACTCATCAAAAAATATCAGAAGCAGCAGAACAATGTCAAAAACAACCGGGAATACGAAGCGCTAAACAAGGAAATTGAGCTGCAGCGTCTGGAGATTCAACTGCATGAAAAAAAGATCAAAGAGGCCAGTGAGCAACTTGCCCAGCTTCAAGCGCTGGAGCAAAGCATCAAAAAAGCGATTAAAGAAAAAGAAAAGCATCTGGCCTTAAAGCAGGAAGAACTCCAACACATTTTGGCAGAAACAGAAGAGGAAGAAAAGGTTTTGCGCAAAAAATCGGCTGAGCAAAGCGCCAAATTGGAGCCGCGTCTTTTACAGGCTTACCAACGCATCCGCAAAACGTATCGAAATGGGCTGGCCGTGGTAACGATCAAGCGCGACGCTTGCGGCGGTTGCTTCAACGCCATCCCGCCACAAACCCAGTTGGAAGTGCGGCAACGTAAAAAGATCATCATCTGCGAACATTGTGGCCGAATCCTTGTGGATGAAGGGCTGGACAAAAAATAAGCCGCACGGCAACTCAGTTTAGTGCATCGGTTGGTTACTTTTTCGTGTAAGGGTTTCAGTAAAGCGCGTTGGGTATTAACCTTGTGCTATGAAGGGGATGTTCGCCATTTTGTTTTGCCTGTTTGCCCCAATGCTAACGTGGGCAAAGCCGCCCCGCTTAGTGGTGGGCATCGTCGTCGATCAGATGCGATATGATTACTTAAGCAAATACGATCCCTTATTTGGCCCTGATGGGTTCCGGAAATTGCAGCGCCAGGGTCATGTCTTTACCGATGCTCGCTTCAATTACCAGCCTACCGTCACGGCTGTAGGCCATGCCACCATATACACCGGCGCCATGCCTGCCGTGCATGGCATAAGTGAAAACAACTATTTCGACAAAGACATAGGAAAAGTCGTTTATGTCATGGAAGATCCGGCCGTGGTGCCTGTCGGCTCCAATACCGGCCGTTGTTCTTCGCCTCACCGTTTACGCAGTACCACCATTACCGATGAATTGAAGCTGAGGCATCCTTCTTCCAAGATCATCAGCATAGCCATCAAGGACCGTGGTGCTCTGCTGCCGGCCGGTCACAAGGCCGATGGCGCCTTCTTTTTTGATGAGCGGTCAGGAAAATGGATCACTTCATCATGGTATGCTGAGCGCCTTCCCGACTGGCTGCAACAGTGGAATGAGCGCGATCAGAACCGTAAATACCTCTCTGAGCCATGGAATTTGTTGTTGCCCCGCTCAGCCTATGCCATGTGTACCAGTGACTCCACAGCTTACGAACGGGCTCCGGCAGGCAAACCATGGGCAACTTTCCCCCACTTCATCCAGGCCGACGACTGGAAGAGTTTCACGGCCTCTCCTTTTGCCAACACGTTGACTAAAGATCTGGCCAAAGAAGCCATCGTCCGGGAAAACCTCGGCAGAGATGACGTGACCGATTTCCTGTGCATCAGCTTTTCTGCCACAGACATCATCGGTCATGCCTATGGCATCCACTCGCTAGAGTTAGCCGATTGCTATGCTCGGCTGGATCGCGATTTAGCTGATCTGCTCTCTTTCTTAGACAAACAAATAGGAAAAAAGAATATATTAGTTTTTCTTACCTCAGATCATGGAGCCGCCGTCAACCCCTTATTTGCCGAGGATCAGCAAATGCCCGGTGGGCGCCTGGAAGCAGACACATGGCTTGCGACAGCCAACCAGTTCTTAGGCCAACGATTCGATGGCACCCCCCTGGTAGCAGCCATCATGGAACAGCAGCTTTACTTTAATGATTCCCTGATGTCCGCCATGGGCATCGCTTATCATGAAGTTGCTGCTGCAGCAACCGAATTTCTACTCAAGCAGCCGGGTGTGCTTTGCACCGTCGTTCCCAAAGCGGGCCTAAGCACGTGTCCCCCCATGGTGGAAACCGCCCTGCGTAACGGTTGGGTTCCCGACCGCTCCGGCGATGTCATTTTTGCTTTACGGCCTGGATGGATTGACTGGCCTCACGACTACGGCACCACCCACCTAACGGTGCATGCCTACGACCAACACATGCCTCTGATTTGGTTCGGCTGGAAAGTTCGTCGTGGTTTAACACACCGCCCGACCTGCATGACCGAAATCGCCCCAACCCTTGCTCTGATCTTGAACCTCCCCCTCCCCTCCGGATGCCAAAGCCATCCCTTATCCCTGCCGCTCAAAAAATAAATTCATCGTTTTTATAGGCGCTGAAAGGCAAATGCCGGATAACCTTTTTCTCCGTTCTCATTATAAAAATCAATAAACCTTAGTTTCCAATAGATCCCTTTGGTATCTCGAATGACGTAGGTGAGGTTTGAACGAACAATAAACGCTTGTGCGGAAAAATCATAATATTTCCACGCATACCCGATGATATTTCTTTGGCTGACATAAGTCAACTGCTGCGCTTGTGCGTAATCGATCAGGTCGAAGCCCAGGATGGAATCAACAGCTACTGCAACGGAAGGGTTGATGAGCACACCGGTAACCACGTAAGGCAACGGAGGCTGCTGGCCGGTAAATACGTGACGATATCGCGTAAACAACAGATCCCAATCGTCAACAGCAGGCTCAATGAAAGGAACCGATCCGTTGTGGTCAAAAGAAAAATACAAGTAGTGCCGATCCGTCAATCGCTCAATGGTGACGCTTGCAGCCGCAGAATCATGTAATGCGGCGTAGGTGAGCAGGTAATCCGAGTTGGCCAATGCTCGGATTTGAAATTTATAATAACGAACCTTCTCGGCAAATGCAGGGCCCCGGTCCAACACATAGCAATAATTATGCGTCATCCAAGCCCCGATGGCTGTTGAATCCCGATGCCACGAAGGGGCATCCATAAGCCATTTCAGTTCAGTGGTGTCTTTTACTTCAGATAAATGATCGAAAGTGGTCAAAGCTACGTAAGCCTGATTGCCGCCATTGATCCATACCTGCCAATCTTGCGGTGTAGAAGAAAAGCACAGATCCCAGGAAGAAAACGGCATGCCTGTTGTATCGCGCGTTTCCAAATCAAAGTAGTATTGCCGCCCATATGTGCTGCCCATAGCCACCTGAGCATACTGGAGTTCACCCGGGGGTGGCAAAACCACAGGCTCGTCTTCGCGAAAGCATGCCGTCATCGCTACGATCAACAGCAATGAAATGAACCTGATCATAGACGAGCTGCTCGAAATCGAATTCCCAAATATGCGTGTCTGCCCACGGCCACTGCCATGTCCTGTTGCGAAGCATGTATAGCTGCTGCAGAAGATAAATGGGGTACATGCTGTACATTCCATAGATTGTTGATGCCGCAATAGACTTCTACTCGGTTGTCCCACAACATTCGGTGAAAAGAAATATCCATGAGGTTATATGATGGTGCGATCTGCTCATAGAGCACACCGGCTGCATCCATGGAGAAGGCCGGCATAGGTGCCGTACGGCGAAACATCAGCGCTGACCGCAGCAGGCGTGCGGCGTCACCCCAAACCAACTGTGCACGAAACTCAGGTGCAATCAGAAAACCATCGGTGCTCAGACTGTCGCCGAGCGCATGCGCCACCGCTTGGATTAACACTCCAACATCGGCATGCAAGCTCTTCCAATGACCTTCAGCTCGAAAGCTCACTGTGCGCACTCGGTATTGGCCCACATTGACGTAGGTGTATTGCTGCGTCAACGGTTGCACCAGCGCCAGGCTGATTTGATCTCTTATGTCGTTGTAGGACGCCGATAGCTCAGTATCCATGTGCATAGAACCTAACTCATATTCAAAAAGCCAAAATACGTTTGCACTTACGGATTGCTCTGCTTTCAACTTCGGATTGCCGTAAATGGCATGATTGCTGTCAAAGAAATACAGATAGCGCTCCTTGAGCGAGGGAGCGCGGAAGCCCCGAGCCAGGCCCCCTCGGATCTGCATGCGGTCTGAAAAGGCATAACGTACGTGCACGGCCGGCGTTAACGGAATACCATAAGTATTGTACGAGAGCCGCAACCCTGGACGCAGACTCAATGCCGGCGTAAACTGGTACTCTACAGTGCTAAAAAGGGCACCTTCGTACTGCTGTTGCCGGCCCTGCAGCCGATTGCCGGCTGCTTGCTGGCCGGTGAAGTCTAACCCTACTTGCCAGCTCAGGCTCTTGGTAAGCGCCACACCCGAAACATCGGATCGAACATTCAATTCCGAAAAGCGATTGTATTGATAATCTTCCGCACGTTCGTGTAATTCGAGCTTAACCAAGTCTTTGCGGTAAGCCACCTTCTCGCGGCTATAGGTGCTGAGTCCGGCTTGTCCGTTCCACAAAAGACCCTGGCCTAACTGACGCGAAGCGTGCAGCGCCTGCACACCCCGCCAAACGTAATAGTAATCATCAAAAGCATAGGCCTGATATGGCGTTAAGACAGGAAGCCCTTTATTTCGAATTTCTTCGCGAAGCACATCGGAACGCCATCGCAGATTCCACCCCGACACGTTGGGCCGGAAGGTCAGTGATCCGAAATACTGCAGCTTGGGCTTCCAAAGTTGGTACCGTTGTGGTGGTTGCAGCGGAAAGCCGGAGAAAAAATAGCGACCGGCGGAAACCCGAAAGGTATGCCCCCGAAAGTTTCCCCCACCATTTACAGCGAGGTTGTAGGTTCCAATTGTTTCGGTATAAAACGAGCATTCAGCCCCGCCACTGCTGTCGGGTGGCTCGCGCATGATTAAATTAATAACACCACCCAAGGCATCTGTGCCATAAAGCACCGACATAGGCCCTTCGATGATTTCAATGCGCTCTACGTCTTGAAGACTAATCTGTCCCAGATCGATATTTCCATTTTCTCTTCCGATTACCGGAATTCCATTGATTAAGATTTTTAAGTTTTGTCCTGATATGGCATTAATGGAGGCATAGCTGCCCAGCACCTCATCACGCGACATGCGTGCCCACAGCTCGTAGGTAATGGCATCTGTTAAATCCTGAGCTTGCCGTAAATCGAGCTCCGCACGCTCCACAATGCGCACGTGCAACACCGAGTGTGCTGCAGGCATCGAACGGTGTTGTCCGGTCACTACAACATCCTCTAAGTGCCGTCCCAAAGGTTGCAGATGAACCGTGAGTATTGCCCCAGGCATTATGCTGTCGGTATATAATCGAAATCCATGCTTGTATATGCGGACGAGTGTCGGTTGCCTTAAAGGCATATGGACCGTGCCGTCCGGTTGCGCATACAACGTTTGCTGCACGCCATCGGGACTTTCCCAAATAACCTGAGCACCACCAATGACTGAATCGGTAACGGAAGAACGGATGATCAATGTGGTCGACTGGGCAAGCAAACAACCAGATCCTGCTGCCCAGGAGGCCAGGAGCCAGCGGCAGCACCAAAAAATCAATTCTTTCATGAATCAACGCATAACCATAAAGGAATGCACTGCTTGACCCTGGTCGGCAAGCAAACGCAGCTGATATAAGCCACCGGCTAAAGCTGATGTAGAGATCCTCAATTCGTTAAGGCCCTCACTGACCTGACGACGCTCCTGATGCACAACCTTTCCGGTTGCATCCGTGATCAAAAGCAGCACCGGCCCCGCAGGTAGCACGACACGAATGCGTAGCTCATCGGTAGCAGGATTTGGAAAAGCAAAGCCGGTTAATACCTGCACCAGCGGTGAGATGCCAATGGTGGCGTCATAGACCAGCTTTCGCTTAAACTTGATAACACCCTTGATATGATCAAAGGCAGTAAACTGTAATTGCCATACTTTTTTCCCGGTGGCATCCTGAACATAGTATAACAAGCTATCTTCTATTGCATATGTCATGGTTACCGGATCAAAATATTTCCAGTCGTAACCAATGGTGGTAATTTTTGTGGACAGAAAATCCTTGTGGCTGTCAAAGGAATCAATAGCCACGTCCACCGGATATGCTTTGACGGCCTTGACGCCAGGAGCCTGATAGACACCCGTGACCAAGTAGTATCCCATGAAAGGAATATTTGCGGCGTACCGCGTAAACAGCAGGTGCCAGCAGCAAGACGGCGGCTCTGCATCAACGACAGACGAGGTAGCCAATTTCAGATAAATAAAGTTTTTTGTGTTGTATGGTGCGGTCGGAATGGTGAGGTTGATGTCTGTTGCACCGGGAACTGCAGGCGTAAAGCGAACCACGTAGTCACCGCTTGAAGTCTTTTTGCGAATCCAAAACTTGTAAACCTGTCCGCCTGTTTCAACCACAAAAAGACGGGTGCCAAATACGGCATGCTGCGTGAAGTCATAAACACCCCATCCAAAGTCAAACTGGTTGGCAGGGTTAGCCAACTGATTAAAGGCACCGATATTCCAGCTTTGTTCACTGTTGTACAATCGTGGCCAACCCTGATAGTTGGAAACATCCAGCGTCGCATATTGGGAAGTGTCGGCACCATCGGCATAATAGAGTGCGACATTGCTTTCATTGATGATGATGGACGCTGTCATCAAAGAAGTTTGAAAACCAATATCCCAAGAAGCCAAAGCCACCGGCGTGCGGCTGCCGTCAGACAATTGATAATAAACTTGATGCGTATAGCCCGGATTCATGACGATGGAGTCCGGAGTTTGGGCATATAGGACCCGCCATACAGGTAAAAGCAAAATAATTTTTGTAGCTATCCTTTTCATCTTTTAACGTTTTCTTACAAAACTACGGGAGCTGCCACCGCAGGGTTTGCGGTTTAACCGTTTTGACAGTAGTATGACAATCAGCGGTGAAAGGAGTAGCCCCTCACTCTACGGGCTCAGCAGCGACTGCCCCCGTGCCGCACAACAAACTGCGATACCTGCGCGACGGAGATGGTAACAATGGACCCAGGCCCAGATCAGGCCAAAGCTGATCCACAGCCTCAATCGTTGCTTCGTCCGAACAAATGACGTTGGGCCAAGGCCGGTCAAAACCATCCCATTTGCGCGTTTTGCGCGTGCCGTCCATGACCAAACAAGCCGTATGTGGCCCTCCGGGGGTAGGTATGATCAGGCTGTCGCGTTCAGGGTCAAAGTTGTTGCTCCAACGCCACACCACCATCCCAACATCATCCACGTCAACTTCGGCATCAAGTACGATGAGAAATTTGGCTTGCCCTAGGGCCGTCTGGTTTACTAATTCATCAGCTATTTCCTTAATGTGATTGATCCGATTTTTGCGCAGGGCGATGAAGGCGACAGCAATACGCAGCTGAAACAAGCTGTCGTTAATGGACTTGATTTCGGGCCATCGCTGTTGCAGCTGCATCTTTTGTTCCTGGGTTAATGCCGTCAACGGCACTTTCATCGAGCGGGAATGCCGCTCTTCCTCCAGCTTGCCGGTGGCATCCACAGCCATTTTTCCGCCAAAGGCGAATTTGCTGCAAGCATGATCTAGCACATCCATAGGCCCACGCGAAAACAACACATCCTGCAACGGGTCCACATGTTCGGTAATCGCACGGGCCACCTGCGCGTAATCGTGTATGTCTACCTGCTCATCAGTGATGATGAGCATTTTGTTAAACATCATTTGACCTGCACCCCACATGGCGTGACAGACCTTTGCAGCCTGCCCGGCAAATTCTTTCCTGATCTTGATGATGGTCAAATTGTGAAATACCCCTTCGATCGGTAATTCCATGTCCAAAATTTCAGGGACCACTGTCATGCGTAAGGGGGCCAAAAAGATCCGTTCGGTGGCTTTCCCCAGCCATGCATCTTCCTGGGGAGGAATACCTACTATGGTTGAAGGATAGATGGCATCCTGACGGTGCGTAATACACGTGACATGGAAGCGTGGATAAAAGTCGGGCAAAGAATAAAAGCCGGTATGATCACCGAAAGGTCCTTCCAGAATCAGTTCTTCTGCGGGATCCACATAGCCTTCGATAATGATGTCGGCATCAGCAGGAACTTCCAGGTCGTTGGTAAGGCATTTGACGAGCTCTACTGCTTTTCGACGAATGAAGCCCGCCAAGATGTATTCATCTACATTTTCTGGCAATGGAGCTGTAGCGACGTAGGAATACACCGGATCACCTCCTAAGGCAACGGCCACCGGCATGCGGCGATTTAGTCTGCGGTATGCTTGAAAATGGCGAGCGCTGACTTTATGCTTATGCCAGTGTAAGGCCGTCAGATCAGAACCAAACACCTGCATCCGGTACATACCGACGTTTCGGATTCCGGTATGCGGGTCACGCGTATGAATGATTGGCAAGGTGATAAAAGGCCCTCCGTCTTCGGGCCAACAGGTCATGATCGGAAGCCTCCGTAAATCAGGAGGATTCATGATCACCTGCTGGCAAGCCCCGCGCCCTTTGATGACCTTAGGCATCCACGAAGCCAGCGCCCCCAACCGAGGTAGCAGCGATAACTTCTGCAAAATGTTGTCGCGCGGGCGCATCAGCTCGGAAAACAATTGTTCAAAACGCACAGCAACGTCATCGAGGCTGGATACGCCCAAAGCCATCGCCATGCGGCGAGGAGTGCCAAACATGTTAATCAACAGGGGAAAATCGGTACCGGTATTTTCAAACAGCAGAGCAGGGCCTCCGTGCTTGGTAACGCGATCGACGATTTCGGTGATCTGAAGTTTGGGATCGACAAAAGTCTTAATGCGTTTTAGCTCACTGCAACGTTCGAGTTCATGCACAAAGTCACGTAAGGAAGCAAAAGCCATGGCTGCAGCAAAAGTAGCCACAGCTGCAGCCATGCGTCAAACCTCGGTGATGTATAGACCATCTCAGAACCGGAAGCCTACCGTCAGTAAGTAATCGGTGGTGGTTTTGCGTAGCGATACGCCCGGCACTTCTACCCCAGCAAGCGTATATGGCTGAAAGAATTGCTTTTGTCGCATCCATACAACGGCACCGTCGATGTAGAGCCGGTTTCCGCGGTAGCCGGCGCCAGCACTCCACGACAGGCGCGAGAGGTCTTCGTCGGGCCTTACATCAGCATTGAAGGGGGAGGTGCTGTAGGAAATGCCTCCCCTGAGCCGAAATTCATTCAAAACAGCTTCAGCTCCCATCCGCACCTGATGGGCAGCGATGTATTTCTCAGAGATCTTTTGGTTTATTTCTTGCTCCAAATTCCGCTCTTCCAGAGTGCCCATAGTGCGGAAGCGATAGCGCATGGAGCGGTAATCCACCAGTTCGTAATCCAACGAAAGCAAGCCATAAGTCGGCAGCACGAATGCTGCACCTGAAATCAATCGCCATGGTGTCGTCAACTCATAGTCATAGCGACCCAAAGGAGACAGCCATTCATGACTACCGGTGAGCTCCGTTGAGGAACTTAGGTAGGAATCATATACATCTTGCATCCAGAAATGGGTGGGTGTATGTGCCGCTAAGGCTAATCGCAGATGATCATTTACCAAATAGGTCAGCCCAAGCTTGGCGGCAAGGCCAGCGCCTATGGTCTGCAAGGAATTACGCAAATAGAACCACTCAAAGTCCGGATGAAGGTTGTCAAGATCTTTTTCTTCAAAAACCTGGTTGGAGCGGTAGGAAATGCTGGCCATACTCAAGGTGAAACCCAACAGCAATTTGTCGTTGTAGTTGGCTCCGGCAGCCAACACTAAATCAGACAGATTGCGCTGCTGCCGGATGTCTCCGTATTGCCAAATCTGGCCCCCCTGCACAACTCCGCTGTATTGGTTGGTATCTGAAGGAAGGGGATTAATGAGATAGCCTTGGTAAAACATTCCTGCTCCGAACGGATAGGTATCGGTAATCTGTCCGGGGGCAACACCTCCATTCTGATTGGCCTCGGCAACATAATAATCTATCCAAGAACTGGAAGTGTTGAATCCGGAATAACGATAGTATTGATTAAAATCAGCAATGCGATTGAAGCCAAAACCGAAATTGAAGCGTTTCCAGTCATTTTCTCTGTTCTTTTTGGTTAAGTCAAGGGAGAACACTGCTCCTAAGCCTGGGACATTGAAGGTAAGCGCGCTTTGGTTGTCCGTTCGTTCAAGGAAAGATGCCTGCGTGGCTGTGTTGGTCAATGCCAGCGACATGCTGATTTCATTGGCACGATACAGGCCTAAACCCGCAGGGTTTGTACTCAATGTACTGAAGTCAGCACCTAAGGCCGAAAAAGCTCCTGAAAGGGCAGCAAAGCGTGCCGTCCCGTTCCATCGCAACATCGAGTAACGTAGGGCATCCACGTCGTTTTGTGCCCACAGAAGGCCGGAAGACATCAGAACTCCGGCTAACATCAGGGAAAAAGCAATCCCTTTCATGAACGTTTTCATGACTTTAAAATTTAATTTTTTATTAATTAATCAGATTAACGAGGCGGCCGCGACGAATTACCGGACGGGCGACCGGCAGAGCTGCTGCTTGAACTGCGGTTTCCTTCGCTTACACGTCCCTCATGGCGTGTGTTGCTGGTTTCCCGATCGCTACTGAACCTGAACCCTTCTTGCTGCTTCACTCGCGTACCGCTTTCTTCACGATCCATCCCCCCGCGCTTTTTTTCGCTTGGCGTGCTCAGTTGCTTGTCGAGTTGCCAGGGCTCAAAGAGTTGACCCATACCTTTGGGTGGAAGTGCATTGTTCGAGCGCGGCCGCCCTTGCGGCTCAGCACCCTGAGGAACAGGGCGGTCGAAGCCTGGTTTTTGAGGTCCCGACTTTCCGTCGGGCACCTTGCCGCCCTCGGGCCGTGGCCGCGACGGACTTACAGGAAACTTGTCGTCGCCCTGAGGTTTATTCGGAACCATATCCGGCCCTTTACGGTCAGGCAGACGTATATCATCGTTTCCTCTATAAGGTACCCCACGATCAGGCGTGCTCAGGTCTCGGATGGGCTTTCCTTGAATAGCCGGTACCACATGCTCGACACTGCGTGTACGCACCGGTGTTGGGCGCTGAATGGTTCGGTTTATCGGGGTTACGGCACTGGCTGTTACCGTGTTGTCACCTCCTAAACGGTACTGCCGACCGATGCCACTGCTCCCCGGCACATTGTCCGATGAAGAGCCTCGGGGACCATAATAGTAGCGGCCGGAACCCCAACCTAAAGCATCATTCCATCCGTGATAGTACCCATGCCAATACCCGCTCCAATAACTACCATAATAGGGATATCCATAGGCCCAATAAGGATACCATCCCCACGGCGAATACCACGGATCATAAAACCACGGATTATACCATACGGGAGGATAATACCATGAAAAATACCATGGATCATACCACGGCCTGTACCAGCCCCATCCTATGCTTACATAAAAGCCAGGTGTGTAATAAACCGGAAATCCCCAGTACCATCCGGTGTAGAATGGACTGAAATAGCTAAAACCACAATATGGATCGTACCATCGGCTTAAACGAGCAGTGTAACTGTCGTAGAAGTCGTAATTGTCGCCATAATAGTAGTTGTTGGTTATATAAGTGTTTCCTTGTTCGTCGGTGTAGTGTTCTGAGTAGCTGTAGTCGGGCTGAGCCGAGCGGTTTTCAGACTCATTCGAGGGCTTACTGCTGTTGTCGGGGTAATCACCTTTGGCACCGGGCTGCTGGGTTTGAGCCGGTGTGCCGCTTGGTGTGGACTTACTGATGTAAACATCGTCGCTAGCGACGCGTGCACTTTTTTGACTTGTAGAACAAGAGGCTGCGATCAGCGCTACTGCAAGGAGGGAAAGCAACGGCTTCATAACCCGACTGTTTTTAGGTGAGCAATCCGTTCAATTTTACGTTCGTTGAATTTTTCAGGTATTTTCACCCAGAAAGTTCAATCTTCATGCCAAAATAAGCCATGAGCGAACGATCTGCCAACAAAGAATTTGAAATAAAGTCGGTTACACCCCGTGCGAAAGATTACGCCCAATGGTACAACGATCTGGTACTGAAAAGTGGGCTGGCCGATTACTCCGCCGTTCGTGGTTGCATGGTTATCAAGCCCTATGGCTATGCATTATGGGAAAACATACAAAGGCAACTGGACCAAATGTTCAAAGAAACAGGACACCAAAATGCTTACTTCCCGCTGTTTGTTCCTAAAAGTTTCCTCGAAAAAGAAGAAGGCCATGCAGAAGGCTTTGCAAAAGAATGTGCCGTTGTAACCCATTATCGGCTAAAAAACGATCCGCAGCATAAGGGCAAGCTAATGGTAGATCCGGAAGCAAAACTGGAAGAAGAACTTGTGGTACGGCCCACCTCTGAAGCGGTGATTTGGAACACATTCAAGAGTTGGATTCGTTCGTACCGTGACCTGCCCTTGCTGATCAACCAGTGGGCCAACATTGTGCGCTGGGAGATGCGCACGCGCCTGTTTTTGCGCACCACCGAGTTTTTGTGGCAAGAAGGGCATACCGCACATGCCACACGCGAAGAAGCCATAGAAGAAGCTCGCCGCATGTTGCACGTTTACGCCGACTTTGCCGAGCATTGGCTGGCTTTGCCGGTGCTTAAAGGTGTCAAGACCGCTGCCGAACGGTTTGCCGGAGCGGAAGACACCTACTGCATCGAAGTATTGGTTCAGGATGGTAAGGCCATTCAGGCCGGCACTTCCCATTTCTTAGGTCAGAATTTTGCCAAGGCTTTCGACGTAACCTTTACCAATCGAAACAATCAGCAAGAGTATGTATGGGCCACGTCGTGGGGTGTGTCTACCCGACTTATAGGCACCATTATTATGGCGCACGGCGATGACCACGGATTGATTTTGCCGCCGCGGGTGGCTCCCATCCAACTGGTCATCATTCCCATTGCCCGAAGTTCGCAGCAGCTGGAGCAAATCAGCCAGGTTGCCCACCGCCTGAAATCGGAGTTGACGGCTCATCAAATACGCGTGCGTGTCGACGACGACCCCCAACAAAAGCCGGGATGGAAGTTCACCGAATATGAATTGCGAGGCGTGCCGTTGCGCATAGCCATAGGTCCCAGAGACTTAGAACAAAACACCGTAGAGCTGGCACGTCGCGATACCTTGACCAAGGAAATTGTGCCGATGGAGGGGCTGAGCACGCGCATCCAAACTTTGTTAGATGACATTCATCATAATATGTACCGGCGAGTCTTGCAATTTCGTGAAGCGCATACCACCTACGTTCAATCTTACGACGAATTCAAAAAAGTGCTTACAGAAAAAGGAGGCTTCATTGTAGCCCACTGGGATGGCACTACCGAAACCGAACTGGCTATCAAAGAAGAAACCAAAGCGACCATTCGCTGCATTCCTCTCGATCAGCAACCGGTGCCCGGCAAATGCATTTACAGCGGCAAGCCATCGCACCTTCAGGCTTGGTTTGCCATTGCCTATTAAACGGTTCGCTGAGTAGATATCCCATGACCATCCGGCCAACCTTGAAGTTGTTTGATGTGACCATGATTGTGGTTAGTATGGTCATTGGTATTGGCATTTTTCGCAATCCTGCCATCGTAGCCCAACAAGCAGGCAATGCGTTTAACTTCTTTCTCGTATGGGTGGTTGGGGGCCTCGTGGCCTTTTGTGGGGCATTGACGTTCGCTGAAATCGGGTCAAGGCTGCCGGTGGCCGGAGGGTTCTACCGCATTTTTTCGCTGTGCTATTCACCGGCCTTGGCTTTCATGCTGATCTGGACGTACATCTTGCTCACGGCTGGTGCTGTGGCTGCCGTCACGTTTACTGGTGTTCAATACCTGGCGCCCGTAATACTTCCTGTTCAGCTACAGCAACCCGCCTCGGAAAAGATCATGTTCGTAGGGGTGATTGGGGTGCTTTTCACAATTAACTATTTGGGCATTAAGGCTGGAAGCATGACCCAAAACTTGCTGAGCCTGGTCAAAATCGTATTGGTGCTTGTCTTGATCAGTGCTCTGGTGCTGGCCTCACCGGAATCCCATATGCCAACCAACCTTTCCTATACGTCTGCCGACCCAAAAACGTGGTTTTTGGCAGTAGGCACAGCGTTGGTGGGCGTTTATTTTAGTTACGGGGGATACCAAAACACCGCCAATCTTGGTGCCGATGCCCATTGCCCGCACCGAACCATACCGCGCGGCATCTTGCTGGCCATGTTGATCGTCGTAGCCTTGTATCTATTAATAAATTTTACTTATGTGTATGTTTTGGGATTCGAGCAGCTAAAACAAGCTCCCCTGGTCGCCGAGGCGCTGGCCCGTCGGATGATGGGCGATGCAGGCAGCGCCTTTGCCGGAATTGCCATTTTCCTCTCTGTATTGGGCTATGTGAACGCTGCCCTGCTGTTTGTTCCTCGCGTGTTTTATGCAATGGCCCAAGAGGGTGTTTTGCCCATGCGTTTTCATCACGTCCATCAACGAAAGCAGGTACAGGAATTTACGTTGGCGTTTTTTTGCATCCTCGTTGTGGCCATGTTTCTGCTTTTGCAGAATTATGACAACCTTCTCAACTACGTAATGTTCAACGATACGCTGGCCCTGGCTTTTGCTGCCTACAGCATTTTTATTCTCCGCAAAAGAAATGTGGGCGACGACCAGGAAGGCTATCGCATTCGCTGGTATCCCTGGATTCCATCCGTATTCATTGCCATGCAAGTCGGTGTCACGATCAGCATTGTGATCAGCGATCCTACAAATAGCCTTGTGGGCGCAGCATTGTTGGTATTAGGATATCCTATCTATTTATTGCTCAGGAAGCTAATGACCCCTGGTTGAGTTAGTTTTCTATTCGTCAAACATGAACGGTGCTGCGTGTAGTTCGTGGCTGGCACCTACGGAAAGCGCATATTGGAACCCTGGCCTCAAGGCATAAGCGCCATAGGCGCCGGTGCGATGTAGTGCCAAAAAGCCTACTTGAACGTTGTCCAGTTTTTTGTGCCGCACGACAATGCGCTTTAGTGCTTCCAGGCAAGCCTGTTGAGGCGGCACGCCCTGCCGCATCAATTCCACGATGGTATGCGACCCGCAGATGCGGATGACGTACTCGCCTACTCCGGTAGCTGTGGCGGCGCCTACCAAAGGATCCACGTAAAGGCCGGCACCGATGATGGGCGAATCACCAACCCGGCCGTGCATTTTAAAGGCTAAGCCGCTGGTGGTGCAGGCACCGGCCAGTTTTCCGTCGGCAGAGCGGGCAATAAGACCTATGGTGTCGTGATCGCCCGAGACAGGCCTGGGCACATATCCGGTTTTCTTTTTCCAGGCTTCCCATGCTTCTCGTGCCTGCGGGCTAAGGCCCTTTTTCATCTTGAACCCATGATCGAGTGCAAAGCGCAAAGCTCCCCGGCCTGATAACATTACATGAGGAGTTTTTTCCATAATTAATCTTGCCACACTTACCGGATGTTCAATATACTGCAGGTAGGTGACGGATCCGGCATTGCCTTCCTCATCCATGATGCAGGCATCCAGCGTGACGTAGCCGTCGCGGTCGGGATAGCCGTTAAGCCCCACTGAAGTGCTTTGAGGATCAGCCTCGACTACCTTGACCCCCTCTTCTACAGCGTCCAGCAGACGGCCTCCCGACATTAAAATTTCCATGGCCTTTCGGTTGGCTTTAAGCCCAAAGTCCCATGTAGACAAAACGATGTGGTCTTGTGGTGAAGTGCTTTGAGCAACTTGCGCTATCGCCTGCTTCGCATCCCAAGCAGCAGCCAACAATCCGCTGCCTGCGGCCAGCGCCGTTTGGCGTAAAAATTTGCGTCGGCTGGGCATATTAAATTTTTTCTGGCAAGTTACACGATAAATTAAAAAAGGAACTATTTGATGTTGGATGGCTTGTTTGGTGTGATCCGCTGCATGAGGGGTAAACCGGCACGTTTAAGCTCTTTGTTGATGTCCGGAAGGTAACGGTTCAACAACTGCTGCAGCTTGTGCTCGGCAGCAGCTACCTCTGCTTTGAGTGTTGCCACACGCTCTAAAGTATTTGATCCGGGTGGACCTTCGTAGCCCAGGATCATACCATAGGTGTCGGAAAGATTTTCCCGTACACGGTTGGCGTTTTCACTTTGTACGACCCCTTCTGCACGGTTGACCAAGGTACTGTGCAAAGCATCCAACTCTTTTTCAAAGACCAACAATTTCTTTTTTAACGCAGCAGTGCTGCGCGCCTCGTTCTGCAACTGCTTGATGTGTTCTTGCAAAGCCAAAACGCTGTGCACGGTGTAGCTGAGGTCATCAAACAGGTTGTAGCATGTCATCAAGGCTTGATGCCGCAAGGCTCGCTCACTGGACGTATAAGGTGCCTGAATGGGCAGATAAATGCGAAAGGTTACATAAAAAGTGTCTTTATGCCGGATGAGGCGAGCCCGGTAAGTACCTTCCGGCAAGCGAGGACCAGCTATGGCTGCCGGTGCCAGTCGAGGTGCCGGCGGTACCTGCGGCGGCTTGTAACTGGTTGGTATGGTTACAATATTGATGCCTTTGCGTTTCCCACCGGGGACATGATTGACTACAGCACCTGAGCTGTCGAGCGTTTCAATGCGTACCTCTCCAACCAATTGCCGGTCTTTGAGGTAATAAGCAATACGTGCATCGGTTGAAGGGTTAGTGCCACTGAACTCGTCTTCACTCATGTAGGAAAAATCAATTCCTCTAAGGGATACTTCATGGTCGGCTACGGCCAGTATCGCAATCTTTTGTTCAAACAAAGAATGCGTCAGCTGCCGCAACAGACTCAATTCCAATTTATCCAGGATATAGATGCCCCGGCCGTGTGTTCCTACGATCAGCTCCTGATCACGCGGATGGATGGCCAGGTCGCGAACCGGCACGGGCGGCAGGTTCTGCTGATGGTTGAATCCCGACCAATTTTTTCCCCTGTCAATACTGAAAAATAGACCCAGCTCAGTACCTACGAAAAGCAAATTGGGATTGACAAGATCTTCACGAATTATATGACAAAAACCCTTAATAGAATCATTGCTGATTAATGTCCACGTCTGGCCCCAATCTTCTGTTTTGAGCACGTAAGGCTTCATGTTTCCCCACATGTGATAGTCCAACGTTACATAAGCCGTAGCAATTTGATGGCGACTGGGTTCAATGCACGTAATCCAAGGATATGGTGGCAGGTTCGCCCAATTTCTGCTGAGGTTGATCCACGTTTGGCCGCCATCGCGCGTGAGGTGAAGCTGACCATCATCGCTTCCCGCCCAGATGATGTTGCTGTCGAGCGGTGATTCGGCAATGTAGAATAAAGAGCAATAGTTTTCCGCAGCTGAATTATCGAGTGTAACACCTCCCGAAGCTGCCTGCTGCTGAAACTCCGGTTTGTTGGTGGTTAGATCCGGGGAAATGCGTTTCCAACTCTCCCCCCTATCATATGACACCAAAACATATTGACTACCCAAAAAGAGCTTCTTCGGGTTGTGCCGACTGGGCAAAAAAGGGGTGTTCCAATTGAAACGATATCGGGGCTCTCCTGGCGGTGCAGCGGGGGTCAACTCTTTTAAAATCTTTGTCCGTTTATCGTACCGGTACAGGACACCACCTTGAATTTCGGTGTAGGCAATGTTTGGATCGGAAGGGTCCACAAACGACCAAAAGCCGTCGCCATAGCTAAAGGGGGTCCAGTGCTTGGAAAGGATGCCCGATGTGTTGGTTCTCGATGGGCCATACCAGCTCATGTTGTCCTGTAAGCCTCCATAGATATTATATGGATTTTCCATATCATAACTGATGCGATAGAATTGTGCTATCGGAAGGCTACGACACAAATAGTAACTGCCGCCTTTGTTGTTAGAGATATACACCCCTCCATCGGTACCGATGACGAGCTGGTCGGGGTTGCGGGGATTGGTCCACAGGTCGTGGTCGTCGCCATGTCCGCCGCCGATGGTCGTAAACGACAATCCGCCATCGCGTGAGATGATGAGATTGAAGCCCGCTTTATAAATGGTGTTGGTGTCAACCGGATCGCACCATAAACGTTGAAAATAAAAGGGCCGCTCGATGACGTTCAGGTGTGTGCCCCGCCGTTGCCAGCTTTCACCCTTATCTGACGAGCGGAAAATGGCGGACTGCTCGTATTCCACGCTGGCAAAAACAATGTTGGGCCTTACGGGTGAAACAGCAATGCCGATGCGGCCGAGTTCTCCCTGAGGCAAACCAACCGTGAGCTTACGCCAGGTGCGGCCGCCGTCGGTAGTTTTATAGAGCGCACTGCCTGGCCCACCCGACTGAAAATGGTATGGCTTTCGACGAAATTGCCACATGGCCGCGTAAAGCACGTTGGGATCAGAAGGATCCATAGCCAAGTCAGCGCAGCCGGTTTTTTCATCTACATAGAACATGCGCTGCCATGTGCTTCCGCCGTCGGTGGATTGATACACGCCGCGGTGGGGGCTATCGGCCCATAGCGCGCCCAGAGCAGCGACATAGATGATATTAGGATTTTGCGGATGTATGATGATGCGTGCAATCCGCTCCGTACTGTCCAGTCCCCGATGCTTCCAGCTCAAGCCTCCGTCGGTAGTCACGTATATGCCGGTGCCGATAGAAACGCTGTTTCGAACCCACCCTTCACCGGTGCCTACCCAAACGGTATCGGGGTGGCGCTGATCAATGGTAATGGCGCCGATAGACTGGGGGTATTTATCAAAGACCGGCTTGAAGGTTACGCCGAAGTCATCTGATTTCCATACCCCACCACTGGCTGCCCCAACATAAATGGTTTTACCATCTGCCGCCACCACGTCCAGACAGGCCACCCGCCCACTCATGACGGCCGGCCCGATGTTGCGAAAGCGGATGTCGCCCAACAGGGCAGGATCTACGTACTGAGCCGCAGCGGGTGGCACAATGAAACACCACCACAGGCAGCTGACGGTATTTATGCTCCACGACATGGTATTGCAGCAGCGGAAAAAGGACAGGTTCATTTTTCCGGCATGCGGAACATGGATTCGTCCAACGGCACGTTGTGGACTACGGATTCTATGTTGATATAGCTGGAAAACTTCTGCCCCTGAAACTCGCCGACCATTTCCATGGAATGAGGAATGAGCAGCCCATTGATTTCTTTGTAATCACTGAAATTTATTTCCTGGCTTTCCACGCTACCGTCCTGCATTTTTACATTAGATTTTTCCTTAATCAGAAGATACGTTTCTTCGTCAAAGAAATAGTCATAGATATCTCCCTCCTGCGTTGTAAGGCGCAAGTGAAACGCCGGCACACCGTCTATGGTTTCTTTACCCACATAATCCACCTTGTAGCCCTTGGCGGCATAATCGACCAAAGGCCCGTCTATGTCGGCCTGGAAACGCTGTTGCTTGGTTTGGTCGGCATCCAACTTAGCCGCTACGGTGCGCCCCTGAAACGGATCGATAGACCATGCCTCTTTACCGTCGTAAGCAATTTTTTGGGTCATGCCCTGAAACGTGACTTCTACCAAATGCATGTTGGGCCGCTTCTGGTACAATGTCATGGGAATGGTTAATGTCCCCTGTACGAAATTTCCAGTCATTTTAACAGTTTGCACTTTTTTTAATTTTTCCAACCCCCCAATAGCCCTCAGATATTCCTGAATGATCTGATCGGCCGTCTGAGCCAGCGTGGCAAAGGGCAGAAGAAAGGATAGTAAAGCAGCAGTTTTTCTCATGATGTTAAGATTTTTTAAAGTGAACAAGGACGGTTTACAAAGAAAGATATTTTACCGCACTCCATGCAGCAGGATCATGACTCTTTTGATGGTCGGGCAGATTTAGCACCGGCATGTGCCAGGCGGTATTCAAAAAATGCATAAGCGTATGGATTGTGGGCATCGGGAAGATGACGTTCTTCCGAAATCAATTCCCAATCTTCTTCATTGATTTGAGGCAGGAAGGTATCGCCCTCGAAGTCGTGGAACACGCGCGTGAGCAAGATCCGATCGGCCCAAACCAAGGCTGCCTGTATCAAGTCGCCACCACCTATGATAAAGCATTCGGTTTCGCCGGCACGTCGCGCATACTCCAATGCTTCCTGCAAACTGTGGGCGACCACACATCCGTGGGCTTGATAATCGGGCTGACGTGTTACGACAATGTTCACTCTTTTAGGCAGGGGGCGTCCGATGGATTCAAAGGTGTTGCGGCCCATGATGATGTGATGACCGACTGTAATTTGTTTGAACCGCTTCAGGTCAGCAGGCAGATGCCAGGGCAACCGATTGTTTCGACCAATCACTCCGTTTTGTGAGGCGGCTACGATTATGGTTATTATCATACGGCAACGGGCGCCTTGATGGGCGGATGAGGATCGTAGTTCAGCAGCTCTATATCGTCATAAGTAAAGGCAAACAGGTCAGAAACCATCGGATTAAACCTGATCTGGGGCAATGGTCTGATGGAACGGCCGAGCTGCTGGCGCACTTGTTCGAGGTGATTCAAATAGATGTGGGCATCACCAAAGGTGTGTATGAATTCACCGACCTGTAAACCTGAAACGTGCGCGATCATGTGCGTCAGCAAGGAATAAGATGCGATGTTAAAGGGAACTCCGAGAAAAGCATCGGCACTGCGTTGATAGAGCTGGCATGAGAGTTTTCCCTGAGCTACATAAAATTGAAACAGCACGTGACAAGGGGGTAAGGCCATGTGTTCCAAGTCGGCAGGATTCCATGCGCTAACCACAAGTCGTCGCGAATCCGGCTGGGTACGGATCAAATGAACGACTTGTGCAAGCTGGTCGATGGTGCGGCCATCAGGGGCTTGCCAGCTTCGCCATTGTTTGCCGTATATCGGTCCCAAATCTCCGTTGGCATCAGCCCATTCATCCCAGATGGTTACTCCATGGCGGCGCAAAAAATTGATGTTGGTATCACCTCGCAAAAACCACAAGAGCTCGTACACCACACTTTTAAAATGTACTTTTTTGGTGGTGACCAGGGGAAATCCTTTGCTTAAATCAAACCGCATCTGATAGCCAAAAATGCTCAGCGTGCCTACGCCGGTGCGGTCGTGCTTTTGAATACCGGACGTCAGAATGTGTCTTAAAAAATCATGATACTGTTCCATGTGCTTGTGTTTTACGTCGTTGCCGTTCGCGGCGCAACAGCAATAACTCCCGGCTGGTCATGCCCCCAACCGAAGTGTTTTCCTGAGCTCGTCGCATCAGATAGGGAATAACTTCTTGTACGGGCCCATAAGGAACATATTTGGAAGCCCGAAATCCGGCATGAGCCAGATTAAAGGTGATGTTGTCGCTCATGCCATAAAGCTGAGAGAAGAGTAAATGAGGGTGATCCGGCGGCATTCGATATTGCTGCGTGAGGCGGACAGCCAGCATGTTGCTTTCTTCGTTATGAGAAGCCAGGCACAGGAAGATTGACGAGAGGCGCTCGATGCAGAAGCGAACAGCTTCGTTAAAGTCACGATCACACGCTTTTTTGTCCGGCTGAATGGGCGAGGCATAGCCCAGACGTTTGGCACGCCGTCGTTCCTTTTCCATGTACGCCCCGCGCACCAGCTTGGCCCCGAGTAAATACCCGCCCCGTTGGGCCCGTTCGAAGCTATCATGGAGAAATGCCAGTCGATCGTGCCGATAAAGTTGAAATGTGTTAAGCACGACGGCTTCGGAACGATTGAAGCGCTGCATCAACAAGTCCGCCAGCTCGTCTATGGGGTTTTGAATCCATGACTCTTCAGCATCCAACATCACCCCAACGCGCTGTTGTTGTGCCAACGTGCAGATCTGCGCCAGTCGCTCCTGCGCACGTTGCCATTGTTGCTGTTCGGAAGCGGACAGAGAATGTCTTTGGTGTAATTTCTCAAGCAAAGCAAAACGACAGATGCCGGTTACCTTCACGCTGACAAACGGTACATGCCGACGCTGACCGGCAAACCGAATGGCCTCCAGGATGTTGGCCAGTGTGCGATCAAATTCTTCTTCGTCTTGTTTGGCTTCCACTCCATAGTCCAAAACTGTATAGACCCCGTATTTGCTCAATCGGTCGATGACGTAGCTACAGGCTTGCAGTGTTTCACCTCCACAGAATACCTGAAACAAAGTAGAGCGCACGAGACTTTTGACGGGAAGGCCCATGCGAATTGCCCACGGGGTAAGTCGTGTGCCCAGCCATGTAAGGGGCCTGATGTTGATGAGCTGATAAACTCTGAATGCCCGTTCGAGGTCTTTATCCTTCAGGTGCGCAAAAGCTATTGCCGTATTATCGAACGATACCGAATCGGCAACAGCACGCATAGAACAAAAATAACAGGGAAGCCTGCTTTTTGACCGATGTGGAAAAACAGACTGTGCACAGCGAATAGCAAGCCTGAACAAAGTTTAGTACCTTGCCGCTCAAAGCAGCATATGAAAAACGCAATCCTTTACCTCAACTGGCCGATGGTGGTAGCCACCGCCGGCATTTATTTGGCCCTCGGATACCTTTGGTACAGGTTGCTCTTTGGTCGTTTTTGGGTACAGACTCTTCAGCTGAAAACAGGCCATTTTAAATGGGGCCTGATTCCGGTGAGTGGACCCGAGCATAATGGAGAGTCAAAAGGCAATGGAACCTTTGGAGGCATCCTTCAATTGGTTTTCCAGTTTGGGTTGCTGTTTGTCATCTGCACCGTTGTGGGGTTGATGCTTAATGCCATCCGCTGCAAAGAGATGAGTGACTGCTTTGTTCGTTCTTACATTTTGATTGCGGGTATGGTCGGTGGTCTGGTCGGAAGCACATTAAACGTGCAGCGTCGCCCCCTCAGTATCTGGATTATTGACATTTCGTATCACTTGGTGGGCACTGTCATTGCCACACTGCTGTTGGCGAAATATGGAATGACGGGCAGTGCTTACTGAGCGTCCGTTGGTTGCTGGCCGGCGGATGGCGCAATTTGCTGTTGTTCTTCAGGTGCAGCAGGTTCTTGAAACGCGGCGGGCAATCTTTTCGTGGCATTGGCGCCCATGCCCCGGATGCGCTCAGCCAAACGCAGTACATTTTCGCGTTCACTGGTAAGTCCCGCACAAAACTTATTGTATTCATCTTCGGCCTTGCGCAGAGCCGTCCCCAAGTTTTCCAGCTCTGAAAGCAAGCCACAGAGTTTATCGTAGAGTTTTCCGCTCAGGCGCGCTATTTCTTGAGCATTACGGTTTTGCTTTTCGATTTTCCAGAGATTGGCCACCGTACGTAAGGTAGCCAATAAGGTGCTGGGGCCCACCAACACAATGCGGCGCTCCCATGCATAGTTAAACAATTCGCCGTCGGCACGAAGGGCCTCCATGAATGCAGATTCAACAGGGATAAACATAAATACCATCTCCGGCGAACGAAGCTCCTGGCCGGTAAAGTATTCTTTATCAGAGAGCTCTTTGACGCGATGGCGCACGGCAAGCACATGGTCCTGAAGTGCTTTTTGCTTTTCTTCCTCAGAGTCGGTATTGACGAACCGCTCATATGCATTCAAGGAAACCTTGGCATCGATGATCAAATGCTTTTGCTCGGGCAGAAATACGACGGCATCAGGCCGGATGAGTTCACCGTGGCGGTTCCTGTAGCTATGCTGAAGTGTATACTCCAATCCCTGCTCCAAGCCGGCAAATTCCAGAATGCGCTCCAGGATGAGTTCTCCCCATTTTCCTTGCTGTCGGGTGTCGCCCTTCAAAGCGCGCGCGAGGTTATGGGCTTCTTCGGTGATGCGCCTGTTTTGCTCATGCAATAAACGTACCTGCTCCTGCAACGACAACACATCGCGTTTTTCCTTATCATAGGTTTCCTGAACGACGCGCTGAAATTCCGATAAGCGATCCCGCAAGGGCTGCAAGACCTGTTCCAGATCTTTCTGCTGCTGCTCACTGAGTTTTTTACCGGTCTGGTCTAAAATGCGATGCGCGACAACTTCAAAGCCCTGCATCAAGCGTTCGTTGAGTTCTTGTTTTTCTTTTTTCTCATTTTCCAAGAACTCATGCAATTGGTTTACCTGCGTGCGTGCTTGACTGAGATCTGCAGTAAGCTGCATGAGCTGCGCCTGCAGAAGCTCAACACGCGCTCTTGACTCAGTGAGCTCCTTTTCGGCTTGTGCCGCACGATAGGCGGCCAGCTCTTTTTCTTTATCAACCTGCTGAAGCAAACCATGGGTCCACTGGCGCATGCGGGTGCGGACCCACAGCCCCGACACTAAGGCACCAATCAACAAACCTGCAGCAAATGCAATCCATGTCCATTCATTCATACATACAAAAATGCATGAATAACTCAGGCAAGCCAAATCAGCCCTGAAAGGACTGGTTCCAAATTTCCCAGCTTTTTTCGGCTTGCAACACCAACATATTCCACCCATTACATACTGCAGCACCAACGCGTATGGCCTCGCTCATCAGCCGGGTTATTTGAGGGTTGTAGATCAGATCGAAAACCAAATGCTGCGGCGTCAGGCCGTGAACAGGAATAGGAGGCATGCTGTGCACGTCAGGATACATGCCCAACGGAGTAGTGTTTATGATCAGCAGGTAATGATGCATTAAAGGCACATTTAAGTCGGCATAAGTGATGACGTGCTCTCCCGCCGTACGCGATACCACTTGATAACTGATGTTGAAGTGGCGCAGTGCCGTAGCTACGGCTTTGGCTGCACCACCGCTTCCCAAAATCAGTGCCGCCCGATGCCATGGTTTCAGCAGAGGCTGCACCGCTTCTGCAAATCCGAACACATCCGTGTTAAAACCGATAAGCTTCGCACCCACGCGCCGGATGCAATTGACAGCACCTACTTGTCGGGCCGACTCGTCCAGTTCATCGAGATAAGGAATCACCTGTTCCTTGTACGGCACGGTAACGTTGAGGCCTTCCAGGAAGGGGTCAGATTTAAACAACGTTGGCATAAGCGCTACCGACGCGATGGGATAATTTTCATAACGGCAATGCGGCAAACCCAGTTTCCTGAATTTTTCGGTAAAGAATTGTCGCGAAAAGGAATGGTCCAGAGGCTTACCTATGAGACCAAAATGGCGCTCTGCCAACATGCATGTAAGGTAATCAGGAAACCAAAAACATACGCATGGTATCGCCGCGCAGACCCACCCGTAAGGTTTCCAGCGCGATAACTTCTTGGTAAGGAATGTTTCCTAAGTTGACGTTGGGGCCTAATAGTTTGATGAAGAATACCTGTTGGCTTTTGTTAGGCGCTTCCCAAATTATTTTCTCTGCGGGAATCTGGGTAAGGATTTCCTCAACAAGGCCTTGGCGTACCTCACCGGTTCCGCGATAGATACCCACATTTCCCCCCTCACGAGCTTCAGCTATGACCATGCGTGAGCCCGCGTTTAACTCGCGCTTCATCAGCTCAATCCATTTGTAAGGAGGAAGAATCTTATCGGCATCCTTAGAGCCCACCTCAGAAAACACCGTGTAGGTGCGGGCCAGCTGTTCGATAAGCCGACATTTTTCTTCATGGGGAATTTCAAGGGTTCCATCGCTGACTTCCACGTAAGTAAGGCCAAAGTCTTTTAGGATACGCTCGTATTCGTCCACGGCTTGGTGGGCGTAAAACCACTCCAAAAGGCTGCCCCCGAAATAAACAGGCACTTCATAGCGCCGATATACGCTGAGTTTTTCTTTGAGGTTGGGCGAAATAGCTGCAGAGCCAAATCCGAGCTTAACCACGTCCACGTATGGATGTGCTACGCTGAGAAAATTCTCTGTTTCCTGAACGCTAAGTCCTTTATCCATGACCATAGTCAGGCCTACTTCCCGCGGTTTAACGCTGCGAGCAGGCAGACGACGTATTACAAAATCCAGCATAGCGTAAGCATGTGAGGCAAAAGTACATTGGCGGATGCGGCCGAGCTTATGCTCCGTCCACGTAGCGCTGCACCAAAGCCACTATTACGGGATCGCGGCGTAAATGAGGGCAAAGGCGAAAAAACACTTTAACTTTTCTAAAATGCCTGCTCAAACCCAATTCCAACCAGCCCAACCCTTCGCGCCGGCGCCCCAAATACACGAGTGCTGCTGCACGCAAGTATGGGAAAGAGGCCAACGTGCCTAATTCGGCCGTGACGTGATCCAAGAGTTCCAAGGATTCCTGATAACACTGCTGCTCGATCAGCAGATGGATCACTTTTTCGTAATGTGTTTTGGTCTTGGCGGAAACTTCCAGTTGCGCCAACAGTTGGCTGGTGTGCACTAAAGCGGCCCCATCGCCGATCTGCTGATACACACCGGCCAGCGCAACCAAATATTCAGCGCGCGCCGGCTGGATCCGCAGAGCTTTCTTATAGTATTGAATGGCTCTACCCCAATTGCGCTCTTTACGGTAGGTTTCGCCATAACGAAAATACGCTTCGTGATGCCGCGGATCTTGTTGAATAGCTTTTCGGTAGTACCCCCGGGCACGTTCGTATTCTTTTAATTTTTCATAACAGAATCCGATGGCGCACAGCAATTCTTCATAGGGCTTAGAAGCCTTGATGGCCAACTCAAACTGCTCGATGGCCTTGCGGTATTGCTTGAGCTGCAGATAAGCATCCCCACAGTCTCGGTATGAGAGGTCCCAATCTTCATTGATGGCCGTTGCAAAACCAAAGGCTTCAATCGCATCGTGATAGCGGCCTAAGTCATAGTAGGCATTTCCCAGATTGTGCCAGGCCAAATAAGAATAAGGATCCTGGTCAATCACCCATTGATGCAGCCGGATGCTCTCTTCGTAATAGCCGGATAATTCAACGGCATACCACATACGGCTCAGCGCTTCCTGGTTTCGGGGATTTAGTTTCAGCACACGTTCCAACGTCGAATACAAAAGCTCAAACTCATCGCATTCTTCGTAAATGTCTGCCAGCTCCAACAATAACTCTTCGCGATCTTCTAAATCATCGGTGGTTTCGATAGCCTTTTCCAAACAGGAAATTGCTTGCTGCTTCCGGTTGGTTTGCAAATACATATCACTGCGCAGAATGGCCACCGATATGTCTGAAGGATCCAGCAGAGCAGCCTGGTCGAGCAACGCTTCAGCCTGCTCATACTTTTTAAGCACCAGAAGAAACGTGGCCTTTTTGATGACAAATACCGGCGAGAAGGGATGTTGGGCACAGGCACATTCCGCTACTTCCAATGCCTGCTGCCATCGTTGGCGGCTCTCATAATAGCGAATCAAGCTTTCGTAAGTGGCAACATCAAAAAACTCCGGCCGCTGTTTGCTCAGCCCTTCTTCAAAACGTGCCACGACAGCGTCTATATTGAGCGGCTGCTCCTCTTCGTATTCAAAATTGTCATCCATGCCGCTACAAATTTTGAACAAAAATGCCTTACCGGTTCTAAAGTATAAAAATTCGCCATCACCCAAAAAGTTAAATACCCTTTTTCTTCATCATAACCTTGCTTTAGGGATTACGCTCCATGAGCCGGGCATGAAAATTCCCCTTGAAAATCCATTTCTTTGCGGGCACCTTATGAAAGCGGTACATAAGCTCATCACAATGACGAGTTATGCGGTTTGCGCTTTGTTATCAGGGCAGACGCTTAGCCAGCATCGCCCCTACTTTCAACAACAGGTTGATTACGCTATTGAAGTGCGGCTGGACGACCAACGCCACATGCTTCACGGCGACATTACCATTACCTATCGCAACCAATCGCCCGATACATTATATGAAATTTATTTTCATCTATATCCAAATGCCTACATGAGTCGCAACACTGCTTATGCACAGCAGCAGTTGCGTAACGGCAGCACCCAGTTCTGGTTTTTGGACGAAGCCGACCGCGGTTACATAGATAGTTTAGCCTTTGAAGTTGGCGGGGTGCCGGCAAATCTTTCATACAGCTCCCCTCATCCCGACGTGGCCCGGCTGCTGCTGCCCTATCCGTTGTTTCCCGGCAAAGCCGTGGTGATCACTACACCCTTTCGCGTGAAGATTCCCCTATTGCTGTCACGGTTAGGTCATAAGCGTCAGCAATATGCCATTACGCAATGGTATCCCAAACCAGCTGTCTATGATCGATACGGATGGCATCCTTATCCCTATCTGGACCAAGGGGAATTTTACAGTGAATTTGGGAAGTATTCGGTTCGCATCACGCTGCCGAGAAATTATGTCGTGGGAGCCACAGGGGTGCTGCAAAACAAACGCGAGCTCCAATGGCTGGACAGCTTGAGTCAGCTGCCATTACCCTCGTTCACTGATCCAAAGTCAGAGCCACAAGTTCCCCCCTCGTCGGAACAATGGAAGACATTGCATTATGTAGCAGAAAACGTTCATGATTTTGCTTGGTTTGCCGACAAGCGCTACGTTGTCCGCCGCAGTTCGGTCACATTGCCGCGCACAGGCCGGCAAGTGACCACATGGGCTTTGTTTCTTCCTGAGTCGGGAAAAACTTGGGAAAAGGCTGTCACCTATGTGGATAGTGCCCTTTGGTATTATTCCAAATGGATTGGCGACTACCCCTACCCTCAGGCTACCGTCGTGCAAGGAAACCTGCTGGCCGGCGCCGGGGGTATGGAATATCCGATGATCACGGTGGTTTCCGTTTCCAACCGTGCACGCACGTTGGATCGCGTGATTGCTCATGAAATTGGGCACAACTGGTTTTATGGCGTTCTGGCTTTTGACGAGCGCCGCTATCCATGGTTGGACGAAGGCATAAACTCATATTATGAAAATCGATATATGAGAGCCCGGTACGGTGTGTCCACAATAGCTGCCGAGCTGCCCCTGCAAGGCGGGTCGCTTCTGGATCTGGATTATCCGGAAACCTACACCCAATACCTCATCTATCATGTGGTAGCCTCACGACGCGCCGATCAACCCGCTTCGCTGCCCGCTGACTCTTTTACCTCATTTAACTACTTTGCCATCGTTTACACTAAGGTAGCCCTGGGTTTTGCTTATCTGGAAGATTACCTGGGCCAGCAACACCTCGATTCCCTGTTTGCCGGTTTTTATGAGCAATGGGCTTTTCGCCACCCCTCTCCCGATGATTTAGCTGAATATTTCCGGCGCCATTCAGGAAAAGAGCTGGACTGGTTTTTTCAGCGGTACATCGGTTCGACCGACTTGCTGGATTACAAACTGCTTCGCGAAGACACAACCCTCACTATTGGAAACAGCCGTTATGCCCAACTATGGATAAAAAACACAGGCCGCATTAAGGGACCATTTTCCGTTTCTGCACTTGTTAAAGATTCGGTAGTGGGCACATTATATTACGGTGGCTTCGAAGGCACGATGCCGGTATTGTTTCCTGAAGGCGTTTACGATGCCTTTCGTATCGATGCTCAATATGCTATGCCCGAGATCAACCGAAAAAACAACGAACTGCGCCGACGAGGCTTGTTTCGAACCCTGGAGCCACTGCGCTTTCAATGGTTGGGTTCGATCGATCATCCGCGACGCACTCAGGTATTTTTCACCCCGCTTGCTGGCTACAACCTTTACGACGGTTTTTCTCCTGGCATGGCTTTTTACAACTATGTGCTCACCCCCAAAAAAGTTAATGCTGTAGTAATCCCCCAGTTCGGGCTGCGCAGCAAACGATTTACGGGCATGGCAGGTATCACCATGCCCTTTTATCTAAGTGACGGCTTTAGTGAAAAGTTAGAATTTACCGCCCACTACCGCACGTATCATTATCAAAATAACGAGACGGACGGCTTGCTGCGGTACATTCATCTCCACCACCAAATCAATATACATTTAAGAAAAACTAATGCTTTGAGCACTTCTTCATCATGGTTGGTAGCCAAAAACATCTTCGCCTTTTCAGAAATACCGTTACATGATTGGAACCCTGACCGGTGGTATCACCTTAGCTTTTCTTCACTGGAATTTCACATGTCCGATCGGCACGCCTTGCATCCCTGGCGTTGGCGAAATGAACTGTCGCTGTCCACTTCTGCCGATGATCACACATTGGCCGTGCTGAGTGAGCTGAATTACAAGCTGGTCTACCCGCGCAAGAAACAAGGAATCAATTTGCGGCTTTACGGACAGTTTCACATAATCAAACCTGCTACCCCTCTGTTTACCGCACAACTGACGGCTACGGCGGGGCTGGATGATATTGGATATGAAAAAATATATTTCGGTCGTTCGCAAACCACCGGTCTTTGGTCACGCCAGCTGTATGTTTTTAACGACGGCGGCATGCACATGCGGGTAGAAGGCATGATTAATGGCATGCGCGTGGGTGAAACCTATGACTGGTTGTTGGCGGCCAATTTAAAACTGCCTTTGCCGTTGTTCACACCCCTATTTGCCTTTGCCGATGCCGGGTTAGCGCCTCCGACACCGGCAGCTCCAGATTACAGCCTAGTTCAATATGTTTCAGGCATCGGTGTGGCACCAGTGCCCGACCTGTTTGAAGTTTACCTTCCCCTGTTGTTTTCCAGAGATTTTCGACAGCACGTCCTCACCTTGCCCTTTTATCAAAAATGGCATCAGCGAATCGTGTTCTATCTTGGAATAGACCTGCTCAATCCCTTCCGCATCCCTGATCAGATTATCGGACGGTGATCTTTGTCCGCCCACTCTTTGAGTTCGTGCCAAATTATGTTTGTTCCCATTTCGCATTAAAAATTTTTCGATATGGAACACAAAATGAAGCCCGAAAGCTTGATGATGTCGTATGGCTATCGCCCCGAATGGTCGGAAGGAGCCATTAAGTGCCCCATCTTTCAGACCTCGGCATTCGTTTTTCGTACTGCAGAAGAGGGCAAAGCCTTTTTCGAAGTAGCCTATGGCCTGCGTGCCCCACGCAGCGAAGAAATTCCGGGTTTGATCTACAGCCGCATCAACAATCCTGACCTTGAAATTTTGGAAGATCGCCTGAAGCTTTGGGAAGAAGCCGAAGACTGTGCCGTCTTTGAAAGCGGCATGGCAGCCATCACCACCGTCTTGTTGGAGTTTTTGCGACCAGGCCAGTCCGTTCTCATCAGCAATCCATTGTATGGAGGCACCGATCACTTCATTAAAAAAATTCTGCCTCAATTCGGCATTGCCGTCCTGGAGTTCTATGCAGGCATGAACGAGCAGGAAATTGCGGGTGCTATCGGCAATGTACCGGATCAGCATCCTTTGGCCCTGATTTATGTAGAAACACCAGCTAATCCCACCAATGCCTTGATAGACATCGAAGCCTGCAAACGATTGGCGCGCCGGTTTTCCCAAAACAACAACGAGGTCGTCTTGGTGGTGGACAACACCTACATGGGGCCGCTCTGGCAACATCCTTTGCAACATGGAGCGGACTTGGTGTTGTACTCGGCTACAAAGTACATTGGAGGTCATAGTGATTTAATTGCCGGCGCTTGCTTAGGCAGCCGTCGCCTCATGAAACGCGTAAAAACTTTACGCACCTTTCTGGGCAACATGGCTAGCCCACACACCGGTTGGCTTTTGCTGCGCAGTTTGGAAACCTTAAAAGCGCGCATGGACATTCAAGCAGCCAATGCCCGTCATGTGGCCGCTTTCTTGAGCAGTCATCCGGCCGTAGAAAAAGTTTACTATCTGGGCAACCTTGGCCCTTCCGACGGAGAACAATTCCACATCCGCAACCGACAATGCTTGAGCTACGGCGCTATGATTTCTTTTGACATTCGGGGTGGTGAGCCCGAGGCTTTTCGCATGCTCAACAACTTGCGTTTAGTTAAGCTGGCCGTCAGTTTAGGCTCCACGGAAAGTCTGGCAGAACATCCTTACACCATGACCCATGCCGATGTCGACGTGAACCTTAAAGCACGGTTGGGCATCACGCCCAGCATGATTCGGCTCTCCGTAGGCATCGAGCATTATGAAGATATTATCTATGACTTACGCCAGGCATTAGATTCATTGCTCTGACTCTAGCCAGTCATGTAACATTCAGCTGACGGCGCTTGTCTACCCTTACCTTTGCGTGAAATAATTTAATCTATGCTGGCAGCAGAAACCACCCAAGCCCCTTCCAAAGCTTTTCTTGAAAAGTTACAAATAGAAGCCCTGTGCAGCGGGGCATGTACTGGCACGCGATGGCTGGAGACCGATGGCCCTGAAATCGCTTCTGTGTCGCCGACCGACGGTCAGCATATCGCTACCGTTCGGACAGCTTCGCGAAGCAACTACGAAGCCGTCATTCAAGTTGCTGAAGCGGCCTTTCGTCAATGGCGCACCTGGCCTGCTCCCAAGCGTGGTGAGGTGGTCCGGCAAATGGGTGAACAGCTCCGCCTCTATAAAGAACCGCTGGGTATGCTTGTCAGCTATGAAATGGGCAAAAGTTACCAAGAAGGGCTGGGTGAGGTGCAGGAGATGATTGACATCTGTGACTTTGCCGTGGGCCTGTCACGCCAGCTTTACGGACTGACCATGCCCAGTGAACGACCGCAACACCGCATGTTTGAGCAATGGCATCCGTTGGGCATCGTTGGGGTCATCACTGCCTTTAATTTCCCTGTGGCCGTATGGAGCTGGAATGCGATGATCGCTTTGGTTTGTGGCGATGTGGTGGTGTGGAAACCTTCGTCCAAAACCATGTTGTGCGCAATCGCCGTGCATAAGCTGTTGGCACCCGTATTGCAGCGAAACAACGTGCCTGAAGGGGTCATCAACTTAATAGCCGGCAGTTCGCAAGCCGTAGGTGATGCCCTGATTGATGATATACGCATCCCGCTCATCTCGGCCACCGGATCCACGCGAATGGGCAAACAGGTAGCCCAGCGGGTTGCAGCACGGCTGGGCCGCACCATCCTGGAACTCGGTGGCAACAATGCCATCATCATCTCTGCTCAGGCAAATCTGGACCTGGCCTTGCGTGCCACCACCTTCGGCGCCGTTGGTACCTGTGGCCAACGGTGTACAACAACCCGCCGCCTCATCGTTCAAGACGTGGTCTATGAAGAGGTAAAACAACGCCTTGTCAACATATATCGGCAGCTGCGCATCGGTAATCCGTTAGATCCCCAAAACCACGTCGGCCCGCTCATTGACCAAGCTGCCGTTCAAGAATTTGTCAAGGCAATTGAAGAAGCACGCCAGCAAGGGGGTAATGTACTCATTGGTGGAGAAGTGCTGGAGGGTCCCGGTTACGAAAGCGGCTGCTATGTATCGCCTTGCATCATCGAAATGCCGGGTAACACCCCCATCGTACAACGAGAAACCTTTGCCCCGATCCTTTACCTGATGAAATACCGGACACTGCAGGAAGCCATAGACTTGCAAAATGGCGTACCGCAGGGCTTATCCTCGGCCATCTTTACGGACAGCGTTCGGGAAATGGAATTCTTCCTTTCTGTAGAAGGAAGCGATTGCGGCATTGCCAATGTAAACATCGGAACCAGCGGCGCAGAAATAGGCGGGGCTTTTGGTGGTGAAAAAGAAACGGGTGGCGGCCGCGAAAGCGGTAGCGATGCATGGAAACAATACATGCGCCGACAGACCAATACCATCAACTTCGGCACGGCACTGCCGCTGGCGCAGGGCATTCAGTTCAACATCTAAGCGCGAAGCAGTTCATGGTGCTGGCTGAGGCACTTCGCCGCGCGGCACAGGCGCATCCGGAAAAAATTGCCTTTGTCCATGCCCACCAACGCTTATCATACGCTCAATGGTTGAATTGTATCGACCGCGTGGCCGGCGGATTGCTTGCCCGGGGCCTGCAACCTGGCGACCGATTGGCCTTTTATGCGGCTTCTTCCACTAACTACGTGCTGACGCTCTGGGCTTGCTTTCGCACCGGCATCATTGCCGTGCCACTCAACAGCCATCATTTGGCCAGTGAACTTCAACCGGTTTTACGCCACATCGAGCCGGCAGCCTTGTTTACAGATAAAGCCCACGCGGCCAAGCTTCAGAGCATCACATTACCAAAAATCATTATTCGTGATGAGGAGAAATTTTTTTCTGAGCTGCTGACTGCAACGCCCTACGTGGGCCCCGATCCTCCTCCTGATGCTCTTGCCCTGATCCTCTACACCAGTGGCACCACCGGTCAGCCTAAAGGAGTGGCCCACCGCCAGGCGTCGATAACATCGCACCTGTTTGCCTTACACCGCCTTTGGCAGCTTTCCACTGACGATGTTGTGCTGCATGCCTTACCATTGCATCACGTACATGGCTTGCTGATCAGCATGGCGTCCGCTTTGCTTGCCGGCAGTACGCTTTTGTTTCATTCGCGTTTCGATGCTGCTACGACATTGAACACTCTCTACGAACAGAAGGTCACGGCTTTTATGGGCGTACCTACCATGTATTACCGTTTGCTTCAACAGCCGGGCCCTTCCCGCTTTCCGCACATGCGCCTGTTTGTTTGCGGATCAGCACCTTTACCCCAACCGCTGGCTCAGGCTTTTTTTGAGCGCTTCGGTTTGCCCTTACTGGAGCGGGCCGGCATGACTGAAACGCTGATGATTTTTGCTAATAAATACGGTGAACCACCTGTGGCCGGCAGCGTTGGTAAGCCATTGCCGGGTGTGCAAGTTCGCCTCATCGACGACAGCGGTCGCAATGTCGATGTTGGTAGCATAGGTGAAATATGGATTAAAAGTCCATATATGTTTAAGGAATACTGGAAAAACCACCAGGCCACCGCCGACGCTTTTTGTAATGGCTGGTTCCGAACCGGCGATATGGGCCGTTGCGATCAAAACGGCAACTATTTTATCGTGGGCAGAAAGAAGGAAATCATCAAATCGGGTGGCATATTGATTTTTCCCTCTGAAATTGAATCCGTATTGCTTCAAATGCCCGGCGTAGCCGACTGTGCCGTAGTGGGCATTCCTGATGCCGAATTCGGTGAACGGATCAAAGCTTGCGTCGTCGTTACCAAGCCCCTTACGGCTGAAGACATCATCCAGTATTGCCGACAGCATTTGGCCTCATATAAAAAACCCGCAGTTGTGGCTTTTTACGATGTCCTGCCCCGCAATGCCATGGGCAAAATTGACCGGGCTGCCCTCAAAAATCAAAGAGGACCGTAATGGCTGCGTACTGTTTAAGCGGCTTTAAGCTCTTCAATACATTAGGAAAACAGACATGCATATAAAAAGTGTTTTGCCGTTGGCTTGAATAACACTTTATGATTTCATCCGGAAAGCCAGATGCTGCTTCACTCGATCCACGATGCGGTTAACCGCCGGACATATGTGCACATTATCGTGCAACACATCAAGTTGTTCGTCGGTAAGCCGCAAGCGGGCTGGCGGATAGGTCCGGCATCCCGTTGGCCGAATGGCGTAGATGCTGCATCGGTTGTCGGGCGTTAGAAAGGGACAGGGAAGCTGGCAGATGAGGTATTCATAGTCCGGGTGGGGCCGCAAATACTTTTTGATGAAGGCTTCTTCACTCATGCCCAAGTGATGGGCAATGCGGTGGATATCTGGTTTTTCAAAAACGGCCAGGGCTGTACGGCAGCAGTTGGCACATTGCAAACAATCGATATCGGCAAAAGCTTCCTGATGGGCCAAACGGAAGAACTTGGTCATGCCGACAGGCCGTGCCTTCTTGAGCCAACGAAAAAACCGCCGGTTGTCGGTTTTTTCCCGCTCAGCCTTTTGCCGTATGCGTTGCAGCCATGCACGATAGCGAGGCGTCGGCGCCATTTCTTCTCTTAAGATAGCGCCTTATTTGTTTTTATCCATCTTACTATACCTCTCAGCAAAACGGACCAGATATTTCCCGATGATGTCAAATTCCACATTGACCAGTTCCCCTTCCTTGATCCATTGAAACGTCGTATGCTCTAATGTGTACGGGATAATTACCACGGAAAATTTCTTGGTTGAGCAATCGGACACGGTGAGGCTGACACCGTTCAAGCAAACCGATCCTTTCTCCACCAACAGTGGTGCAAACTTTTTTTTGGGCACCCCAAAAGTCAACCACTTGCTGTTGCCTTCCTGCCGGATCTTTAGACAACGAGCTACCACATCGACATGGCCTAAGACCAGATGACCGTCCACAAATGATTGCAGCGTGAGCGACCGTTCCAAATTCACAGCATCTCCGGCACTCTTCAAGCCCAGGTTACTGCGTCGCAGAGTTTCCGTCGTAACTATTACTTCATGCCAGTCTGGGCCCGTGTTGGTTACGGTAAGACAAACGCCATCGTGAGCTACACTCTGTCCGGCTTGCAAACGCCCAGCCAGCGGTGATATAATGCGAAACCGCACCGATCCTTGTTCGCGCTCTACCGAAACCACTTTACCGATGCATTCTACAATGCCACAGAACATAACCTGAACAAATGGCGCCTACCAAGGTACTCTTTCTATCAACGAAACAAATGAATAAATCCCGACCGGGTCTCGCCTATCTTGCGATTGTTGCTAAACACATCGCAGACGTAATAATAAGTAGCTTCCGGAAGTACTCGACCACTGTGGCCTTCGCGTCCGTTCCACCGGATCATCGGATCATTGGTCGCATAAACCAGCGTACCCCACTGATCAAATATTTTTAGATCAATTCGGTCCACAAACTTAAACGGCAGAAACGGCGTAAACAGATCGTTGAAGCCATCGTTGTTTGGGGTAAAGACGTTGGGTAATTCATAGAAGGGACAGTTTTCGGTACATACCTCGTTGGAGAGGGCGCTGACATTCCCGTTATCGTCCACCGCCTGAACAGCATAGCATCCGGCAACCCCAAAATCCAACTGATGCAGGTAGCTGAGCGAAATCCCTGCATAAACGGTATCCAACAAGGCTAGCGGCGTTAATTTGTCACGAGCATAATAAATCAAGTAGTAAGTGACATCATCACTGCAGTCACCTCCCGAAGGAGTCCAGATCAGTTCGTTTATGAAATCATCATAAGGAAAATCGGAAGAATTGCATGAATTGAAAACTTGGAGCACCGGGGCACAAGGTGCCACGGAATCAATGGGCACTGCACAAGCCTCTTGCGAAAAATTGATAATGGGTGAGGGCAGATCCGTGGCGGAGTAGCTGCCAACACTTTTCACCACATAGCACTGACGCACGTCGTTGGGCAGAGAATCGTCAACAAAAGAGGTGGTGAAGCTGGTACCGATGGAATCAAAACCCCCGGCGGCATTCTGACGCAGAATCACATAATACTGATTGTTCCATGGCACGGCCAGCGACCAGCTCAACTCCACACGACCATCCTTGCCCACGGCAACCAGATAAATGCTGGAGGCAATCTCTGAGGATCCGATGAACTGCTGGCCGGCATAAAAGTGGATTTGGTACCGAAATCCCTCCGCAAGGGTGTTCAGCCCTTCATCGGTGTACGTGCTGTCGGTAAGCAGATAAAAGGCCGGAGCACTCAGCGAGTCCACCCGCTGAAAAGCACTTCCCCCGGTGCTGCGCCAAATCACGTATTTATACGGCGGCAAATTCTGCAAGGTATCCAAATCTTCAGCTATGGGTGGCGACCAGCCCACGTCGAGAATACCTGCTTGCGGGTCGGTAACACGTACACTGACTTTACTGATGATCGGAACAGACTTCTTGAGCTGCACGCATGCTTCGGCAGAAGGTAAACTATATACGTTGTTGTAGTAAATAAGTACATTTTGAGACAGTGCTTTGTCGGCAAATTCTGCCAGAACCCGATAGCAGTATTGTTTTCCACGTATGACATT
This sequence comes from Chitinophagales bacterium, assembly GCA_025056305.1. Classification (GTDB taxonomy): domain Bacteria; phylum Bacteroidota; class Bacteroidia; order Chitinophagales; family UBA10324; genus JANWXQ01. The sequence goes on along the minus strand of JANWWJ010000038.1, from coordinate 87,308 downwards.
TTTATCTATGTATTCATACCCATTGAGGTATTCTGCAATTTTTTCATATCCTTTTTCTGCCAGCCCCGTTTCACACGTGTCCGGAACAAAAGGAAAGCTGCCTTCTTTGCGCCATACCGAAAAGCCAATAAACCGACTGGCCGATGCACATGCATAGGGTTGTTGCCACGAGATTCGAATATGTTCTTGTTCAGCTGTGGCCACCACCCCTTCGGGCGCTGGACCCACTACCCGGATTTGCCAGCTTTCCAAATCCACAAGCGGGAAAAAATAGTTGTCGGTAGCCTTGAAGACCACTTGATAAAACTGAGCCCGGATATGGCTGCAGTTGGTGTTCCATTCAAAATAGCCGGTGGCCTGTTGGGTACCTGTGATGCCTGTGAAAGTGGCTGGACTTTGCTCCACTTCGTAGGGGCCACCGTTGGACGTCATCGTTACTTTTTGCCCTGTGTTGGGATCCGATGCCGTGACGATGATTTTTAGGGTGCTCCCGGCAACGACACACGTATCGTTGGGCTTGACGACGATGGGAGGTTGGTTGGGCACGTTATCAACGATAACTTGCATGTCGCGCACCATGGTGCCGATGCAAATGCCGCTTCGATATTCCCGGATCAGAATAGCGAAATTGTAGGTACCGGCAAAGTACGGAGCATCCCATACGACCTCTCCGGTTACTGGGTTGATGGTAAAAGTTTTTCCCGGCGGGGTTCCGGGAAGCAGGTGCGGCTCCACGTAGTTAGCTACGGCGACATTAGGAGCTTTCCGCGGAACTATAAAAGAAAAGCTCAAACTATCGCCGTCAGGATCGTATGCGTTAGGATTGTGAACAAAAGGATAATTAACGTTGGCAAAATCTATAGGGGGATTAAGTAGGATGGGGGAATTGTTGTAGCCATAAAAAGCAGGGTCTAAAATCCTTAAGGTATCTTCAATATAGAAAGGTTCGTTTACGCTGTTGCCCCCATTGATGTTTATGATGCCTGCAATACGGTTGGGATCGGTTACGGAAATCACATAGGTTCCGATGGCAGGATAAGTGTGATATCCAACATATTCGTTGTATTTGATATCATTGCCTAAAGGCACGCCGTTTCCACCTCCATTAGTTCGCGGAAGCGTATCCAGTCTGCCATCCCCCCAATTTATTTCCAAACTATCGCGATCGGCGGAGACAGAGCTTTGCTTGGTGTAGGTGATGATGGTTACCTTGTAGGTGAACCCCTGAACGTGTTCGTAGATGATTTCCCCTGCCCGGTTGTGTGTAGCTGTCCCTGTCTTGAAAAGGAAGAGACATACAACCAGCATCAGAACACTTAGCTGCAGATTTCCCCAACGCGTTCGCTGCACTCCTGCAAATTAGTGCAAATCTCTCCTCTGCGGATTCACCCAAATGGCAGTGCGCTAATCTTCAGCCAATAAGGTTGCCCGCAGATATTCTCGGTTCATTCTGGCAATGTTGGCGACCGAAATCCCCTTAGGACATGCTGCCTCACATGCGTTGGTGTTGGTGCAGGCCCCAAACCCCTCTTTATCCATCTGTGCTACCATGTTTCGTACGCGCCTATAGCGCTCCGGCTGCCCTTGAGGCAGCAGGGCCAGATGCGAAACCTTGGCGGCTACAAACAACATGGCCGAAGCATTCTTGCAGGCCGCTACACAGGCACCGCAACCAATGCATTCGGCTGCACTCATGGCTTTGTCCGCATTTTCCTTAGGTACCAGAATGCTGTTTGCCTCTACGGCCTGACCGGTATTGACCGAGATAAAGCCGCCTGCAGCAATGATGCGGTCAAAGGCCGATCGGTCAACTACCAAATCTTTGATCACCGGAAATGCACCGGCGCGCCACGGCTCCACTACGATGGTTTCCCCATCGCGAAAATGACGCATGTGCAACTGGCAGGTTGTGGTCCGTGGTAAGGGCCCGTGCGGCCGGCCATTGATGACCATCGAACACATGCCGCAGATCCCTTCGCGACAATCGTGATCAAAAGCCACCGGATCTTTTCCTTCTTTGATGAGCTTTTCGTTGAGCACATCAAACATTTCCAGAAATGATGCGTGCTCATCTATGTGATCCAGTTCATAAGTCTCAAACCTGCCCTTATCCTGAGCATTTTTTTGCCTCCAGACTTTCAGGGTTACACGCATGATCCGTTGGTTTTGCTGGCAACTTGGCTTATTTGTAACTCCTTTGCGAAGGAGTAACCACTTCGTATTTCAATGGTTCTTTGTGCAAGATGGCCGGGGCTTCTTCACCTGCAAATTCAAAGGCGGCCACGTACATGAATTCATCGTCGCGCCGTAAGGCTTCACCGTCTTCGGTTTGATATTCCACCCTAAAATGCCCGCCACAGCTTTCTTCCCGGTGCAGGGCATCCTGAATAATGAGCGCGGCTAATTCCAGAAAATCAGCGACGCGACCGGCTTTTTCCAGCTCGGGATTCAACTCATAAGCCGTGCCGGGTACCCGCACTTCATGCCAAAAAGCTTCACGCAATTTCTTTACTTCACCGGCGGCGTATTCCAGCGACTGGCGGCTGCGCGCCATGCCGCAGTGATCCCACATGATCTTTCCCAGCTCTCTGTGGAAATGGTCAACGGTGTAAGCCCCTTTAATGGAAAGCAGCCGTTCGATTCGCTGGGCAACATCCCGCTCCGCTGCATCGAATTCGCTGTACGTGGTCGGTATACTTCCTGTGCGGATTAAGCCACTGAGGTATTCCCCTATGGTGTATGGAAGAATGAAATAACCATCGGCCAATCCTTGCATCAAGGCACTGGCCCCCAGCCGATTGGCACCATGGTCACTGAAATTACATTCACCGATGGCATACAAGCCTGGTATGGTGGTGCTGAGCTGATAGTCCACCCACAAACCGCCCATAGTGTAGTGCACAGCAGGATAAATCATCATAGGCGTTTCGTAGGGATTGTCGCCGGTGATTTTTTCATACATTTCGAACAGGTTGCCGTAGCGTGCTTCGATTACAGACCGCCCCAAACGGCGAATTGCATCAGAAAAATCCAAATATACGGCCAGGCCCGTTGGCCCTACCCCTCGCCCTTCATCACAAACCTCTTTTACTGCCCGCGAGGCGATGTCACGCGGCACCAAATTCCCAAAAGCAGGATACTTGCGCTCGAGAAAGTAATCCCGCTCAGATTCAGGAATATCGGCAGGTCGTCGTTTGTCGCCCTTATGTTTGGGAACCCACACCCGCCCATCGTTTCGCAACGACTCACTCATCAAAGTCAGCTTGCTTTGATAGGAGCCATGCTGCGGCAAACAAGTGGGATGAATCTGCGTAAAGCAAGGATTTCCAAAAGCAGCCCCCTTCTTGTATGCCTTCCAAATTGCCGTTACGTTACACCCCATGGCATTGGTGCTGAGGTAGAACACATTGCCGTATCCCCCTGTTGCCAGTACCACGGCATGTCCACTGTGCCGCTCTAATTCGCCGGTCACTAAGTTGCGGGCGATGATGCCGATGGCGCGCCCGTCACGCACCACCAATTCCAACATTTCGTGCCTGGGGAAAACCTGCGCATTGCCCTGGCCTACCTGCCGTTGCAAGGCTTGATAGGCGCCCAAGAGCAGTTGCTGGCCGGTTTGACCCCGCGCGTAAAAGGTGCGCTCCACCTGCGTGCCTCCGAAAGACCGATTGGCAAGCACCCCTCCGTACTCCCGAGCAAACGGCACCCCTTGCGCTACGCATTGGTCAATGATGTTGCTGCTGACTTCGGCCAATCGGTAAACATTGGCCTCCCTAGACCGATAGTCGCCTCCTTTGATCGTATCATAAAAAAGCCTATATACGCTGTCGCCATCGTTGCGGTAATTTTTAGCCGCGTTAATTCCCCCTTGAGCTGCAATCGAGTGGGCACGTCTTGGGGAATCTTGAAAACAAAACACCTTTACCCGGTAGCCCAGCTCCGCTAGTGACGCTGCCGCAGAAGCGCCTGCTAATCCACTGCCTACAACCAAAACGTCTAACTTTCTTTTGTTGGCGGGGCTGACCAACTTAACCGTGCTCCGGTAGCGCGTCCACTTGCTTTCTAAATCGCCGGGAGGAATTTTTGGATCCAGCTTCATGAGGCCGTAAAGATTAAAGCTGTTTGAAATACCAGTACACGGGAATCAGAATGAATCCGCCGCAAATGATCAAGGTATAAACCTTACCAAGCCAGATAATACCAGGAGTATATCGAAGATGCATCAGTCCCAAAGAACGAAAGGCGCTTTGAAACCCGTGCCACAAATGAAAGCCTAGCGCGAACATGGCCAAAACATAAAACACGACATAAGGTAAACTGCTGAAAGCACGTACGACTTCGCCATACAGGTTTACATAACCTTGATCATCAACTCCAAGCTTTTCCGGCCTAAAGCGTGAATCCACGAAAAAGTCACCGATGTGCACCACCAAAAACACAAGAATCAGGCTTCCCAACAAGCCCATGTTCAAGGAACTCCAGCTGACTTGCGGGTGGGCTGCCTGCATCGCATAACGTACCGGCCTGGCTTTTCGGTTCTGCACCACCAGGACAATCGATTGGACGATGTGAATCAGAAATCCCGCAAACAGGATGATTTCCAAAAGCCGGATCAGCCAGTTGTGCGTCATGAAATGAGCAAATGCGTTAAAGGTTTTACCCTCGTCTGGAATCAATGTTAAAAGATTAGCCGAAAGATGCACGACTAAAAAGCAACACAGAAACAAGCCGGTAATAGCCATAACGTACTTTCTGCCTAACGAGGAAGTAAATAACTGAGCCAGCCATCTCATAGTGCCGAAAATTGCTTGGGATTGAATGCCGCCTACGGTAATCGGCCAGCAAAGCTAAGGGACACGCAAACACGTAGGATGATTTTGAAGCCTTATATTACTTTTGATCAGTACTTGGTTTCCAAAAACGACTATACGATTGGGGAAGCTGTTCAGCTGTTGATCCGGCAGCTGGGCCTCGAAGAGAAGATCTACGAACGCCAGTTGCGGAGCCAGTGGGCTTCGCTCTTTGGGCCTGCTTTCGCGAAGTACACCGAAACCATCAGCTTGCGAAACAAGAAGCTTTACCTGCGTGTCAATTCAGCTCCCCTGCGACAGGAAATTTGGTTCAACCGGTCGCAGCTTATCGCCCGGATCCACGAAGCCATCGCTCCAGGTATTGTTGAAGAAGTAGTGCTTTTCTGAAATATCAAAATGTAGAAAAAACCTTCTGCAAATACCGACATCACAAGCCAAATAAAATTTAGTTTTTCCTAAAATTTTTTTTAAGTTTGTAGAAAATTTTAGCGGTGCCCTCTTCTGCTGAAGATCACTACCTCAAACACATCTACCTCCTCACCCAGCGGAAAGGAAAACAGCCGGTTTGGACCAATGAGCTGGCCGAAGCCTTAGGGTTGCGTCCGGCTTCGGTTACGGGAATGTTGCAACGGCTGGCAGCGCAGGGCCTCATCCATTATCGACGCTACCAAGGGGTGCAGCTGACGCGTCAAGGCAAGCATCGAGCACTTGCCGTCATCCGCAAACATCGGTTGTGGGAGTTTTTTTTAGTAGAAAAACTGAAATTTTCCTGGCACGAAGTGCACCAGGTTGCCGACCTGTTGGAGCATGTGGATTCTGAACTGCTGATCAGCAGACTCGACGCCTACCTGGGCTATCCCCGTTTGGACCCGCATGGTGACCCTATCCCTGATGCCAAAGGCCGAATGATTCCAACCGGCTTTTTAGCCTTGGCCAAACTAAAACCCCGCATGCAAGGCATCGTAGCGGGCGTAGCCGACCAGCAGTCGGCTTTTTTGAAACATCTGGAGCGCTTGGGGCTGCATCGAGGCGTGAATGTATTGGTTACTGACGTCGCCGCCTACGATGGCAGCATGCAGCTGCTCATAAATCAGAAACAACCTGTGACCATAAGCCACACAACCGCGCAAAACATATTAGTAAAGTTAACATGAAAATTATCGGTAAAGCTTCTACCCGTTCGCTCGACGATGTGCACAGCAGCGTGGAAACCCGGCGCAAAAGCTGGTGGCGCTCGCTGCTGGCTTTCTTAGGCCCCGCTTACCTGGTCAGCGTTGGGTACATGGATCCCGGCAACTGGGCCACCGACATTGCCGGCGGCAGTGCCTTTGGCTATTCGTTGATCTGGGTATTACTGATGTCCAACCTTATCGCCATTCTGCTGCAAAGTCACTGTGCACGTCTGGGTATAGTACGGGGCCGCGACCTGGCACAGGCCTGTCGTGAAAGCTATCCGCGCTTTGTTCGGTTGCCCCTCTGGTTTTTGGCAGAAATTGCCATTGCCGCCACCGATTTGGCCGAAGTGCTTGGTTTCGCACTCGGCTTAAAGCTGCTCTTCGATCTTCCATTGTTGTGGGGCGTGGCTCTTGCCCTACTCGATAGCTTGCTGTTACTGTGGCTTATGCACTATGGCATTCGCAAACTTGAAGCATTCATTATTTCATTGGTAGCCATCATTGGCTTATGCTTCTTATTAGAAATATTTATTGCCCAACCCGAATGGAAAGAGGTTTCGGCCGGCTTTATTCCGTCGTTGCCCAACGAGTTGGCCCTGTATATCGCTATTGGCATCATCGGTGCTACAGTCATGCCCCATAACCTGTATTTACATTCTGCATTGGTTCAAACTCGAAAAATTGAAGCCAGTGAAGCCGGAAAACGGCGCGCCCTCAAGTTTAATCTTATCGACTCAGCAGTAGCACTCAACATCGCCTTTCTGGTGAACGCCTCTATTTTGGTGCTGGCCGGCACCGTTTTTTACAAGAACGGTTATCACGAAATCACCGAAATCCAAGATGCCTACAACCTTTTAGAGCCTTTATTGGGGAGTACGCTGGCACCTCTGGCATTTGCTATCGCCCTGATAGCGGCGGGCCAGGCCTCTACGGTGACCGGTACGCTTTCGGGTCAAATCGTTATGGAAGGGTTTCTTCATCTACGCATTACGCCCTGGCTTCGGCGCTTGATGACCCGCCTCGTTGCCGTCGTCCCTGCGTTTTTAGTCATCTGGCTTAAAGGAGAATCAGAACTCGGAGAGCTGCTCATCCTTTCGCAGGTAATTCTGAGTCTTCAATTAGGATTTGCCATCATACCACTTATCCATTTCGTCAGCGACCGCAAGCACATGGGCACGTTTGCCATTGGCCCTTGGTCTCGTTTGGCATCGTGGGCAGCAGCAATCGTAATCGTAGGATTGAACTTGCGCATGGTTTACAATGAAATCGTGCGCCTCATACACGATCCCCATACTCCTGCTGAAGTGGTTTATCTTATCATCATTCCATTAACTATTCTGTTAATATTATTGCTGATAGTTGTCACTTTTTGGCCGTGGTATCGTCCGGGCCGGCTGGCTGCCGAAGGCGTGCATGCACCTGCCTTACCGTTGCAGCTGGGGCCCCAACCCATGTTCGAGCGAGTAGCCGTAGCAGTAGATTTTACGGAAAAAGATCAGCAGACTATAGCTCAGGCCCTACAGGTGTGCGGGAATTCCACAGTCTATCTGCTCATTCATGTAGTGGAATCAGCGGGGGCGCGGCTTATCGAGGACGAAACTCAGGAATCCGAAGTAGCCGCTGACCGACAACGGCTGGAAGCTTATGCCCAACAGTTACAGGCCGTCGGTTACCAGGTTGAAATTTGTTTGGGCTACGGCAGTCCGCGCAAAGCCATACCGCTCATTGTAAAGGAATGGAAGGCTCAACTGCTGGTGATGGGTGCGCATGGCCACGGCAGCATCAAGGATTTAATTTTTGGCGAGACGATTAACGCAGTTCGGCATCGAGTAACCATACCGGTGCTGGCAGCCCGCTAAAAGTGTATTTTGCGCGCCTCAGTGTTTGTGGCCTATGCCCTTTCGTAAAGGTGAAACCGTTGTCATGCAGTTTGTCGTTTCTGAGGCCGACATCGCCAGATTTGAGAGCGGGCCTGTGCATGCCGTTTATTCTACGTTTGCTTTAGCCCGCGATGCGGAATGGACTACCCGCCAATTTGTGCTCAAGGGCAAAAAACCTGATGAAGAAGGCGTAGGGACCATGGTGTTGGTACGCCACAAAGCCCCCGCATTTGTCGGTGAATGTGTCACCATTACCGGCCGCATTTTAAGCTATTCACGGGGCTATTTGAAATGCAGCTTTCGCGCCAGTGTTGGCAAACGGCTTATTGCCACCGGCCAAACCGGACAACGAGTGCTGCCTCGCCGCAAACTGCAGCAACTCTTGTCACCTTTACGCTATCGTTCCCTCATGTCTGAGCCATGAGTTCTGTGAGAGAAATCCGAAACCGAAAAGCGGGCTATGAATACGAGCTGCTGGAACGCTACACCGCGGGCATGGTGCTTACCGGTACCGAAATCAAAAGCATCCGTCAGGGTAAGGTTTCCTTTACCGACGCCTGGTGCTATTTTTCCAGAGGCGAATTATGGGTAAAAAATCTTAATATATCGCCCTACGAGCATGCCGGTCGTTTCAACCACGATCCCATGCGGCCCCGAAAGCTTCTGTTGAAGGCTCAGGAGTTACAAAAACTGCAAAGCAGAGTTAAGGAAAAAGGCTTAACCATTGTGCCCGTACGCATTTTCATTGCCGACAGTGGCTACGCCAAAATGGAAATAGCCCTGGCCCGCGGAAAAAAACTTTACGACAAAAGACAAGCGATGCTCGACCGCGAAGCTCGCCGACGAACCCGTTCGCCCCAATTAGAATAAACCCAACCTACTTAATGGCCTCCAGCCTGATGTCTGTTACGGTAGCCAAATTTGTCTGTGGGTCTACCTTAACGTTCTGAAGCTTCATTTCTTTGGAACGCAGCATGATGATATCATAGATAATGGTCTCTTGCGTTTCAGGGTCGTACAACAGCAGCTGTTCTTTGTTTTTATACTCACCGATGTTACCCGTGAAATTCCAGTTCAAAAGGGTGGTCGCCGTCACGCTATCTAACAGCAATTCATCCGGGCAGTTGACGTTGTTAACCTGAATATCGGTGGAAGTTTCCTGAAGGATTTTTAGGATTTCGGTGAAGTTCCCCTCATCGGTAAAGGTCCACTTGTAATTGTAGTAGTGCACCACCTTTGTAGTTTCGATACCACAAGGACCATTGATGACCATGCTGTCAATGACCCGACGCAAGGAATCGATAAAATTGATTTTATATTCTACGATTTTCCAATCGCCTACCACACGGCTTTTTCGCGACCAGATCGAAAAGAACGGATCTTCCGGACCTTTTTTGCATCCACCCCACGGCAAGACAAAAGTCAACCCGATAAGAAAAATGAGAACTATTTTTAACTCTTTCATGTGTTAAAAATTAACAATCTCCTTTGGGAGCGGCCAAAGTTAAACGAAAATTTATTCGTATTTCATAAGAAAAAGTTTCCCATGTTAGAAACATGCACATCAAGCTGAATGGATTTGCCGGGTATGCAACCACAGCGTTTTGAGCCTGCAACGAACCAGTCATTTGTTGGTATGGATCCACGAAGTGCGGCTTATTGGCAGCAACGCTGGCTGGAAGGTGCCATTGGGTGGGATTTAGGTGAGGTCTCCCCACCATTGCGAGAGTTTTTTGACCAAATAGCTCCTACTACTTTACGCGTCCTTATTCCGGGCGCGGGCAATGGCTATGAAGCCGAATACCTTTGGAAAAAAGGATTTCAAAATGTTTGGGTGCTGGACTTTGCAGAAGCTGCTTTGGAATCATTTAAACGGCGCGTACCTGATTTTCCGCATGCCCAGGTCATTTGTGAAGATTTTTTTAATCATCACGGGCAATACGACCTCATTATCGAGCACACCTTTTTCTGCGCCTTGCCTCCGTCGTTCCGGCACGACTATGCCAAACACATGAATAGGCTTTTGGTTCCCGGCGGCCGCCTGGTGGGCCTGCTCTTCAACGATCATTTATGCGGAGCCAGCGGCCCTCCTTTTGGTGGAACAGATCAAGAATACATAGAACTATTCCACCCCTATTTTGAAACCGTCTGTATGCAGCCTGCTCTGAATTCCGCTGCTCCTCGCCAAGGACGCGAACTATTTTTCATTCTTCGCAAACCGGCAACCTAAGCGGCAACCCTCGCTAACGCACCACACTAATCAACAGGCTTTGCTGAAAATCATTATTACGGAACCGAACCACATACTGCCCTGAAGCCCACGAGGAAATATCCCATTCCCTCAGCGTCGTGGGAGTGGACAATTCCTCGTGGTGGATCAGGCGACCAAATACATCAAAGGCTTCCAGCCTACCGCTTGATTGAGGGAGCTGAAGCCGAAGGACCGAGGCCGCGGGTTGCGGAAATGCCTGAAAAGCAGAAAACGCATGCGTCCAATCTTCATCACCGATAAGTCCATGAAACCAATCATGCGTGGTTTTTATAATATTATTCCGGTCGTTGGTGGTGCCAATCATTTCCAAACCCACGCCCAGAAAAACGGTCTTGTACGTCCCGCTTGCGGCTCTGATGCCCGCAATTTTTGTCGTCAGGTTGTTGTAGTAGAAAATAGGTATTCCGCCGGTCATCAATTTGAGCTGGTCGGGATAGAAGTACGAAGAGCCATAATAGGCATTTATGGGAGCCGACGGGACACTCGTGTAAAGGTCATTCATATTAGCTGTCAGCGGATTATTCGACGTATTTCCATCGCTGGAAAAGTTTACCTTGAAGTATGTTTTAAGAAAATTCTGTTTGTTGGCTGAAGCGTAAGGTGAATTCGCATTGTCAAATGTTTCCCATGCCACGTCCTGACCACTGATCAAAACATTACCTCCTGCGTTGAGGAATTCTGCCAGCATGGTCACCATGTCTTCAGGCAGCCCCGGGAACGTCCACCCCACGTTGAAATATAAATGCTTGACCTGCTGCATTGATCCATGCTTCCAGGCCGTAACTACGTGCGGATGAAGAACGGCATCAAAGCTTGTGTTGTTGCTGTAAACTAGTCCGTTGATGTAGTCTGCTTCCCAAAGGGAGGCATTACCAGGTGTAACGCCGTTAGTGCCGGCATTATTTACAATCAAATCGGTAATGCCGCTCACGACATGAACGGTGGTTTTGAGCGAGGGAGCAAGTGGATTATCGACCGAGCTAACGGTGATTTCGTAGTTGGCAAAGGCAGGAGTTGCTGAGGGCACAACTTCCAATGACAAATTTTTCCATTCACCAGCCTGCAGCGATAAGGTGGCGGGCGTGCTGAGTGGCAAACCATCGGCAAGCAACGACATGGACCAGTCCGACGGTGCATCGCTGATTACGGTGAGCACAAACTGTTCGCTGGCATCACCTCCGTTGCCGACCGAAAAAGGAAATGCGATGGTTTGTCCTGCAGGTGCATCGACAGCTCGGTCAGAAGGAGCTGCCAGAAGTGCGTTTTGCACTTCATCAAACGTCGATCCTGCATTAAGAATTTCTTTTGTCGTGGCATGCTGCAGAAAGGAAACGACACCTATCTCGGCCATATTCCAGTCAGGGTCTTCCGTGTAAGAATAGGTATAGACTGCTTCACTTCCTTGTGCCGGAAGCGTAATAAGAGTACCACTATTGGTGGGCAATATATATCGCATCACATTGGGGAAATAGGTTTCTCCGTTGGTGCCCGGCGGCGTCGTGTACCAGATGTTGCGTTCAATAATTACGTTCAACAATCGGAATGAGCCGGTGGGCGGCGTCCCTACGGATTTTATGCGAACAGTGACATCATGGGTAGTGCCATTGTCCACGTCGGTCACCGTGATTTTGACCGGGCTGCTTTGAGAGGTAATATGGGTTACATCGTCCATGGTCATGATGCCGGGCAAGCCTTTCTTGTAATTTCCCTGCAACACGACGGTAGGCACACCGGTAATGCCGTAGTAGTTGACGCGCGTATTGCTGGCCGCCGGGTTTTCACTATACATGGGATCAACGCCAGGCCATGAAGTATGATAGGCAATGTGGCGAACGGTGTGCGGATTAGGATCGATGATCGATGCTTGAAAACCCGGATTCTGCGCCGCACAGGGGCCACAACTGGCCTGCGTAAAATGCTCAAATACGGCATAGCGAAAAGCCTGACCCTCTGCACTAAGCCATAAAACGGCAAACAGGTAATTAAAAATTCGCTTCATCATTCAAAAAAATTAACGATTCAAATTTAGCATTTATCGTTTCGACCTGCCGACTTAGGGCTTAATACTTTGCCGAACTTTCGACAGCCGGCCTCCGCACCGTTTTAATGCAAATCAACCCTGTAAGCTTGTCGTGCCACGTTTGCCGGTAATCTGAAATAAAATAAGCTAAACAGCTCACCACGGCTGGCACCACAAAAAGCACTACGAAAATCAAATAAATCCAAGCCCGCGCTGCTGCCGTCCGGAATGGGGGAATCTGACCCGTTTTTAGTTCTACCAGGCGGATGCCCACCAGCCGCTTTCCTAAGGTACCCCCTGTGCTTTCCAGCACAGGCGAATAAACGATCACCCAAAGGATAAGCGCCAATGCAGGAATAGCCTCTTTCACACTATTGATCACATAAGCTTCGTTGACGATGTTGCCTTTACGAAGGAAGTAAATGAAAACCTCTTGCAGGGCATAGGCTATGGCCATGACTGCAGCCGTGTCAACGAGTCGGGCTATGGCACGCTGTAAAAAGGTAGCCAAATTTCGTTCGTCCTCAGCAACTACCTGCCAACCGATTCGTTGCAACAACCGGTCCACAACATCTGGCCTGGCCTTGTTCACGGAGTCGGTTATTTGTTGAAGCTGACAACATTTACGGAAAAGGCCGGCAAAACCACACGGTCCTGCACGGTACGCTGCTGCTTGATCTGCTGCGTCATCGGTGTATCGGCAAACAGACTGCTGACCTCAAAAACTGCTTCGACGGGTCGTTGGTTCATCATCAAAACAGGTATCTGTACAACGCTGCCTGATTCATTGATCAACAACAGACGCATTTCCTTTTCCCGCTCAACAGCTACTCCATGAACACCAGGCAGCCCTACCACTTTCAATTCAGCGACCATCCCTTCTGCATCAAACAACCGACCGCACAACTGCAGGGCAGCGGCATGATTTAAAATAACTCCATCACCGCGATTTAAGCTTTTGAGCGACATATAGCAGGCATAACCCACATGGTTGTTATGGCTTCTGTTGTAATCAATTAAGAACTGATAAAAGCGACCGATATACATGCAAGCCGCCATGGTGTTAAATATTGGCGACTTGGGTTTGAGGCCCCATTGGCAAATGGCAATTTTTTTGTCCGGAAATTGCTGGGAAAAGAGGCGGATCCAGTCCGGCAACGTTTCCGAAAAAATTTTGTGCATAGCTTGCTGGTTATCGGCCCATTGGTCAGACCATATGGTTAGGTCTTTATCCCATACGTATAATCGGGCCTCATCACCAAGCATGCCGCTGAGCTGGCGGTTCCAGGCCAGTGCTTTAGGCTTGTTGGCATAAATGGGGGCAGCATCGATGACGCATATCACCTGCGGATAACGTTGCTTGACCGCCCGAATCCAATCTTCGATTTTTCGACGATAGGCTAAGCCATCCGGAAATACATGGGCATTACTTGCTAAATTCTGTTCCATTCCGAAAATGGCGCGCCGGGCGCGCGCCTGTTCGATTTTCCACATCAATTCTTCCAAAGTGCCGCTTTGAACGTTGGCGATGACGTCGCCGCGAATGTCCAGCTTGCGCAGCAACGCACAATATTCATTAAAAAAATCTTTATTAAACTTCACCGTTCCCACCCCATCGAGGATGGTGCGAATGTCTTCTCCGCGGGCCCGCACATCTTCAACGCGGATGTTGTACCCGTCGCCGGCGCCGCCATAGATGCGTGTGTCTCCCACAACCACATGGTCGTGGTCGGCTGTACTGCCCCCACTGTATTGCAGTGAATAAAAATTAAACGATTGAACAAATTTTACATACGAGTCGGCCAAGATGTCGCGTGGGGTAAATCCCTTACTGAATGAAATATCTACGGCACAGGCGGCATGTACATCGCGATGCAAGGGGACGGCGGCTGCCGTGGAAAGGTAAAGGCCCGGACTCTCTTTGGGGGCAGCTTCGGTAATAGCATTTGCCGGAAATGCGGCACTAAAGCCACCGGCCAACCACCATAACGGTAACAGAAAAATCATCGCTTGCAACTCAGTAGGGCAAAGCTAAACAGCCAGCATCTCCGCGCGGGCATCTAAACCATTTTAAGCATTGAGATTAAGAATAGCTGCTACGCCCGGCAATGTCTTTCCCTCGAAGTATTCCAATAGAGCTCCGCCTCCGGTTGACACGAAACTGATGCGTTCCGCAAGTCCAAAGCGGTTAACAGCGGCCACCGAATCTCCACCACCTACTAAGGAAAAGGCTCCTCGGGAAGTGGCTTCAGCCACTGCTTCAGCAATGGCCCGTGTACCTTCTTGAAAATTTTCGAACTCAAACACCCCCAAAGGACCGTTCCATAAAACAGTGTGTGATGAAATAATCACTCTACGGAATTCCTCTCTGGCCTGAGGGCCAATATCCAGGGCCATGTAACCTGAACTGATTTGATGACTGGGGCAAATACTTATGTTGGCATCGTTGCTAAAGGCGCTGGCCGTGACGCTGTCTTGAGGTAGTAATAAGTTAACGCCTTTGCTCTGAGCTGTATCCAACAGCTGCCGGGCAGTTTCCAGCCTGTCTTCTTCGCATAAGGAATTTCCAACGTTGCCCCCTAAGGCCTTGAAGAAGGTATATGCCATACCTCCGCCAATCAATACATTGTCGGCCAGCTCCAGCAGACGCTGCAAGACCAAAATTTTGTCTGAAACTTTTGCACCCCCGATGATGGCTGTAAACGGACGGGTAAACTGATGCAACACCCGGTTGGCATTGTTTATTTCGGCTGCCATTAGGTAACCGAAACATTTACGATCCGTTGGGAAAAATCCTGCGACCACAGCCGTTGAAGCGTGTGCACGGTGTGCCGCCCCAAATGCATCGTTGACATAAACATCACCTAAATCAGCGAGCTTGCTGGCAAAAGCACGATCGCCCTGCTCCTCTTCAGGATAAAACCTCAAATTTTCCAACAACAACACTTGACCGGGCTTGAGCGATTGCGCAGCAGCTTCAACTTCGGGGCCAATACAGTCGTTAACCATTAAAATCTCACAATCCAGCAATCCCTTTAAGCATTGATACACCGGCCTGAGCGAATACTTATCGTCGCGTTTCCCTTTGGGTCTGCCCAGATGCGACATCAAAATCACGCTTCCACCCTCGTCGATGACTTTTCGTATAGTGGGCAAAGAGGCACGGATGCGCGTATCATCTTTCACCAAGCCTGTGTTCTTATCTAAAGGAACATTAAAGTCCACCCGAATCAAGGCTCGGCGGCCCTGAAAAGTACAATTGTCGGGAGTGGGCAAACGGTCCATCCTAAAGTGTTTGACGTAATCAGGAACGCGAGATCAGCTGAGCAAAATAGCGGATGGTGCGCACCAGTTGGGCTACATAACTCATTTCATTGTCGTACCATGCTACGGTGCGTACCAGTTGTCGCTCCCCTACCTCTAAAATTTTGGTTTGTGTGGCATCAAATAATGAGCCGTATTCCATTCCGACGATATCGGAACTCACGATTTCATCTTCGGTGTACCCAAACGACTCATTGGCGGCGGCTTTCATGGCAGCGTTCACTTCGTCGCGGGTAACCCGCCGGCTCAGCACGCAGGTAAGTTCGGTGAGGGAGCCGGTAATGGTAGGTACCCGTTGGGCCGCCCCATCCAATTTGCCTTTGAGCTTAGGTAAGACCAAGCCAATCGCTTTTGCGGCACCTGTGCTGTTGGGTACGATGTTGTGGGCAGCGGCTCGGGCGCGGCGCAAGTCGCCCTTGGGATGCGGTGAATCTTGGGTGGCCTGGTCGTTCGTATAGGCGTGAATGGTCGTCATCAAGCCTATCTCAATTCCGAAATTGTCATCCAGGACCTTGGCCATAGGGGCCAAGCAATTGGTCGTACAGGATGCACAAGAAATTACCGTTTCGCTGCCATCCAGCGTGTCGTGATTGACGTTATAAACGATCGTTTTTAAATCACCGGTAGCCGGAGCTGAGATCACCACCCTTTTAGCACCGGCTTTCAAATGGGCTTCGGCTTTCACTTTGTCGGTAAAAAGGCCGGTGCATTCCAGAACGACATCCACCCGATGCTCAGCCCACGGGATTTGTGCCGGGTCTTTCTGAGCGTAAATGCGGATTTTGTCGCCATTGACCACGATGGCATCATCGGTAGCTGACACATCGGCATGAAAGCGCCCCTGAGCTGAGTCGTACTTGAGCAGATGCGCTAACATTCGAGGGCTGGTTAAGTCGTTGATGGCTACGACGTCCATTCCCTCCATCTGATAAATCTTTCGGTACACCAGACGGCCGATGCGTCCAAATCCGTTAATGGCAACTTTTATGTCAGACATGGCGAAAGGTTTTTCTGGATCATGATAAAAAAACATGGCGCCCTAAGGCGCCTGGTAGCGAGTACGGGAATCGAACCCGTGTTTTCTCCGTGAAAGAGAGACGTCCTAACCCCTAGACGAACTCGCCAATTATGCGCCGGCAAAGATAAACCAAAAGGTGAGGGCTCAAAGTAGCTTCTCCAGATATCCCACAGATCACCACCCGGTTTTTTCTACCCACACGCGATCTGAGCCATCGTGCGCAGGGGTGTGTATGGAAAGCACTTTCAAGGGCTCCTTGCTAGTGACGCGCACCGCATGTATGGTGCCGGCCGGAATGAACACCAGATCACCAGGGCGTAAAAACAAAGTCTGATGCCCCAGCAACATTTGCGCTGTTCCCTCAACCACATATATATGTTCGCTGTGTGTAGCGTGATAATGCGGCCGCACCTCATCCCGAATCCATAGAAACGTGCTGGTTACCGTTGAGTCAGAGAAGAGCGATTGCATGACCACAGGATCGGTCGTGTTTCGCGTTTTTAAAGACGGCAAGTGTTGAACGTTCTGTGCTTCGGCACGTAGAACACAGGTTAGCAATATCAAAACCAGCAAGCGCATAACGGGTGTTTTAAATCAGGCGACTTTAAGCAGGGCCAACTTGGACTTGGCTAATTTTTCGCGACACATTTCTTCTGTTACGATAAAATGTTTGACGTCCCGACGCGAAGGCAGCTCAAACATGATATCCGTCATGATGGCTTCACAGATGGATCTCAATCCACGAGCGCCCAACTTGTACTCGAGTGCTTTGTCCACGATGAATTCAATGGCTTGCGGTTCAAAGGTGAGCTTGACGCCTTCCAGTTCGAACAGCCGTCGGTACTGTTTGATCAATGCATTCTTCGGTTCGGTAAGAATGGTGCGAAGAGCTTCCCGGTCCAGCGGTTCCAAATAGGTAATTACCGGAAGTCGCCCCACCAGTTCGGGTATGAGTCCAAAAGCACGCACATCGTGCGGCGTTACATACCGAATGGTTGAGTGGCGGTCCTCCTTATCGCGGACGGAATCGGAGCGGAAGCCAATAACGTTGGCGTTGAGCCGGCGTGAGATAATGCGGTCCAATCCCTCGAAAGAGCCTCCACAGATAAACAAGATGTGCGTGGTGTTGACCTTTACCATTTTTTGCTCCGGATGCTTGCGCCCACCGTAGGGAGGTACCAGCACGTCAGTGCCCTCAAGTAATTTCAGCAAAGCTTGTTGCACTCCTTCCCCACTGACATCGCGGGTAATGGAGGGATTATCGTTTTTTCGTGCAATCTTGTCTATTTCATCGATGTAAACGATGCCTTGCTCGGCGGCCTTAACGTTGTAATCACATGCCTGAAGCAGGCGCGACAAAATGCTTTCCACATCTTCGCCTACGTAACCCGCTTCGGTAAACACCGTTGCATCTACGATGGTGAAGGGCACATTGAGAAATCGCGCAATCGTGCGCGCCAACAAGGTTTTACCCGTGCCGGTGTCACCCACCATCAAGATGTTACTCTTTTCGATCTCTACATCATCCTTTACCGCATAATTGAGCCGCTTGTAGTGGTTATACACGGCTACCGAGAGAACTTTCTTGGCTTCCTCTTGACCTATGACGTACTGGTCCAGATAAGCTTTGATCTCGGCAGGGGTCTTATATGCCGGCTGAATCAAGCGAGGCGTATTGGGCCGCCGGTTGCCCAATTCTTCATCAATGATGGCCCGCGCTTGATCGACACAGTGTTCGCAGATGTAGGCATCCTGTCCGGAGATTAAAATGAACGCCTCCTCTTTCTTTTTGCCGCAGAAAGAGCAACGCTCGAAATTCTTCTTCATTGGCCTGAACTTAATTGCCCAACCTTCCGATTGAAGGACACAGGTAAACTTATCCAGCAGCTCCGAAGTTCCACAACAGCCTAAGGTTAGATATCAACCCTCGTGGTCAGGATTGGCCCAAAATTACGTCAATGCGTCAAGACCTATTTTTTATCGCCATCGCTCTTGCGGTCTTTATTTCGTACCAACACTTCATCGATCATACCGTACGCTTTGGCTTCATCGGCCATCATCCAGAAATCACGGTCACCGTCTTTTTCCACCTTTTCGTAGGGTTGGCCTGTATGGTGGGCAATAATTTCGTATAATTCTTTTTTCATACGGACAATTTCGCGGGCGACAATTTCTATATCACTGGCCTGTCCTTCAGCGCCACCCATAGGCTGATGGATCATGACACGGGCATGCCGCAATGCGTATCGCTTGCCCTTGGTGCCCGAACACAGCAGTATAGCAGCCATAGATGCTGCCATCCCGGTACAAATGACCGACAGGTCCGGATACACATACTGCATGGTGTCGTAAATGCCCAGCCCGGCGTATACCGAGCCGCCGGGGCTGTTGATGTAGATTTGAATATCACGTCGGGCGTCGACCGATTCCAAAAACAGCAGCTGGGCTTGTACGACATTAGCAACATAGTCGGTGATGGGGTCACCCAAAAAAATGATGCGGTCCATCATCAGACGTGAAAACACATCCAGCTGGGCAACGTTCAGGGGCCGCTCTTCAATAATATAGGGGGTGAGCGAGCGGACTGACCGCTGCATGTAATGTTCCAAATGCATGCGGCTCAAACCACGGTGCAGGGTGGCATATTTGACAAATTCGGATTCGTTCATGGCTGTTGGATTTGTCAATCAATGATAAAAAAATTCTTCTTCAGCTACGAGCTGATCGGCAACGGAGGCTTGCTGTAAAAACCATTCAATCACTTTTCGATTCAGGCAACGCGTGTGCAGGCGCTGGCGGGTTTCTTTTCTGGACAAGACAGAATCAATCAGTCGCTGCAGACGTTCAGGCTCGGAAACAAAATAATCTGCCGGTATGCCCAGGTATTGCAGTACCTCGCGGCGCGCTTCCAGCTGCAACTCGTCTTCGCTCACCTGCAATTGATGACGGTGCGCCAACTCCGACATGATGAATTCCCATTTAACCTGACGCAGGGCTACGGCAAAGTGTTCGTCGCTCAAGGCAGGTTCTTCGGCTTGACGACGCTCGTTGAGCAACCGGCGTATGTAGGCTTCAGGCAACTCCATACCGGTGTGTTCAATTAGAAAGTCACGAACATCGGCCTGAAGCCGGCTCTGTGTGGTTTCCGCAAAATCTTTTTCCAAATCGGCCCGCAGCAATTCCCGCATCTGTTCTATGGAGGTGACCCGCCCCTGTCCAAACACCCGATCAAAGAAATCTTGATTCAGTTCAGCCTTTTCTATACGAATCAGGTCAGACAGAGTAAATCGAAAAGGCCGTTCAAGCACCGCTTCCTGTTCGTGGTCCAACTGCAGCAAACGATGCAGCAAAAATTCTCTATCGGCTCCAAAAGCAGAGGGCAAATACAGCGTCACACTTTCATTGACCTGAAGAGCTGCCAGGCTTTGGGCAAGCTGAGGATCTTTGACGTCTTGCAACCGAAACGAAGCAGACGACCGCACCCCATCGGGACGAGGTTGACTGCTGTCATCCAACTCTTCGAAAATGCCGACCAGCACATCAGTAGGCTCTGCCTGGTCAGGACGAATGCGACGGCCGTAGCGCTGGCGCAAGCGTTCTACCTCGCGGTCAACCATAGCTTGTGTGATCTGGATGTGCTTACGCACAAAAGTGGCTTGACCCGGATCAGGCAATTGCATCGAAGGCCGCAGCCCTATTTCGAAATCAAAAACATAAGCTATCGGCGCCTCGATGTTTATGGCCTGCTCACCGTTGTTTAACGGCAATGGCTCTCCAAAAACATCGAGCTGCTGATGTTTTAAAAATGCGGAAATCTGCTCCGAAACCAACCGATTTAGGGTTTCCACCAACACGCTGTTTCCATACAACTTTCGAGTGATTGCCACAGGCACTTTCCCAGGACGAAAACCCGGCACCGAAATCTTCTTGCTGAGCGAGCGAAGCTCATTTTCCACTTTGGGCAGATAATCGGGCGGGTCAATCCACACCGTAAGTTTAAGGTGATGGGCACCCAAAGGCTGATGCGTGATGCGCACTCCTGCTGATTTAGATTAACCAGATGATCATGCCCCTGAACCGGGCTACACCCATAGGTGGAAAGGACCAGCCTTGGGTTGTGCGGATAGAGGGATTCGAACCCCCACGCCTTTCGGCACAAGATCCTAAGTCTTGCGCGGCTGCCAATTACGCCATATCCGCAAAGCCCGTTCAGCCTACGGCTGTTAGGCAAAAGTACGAAGCACTCTTACATCAGCTTTTAGAAAAAAAGAGGCTGTGGAGGCATCGCTTTGAGGGGAAACGTGAGTTGGGACAAGTCCGGAAAGTAAAAACACCAAAAAACTTTCCGCTTACGATGGCGACTCCACAGCCTATCAGTACCCAAAAATAGGTAACCAAAATAATTACCCAAATAGGGGTAAAAAAATTTTTTTAATCCGCTAGCCCGAACTTGTATGCATAACGAATCAGGCCTGCTGTGTTCTTGACCCCCAGCTTGCGCAAAATGTTCTTTCTGTGGGTGATGATGGTCATGGGGCTGTTGTTAAGTGCCCGCGCTATTTCTGCACAGGTCATTTCTTTGGCTATAAGCCGCAAGACCTCCTGCTCCCGCCTGGTGAGCGGAACATCCGCAACCGCCTTTTCTTTTTTCTCGTTCTGCTTGCTTTCCAGTAAGCGTAATGAAGCTTCACTGCTTAAATAGCGTTCCCCCTTATAGACCCGATAGATCGCATCCAATAATTCTGCAGAGCTCGAGCTTTTTAAGACATAGCCACTGGCTCCCGCTTTCATCATAGCTGCTATTTGTTTACCGTCTTCAACCATGGTTAAACCAAGCACTTTGGCCTTTGGATATTTGCGGACAATTTTCCGGGTCAACTGAATACCGCTTTCGTCCGGCAAGTTCAGATCCAAAATGACCACATCAGCCTGCTCCTTGGCTAACAAAGCCATGAGTTCAGCTCCGTTTGAAGCTGTGCCTACCAGCTTTAGGGAATCGTTTTGAATTAGACGCTTGAGTCCTTCTAAAAAAATACGATGATCGTCAGCTATGATAATGCTTATTTTTGTATTAACCATATGTGTTGAAGTTAGCTGCATTTTTCCTTGCACAAATTAACATGAATAAAAATAGTTTTCAAATACCGACCAGCGTCACCTCATATTTACAGATGCTGCTTCTCTGGTAAAATGGGTAAGACTTCCAATCGCCTTTAAGGTCAAGCACATAACCCTGAGCGAGGCATGACAGTACACCCGACCGCACGCATCACCGAAGCTGAAAAAAAAGTGATCCTCACCCAATATCGAGAGTTACTCAAAGCCATGCGTCCTCAGCTCCAAAAGGGCGACCGCCGTCTTATCCGCTTAGCTTTCGAGATTGCCTACGATGCCCACCGCAACATGCGCCGCAAATCAGGAGAGCCTTACATCCTGCACCCTTTGGCCGTAGCCAAGCTGGTAGCCAGCGAAATCGGCTTGGGCACCATTGGCGTAATCTGCGCCCTGCTGCACGATACCGTCGAAGATACCGAAGTAACCCTACAGGATATTGAACGGGAGTTCGGAAAGCCGGTGGCCGAAATTATTGATGGCTTGACTAAAATCTCGGCCATTTTTGACAAACGCGGAAATATCCAGGCCGAAAATATCCGCAAAATCATGCTTACCTTGTCTAAAGATGTGCGCGTAGTGCTGATCAAATTGGCCGACCGGCTTCACAACCTGCGCACCATGGATCACATGCCTCGCTCCAAACAACTAAAAACTGCTACTGAAACTTCTTACTTGTACATTCCCTTGGCTCATCGCCTGGGACTCAACCAAATCAAGACTGAACTGGAGGATCTGGTCTTAAAGATCAGTGAACCCAAGGTATACCGCATGCTCGAGCGTAAAATCCGCGAATCGCGTGAAGAGCGGGAAAAATTCATTCAAGAATTTATCCAGCCTATCAAGGAACAGCTGGACCGTGCCGGACTGAAGACCAGAGTTTTTGGGCGGCTTAAATCGCTGGCTTCGATTTGGCGCAAGATGAAAGCCCAAGGTATTCCCTTCGAAGAAGTTTACGACAAGTTTGCCATACGTATAATCGTGGACAGCCCACCCCAGACCGAAAAATCAGACTGTTGGAAAGTTTACTCGATCGTCAGCGAAATCTATCGGCCAAATCCCGATCGGCTGCGTGACTGGATATCTACCCCTAAAGCCAACGGTTATGAAGCGCTGCATACCACCGTCATGAGCCACGATGGCCGCTGGGTCGAAATACAAATTCGCAGTGAACGCATGGATGCCATTGCAGAAAAAGGTTATGCCGCCCACTTCCTGTATAAAGGCAATGAATATTACCGGGCAGACAGCCGAATTGACGAGTGGTTGCACCGCATCCGTGAGGTTTTGGAAAATCCCGAAACCAACACACTCGATTTCATTGATGACTTCAAGCTAAACTTATTTGACGAAGAAATTTATGTATTCACTCCCAAAGGAGATTTGAAGGTCATGCCCCAGGGGTCCACTGTCCTTGATTTTGCATTTGAAATCCATAGCGACTTGGGAAAAAGTTGCATTGGTGCAAAGGTCAATCACCGAATCGAGCCCATCAGCTACCGCCTGCAAAACGGCGACCAAATCGAAGTGCTGACCTCGAAAAAACAAAAGCCCACCGAAGAATGGTTGCAACTGGTGGTTACGGCCAAAGCCAAATCGGTCATCAAAGCTTTTCTGAACAGTGAGCGCCGGCGCATCATAAACATTGGCCGCAATGCTTTGGAGCAAATTTTCAAACGCAAAAACCTTTCATTTACTCCCGCAAACTTGCAGCCCGTGTTGGATCATTACGGCATCGCCTCCGCCGACGAGCTGTTCTACAGCATCGGTATTGGCAATTTTAAGCTTAGCTCTATCGACGATTTTGAGGTTAAAGGCGACCGCCTGGTCAGCAAACCCCGCGAAAAAACTACAGCTGATATTGAGCTAGCCATCAAAAACAAGCTCCTATCGAATGCCAACTTATGGGTGTTTGGGAACGATGCCGTCTCGGTGGATTACAATTTAGCTCAATGTTGCAAACCCATACCCGGAGATGACGTTTTCGGATTTATCAACAAAAACCGCGAAGTCGAAATCCATCGCACCAACTGCCCCAAAGCCATCAACATTATTTCCAAATACGGCTATCCCATCGTGCGCACTAAATGGACCCGCCAGCATAAAATTGCTTTTCTAACCGGTATCCGCATCAGCGGTTTAGATGACGTAGGCGTGGTACACAAAATCACTAACATTATTTCCGGCGATTTAAAAATGAACATGCAGTCCATAAGTCTGGACAGTAAAGACGGCATGTTTCATGGCATCATCAAGGTTTTCGTTAATGACACTGAACACCTCAATCAGTTGTTAGAAAAGTTGCGGATGCTGGAAGGCATCCTGCAAGTGAGTCGATTAGAAGAATTGCCGCAGACCGACGGCCAAGAAACGATGGCAGAGTCGGTTTCATTTTCAGGCCAGGCAGGCACTTTAGGTTTGCCGCGATGAATCAGGAATTGTTGCTGCAGCGAGCGCGCCACTTGTTTGACGATTACTTGAAAGCCCATCGCCTGCGGCGCACACCTGAACGTTTTGCCGTGCTCGAAACATTGTACCGCAGCAACGAGCACCTGGATGCCGAAAAAATTTATCAGTTGTTGCGACGGAGGCGGCGTTCCATCAGCCGTGCTACGGTGTATAATACGCTGGATCTGTTGGTAAAATGTGAGTTGGCCTTACGGCATCAATTTGAACCCCATCAGGCCCGCTATGAACGAGCCTATGGCGCCCGACAGCACGACCATCTGATCTGTCTTCATTGCCGTAAGGTTGTTGAATTTTGCGACCCCCGCATTCATCAGATTTCCACACGCATGGGTGCGTTGTTTGACTTCCGCATTGCCCATCATTCGTTAATATTGTACGGTTACTGCTCTGACTGTCACGGCAAATCCGCACACACCGAGTCAAGTTCAAACCCACTCCTCCATGATCTTCCGAAATCAACGCATCGATAACTTGCTCATCGTGATGCCGGAGGGCCGCATTCTCAAGGAGCAAGATACTGTAGAACTGCGCCAATGGCTGCAGTCGGCTGTTGACCACAACAGTTCCAAAGTCATCTTCGATCTCAAAGGACTGGAATTTGTGAACAGCTCATGTTTGAATCTTTTGGTGTACTGCCGCAATCTAATTATGGAAAGAAACGGGCAGCTCGTCTTATGCAATGTGCCCCGACAGCTACACCATTTGTTGCAGATCACCAAACTTGCTGATTTGTTTCCCATTGCCGAGCGTACGGCTGAAGCTATGGCCATGTTGCGATAGGGAATGATTGACATTGGGTAGCCCAGATTTTTTGTTTGGAATAGTGCATTATGCCGGTTGATGTTGTTTTGGGATTACAGTGGGGTGATGAAGGAAAGGGCAAGATTGTGGATTTCCTAGCCCCCTCATATGATATTGTCGCACGTTTTCAAGGCGGGCCCAATGCCGGTCACACCATCTACATGGGTGACAGCAAGGTGGTGTTGCACAGTATTCCCTCCGGTGTCTTGCATGAACGTCCCATTAATTTAATCGGTAATGGCGTCGTGTTAGACCCGGCCCAATTTGCCATGGAAGTCCAGCAATTGGAATCCCTCGGCATAGACTTATACGGAAAGTTACTCATATCAGAACGGGCGCATTTAATTCTGCCCACCCATCGGTTGTTGGATGCTTCCAGTGAAAGCCACATGGGTGAGCGGCGCATTGGATCCACGCTTCGGGGCATTGGCCCTGCCTACACCGATAAGGCTGCCCGTCAAGGCCTGCGCGTCGGCGACATTCGTTTTGGCGACTTTGTTCGCAGATATGAAGCCTTGCGCGATGCGCACTTGCGCAGGCTGGATCAGCAAGTCAGCCTGGATTTGGCGCAGCAAGAACAACAATGGTGGGCCGGAATTGAGCGGATGCGTGCCTTTCGGCTGGTTTCGGGAGAACAAGTGCTTTATGAAGCATTGAGCCAAAAGCAACTCATTTTAGCCGAGGGTGCGCAAGGCACCATGTTGGATATAGATTTCGGAACCTACCCTTACGTGACCAGCTCCAACACCACCGCAGGGGGTGTGTGCACGGGTTTGGGCATCCCGCCGACTGCGATTCGCTCCGTGCTGGGCGTAATCAAAGCCTACTGCACGCGAGTAGGCAGCGGGCCCTTCCCCACTGAGCTGAACGATGAAACAGGGGAACGCCTAAGGCAGGCGGGCCAGGAATTTGGTGCTACCACAGGTCGGCCTCGACGCTGCGGTTGGTTGGATCTTGTGGCTGTGCGCTATGCCATCAGGTTAAGCGGTGTGCAGCAGCTCATCGTCACCAAGGCAGATGTATTGAACGGCTTTGATCCGGTTCAGGTGGCCACTGCTTACCTTGTGAATGGTCAGCCTACAGAGCAGTTTCCTTATGATTTGGTCCGCCAAAAAGCTGTTCCCGTCTATCGTCCGTTGCGCGGCTGGAATTTGAACCATCAAGCAGCCTCCCACTGCGAAACCTTACAGGCATTTTTAGACTTCGTTGCTCAGTACACCGGCGTTCCGGTAAGTCATGTCTCCACTGGCCCTCAGCGCGAACAAGTGGTATGTTTTGCTTAGCAAAAAACACTAATTTTTTCTCCCAAGCAACGTAGTGTAGTACTTGGTTAAATCAAAACTTCGTTCAAAATTTACCATCAAAATTTTTTCGCATGACAGCAAAGAAGAAAGCCACCAAAGCCAAGGGCAGTACAAAAGCGGCTAAAGGAAAAAGTGCTGCCAAAGCCTCTGCAAAAGCAAAAAAGGCAGTAAAAGCTAAACCCAAAAAGGCAGCAAAGCCGGCTAAGAAGGCCGCCAAGAAAGCAGCAGCCAAAGCTGCTAAAAAACCCGTTGCCACCAAAAAAGCTGCCCCGAAGAAAAGCCGTGTAGCTCCGGTCAAGACCACCAAGGCAGCATCGCCCAAAGACCGAGAAATGGAAGAATTCATGCATCGAACGGAAGTGCCCAGCACCGCCTCCAGCCGCACCGGCAGCAGTCGCGACTTAAAAGACTATGACGATGTACCCCCTGATACCGACTTGCCTGCGGACGACAACGGCATGGACGACAACGAAGACCGATCCGACGAAAACTACTAGCCGCTGCCTTATAAAACGGCATGCGCTCACAACGCACGTTTCCAGTGCCGCATATGGATGATCTGTATCTGCGGCTCCTGAACTGGTGCGAGCAAGAAAGACATTACGTTTTTTTTAATAGAAATAATTACCGCCATCCGGGATTTGCGCAACAATGGCTCGTAGCCTGCGGCGCTATCGAACAGGTCGGTGGAGCAAGTGACGGACTTGCAGCACTTTATGCTGCACACCGGCGGTGTCCTGATTGGTGGTTTGGCTATTTAGGTTATGACCTGCGCAAGGTGTTGGAACCATCCAGCCACCGTCGCAGGCAGCCGGATGCCCGTGTGGCCTTCGACGATCTGTTTTTCTTCCGTCCCCGACACGTATTTCAGTTACACGAGCAAAAGTTAACCATCGAAAGTATCGATGATGCGGCCCATGTATGGAAGCAAATATGGGCCATCCAACCCAGACCCTTGAAAGCGGCATTACCCATAACCATGCAATGCCGCACCTCACTTCAGGACTACCGCGAAGCATTTGACTTAATCCGCCAACATCTGGCCGCAGGCGATATATATGAAATAAATTACTGTATAGAATTCGTCGCGCAAAGCACCGGCTTAGATCCACTCTGGATGATGCAGTGCCTCAATCAACATGCTCCGGCACCTTTTTCTTGCCTGCTGCGTCATGCCCATCGCTATGTTGTCGGGGCCAGTCCTGAACGGTTTATCCGCAAAAAGGGCACTACCCTCATTGCCCAGCCCATGAAAGGTACCGCTGACCCGAGACAAAATGCATCTGAAGCAACTTTAGCCCTTGATCCCAAAGAGCAATCCGAAAATGTGATGATTGTGGACCTGATGCGTAACGACCTGACCCGCTGTGCCATTCCCGGCACCGTTCAAGTTAAAGAATTGTTTGGAGTATACGCCTTCCCCGGCGTCTTGCAAATGATTTCTACCATTGAGGCACAACTTCGCAACGACATACCTTTTACAGATGTGTTGCGCTACGCTTTTCCTCCCGGTTCCATGACCGGAGCACCCAAAGTCAAGGCCATGCAATTGATCGAACAATACGAACCCATTAGCCGCGGATTATATGCCGGCATTACCGGTTACATCACGCCCCAGGCTGATTTTGATTTCAACGTAGTCATTCGCAGTTTTCTTTACGATGCGGAAAACGGCAATCTGTCGCTCCACACGGGCAGCGGAATTACGTGGTATGCCAACGCTACAGCGGAATTTGAGGAGTGTTTCCTGAAAGCTCGATCCGTAACATCAGCTTTGCCGGGATTTCAGCTCATGCGCTGATCCCAATCACGCAACCGGCATGGATTAATTTTGGCTTAATATTGCTCGTGTTTCGAGCTGCTAAAATCGGAGCTGCAACGATAGCGCTTTGGCTATTGCCGGGCGCCAAGCCGTTCAGTCAGATCGTTTCAAACATCCAAGCAGAATACCGAAACGGTCAAATCTTTATTACCTGGCGAAACATCGTAAACTGCGACACGGGTTTTTATTATGTCTATCAAAGTGCGACGCCAATCACGGATTCGGCATCGCTTGCCCAAAGCACCTATTTAGGTCGTGTCCCTTATAACTTCAGTTGGGATTTTCGCCTCTCTTACGCCATCGGCCAGCCCGGGAACAACTCTTTTCTAATTACTAATGACAATCCCTATACCGTCGTTGACACGTTTCATAATCTTTTTGTCACGAACTGCACGGCAGAAGGCCTACCCGCATACTTTGCCGTTCGGGCCGGATGCTCAAAAAAATCACCTTACAAAATAGTTCCGGATTCTAACGCTACCTCCCAACCGGTAATCCAACACCTGGAGCCTATTACATGCTACTTACAAAAATCCGGAGTGCCCGTACCGGGTTCTACCACAGGCGAAACCATGGATGTGTATTTGCACTACGGCACGAATGTGGCCGTGCCCGGATATCCGGCCATGACCAATGAAGGATGCCTCCCGTTTCATTTTGGTATTGTCAAATCAGGACCAGTCGGAGGGAAAAATGCGGCTTTCATCAAATTCCACGGAGGCAAAGGCAATTTCATCGACAACATGATTGCCGCAAAAATTCCTAATTCATGGAAAATTGGATTTGACGACTGGATTCCTGCGTTCAACTTTGATTCAAAGGCAGGCTTCAACACAAGATGGCTTGGATATCATGAAAACTTTAATATCTACAAAGCAAAAAAGAACGATCCACCACCCACCTCGGGGGTCATTCGCGCCTACACGTACTACCGCATCCGTTGGGAGTTAGACTGGATTTTACGCACCTTCCCCAACACGATTGACACGCAACGCATTTATCTGATCGGCAACTCGCAAGGCTGCGCAGGAGCAATTCTGCTCAGTATGCTGGAGCCCAACCGATTCGCGGCCGCGAATTTGAGCGAAAGTCGTTTTTGGGTTGCCGCTCCTGACGATGACAACCCCAACTGTAAATTCAACAACACCGGTTCAGCACGAAAAGAAACCCGAGCCTTGTGGGGGCATGAAGACTTCTCCAACCTACCCACCGACATTCCCAAGGGTGATGGCACCGACTCCGTTTGGCGCATTTACGATCTGACCAACATGCCTTTCATGCTTCATTACCACCGCTATCGTTCTTTACCTTTTCTCAAGGCCGTTAGTGGAAAAGAAGATCACAACACCTGTTGGCAGGAAAAAATTACCTTGTATGACAGTGTTACCGCTAACCGACATGGAGGCGTTTACCTGTGGGATCTGCGCGAACACGGCGGCGGCAGCAACAATGCATGGCCTACCCTTTCTCCCGGCGATTTGCTCCGTTTTGCCACCAACAAGTCATATCCGGCATTTTCACGAACCAGTTTGGACGGAAATCCAGGCACCGATGACGTATCCGTGCCCCCCTACTATAATGGCGATCCAATAGGGGCGTTGCAAGCCCACCTGGATTGGGTCGATAGCGCCCTGGTGGACACCGATAGTCTTTGGCAAGTAAAGGTCTTCGTGCAGCAGCGGCAGTTAAACGACCTGTCACTACTTCCGCCCCGCATGCCTGAATCAGCCTGGACGGACATCACCCTGCGCCGTACGCAACAGTTCAAAAATTTCGAGCCAGGAACCGAGCTCTGTTGGTTCAATTTTTACCGCGGTCGTTTGGTGCAATCGGGAAAAATTATCCAGCACTATGACGGCAACATCCCTATACCGATCACCCTTGAACGCGTCAAAGTATTCCCGGATGGCAATCTCATTCGGGTGCAACGATGCGATGTTTTCTGAAGCTAACGGCATCGGTACTGCTTGCCAGGCAAGGCCACGACCAAATCTTTTAGTTCCAAATTCAACAAAGCCATAGCCAAGGCACTTGCAGGGAGCTTGGTGCGGTCAGCAATCACATCGACATGCACCTGTTGCCCATCTTGCAATACCTGCATGATGCTGTGTTCCTCAGGCGTGAGGTCTAACTTCACTTTGGCTGATTGCTGCGGTGGCTGTGGCTGCTTCCAGTTCAGAAAGGTCACTACATCATCAGCCGACTCGGCCAGCATGGCTAACTGCGAACGAATTAGCGCATTACAGCCTTGCGATTGACGATCCGTAGGTCGGCCGGGTACACAAAACACATCACGATCGTAGCCTGCCGCCAGCCGGGCCGTGATTAGGGCGCCCCCTTCGCGTGCCGTTTCGACCACGATCGTAGCATCACATAATCCAGCTATAATTCGATTTCGCAAAGGAAAATTTTGGGCTTCAAACGCATCGGTATGCCGAAACTCGGTAAGCAACCCACCGTTTTTCATCATGGCTCGTGCTATTGCGGAATGTCGGTGAGGATAAATCCGGTTCAGGCCATGTGCCAATACCGCTACGGTGGGCAGCCCCTCCTGCAAAGCAGCCTGATGAGCAATGATGTCAATTCCATACGCAAGACCACTTACGATTACAGGCTGATACGGTTTTAAATCACGTACAAATTGTTGGGCAACCAGCCGCCCATGCTCCGAGCACCGGCGAGTACCCACAATGGCAATCATACGGGCAGCATTCAGGTCCAGATTGCCTTTGGAATAAAGCAGCACCGGTGCATCGTTGATCATGCGCAGGCGATGCGGATAATCCTCGTCTTGGATGAAATGCATCCTGATTTGGTTTCGCTGCATAAACTGTAGTTCAGCTTCGACCTTGCTCCATTCATTGAATTGCTTGATGGCTTCAGCCCTCTTGCGGCTGATGCCCGGCACTTCCATCAGGCGACGCATGGACGCTCGAAACACCTCCTCAGCACTGCCCAGATGCGACACCAGGCTCCGCGCCAAGACGTCGCCTATGCCGTTGATGCAGGTTAAGGCAATCTGGAACAAACGAGCGTCGTGAGAAATCATAAATACCTCAGCTAATTATTTTTTTGGAATACATATCAACATCCATGTTGTAAATGCAGAATATATTCACTGCATTAAAGCTATGGACCTGTGTTAAAGATAGCGTTTTTGATTGCCTTGGGCGGGCTATGTGCCCTGCATACCAAAGGCAGTGTTTACGACCCCAACCGGCCACCGAACGATTATCGCAGCGCCGCCAACCCTTATTATTGGAAAAACCGAAAACCCCATGCTGCCTACTGGCAGCAGGATCTCTATTATCGCATTACAGCATTCGTTGACGAACAAACCCATACCATCAGGGGTCGGCAATGGCTCATCTACTGGAATAACTCACCCGATACGTTGTATGAAGTTTTTTTTCATTTATACCAACAAGCGTTCGTGAAAGGAGGCCATTTGGAAGCGCTCAACCGTGCCAATTGGTTTAAGCAACGCTTTGGCCCTTACGAAGCTGCAGGAAAAGGGTGTCTGTTGGACACCGTGGCGGTTGAAGGGCAGCTGATGCAGTGGGAGCAAGACTTTTCGGTGATGCGTCTGCCTTTGCCTCGACCCCTTCCTCCCAATGATTCCCTCACCTTTTACATGAGCTTTCGTACCTATTTCGATTCCGGCACACAGCGACGCCGCATGAAGAAGTTTTCGGTAAACGGTTATACCCATTACGATGGCGTGCATTGGTATCCGCGCATATGCGTCTATGATGCGCGGATGGGTTGGGATACCGATCAACATTTGGGAAAAGAATTTTACGGCAATTTCGGCACCTATGATGTACAGCTCTCTTTTGCGGCAAATTATGTGGTAGGAGCTACCGGCACGCTGCTTAATGAAGAAGAAGTGCTCCCTCGGGAATTACGGCAAAAACTGGACCTGAAGAATTTTGCCGCTAAGCCATGGAACAGCACTGCTTCCACAATAATTCCTTATGAGCCTCAAAAAAGGAAGACGTGGCATTTTTATGCAGAAAATGTTCACGATTTTGCCTTCACAGCCGACCCTACCTACCGTATTGATGAAACATATGTAACCATTTATGATCCATTCTTAGGAAAAAACAGAACTGTCTTATGCCAAGCGTTGGCTCAGGAATCGCATGCCGCCTATTGGCAAGATGCGGCGGCGTTTGCCGCTCAATTGATATACATCTACTCGCGCGATTTTGGGCCCTACCTCTGGCCAAAAATCATTGTAGCCGACGCCGCCGATGGCATGGAATATCCCATGGTAACGCTGGATGGTGGCCGCTCCCCGGGATATTTTGGATTGCTGGCGCACGAAGTGGGGCACATGTGGTTTTACGGCCATGTGGCCAATAATGAAACCTATCGTGCATTCCTCGATGAAGGGTTCACTCAGTTTCTGGAAAGCTGGGCCATGCGAAAGATTTTTGGCGACACCCTCCCTACCCTTCCCGCAACCAATGGCTACGTACGCCGATACCGACAGCCGCTGATTCAACAGCACCAACGGGTGTATCACCCCTATCTATCAGAAGCCATCAACGGTACCGACGAACCCATCAATCAGCACAGCGATGGCTTCAACAGTGCCTTGGGTCATGGCGGAGGTTATCGCCTCGTGTATTTCAAAACCGCCACCATGCTGTACAATCTTCAATATGTGTTGGGCGACAGCCTTTTTCAAAAGGTTATGAAACATTATTTCCATAAATGGATGCTCTGTCATCCCTATCCTGAAGATTTTCGAGCTGCCGTTACGGAAATCGTGGGAATGGATTTGAATTGGTTTTTCGATCAGTGGCTGGAAACCACAAAGAAGCAGGACTATGCCATTCTTTCGGTGCGGCGATTGAAAAGCGATTCAGCATATGTAGCTCAAACAAGCACATCATCAGCGTCGATGAAGATTCCTTGCAACCGCAATACCGATTGTTACCTCATACGACTTCAGCGTAAGGGACGCATGCAGTCATCACTGGACGTGACCGTCTTGAGCCGGAATCATACCCCTTATTCTTTTCACATACCCAATACATGGTTTATCAAATCTACACGTGCAACGGTTTTGCCCCGATGGTATGGTTGGGATAAGCTGCATCCGTATTATGAAATGAAAGTGCATATACCTGGAGGCCTGAGCAAGGTGATGATTGACCCAACAAAGCGCATGGCCGATATCTACATGCCCAACAATGAATGGCCACGCCGACTGGAAATACGGCCCGACTATCTGTTGAATCAGCCACCGAACTGGACTACTTACCAGCTTTACGCGCGGCCAGACCTCTGGTACAATTCCATCGATGGGTTAAAGGTGGGTGTCTTTATGAGCGGAAATTATATGGAAATAAAAAATGTGTTCTCTTTCAGTCTGCTTGCCAGTACCTCTTGGGGGGCACGTCCTTTCAAAGCTTGCTCTGAAACCCAGAGTCAAATCAGCTGCCTGCCGGAAGGGGGGTGCCGCCTCATGCCGCTGTTTGCCGATTTCACATACCGAACGGTGCTGCCCCGCCTGGGCGGCGGGGTAACGTATTTGGCCTCTGTACGGGCCGGGGAAGGTCTCTGGAGAATACGTACAGCGCTCAGCTGGCCTCAGCGCAATGTGGCGCTGTGGTCGTGGGCTTATGAATGGCAATTCCGACCGGCACAGAACGCCTGCTATATGATTCAACCCTGCAGCTGGAGCTATGAGCAGATCAATAGTTTTATCAAAATTAGTTATAAGAGATCTTTTAAGTATTTTACAGGCTATGGCTGGTGGCAGTTAACGCTTCGGACACCGTTGTTGGTAGCCGACACCGCGGCCTATTCCTACGCTGCGGGCGAAGCCTTTAACCAATGGCAGGCAGGGAAAACTCAAGTGCGCCTTCGCGCTTATGTACGCGCTGGCACTCCCAACTTTGGTACTCGTCAAAGCTTGTTGTTCGCCGCCGGAGCCTCGCCCGAAGAATACATGGATCATCGCTTTTACCGCAGCCGCGGATGGTTTCCGCAGACCTGGCATTGCCCAGATCCTGCCTCACTGGTTCAAACGCACCTGGGCGGCGGACTCAACATAAGAGCCTTGTCGTTTTTAAGCTTCGAAGCCGCAGGCAATCCGGCAGGCCTTCTTCCGTTCAGTACCAGCGGAAGTGCGCTCAACCTAGAATGGGACTTCAGCAACCTGATGCGTCTTCAGCCTTCTGTTACCCAGCAATGGCTTCGTATTGATGCGTACCTTTTTGCCGAAGCCGGATTCATGGCCGACGCTCCCTCAGAAGGAATATGGAAAAAACCCATAAAATTTTCTCCTCTTTTGGCGGATGCCGGTATCGGTGTGAGCTTCACCATTCGCCGCTGGTTTATGTTTGACAAACTTGAGCCGCTGACCATACGTGCCGATTTCCCCCTGTGGGTTACGCCGGCCCTGCCCGCAAACACTTCTGCCTTTCATTTCCGTTGCCTCATAGGCATTGGAAGAAGCTTTTAGGCAGGAATTAGTCCAAGCGTTTAGGACCGCTTGACCGGCACGTGTAATAGATATTTTTCATGAAAAAATGTTTCTTCGAAAAACCGGCTCAGGGGGACTACGGTGACCGGAAAGGGACTGCGGCTGATTTCTTGTTGCAAATTTCCTCCTTTAAGCATAAGCCATCCCGAGGCCACATCGTTCTCGGACTCGCATTTAACCAAATGTTTTGTCCATCGGATTATTTGGGCCAGCTCCGCTACCGCACGCGTGGTAACAAAATCAAAGGTTCCCTTTAGTTTTTCCACCCGGCTGTGTACGGGTGTCACATTAGGTAAATGCAAATGATTTACGGCCGCTTCCACCACCTTGATTTTTTTACCTATGGAATCGACCAGCGTAAAATGAACGTGAGGAAAGAAGATTGCAAGAGGAATACCCGGGAAACCACCGCCTGTACCGGCATCCAGGACACAGGTGCCCGCCCGAAAGCGTACGAAACAGGCTATAGCCAAAGAATGCAAGACGTGGCGTTCATAGAAGTGTTTAATGTCAGCCCGAGAAATCACGTTGATGCGGGCATTCCAGTATTCGTAAAAAGGCGCCAGCTGACGAAACTGCGTACGCTGCTGCTCCGACAGATCGGAAAAGTATTTCAGCAGCAGCTCCATGGTGGCCTCATCAGAGCTTATCTAAGCGAGGCTTTAAAATCTGATACAACAAATTCTTGGCCCGAAACAGTTGTGCTTTTACCGTACCCAGAGGAAGGTTGGTACGCTCGGCAATTTCTTCATATGACAATTCTTCAAAAAAACGCAGTTCGATTAGTTTTCGGTATTTGGGGCTGAGGCGCTCAATAACCTCCCGAAGCAGCTTATTGCGCTGCATGCGTACGTAATGCTCTTCCGGATCGGGCTGAGGGCTAGGCAACTCCAGTTCACTTGCTGATTCCCGGTCGGGATTTTCCTCTTGAAAAATAGAAACGCATTCCAGCCGATTTTTTCTTATAAAATCAATACAGTTGTTTAACGCAATGCGGTACAGCCATGTGCTGAATGCAAATTCGGGCAGATATTTAGGCAGATTGCTGAAGGCCTTTGCGAATGCCTCAATGGTCAGGTCGTTTGCATCATCAGGGTCATGCACCATTTTTAGAACCAGAAAATAGATGGCATCACGGTAGCGTGCCATCAACTGGGCATAGGCCGATTGATCTCCGTTCAGTGCAGCCTGAACGAGGCGCAGATCCTCCTGCGCTCGCTGAGAAACACCTTGGGGCTTTTCCTGTTGTGCGCTTACCGCCATTGAGTGGGTTTTCTAAAAAACGCCCCCGGAATCAGTTTGATGTAGTAAAGCAAAGTTAGCATATATAAAATTGGTAGCCAGCGTGCCAAATCTTCTTCACACAGCTTTCGGGCCACTGTCCGGAAAGTTGTACTTTGCACCAACACCCATAAGAGAAA
This sequence comes from Chitinophagales bacterium, assembly GCA_025056305.1. Classification (GTDB taxonomy): domain Bacteria; phylum Bacteroidota; class Bacteroidia; order Chitinophagales; family UBA10324; genus JANWXQ01. Next base: position 51,377 of record JANWWJ010000038.1, on the reverse strand, counting down.
CATCAACGTCGCTTCTATAGCGTATGGACTGGCGTTCAACCAACTCATTGCAAACAAAACATAAATCATCAATCCCGTAAGCGGTTGCATGAATAGTAGTACTTTATGACTGAGCTTGTAGTAGCGTGCCGTACTTACATGACGGTTTTTTTGATGCCAGAATTCTTCATAAGTCTGTTTGGCGGGAGAATAGACAAAAGATGAAGGGTTAATTTGAACCGCTACGTTTCCGGCATGAGCAGCTTGATTAACCAACAGGTCATCATCGCCGGAAAGCAGGGACGGATACTTACTGTAAATATTGAAATCAAAAAAAATTTGCTTACGGTAGGCCAGATTCCGACCTACACCCATGTACGGGAATCCGGCCAGGGCAAACGAGAGAAATTGCATGGCGGAAAAACATGTCTCGAAACGAATGAAGCGGTTTAGCAAACCGGGAGCTTTCCGATAGGGCGCATAGCCCAAAACTATATCCTTACCCGCAGCGAAGCCGGCAGCCATGTCGCGCAGCCAATGGTCGCTGGCCGGAGCACAGTCTGCATCCGTAAGTACTACATGATTGTAACGAGCGGCACGCATGCCGATGGTTAAAGGATATTTCTTGCCCCGCAGATGCTGGGTTTGGTTTCGGATGTGCCGCACCTGAAGGTGCGGGTACTGCAGTTGTAACTGCATGAGCACAATCTCAGAGTCATCGTTGCTTTGGTCATTGACGACGATCACTTCAAATTCCGGATATTTTTGCTCTAGAACCGCCGGCAAGTTTTTCTGCAGCCGCCGTACTTCATCGTGCGCACAAATAATCACGGACAACGGAGGCAGATGCGAAGAAGTTGCCGTTAAGCTTTTGTAATCAGCCAACCGAGAATAGAAGAAAATATAATAGATAAGCTGAATGATGACGGCTATGGCTAAAAGCGTGAGAAGCAAGTTGACCTCTTTTGGCGGCCAAAACTAAACAGACAATTTGCACCTTCGTGCTGCAACCAGATGCTGTTCACCATCACGGCAGAGGATTCCGGTAGCCAAGCGCGTGCTGGGCGGCTTGTTACCGCCCACGGCATTGTAGATACGCCGGTGTTCATGCCCATAGGTACTTCCGGCGCCGTCAAAGCCGTACATTTTCACGAACTGGAACACGACATAGGTGTTTCCCTACTGTTAGCCAACACCTATCATTTGTTCGTGCGGCCAGGGGAGGAAGTCATCCGGCGCGCGGGCGGCTTGCATGCATTCACCGGATGGAAACGAGCCTTGCTTTCCGACAGCGGAGGATATCAGGTGTTTTCATTAGCCGACCGGCGCAAGGTCACAGAGCAAGGGGTCATCTTTCACAGCCACGTCGATGGAGCCCGTCACTTGTTTACGCCGGAAAAAGTTATAGACATCCAGCGCATCCTGGGCTGTGACATCGTGATGGCTTTTGATGAAGTGGTGGGCTATCCCGTTCCGCACCGGCAGGCCAAAAATGCCATGGAACGAACCCACCGCTGGCTGGACCGCTGCCTGATCCGCTTTGAACAAACGCAAAGCTTGTATGGATTTCAGCAGGTGTTGTTTCCCATTGTGCAAGGAGGTGTTTACAGCGATTTGCGCCGATGCTCGGCAGAGTTTGTAGCCGAAAAGCGATGTGCGGGCAATGCTATTGGAGGGCTGTCGGTGGGGGAACCGGCAGAATTGATGTATGAACAAACGGACTTGGTTTGCCGTATCCTGCCGCGCGACAAGCCTCGCTACCTCATGGGGGTAGGTATGCCTGATAACCTGTTGGAATGTATTGCTATGGGTGTAGACATGTTTGACTGCGTGATCCCTACACGAAACGGGCGTAACGGCATGTTGTTTACCCGACAGGGCATCATCAACATCCGAAACAAAAAATGGCAGTTTGATTACAGCCCTCTGGACGAGCTCTTGGATAATCCGGTAAGTCGAAACCACTCGCGTGCTTTCCTGCGACATCTCATCATGAATCATGAGTTGTTGGGCTATCAGGTAGCCAGCTTGCACAACTTGTATTTTTACCACTGGCTGATGCAGGAAGCCCGCGCCCATATCATTGCCGGTGATTTCAGCACATGGAAAGAACGTACGCTTAAAGAGGTCATGCAACGATTGTAAGCTTCAAAACAAGTATTGAAACAATTTCAACCATCCAGGCTGTGCATAACCGAATACCGTCGCGCCCTTTAGGGCGGATCAAATTAGCAGACCGCTATCTTGTCAGTCGATTTTTAAGCACCTATGTTGTTACGCTATTGATGTTCGTGCTGATTGCAGTCGTTTTTGACGTCGTTGAAAAGTTAGAGGATTTCATCAGCAAAAAAGTCACGCTTCGAGAGATTGTCCTGGATTATTATCTGAACTTCATTCCCTTTTTTGCCGTCTTATTTACGCCTCTGTTTGTCTTTGTGTCCGTAGTTTTTTTTACGTCGCGTTTGGCTTATCGCAACGAATTAGTTGCTCTGCTGAATGCAGGCATTACGTTTCGCCGACTGCTGGTGCCATATCTGCTTACCGGATTGATCATAACCTTGTTGAACATTCTTGCTAATCACTGGTTTTTGCCTGCCGCCAACCGACAGCGCTTGGCTTTTACGAACACCTACATCGGTTGGCGCCAGCATAATCCCGACCGACACGTACACATGCAAGTGGCCCCTAATCAATTCATGTACATGGAAAATTTCACCGTTTCAGATAGTACGGGCTATCGCTTTGCCTATGAAATTTTTGACCGGTATCAGTTGGTATACAAGCTGCGGGCCGAGCGCATTCATTGGAACGCTGAACTAAAAAGCTGGGAATTAAAGAATTATGCTGAAAGGCGATTGGGTCCTGCCTATGAACAATTACGCTATGGAAAAGACACTGTTGTTGCTTATGCCTTCACCCCTTCCGACCTGAAAAAAGACCGCCATGCCATGGAAACGCTGAATGCCCGCCAGCTCAATGAGCGTATTGCCGAGCTGCGCATGCGTGGGGCAGCAAACGTAGCCGCCTATGAGGTAGAGAAGCACCGGCGCACGTCGTTCCCTTTTGCAATTCCTATCTTAACGCTCTTAGGCGTTAGCATGTCCGCTCGGAAAATGCGGGGAGGTATAGGTCTTCAGGTAGGCTTGGGTATTCTTTTGGCCTTTGCCTATTTACTGTTTCTGCAGTTCAGCCAGACATTTGCCACCAGCGGGGCCCTGCCCGCCTGGCTGGCTGTATGGGTTCCCAACATTTTATTTTTTCTGCTCACGCTTATGCTCCTGCTGCGAGCTCCGAGGTAAATTTGATTCGAGCACGACTAGTTATCCACACGTCAGTAAGATTAAGGTAGGTTAGCTTTGTATTATACCACTTGTTTTTTTATTTTTCGGCATCATGGCCTCATCCAAGTTGCCTAACTATTTTGAAATCCTGGGCATTCCTCAAGATGCCAGTGAATACGAAATCAAGCAGGCGTATCGAAAAAAGGCTAAAGAATATCACCCTTCCGTGAACAAATCGCCTGATGCCTTAGATAAGTTCATTCTGGTCAATGAGGCATATGAAATTTTAATTCACCGTAACACCCATGAGATTTATTTGAAGGATTACAATACCTCACAAGATCCCCTCAAACACGAAGCTTACTATTATTGGATCAACGTGGCGCGCACACGTGCAGCTCAGCATGCCAGCTTGACCTTGAAAGAATTTCTAAACACCCCTTTCTATAAAGATACATACATGCATTCGCGCCCGACGTTGGTCATCTTTATGATCATCGGTTTGATCTTGCTGATTGCGCCATTTGCATCCATATTGTTGGCTCAGGAAAAAATAGGCGTCATTGGCATCCTTGCCGTCATCTTTGTGGCCTGGCCTGCCGGCTTGTATTTTTTCGTTCAGGCAGCCAGTGGCTTTCAGAGCATGAAAAAATATATGCGTTGAGCCGGGCATGGCGCCTTGGCACGCCGGCAAATAAGCGTGCATTACTTTTGAACCGGATGAAGCCCCATTTTTTCATCGTAATCGTTTGGGGTCTGTTGCCTTGGAACGTTGCAGCGCAAGACCGGCTGATCCAGTTCAACGGTCATGCAGTAGCCACGGATGCCGCCGCAACGCCGGTAGCTTTTGCTTCGGTATATAACAAATCGTTAGGGACCGGCACCGTAGCCAATCACCAAGGATTCTTTTCTCTTGTAGCCCGACCGGGTGATACCATAGAGCTGACCAGCATTGGGTACAAGCCTAAAAAAGTGGTCGTTCCCGACATAGGCCAACAGACCAGCTATACCACGGTAGTGCAGATGGAACCCGACATACATACCTTGCCGGAAACACGTATTTACCCCTGGATTTCCAAAGAACAATTTCGCCGTGCTTTCGTTTACCTGCCCATTCCTGATGATGCCCTTGCCCTCGCTCAGAAAAACTTGGACGCCGAGCTGCTGGCCGCTTTGGGAAAGGAACTCAGGGACCCTGACCTGCGCACCAAGCAAATGCTGCAATCGTACGCCAACAGCTATTACTACCTTGGCCAATATCAGCCCATGCCGATCTTGAGCCCAACGGCATGGATGCAGTTTTTTGAAATGCTTCGTAGCGGCGCCTTTCGCAAATAGCTTAAGACTTTGGGAACTTCATGGGATAGTCCACCTCGACGAGGCCGCGGCTGATGTGGGCTAATTTTTTTTGCAGCAACTTTTTTCGCAACGGACGCAGGTGATCAATGAACAAGATGCCCTCAAGGTGATCGTATTCGTGCTGCACCACGCGACCTGCCAGTCCCCTGAAGGTTTCCTCATGGGGCTGAAAATGTTCATCCACGTAGCGGATACGGATTTCATCGGGGCGTTGCACGTCTTCCCGGATCGTAGGGATACTCAAGCAACCCTCATTGTACCACCATAGTTTACCGTTTTTACCTATTGCCTCTGCGTTGATGATAACGCGGCGCACAGGTGATTCACCGGCGAAGGGAGCTTCTGTTTCCCCCTGGGCCGATTCCTGCGCTGATTTCAGGGCGGCGGTGGTGTCTATGATGAACAAGCGGATGTTGCGGCCGATTTGCGGTGCTGCCAGACCTATTCCACTGGCCGCATACATCGTTTCAAACATATCGGCAATGAGCTGCTGCAGTTGTTCATAATCCGGAGTTATAGGCTGTGCTTTTTGACGCAACACCGGATCACCGTAAGCAACAATTGGCAAGATCACTTAAGCTGTTTTTCCAGAAATTGCTGCAAAATTAGAATGGCGCTTACCTGGTCAATGCTTTCTTTCTGCCGTCGTTTCCCTTTAGGAAGCCCTGCCTGAGCCAAAAGGCGTTGAGCCATCTGCGAGCTGAACCGTTCATCGAGCCATACGATTTTTAGATAGGGAAATCGTTGTTGCACTTGTTGCACAAACTGTTCAAGTTGTGGCTGAATCGAATTGGGGCGACCTTTGAGGTCCAGCGGTAAGCCTACGACCAACACTTCGACCTGTTCTCGCCGGAGGTAATCATCCAGAAACGGCAGGGTTTGCTGAGGCGATAAAACAGCCAAGGGGCCGGCAATCATCTTCAACGGATCGGATACAGCAAGACCTACACGCTTCAGCCCGAAATCAACCGCTAAAACCCTTCCCATCAGTATGCCCAAAGAAAATCCATAACCATGAAAGCACAGAAGATCACACTGGCCAAGCCGTTGGTTGTAAAGAATGCAGCATTGATATGCGTCAGATCATCAGCCGATACCAACAGATGTTGGCGCACCAGTAGGGCAGCGAAAGCCAACCATCCCAGCCAATACCACAATCCTAAATTGTGGGTCAGCCCTGCTATGGCCAACACCACAGCCGACAAAACATGAAAAATTTCTGATATACGTAATGCTGTAGTAGCCCCTATGCGCACCGGCAGCGAGTGCAAGCCCGCATTCCGATCAAAGGCACGATCTTGCAGTGCATACATGATGTCAAAGCCGGCAACCCATAACAGCACCGCCAGGCCCAGCAACAGGGGCATCCAACCGAAACGACCGGTGACGGCCAAATAGGCTCCCACCGGTGCCAACGACAAAGCCAAACCCAGCACCAGATGCGACCATGCGGTGAACCGCTTGGTGTAGCTGTAACCCAAAATGACCAGCAGGGCTACCGGCGCCAGCAGAAAGCACAACGTGTTGATGAAGTAGGTCGTTAACCAAAATGCCAGGGCACAGCCCAAAGCCAATGCCAATGCCGCTTGTCGAGAAACTTTTCCAGCCGGAATTTCACGGTGCCTGGTACGCGGGTTGGCTGCATCATAAGCGGCATCAGCATAACGGTTGAAAGCCATTGCCGATGTGCGCGCCAATACCATACACAGCACCACAAGCAAAAACGAATGCCATGAAAACGTATAGGACTCAACAATCACGGCAAAAAAATACCCTGCCAACGCAAAGGGCAGGGCAAAGACGGTGTGGTTGAAGGCGACCAGTGCAAAGAAATGCTTCACGAACGCGGTTTCACATCAGCTTGGATAAACAGCACTGTAGGATTAGGATCGGTATTGGCGCTCACGGTGACGGTCTTGCTGTTTTTACCCACACGACCGGAGCTGTCGAATTCCACATCAATGCGGCCGGTGCCACCCGGTGGGATAGGCTCTTTGGAATAGGTCGGTACGGTGCAACCACAGGAACCCACAGCGCTTTGGATCACCAGAGGCGCCTGGCCGGTATTCGTAAATGTGAAGCTGTGCCGCACTTTCTGCCCTTCGACGATTTCACCAAAATCGTGTTTGGTTGCATCAAACCGTACGGTGGTTCGGGGCAGTTTTTCTACCTCAGCGGCAGTAAGCTGCCCCTGTTCCACTGCTTTGTTGGCTGCCAAATTCACCTTTCGGGCATCAAGCAAATGCAAAATGTCAATCATGGCAATTACAAACACGCAAATGGTGATTACTACCAGGCAAAAAGTCTTAATGTGTTCGTTCATATGCCCTGGTTCTTTGAAGCAAAGGTAAGCTCACCCGCGGTAGCGCGCATCGGGCACTATGCTGGCCGGGGCAAAGTCGCTACGCAAAAATTTATGGTATGCCACTGAGGCAATTACAGCAGCGTTGTCTGTACAATACTTGAGCGGCGGAATAAATACCTGCCAGCCTTTAGATTGGGCTAATTGCTGTACGTATTGACGCAGCCATGAATTTGCTGCTACGCCACCAGCGATGGCAATGCGCGTTAATTGCAGGCCTTCAGCAGCCGCTTCCAGCTTATGCACCAGATGCCGTACAATGCTGGCTTGAATTGAAGCGCATAAATCGTTTCGGTACTTTTGAACAAAATCAGGATCAATTTTTTCTTCTTGCTGGATAAAATAGCGTACTGCAGTTTTCAAGCCACTAAAGCTGAAATCGTAGCCAGGAACATTTGCCTCAGGAAAAGCAAAAGCATGAGGATTGCCGCTACGGGCTAGCTGGTCCATAGCAGGCCCACCCGGATATGGCAAGCCTAACATGCGTGCCGTTTTATCAAATGCTTCGCCGGCGGCATCGTCTCGGGTTTCACCCACTACTTCCATGTCGAGGTAGTCACGCACAACGACCAATTGGGTGTGCCCGCCCGAAACAATCAAACACAAAAAGGGGAAAGCGGGGGCTGTGTCGGCCAGAAAAAGGGCATGCACGTGAGCCTGAAGATGGTGTACGGCTATCAGCGGAACCTGAAGACTCAATGCCAAACCTTTGGCAAAACAGCTGCCGACCATTAAAGATCCAATGAGTCCGGGGCCAGCGGTAAAACCGATGGCGTTGAGAGCATGTATTTCGATTCCGGCTTGTTGGAGGGCCTCGTCAACTACAGGTATGATAGCACGCAAATGCTGTCTGCTGGCCAACTCCGGCACAATGCCTCCCAAACGGCTGTGCTCCATCTGTGATACCAATGCATGCGAGCGCAGCTTACCGTCACACATGACAGCAGCAGCTGTTTCATCGCACGAAGTTTCAATGGCCAACAGATAAATTGGCATGATCTTTTGCGAAAATAAGGGATCGTAGCTTTGACATTTTTAGGATGCGACGGGCGGTTACGCTGTTCATGTTGCTCGGCGGCATTACACTGATTGCTGCCGGCGTTTTGCTGCTGGAGCTGCGCGATCCTGCCGTGCAAACCAAAGTCGTACAAAACATCAGCAGCTGGGTGGCACGCAAAACCCAGGCGCAAATTGAGTTAACGTCAGCCGAAATACGCATCTTCCGTTCCGTTCAATTACATAATGTGCTGGTACGAGATGAAAGTGGGGATACTTTGCTTTATGCAAAACATTTGAAGGCAAGTTTAAATCTGTTGCGAGCTGCAGTGGGCGGTATCCGGCTTCATTCGCTGGAGCTCACCCAAGGGATCATCAAACTGAAAAGAGAGCAGGAAAATGGTCCCTGGAATTTTGATTTCATCATTAAAGCTCTGAGCAAGCCCAAAGCAACAGAAAAGAAACCCGCACGCTTGCAACTAAAAGAGCTTGCGTTGCAACAGCTCCGATTTCATATGGAAGATGTCCCCAACCACACCCGACTGGATTTTTTCCTGCCCCGTTTGGATTTAGCCGTAGAACACATGGACCTCAACCAGCCGCTGTTTGCTATTCGTCATCTGGTTTTGGACCAGCCCAAACTTCATGTCATTAAAACCACAGGAGAGGCCGATCCCATCATACCCGACACCGGCATCATTCATTTGAACACGACCCCCTTGCGACTGCGCATGCACCGGCTTGAGCTCATCAACGCCATGTTTCGATATGATGATGATGATGCACAGCCCCGCAGCGATCGGTTCGACGGCTTGCATCAATCGTATCAGCAGCTGAACCTTCGAATTTTGAACGGAGCTTTTCTGCAGGATCGTATCGAGGCTTACATAGATCAGCTCCAGTTTCGGGAAAAGAGTGGACTTCAGGTGCGCTCCCTTCGTGGTCAAGCGCTGGTAACCCCTCAGCAAGCTGCCTTGCATGGTTTTGAGCTCCTTACCCCTTATTCCCGCATCTCCGATTCGCTGACTTTTTCATATAAAAATTTTCATGCATTTTATGACTTTACCGAAAACGTGGTACTTACAGCTCGGTTAAACAACACATCCGTTGGTTTGCCCGATCTGGCACGTTTTGGTTTCCCGCTTCCGCTTGCGACACAACCTATCGAAATATCAGGAACATTTTCAGGCCCTGTGGCCAACTTTGATGTTTATGATTTACGGTTGCGGGCCGGCCGGCTAAGCCGGTTTGAAGGGCATGCATCGTTTAACGGCCTGCCTCGCTGGGAGCAAACTTTTATTGCCCTGCGGGCGGAAAAACTAATCACCGACGCCGCGGATTTGCAGCGAATTACAGGAAATGAACAGTTGGGCCAACGCCTACAGCAGGCCGGCACGCTTTTTTTTCAAGGCTCCTTCTTGGGTTTTCCCAACGACTTCGTCGCTTACGGCACCTTCCAAACCCACTTAGGGACGCTGCGCTCCGACTTAAACATGAAACTGGCCGGAGCTGCCCAACGGCCTACCTATTCTGGAACGCTAAGCACAGAAGGTTTTGATTTAGGAAAACTTCTAAATCGTAGTGATCTTCTGGGTACGATTACCCTTAACATGCAAGTTAACGGAAGCGGTTTAGACCTTTCCACCGTTGAAGCCCACCTCAACGGCCGCATCGACCAGTTGCGGCTCAATAACTACGACTACTCCGGCATAAGGGTGGACGGTCTTTTGCGCCAGCAGCAATTTGACGGCCAGCTTGCCGTAAACGACCCCAATCTACAGTTAACGTTTGCCGGCCTCATTAACCTCAGCGACACCTTACCCGCCTACCGCTTTTCGGCACAGCTCCAACATGCAAACCTCGACCGCCTTGGCTTGGCAAAGCAACCATTAAGCATGGGCATGCAAGTGGCCATGGACTTACGCGGTCGCTCTTTGGATGATTTGAGCGGCAGCTTGCAGGCTTTTGCCCTTCAAGGTTGGCGAAAGGATCAAGCCGTTCAATTGGATTCGCTGCACGTAGTCATGTCAACGGGGGGGCAACATGCATATCGGCACCTTTCCGTTCGTTCTTCCGTTTTTCAGGCAAACATCAACGGTCGGTTTGCCCCTACTCGTCTGATTCCCGAACTGCTGCGCGTGCTGCACCATCATGTGCCGCTGGTCCCGTTGCCCTCAACTGCCGGGCTTAGTCAAGATTTCACGTTCGAATTGAATACAGGATACATATCTCCTATTTTGAATTTCTTCGTACCCAGCATAGTTGGCTTTGACCATGCAGCGCTGACCGGCAGGTTTTTATCTGACGACCACATGCTCTCGCTTTCGGGCAGCATACCGCAGCTGCAGTTTGGATCAATGCATTTGGGTGCTATAACGGTGCATAGCAAGTCAGTTGCAGATTCATTGGTGGTTTACGTGGGCAGCAACAGCTGGCGCATCGGTGATACATTGCGCATCGCCAAACCCGGCATTACGCTGCGTTTAAGCCAGGGCGGCGGGCTGTTGGTTTTTTCGGCACACAGTCACGATTACAAAAGTCTTCTGCAGCAACCCGTAGCCGTCAATACAGACTCGGAACAACTGGTTATGCGCTTGTTGCCGGGAATCATGCGCATCAATGGAATTGAGTGGCAAGTCTCTTCCGGCAACAGCATCCGCTATCACGATCAACGCCTGTGGTTCAACGACTTTGTGCTTACCAGTGGTTTTCGCTTGCTGCAAATCCAGAACATCAATCCACGAGTGCGAGCCACCAACATCAGGTTACAGTTTCATCAAATCCCTTTGGAAGATTTTCCCCAACTCACCCGTATTGGCCAATGGCATTTCAGCGGCAACATGAGCGGTTCGGCTGAAGTGTTCAATGTGTTTCACCAGCCTCGAGTCAATGCCAGCCTGAACATCAGCAGTTTTGGCATCAACCAAGCCACGATTCGGCAAGCATCGATCCATGTGGTCTATGTACCCGAAGTCGATGCTCTCGAACTGAATGCTGTATTCAGCGATGAGCACTATGATATAGCTATCAGCGGTAATTATTTTCCTAAACGAACCAAACGGCAACTGGATATAGACCTCCGGATTGAAAAGGCCAATATGGCACTCGCAGAAGCGTTGTTTTTCCGTGACCTCATCAGCGGCACTTCTGGTGTGACCAGCGGTCGGCTTCGAATGACCGGAACGTTGCAACAACCACAGCTTACCGGCAGGCTGGAAATAACAGCTTTCCGTACGACGGTGAATTATCTGAAAACCACTTATACGAGTCCGGCATTTACCCTTCGGTTCCGAGACAGCGCCATTGAGCTGGGCCAGATATTGCTTTACGATCGGTTCGGCGATTCAGCCCTGATCACCGGTCAGATTCCCCACCGACACTTAGACGATTGGCAACTTCAGGTACGTTTGCAAACCGCCCGCTTTTTGTTGCTGCAAACCACTGCTGCTGACGATTCCTTGTTTTACGGAACGGCTGTAGCCTCTGGCATGCTGACCTTCCGGGGGCCTGCTACCGCACCTGAAATCGTGGCTGATATGCGCACCGAACGCGGCACGCGCATCAGCATACCCATCTATTCAAGCTCATCGGTAGCTACACATTCTTTCGTAGAGTTCCGAAACCCTAAAGCCCCGCGGACTACACTGCCGGCCTCGTCGGCTCCCATCCAGTCGTTGTCGATGGCCTTCAACGTAGAAGTAACGCCCGATGCTCAATTCCGACTCATCTTCGACGAAAAAACCGGCGACATCATCGAAGCTTCAGGTACGGGCAACTTACGTATGGAAGTGGTGTTGCCTGAAGTGTTCAATATGTACGGGCGCCTGCAGATCGAACAAGGTCAATACCTCTTTACACAATATAACTTTTTTAATAAGTATTTTACCATAGATCCCGGCGGCACCATTGAATGGAACGGTGACCCTTACGAAGCGCGTCTGAACATTTCTGCCGTGTACTCCACCCGCACTTCGCTGGATGCCCTGCTTACCGATGTTGCTGTGGTCACTGAACAAGACCGACGTGAACTTCGTCAACGACAAGCCGTGGACCTCTACTTGATGCTCAGTGGGCCGTTATCGGCTCCGGAAGTGCGTTTCGACATCCGCTTACCCGAAGCTTCCGGTGCTAGCAACACGGCAAACTTGATCCTGATGCGTATCCGTCAGGACGAAAACGAGCTGAACAAGCAAGTGTTTGGCATTCTTGTTTTGGGCCATTTTCTTCCTCCTTCGCCCGATGCCTCGAGCTCTGGCCTGGGAACGGAAGTAAACAACAACTTAAGCGAGTTTTTATTTAATCAGCTGAGTTATTTGGCTTCTTCCATTCGCAGCGATGTAGATCTCAACGTCAGCTATCAAACCTATGAGGCCAATATAAATCCGTCGGATCCGGCCGATCTGGTGCGTCGCAATGAACTGCAGGTAGCCCTGACCAAGCGCTTTTTCGATGACCGCTTGGCTTTAGACGTGGGCGGAAACTTCGACTTTGGCGGCACCGGCGTCGAGCAACCCCCTACGGGCATTGCCGGTGATTTTATGGTGGACTATAAGATTACCCCCGACGGGCGGCTGCGCGCACGCGTGTTCAGCAAGAGTGATTACGACGCCATAGATGAACGCGTAAAAACCCGCAACGGCATCGGCATCCGGCTAAGCCGCGATTTTAACACGGTATCTGAACTATTTCGAAAAAAAGAAGAGCCACTCACCGTGCAGCCTGAGCCTGCAAACCCGCGCCGCTTGGGCGCTAATCGTCGGTCAGGTCGTTCAACCCGTCATTGACTTCCTTTCTGAAAATCGCCGGCCAGGATGTAGCTGATTTTTTCTGGCTTCAGCCAACGGCGCATGGCCTCGTTCACATCCTGAACTTTTAGCGCTTTGATCCGGTTTTCAAAATCTTCCGTCCATTTCATGGTGCGGTTCAGGTATAGGTTATTGGCCAACTCATAAGCCAAGAGGGCATCGCGCGAACGGTTGACAAGTTCATTTTGTAAATAGCCGTTTACAGCATCGGTGAACTCCGCTTCGGTATATCCTTCACGAAGGATCTTGTCGAGCTCTTCTTTAAAAGCTGCCACCAGTCGGTCTGCGTTTTCCGGATTGTAAATGGCATACATGCCGAAGCTGCCTGAGGGCTCCCATGAGCCGGCGCGCAACCACGAACCCACACCATAGCTGAGGCCTTCTTTTTGCCGGATGCGCATGGCCAGGCGCGAATTCAAAAAACCTCCGCCCAGCATAAAGTTACCGATCTCCAATGCCGGGAAGTCGGAATGATTGTCGTTCAGTTTGAGGTTGTAGCCCGCCAACAGAACTGCATTGGCTTTGTCGGGCGTATGAAAACGCTGCTCTTTGGCCGGAACATCTACAAACAAATCAGGAGCCCGTACAAACTTGTGCCGCGACGTCCACCCTTTGAATGTTTCCTCCAAGACCTGACGTACTGCAGCTTCGTCGAAGTCGCCCACCACACTGATGGTGGCATAGGTTCCATTGTAAAAATCATTATAAAATTTCTTTATGTCGTCAACAGTAACGGCCCTCAGTGCTTCGACCTGTTCGTCGAAGGTGCCCACGTACCGGAAATCTCCTTTTGGGTAAGGGCTCAACAGGCGGGTGTATTCCAATATCGCTACGGCTTGCGGATCACTGCGCTGTTCTTCTAGGTCTGCCAATTCCTGCTCGACTAGCTTGGTAAATTCCAAGGGTGGAAATGAAGGCTCCCGCAGCATTTCTTTGATCAGCAGCAAGGTTTTAATCAGGCTGTCGCGCACGGTAGAAACCGTGATGGTCACCGCCTGGCCCCGGGCAGAAATAGAAAGATTGGCTTTGGTCTTGTCTATAGCATCAGACAATTGTTCATAGGTCTTGGATTGGGTACCTCGCCGCAACATCTGCGCGGTAAGTTCAGCAACAGCGCTTTTGCCCCGTAAGGTTTGTTCGCTGCCCATACGCAGTACGAGGACAGCATTGACGGAAGCGCCACGCGTTTTTTTGCTTAGAAAAGCGTAGCGTGCGCCACTGCTTAACTTGCCGCTAACGGTGCGCCGGTCGATGTTTGCACATGTAGCCTCAAAGTCTTCACCCTGTTGAATCGGTTCTTTGCCCTTATAATGCTTCACCAACGCGGCCACATGGGGGGGTGCGGGAATGACCGCTCGGTCGGGTTGAGGATCTGGAATGAATAAACCTACGGTACGGTTCGAAGGCTTGAAATAAGCCTTTGCTGCCTCATTGACCTGCTCCGCCGTAACTTGCTCGAGGCGATCGCGGTAAATAAACCACAAGCGCCAGTCGCCCATGGCAATGAATTCACTGAGGGTAAGCCCCACAGTAGCACTGTTGTTGTAAGCCAGTTCAAAATCCTTAAGCAATTTGGTTTTGGCGCGCTGCACTTCCTCTTCTGTGATGGGATTGCTACCGAGCTCATCTAAAACCCGCAAAAGAATATCCTTGGCTTCCTGCAACGATTTGTCTTTAGGCACTTGTACGGAAAAATAAACGTAGCCCGGATCCTTAAGTGCAAGCGCAAAACCCGAAACTTGCGTGGCCTTTTGGGATTCTACCAATGCTTTATACAAGCGGCCTGAAGGCACGTCGGTAAGAATTTCGGTGAGCACATCAACAGCCACATAATCGGGATGTGAGCCGGAAGGAATATGGTAGCCACAGCTCACTACCTGCACATCGCCTACGCGACGCAATTCGACCATGCGCTGACCATCTTGTGTCGGCTCGCGTGTATATTCTTTAGGCAGTTGCCGGTCCGGTTTGGGGATGGGGCCGAAATACTCATTTACCAACTTAATGGTTTTGGCTTCATCAATTTTTCCGGTTATGGTGAGCACCGCATTATCCGGCTGGTAGTATTTGCGGTAAAATGCCCGAAGATTTTCTATAGGAACATTTTCTATATCTTCCTTAGAACCGATAGTTGACTTTCCGTAGTTATGCCAAAGATAAGCCGTGGCCATCACTCGTTCCATAAGGATTCCCTCAGGGTCGTTTTCTCCCATCTCAAATTCGTTGCGCACAACAGAGAATTCTGATTGCAGATCTTCCTCACGAATGAACGAGTTGATCATGCGGTCGGCTTCCAGACTTAAGGCCCAACGCAGGTTGTCTTCTGTTGCTGCAAATGTTTCAAAGTAGTTGGTGCGGTCATACCAGGTGGTACCGTTTGGCTGAGCTCCGCGGGCGGTGAGTTCCTGCGTGATGTTTGGATGTTTGGCTGAGCCCTTAAAAAGCATATGCTCCAGCAAATGCGCCATACCCGACTCTCCATAGCCTTCGTGACGCGAGCCCACCAGATAAGTGATGTTCACCGTAATTGTAGAACGGGACAGGTCGGGAAACAACAACACCCGAAGTCCATTAGCCAGCCGGTATTCTGTTATTCCTTCTACGGTGGTTACCTTGACCGGCTCCGGTAAGGGGGGCTGAGCCGTAGCTGTAAGCCCCACCGCTAAGGAAATACAATAGGCCAACGCAAAAGACAAGAAGGCGTTCATGAGCTTGAATGTTTTAAAAAAATTTGACGAAAATTACAAAACCCGCACACTTACCCTCTGTTGACTAGTCCGGATGTTTTATGAAAAGCTTTCCGGCAACTACGTCACCAGAAGCTAATTGCATCTTGTAGAAATAAATGCCCTCATGCAATACCGGTAGCAACAAAGAATTCCGCACGTGAGTAAAACCAGCTATTTGCTGACCGTTAACGGTGTAAAGGCAAAATGAAGGGATTGCTTCCACGTGCGGAACAACAATCTGCAACATCGTGGAAACAGGATTGGGCAACACAAAAACTTTTACTGCGTGCTGAGGATGAGCTATGCCTACATGGTTAGAAAATTCCAAATGATCAATCCAGAGGGTGCCTGAAGGCTTGGGTTGTTTTAAGTTTTTTGTTGAAGCAATAACAATGATGCCAGAGTCGGGTTTGACCGAAGCGTTGTATTGATAACTGATGGTAAATGGTTTGAAAGTACCGGCGTAAGGGGCCAGAAAGTAGGCTTTTGCCACCGTATCACGTTTTCCGAGTGCCGCATTCCAACGCCACAGATAGCTGAGAATTAACGCCGAATCAAGATCGCTAATAGATGTGTCGGTAATGTAACGATAAAAACCCGTCAGGAATTTAAATGAGTCGGTCAGCGCAAAGCCTCCCTTGAACACAGAGGCAAATACGTCCACCGAGCCGGTGGCGATAACACCCGGTACGACCAAATTAGCTTGGCTGCGGGTGGCCAGCTTTACCGAATAATTGCCGACCACCACTGTATTCGACTTGGTTACTGTAGAAAAACCCATAATAAATGTTGTACCATTGGGTGTGCCCCAGCCCTGCGGGTCTTCCCATGAGCCATTGAAAATCCAATTTTCGAAACTAGAATTGGGTATAATCTGTCCCTCTACGACTATGGAGAAAGCATGCGCCACCAGGAGCAAAACAACTGTTGCCTTACTCATTTTTTGCATATGAAGCCAGAAGGCACGACTGCCAACGTTCATATGCGCAAGTCAAACAACTTCATGAACAAATTTTGTCAGTATGAAATCCACCGCATTACCACTGCGCGCCCTTCCATAGCATCTTTCAACAAGACAAAATAAAAGCCCGGTTTCAAGGCTTCGACAGTAACCGTACTATGTTGAGGGTCCAATTCCTGCTGCAAAATCAGTTGCCCTGTTGTGGATATCACCTGAAGTAATCCGCTTCGAAACGCCTCGGGAATAGTAATGCAGGCAGGCTGCTGATGCGTAATCAATGCAGGTAGCCGGATATCGGAGGATAAGTCAGCTATGCCTACGTTGTTTGTAAAGTCAATATTGTCGAGAAACAGCACACTTCCGGGCTGTGCAGAGGTTACATCAGCCGACGACGATACGATGATGTTGGCGCTATCGGCCGTTACGCCGGGCATAAGCACCACAAAAGGAGCCACAAAAAAGGTATACGATGTCTTTGCACCGCTGGTGAAATAAGAAACTGCAACCGTATCTCGCTTGGCAGCAGCAATATTCCAACGTGTTTTAATAGCATAAATCATGCAACTGTCATTGCCCACAGGCAAATATTTGTAATGACCGATTACCGCAACGGCATCTGGAGAATTAAGCTTAAACCCTCCGCGAAACGTTGGATTGTTGGGATTGCTGACGTCCAAAGTGCCGGTGCTCATGGCTCCGGGCACAGTGACGTTAAAGGTGGGCAAAAATGCTGAGGTCAGCTTCGCTGCATATTGCCCGCCCACCGCATCTGTGCTCTTTTCCACCACCTTAAGCCCTAAGGCCGCGACCAAAGCGTTGGGCGTAGCCCACGATTTGGGTTCTTCATACACAACAAGGTTATTCCACTCTTCCATACCTGCATTTGGCACTACGGTTTGTGCCCCTGCGGCCGTCCAGATACCCAAAATCGCTGTTCCGAAAATTTTAAGCCCTTTCATGGGTACAAATTTTGATACAAACATAGATAGATCTATTCGTCCTGCAGCTGCGCCAACGCATCTGCAAGCCGATTGAGATCAGGGAAATCGCCGGGCGAGCCGAGTACTTCTGCATAGCGCAAAATTCCGCTCTTGTCCACCACAAATGTTGCCCGACGCGCCACGCCGCGGTATCCGAATGCGAATTCGTCTAAGAGCACATCGTAACGCCGCGTCACTTCTTTATTAAAATCAGAAAGCAGAGGAAAGCGGATGTTGTATTCCTGACGAAACCGGGCCGCAGCAAACAAGGGATCGACGCTGATGCCTAAAACCTGTGCGCCAAATTGTTCGTAGGCGCCAAATGTTTCCTGTACCGTACATAATTCTTTGGTGCAGACACTGGAATAAACAAATGGGAAAAACAACAGTACAACATTTTTGCCGCGAAAATCCGTTAACGACACCGGCTGTTTTTCGGAACTGTAGAGCGTAAAATCAGGCGCTGGCTGGCCAATTGACAATGCCATAGGTGGTGGTTTGAACACGAAATACGGCAACTTATACCAAATCTCTGCGCTGTTGATGAAAATTTCACATTCATCGCCTTGCCCTCATTCGCCCCTGCTCAAATCGCTATCTGAAGACGCAAGTTGAGGCGGCGACCCGTAAGAAAGTTGGGCACAGCATAGATCACGTTGGTATAGTCTTTCACCCAGGTAAAGCCGATTTCATTAGACACGCCTAAGAGGTTAAATACTTCTAAACTCAACCAGGCCGAACGAACACGCCGCCACATCGAAGCCGATGGCAACTGACTTTTCTGCGCATCATGCAGCAACACCGAAAAGCCGATGTCCACCCGGCGATAGGGAGCGAGCCGAATGGTATCGCGGGCGCGGATGTGATCCGGAGGACCGGTAGGTAGGCCTGTACCAAACAACAAATTCAGATGTACCTTAAAGCGTTCATTGCCCGGTACGTAATCTTGAAAAAACAAAGCAAAGCTTACCAGCTGATCTGTAGGTCGTGGAATGTAGCCGGGATAAACGACTGTAGTATCCCACTGCCCGCTGCCTGGATTCTGATCAGCGGGCTTTAGTTCAAAAATTACATCATCAATCAAATCCTCATGAGTGCGCAGGAGCGATAGGGAGACCCATGACTCAGCACCAGCGACAAATTCGCCATTGAGCCGCACGTCGAGGCCTGTGGCGTAGCCGCGAGCATTGTTGGTTCCGAAGTAGCGAATACGTACATTATCCAACTCATATGGATTAAGCTCATAAAGCTGTTTGTAATATAGCTCGGTAACCAATGCAAAAGGTCTGTTCCAGAGGAAAAACCGAAAATCGAGCCCGGCCAGGTAGTGGATGGAACGTTGAGCCCTGACTTCAGGATGCAGCTGTCCATTTAGATCCCTCAATTCACGATAAAAAGGGGGCTGGTCGTAAGCGCCCACAGCAAATCGAAAAACCACATCGCTGCGCCATATCGGTGAATAGCTCAGCTGGACACGTGGGCTCATCAGCCACTGCCGATTTACGCTCCAGTAGCACGTTCGCAAGCCTGCCGTGATCGTCCAAGGACTTGTGCCCTGCCATGTATCTTGCATGTAGGCCGCCATGCGCCAACCCTTTAGGGCATAAGCGGCCCGAATCACTTCCTGAAACAGAATTACTTCATCGGAGTAAGGCAAGCTGTAGCCAGCCGAATCCATGCGTGTCCACTCGCTAATTTGATCATCAAACCATTCTCGGCTTACATCCACACCGGCCCGTACTGTGTGTTGCCCCTTCGTGTAAGACGCTTTAAGCGATGATTTTAATAGGGTAGCCGTTAAAAAATTGCGAGCCCATTGATGTTCGGTACCTACGCCCAAATAGTAGAGGGTCTGCCCAAAATCTTGCTGACCTAAATTGTTGCTGACTTCACCGAGAAAATACTGGCCAATGAGGTCGTAGGTCTCCGCTTCCTGAGAACGGTATATAGAGTTTATCCACTTCAGACTGAGCCGTTCGTGAGGTTTCCAGCGAATTGCCAGACCACCCATACCGTAGAGATACCGGTCTACTTCCTGACCATCAAAAAACATGGTAAGCCTTAGGGTACGTTGTATGGTTCCAAACGTAGTCACCCGGTTTTCTGGAATGAAGCGAAAGCGATTAGTCGAAATGTTGCCAAGAGCTTCAAGGGAAAGTTTTCGCGAAAACTCATAGGTGACATTGGCCTGAACGTCAGAAAAATCAGGTTGATATTCGCCGCGCACATCCAACGTCGCTAAAAGGTAGCGGCTGGTTTTGTAGCGTACTCCTGCCAGATAGCGCAATCGCTTCCGAAAACCGACGCCCTCAACACTGGCGGCACCACCCAACAGGCTGGCTTCAAGCTGTGCCGAAAAATGCTCAGGTCGCCGATAGGTCACGTCCAGCACGCTTGACATTTTGTCCCCATAACGGGCCTGAAAGCCGCCGGTGGAAAAGTGCACCTGCTCCACCAACTGCAGATTGATAAAGCTGAGCCCTTCCTGTTGGGATGTCCGGATGAGCAAAGGCCGAAAAATTTCAAAGTCATTTACATATACAAGATTTTCATCATAATTGCCACCGCGTACAGAGTATTGTGAGGAAAGTTCATTGCTGGACTGGGCCCCCACCATCCGCAGCATAGCTTCCAAGCCCCCGGCTGCCGAAGGCAGCAGTTCCATCCGTTTGGGCGACAGGCGCGTCATGCCTGCTTCTTGCCGCACGGCTTCATCGCGCACCACAAGGCTGTCTATAACCAATGGCTTGGCCACCAACACCACATACAACGGAAAACGCTGGCCGGGCTGCAACGTCAACCGACGCTCATAGAGCTCATAACCTATGTGGCTGAACTGTACAACTATTTCACGACCTGCGGCTACGGTGAGCTCATAGTTTCCTTGTTCATTGGTGAAAATCACCTTGGTGCCACTGCCCCGCACTGCTACATCCGGCAACGGATTTCCCGCATCATCACGAACGGTTCCATACACCTGCGCCTCTTGGGCTTGCAACTCGAGGCTTGCCAACAACAAAAAGCCAGACAATAACCGCATCATCAATTTCTACAACGCCTTTACGCGCTAATCGTATGTGCCGTTCGTTTCAACAGGCGAATGGCTTGCATCGGATCTTTGGAAGAAAAAATACTGTTGCCTGCCACCAGTATATCGGCTCCTTTTGCAGCCAATGTAGCCGCATTGGAGAGATCTACGCCTCCGTCAATCTCAATCTTTGCTTTTGCTTCCTTTCGGACAATCAATTCCCGCAGCTCCGTCAGCTTCTCGTACGTATGCTTGATAAAAGCCTGCCCCCCAAAACCCGGGTTGACTGCCATAAGACAAACCAAGTCCACTTCATGAATAATGTCGCTGAGCAATTGTATGGGCGTGTGGGGATTTAGCGCTACACCAGCCTGCAGTCCTAATTGTCGGATTTCTTGCACGACACGATGCAAATGCGGACAAGCCTCTACGTGCACGGTCAGTATATCGACACCTAAATCGGCAAAGTCGCGCAGGTATTTCTCCGGCTCTACGATCATCAGGTGAACATCCAAAGGTTTGGTAGCTATTTGACGTACGGCCTGTATCACCGGCAAGCCAAAAGAAATGTTGGGAACAAACCGGCCATCCATGACATCACAGTGAATCCAATCTGCTTCACTGCGGTTGAGCATGGATATCACTTCTCCCAGACGGGTGAAATCAGCTGACAAGATGGAAGGCGCCAACTGCACCACGTGGCGAAGATAGGATAAGCCTTCGGCCTCCATTGCGGCTCCCTCTGAGGCCCTCTACCTTTGGCAAAATTTTCTTATGGGCCAACCGAAAGCTCTGGTGGAGTGTGTTCCCAACTTCAGCGAAGGTCGTGATCCGAACAAAATCAAGTTTATCACCGACGCCATAAGCAGTGTCGAAGGCGTGCATTTATTAGATGTTGATTCAGGTCGAGATACCAACCGCACCGTGGTGACTTTTGTTGGACCGCCGGAAGCGGTAGCAGAGGCAGCTTTCCGCGGCATACAAGCAGCCAAGCAGGTAATTGATATGCGGCACCACAAGGGAGCACATCCACGCATGGGCGCTACTGACGTATGCCCGTTTGTGCCCATATCCGGCATTACTATGGAAGAAACTGCCGCGCTGGCCCGTCGTGTGGGCGAGCGCGTCGGTAAAGAATTAGCCATACCGGTTTACTTGTACGAACACGCACAGCCTGATCCCAGACGCAAGAGCTTATCGGTCATTCGTGCCGGCGAATACGAAGGTTTTTTTGAAAAAATCAAGCTGCCCGAATGGAAACCCGATTACGGACCTGATGAGCTACCACCACAAAGCGGAGCAACGGTAATTGGGGCACGCAACTTTTTAGTGGCTTTCAATGTAAATCTGAATACTACTTCGGTACGCCGGGCTAATGCCATCGCCTTCGATGTTCGCGAAGCCGGCCGCAAAGTCTTAAATGAAAAAGGAGAATATGTACACCAGCCAGGTTGGCTGAAAGCTGTGAAAGCCATTGGCTGGTACCTTAAAGAACACGGAATCGCTCAGGTAAGCATGAACCTTACCGATCTGTCAGTAACCCCCGTGCATGTGGCTTTCGATGCCTGTGTGCGCAGCGCTGCCGATCGGGGTCTGCGTGTGACGGGCAGTGAGCTGGTAGGTTTGATCCCTTTGCAAGCCATGCTGGATGCCGGCCGCTATTTTCTGCACAAGCAACGTCGCAGCTCTGGCTTAAGTGAAAAAGAACTCATAGCCATAGCCGTGCGCAGTATGGGCTTAAATGAATTATACCCGTTCGAGCCCCAGAAGAAAATCATAGAATATCGGTTACGCGAAGTGACGGCCACTCCTTTGGCCCACATGTCACTAGGTGCATTTACAGAAGAAGTGGCCCGTGAGTCGCCCGCTCCGGGTGGTGGCTCGGTAGCTGCTTTATTGGGTTCGCTGGCAGCTTCCCTGGGCACAATGGTCGCCAACCTGACTGCTCACAAAAGAGATTTCGAGCACAACTGGAAATGGTACAGCGACTGGGCAGAAAAAGGCCAACACCTCCGCCAGGCCTTGTTGCTCCTCGTTGATGATGACACCAAGGCTTTTAACCAGTTGCTCAGCAGCCATGGCATGGCAAAGACCACTGAAGCAGAAGCGCTCGCTCGCAGCAAAGCCATTCAAGAAGCTACGCAGCAGGCCATCGAAATACCGCTCCGGGTTATGCAACTCTGTAATGACACCCTGGACCTGCTGCAAAACATGATGGAAAAAGGTAATCCAAACTCAATTTCCGATGTTGGTGTAGGAGTCTGCTGTGCTCGAGCGGCGGCTGAAGGCGCTGCGCTGAATGTTCGCATTAACCTACCCGGCTTAACCGATGCAGCTCTGCGCGAACAATACGCCCAGCACGCAGATAAACTGCAACAGGAAATTCGGCAGCGTGCTGAAGAACTGTTGGATCGAATTCAACAGTTCCTGACTAGTACTCCTACTGCACCGTAAAGGTGGCCTGCCACCTCTGCTGCTGGTGCAGCAATTCGAAATAATACATACCTGGTTTGAGGCCAACAAAATCCATATCAAAAAGCATGGGTACACTGCTACGGGTTTCTTTGTACACGATACGCCCCAATCGGTCGAATACCCTGATTTGAACGCTGCCTTGCAGAGCTTCAGCCAGCCGCACACGCACCAAGCCATCCGATGGATTGGGATAGATCAACGCCGGAAAAGTCTGAATACCCACCCCGGTACCCGTCAAAAGCTCTGCCTTATAAATTCGATAGCTGTATTCGGTAGAATCCTTGAAACGAAACATCCACACCACGTTTTTATTGGCATCAATCTCGATGGCATTGGGCAAGCCCTGAACGTTTGGCAAGCCATAACCAATGAGGGTATTGCCATTGGGCAGTCGCAAAACGCTGCCCTGATTGCGCGTATATAGATTGAAACCATTTATTTGAGGATGTTGATAATACCATACACATGTGGCTTTCAGGTTCACTTCATCCAAAACATACTCTTTGGCCTTGCTTACGGGCGGCACATGCAAATTGCCATTGTCAAACAACAGAATATTTCCATTGGCAATGCGCTGCACGTGATGCTGATGGCTGAATCCGCCATCCGGATCGTTGAGCGTTTGAATTTCAGTATAAGCAGATTTGGGTCCACCCCAATGCCACATGATCTTTCCCGTTGAAGCTTTTATCTTAACCACCCGATCCATATTGCGAAAGCCCGCAATGATGTTATTATCGTTATCTATATAGATAGAATTGATGTGCCAAGGATCAAAAGTGGCTGTAGAAATCGTATTCATGATATCAGACGTGGCATCTGTGATGAAAAAATGCTGATCCGATCGCCACTGAAACGTGACGTTGTTGTTGGCATCCAATTTTTGAATCCACGACACATTAACAATGGCATTTGGGTTTCCACCGTAAGAAGACAAGTCCCACCCCGGTTGCCAATCATAAATGGTGAACCATTTGGTGCCGTCGGGAAAAAACAAATGTTCGTGCTGCGAAGCCCGAAGACCGTTGCGGCATGGCACATCGTACAATATGTTGAACTGGTGGTCCATCACCAGCACTGTGGTGTCCACTCCCTTGTTCAGTCGGAATAAGGTATACAGCCCGTGTTTGTTGGGGTGAAAATTTGCTCCGTCTGAGCTGCTTTCTACATGAAGAATTGAGTCGCCATTCACATCAATGATGCCATAACCTCTTTGCTCCGAAGTGATGACCATCGATCCACTGGTCCGGCTGAAAAAAATGTAGCCCGGTGCCGGGTTGTTGTTGACATAGATGATGACATGCGGAAGTGGATTGCCTCGGGTTTGGGCTTCGGCCGGCGGCGGCAAATATGTAGACTGCCGATCGGGATCATCGCGTAAATACCCCCCCTCATCATATTTTAAAAAGTATTCTTCAAGTATTCTTTCTTCTTCAGCCGTCATTTGACGGCGGACATGAAACGAAAACGACGTATCCGAAAGTTCTTCCCCATGAATAGTCCGGAAGCCGCCGTACACCTGTACAAAAACCGTATCATCCCATGCAAAAGGCTGCCCGGGGGTAACACATATGGTCACACCATCAGTAGAAAGCACGGCTCGGGCAGGTACCTTCCCTGATTTCTTTCCGAAGAATTCAACGTATGAGCTATTTACCGACCGTGGATCGATCGGGTCGCCGTGCCGCAGAATCACGGTCGTATTGGGAAACTCATTTCTGCTCCCATTTATCGGGTAAATGTATTCGTATTGCGCTCGAGCTGCAATTACGCTAAACACTGCCCCCATGAAAACAGCTTGGCGGATCATGGAACATTCAGTTTCGAGCAAAAAAACTACTTTATTTCCATTCGGGATAAAAGGACTCAGCAGTTTTTGTTCAACCTTTAATGGGTAAGTCCCTATTGTATCCCAAGACCTCACAGGCCACGATTTTCTGCTACTTTTGCTGCCTGCTCATAAGCTCGTGAAAACTTCGCCTCACTTCCTTGCCGCTGTTTTGGGCGTTTGCCTAGTGGTGTCTTGCCAAAAGACCGACCGTTCCCGATTAGTTGGAACGTGGCGCCTTGCCGACATGCGCTTCGAATACCTGGAACGACAGAAGGAATTTATGCAACAACAAATTGCATCGCTGACAGACAGCCTTGCCCAAACGAACGATTCAGCCCGGACTGCTTTTTTAAGCGAACAACTACAATTGGTACGCGACCGTGCCGACCAGCTCAAAGCCAATGAAGACTCCATGTATCACAACCGATGGTTTTTTCGCGCCGATGGCACCTTTGAGGCAAAAGAAGGCGGTGGCAGTCGTACTGGCATCTGGAGTTACGATCCGTTGCATCAACGACTTTTCACCGTAATCGATGATCAAACAGCTTCGGTGGCCGTCCGGTTTCGTCACGATACATTGGTGCTCCAGCTCGATTCCGCCAATTACATGAGCTTCGTTCATGCCGACTAAGGCTGTTCGCAACTTACACCCAATAAATGATTCAGCTTCCTGATCATGAGCGCACCTGTTGCTTACAAACACCTTGGCTGGCTTAGCTCATCCATCTCCTTTGACCACCAATAAGCCACAATGACTCTATGATGTCATATTCGTTGCATTTGGGTCGCCTTTTTGGCATACCGCTGAAGGTGCATTGGACATTTGGGATTTTGATTTTATGGATCTTCTTCCGGAACCTAACGATCGGCGGAGGTTCTTCGCAGGCGCTGTGGTCTGTCTTTTTTGTATTGGCCATTTTTGTATGCGTCACACTGCATGAACTCGGCCATGCTCTGGCTGCGCGTCATTATCGAATCCGAACGCGGGATATTACGCTGCTGCCCATAGGCGGCGTGGCTCGTTTGGAAGCGATGCCGGAAAAGCCCCTGCACGAATTGTGGGTGGCCATTGCCGGCCCGTTGGTCAATTTCATTCTTGCCGGCCTGCTGGCCCTTTTGGTCCGGTATCGCCCCAACCCGCAAGATCTGGAAGGGATCATGACGATTACAGGTCATAATTTTTTATTCAATCTTTTGATGGTCAATTTATGGCTGGGGCTGTTTAATCTGTTGCCGGCCTTTCCCATGGATGGGGGTCGGATCCTGAGGGCTCTGCTGGCTTTACGCATCAGTAGGCATCGGGCCACGCGCATCGCCGCAACCCTCGGTCAGTTGTTGGCGATTGCCTTTGTCGTATTGGGATTTTTTGGTAATCCCTTTCTGGTATTTATCGGCCTTTTTATTTTTTTAGGAGCTCAAGCAGAAGCAGAATTTGTCGAAGCCCAATGGCTTTTGTCCGGTTATCGCGTGGCCGATGTCATGATGCGGCAATTCCCCACGCTTCAACTGACCGATACGGTACAAGATGCCGTGCGTATGTTGCTCAACAGCCAATGCCGAAACTTTTTGGTGCTTAACGACGGTGAACCTGTAGGCACCTTAAGCCGCGACGAAATCATCCGGGCCATCAGTGAAAACAAACACACCGCTCCGATCGAGGAAGTGATGAACACTCATCTGCTGCGGCTATCGGCCGAACAACCATTGCCGGAAATCTGGAAATTCATGCAGGAAGACAAGCATTTGGCGCCCGTATTCGAAGGTCAGCAGTTAGTCGGTGTTGTGGATCCGGAAAATATTATGGAATTTATAATGATTCGAGGTGCTGAACTCAAGACTGCATGATTCAGCATCTTTTAACAAGCGAAATATTTGGCAACAAAAAACAAGCACCACACCCCATCAAAGTCATTTCCTTACGTTTGACTTATGGGTAGCAACCTAAACCCATAGCGATGCTTTAGACCCTTGAGGCTCCTGAGGTGCGAATTCTAATTTTGACCGGAACCGTTATGAAACCGCTACATCCCTCCAGCCTTTGTGTGCATGAGCTCCCACCCGAGGCTGACCTACTCTACGCACACACGATGCCTATTGCTGCGACGACCACCTACGCTTATGAAGACCCCGAACATCTCCGGCAGCTTTTTTCTGGCGAACGCAAAGGCTATGTCTATTCTCGGTGGGCAAATCCCACTGTTGCCGCAGCCGAACGTAAGCTGGCCGCCTTGGAAGCTTGCGGCCTTGTGGACGCCGAAGGCAAGCCATTGCAACTCCAAGCCCGTCTGTTTAGTTCGGGAATGGCTGCCATCAGCACACTCATTCTGGCCCTGGCCCGACCAGGAGCCAAAATCATCGCGCAAAACAATCTGTATGGCGGCACCCACGAGTTTTTTGAGCAGATCGTGCAATCCCTCGGCATGCAGGTCCATTTCTTACACCTCAAAGACTTGTCTGCTGTACAAAATATATTGGATGATGCGACATTGTTATATGTAGAAACGCCCGCAAACCCTACATTGGAATGTTACGACCTGCAAGCGTTGATAAGCCTTGCGCATGATCATCAGGTACCTGTGGCTGTGGACAATACGTTTGCAACTCCGTTGTTGCAGCAACCTTTTGCATATAACGCCGATTTTGTGGTTTACAGTGCTACCAAATTTTTGAACGGGCACGGCAACTCCATCGCCGGTGTACTGGTCTATTTTGCCAGCAGTCCTTATGCTCAACGTTTTTTCACTTATGCAAAGCTCTTGGGCAACAACAGTAATGCATTTGATGCTTGGTTGTTGCTAAATGGACTAAAGACATTAGCCGTTCGAATGGAGCGGCACTGCCGCAACGCGCGGGCTGTAGCAGCATTTTTACAAAAACATCCTGCGGTAGCCGCGGTTCATTACCCGGGCTTATCGGAACATCCCGATCACCAGTTAGCACGGCGCCAGATGAGCGATTACGGCGCCTTGCTCAGCTTTGAACTTCACGGGGGCTGGCCTGCTGTCCGGCAGTTTCTGCAAAAACTTCACTTGTGCCGTTTGGCCGTATCGCTGGGCACCCCTGATACACTGGTGCAGCATCCAGCCTCCATGAGTCATGCAGGCGTGGATCCAAATCAGCGCCAGGCAGCAGGCATCACTGACGGCCTTATTCGCCTTTCGGTGGGCTTGGAAGACCCCAACGACCTAATTCACGACTTGAAGCAAGCATTGGAGGGCATCTCTTGAAAAATTTTTTATATGTCATTTGATTCCTCGCACATGAAAAAACCGCTTTGGCATCGTCCCTTTACTTTAGAGTGGCTAAATAGTTGGCACGAACAAACCTTGCAGCGGCATTTAGGCATCGTCTTTACCGAAATCGGTCCTGATTACTTGAAAGCCACCATGCCGGTGGAGTGGTTCACCAAGCAGCCTGCCGGACTTTTGCACGGGGGAGCCAATGTGGTGCTAGCTGAATCCTTAGGCAGTGCCGCCTCTGTACTTTGCATTGAGTGGGAAAAATACTCGGTGGTAGGCCTGGAAATTAATGCCAATCACCTGCGCGCCGTTCGGCAAGGAAAGGTCAGTGGTATTACCTATCCCTTGCATTTGGGCCGCAGCACGCACGTATGGGAAATAAAAATATACGATGATGGGGGCCGCTTGAGCTGTATTAGCCGCATCACAAATATGATTCTGGAAAAACCCGTACCAGGCTTTACTGAACAATGATGCGCGCATGGCCGGTACGCCCTTGATCTCCTGCACGCAGCAAATAAAGGCCTGAAGGCAAGTCGGGCAAGGCCAATAAACACATGCCACGGGCGTCGGGCAGAGCCTGACCAGACGCCACAACTGCACCTGCAATTGTCAGGAGCTGCCACCAAAACGGTTCATGCGAACTCACTCCGCTGACCTGAACTTGTTGCCCTTGGCCGACCACCGTCGGAAATACTTGTAACAAAGACGCTGAGGCCACCCCTACGCCTGTGCCCTGTACGGTCGCGAACTTCCCCGTGGCCGAATATGGCGCACAAAAATATCCCTTATTCAATGGTTTCACACGCCAACTGTAAGTGTAGCCCGGCTTAAGCCATGTGGTAAACGAAGTTCCCTCCACCAAAACGTTAAGCAAGTCCGGAACATGAAAGTTGCTGTACCGAGTAGCCTGCAAGTGGTAAAACGTTGCGCCCGGCACTTCCGACCACCGAAATTCGACAAAATCATTGGGCACCATTGTGTCCCCAGACACAGGATGAAGCAATTGAACCGTACCCGTTATTGGGGCCATGTCTGGTTTAGGCTGATTTTTTAAATATGATCGTTTAGCGTTTAAGTAATTGATCATGGCATTCTGCTGCTGAGGTGAGAAGCGATAAGTGCACTGATCCAACGCATAACTCATGAACAAGCTGGAATCTGGATCGTAAGGCATACCTTTTGGATCAGTTGCCCCTCCGGTATATGGACAATCCCAGCGGTAGTTTAGTATGTCAGCCCGCGTGTCGCAAAACAAATCACCGCCGACAGTGCAATTGCTTCCATCAACGTATTCAAGAATTCCGTTGATGTTATCAAAAGGATGGGGCAAGGAAAAGTAGTGGCCCAACTCGTGCGCAAAGGTGGTGTTACCGATGTTGAAGCAGCCCTTACTGATAGCTATAGCATCGGGCCAGCCCCAATAATACCCGCAGTTATCTGCTGCACTGCCTACCACATATACATTGATACACTGAGGCACGTTGTATGCGAACATCATCTCAGCACCCAGATCATAGTCGTGCTCGTAGTAGGCTGAATTGAAAATGTAGGTAGGATAGTTTTTCAGATAAAAGCGGAAACCCGTTTCTGCAAACTGATCATTTAAGTCACATAGATTCTGCCATAATACTTCCAAGCTCTGAAATCCGGTTCCATTATCCCGACCTACCAGGTGGATGTGTATGGGCAGATCGTAGGTGGTGCGTGTTCCCGAGGGAGCCACATATTGGCCGGCATGGGCGCGCAGCCACTCCTTCATGTGTTCGGGCAGTTGCGTGCCGCATGGATTTTGTGCACTTGCCAAAGTAAGTGTGCACAGCGCCCACAAAGCAAAGCCAGTTTTTCGATACATCGGCATACAAAGGTACTGCCCTTCGGTTCCTTGACCAAGCATTGCGATTTCCTCGCCTGCTACGGGAAGGGTGAAAAAGCGGTGGCAGCACCTACCTTTGCCGCCGCAGCAATTTCTATTCGTCTCATGAAAATTACTGTAGTCGGTGCCGGCAATGTAGGTGCCACTTGTGCCAATGTGATTGCCCAAGGTGATTATGCAAGAGAAGTGGTTTTATTGGACATCAAGGCAGGTTTAGCTGAAGGCAAGGCTCTGGACATCTGGCAAACCGCCCCCATCAACGGGTTCGGTACACGTGTTGTTGGAGTGACGAACGATTATTCGGCAACCGCTGGTTCAGCCGTTGCAGTGATCACCAGCGGTCTTCCCCGCAAGCCCGGCATGAGCCGCGACGACCTGATCTCCACCAATGCAGCTATCGTAAAGTCAGTTACCGAAAATCTCATCAAACATTCCCCGGATGCCATCCTGATTGTGGTTTCCAACCCTCTGGACGTCATGACCTACTGTGCTTACCGGACAGCAGGCATCAGCCCGTCACGGGTCTTTGGTATGGCTGGTATTTTAGACACAGCGCGCTACAATGCATTTCTGGCCGAAGCCTTGAACTGTTCTCCAAAAGATATCCATTCGGTACTGATGGGAGGTCATGGTGATACCATGGTGCCGCTGCCCCGTTACACAACCGTGGCAGGTATTCCCATCACCGAGCTCATCGACCCGCAAAAGCTTGAGGCCATCATTGAACGAACCAAAAAGGGAGGTGGGGAAATTGTCAATCTCTTAGGCACATCAGCCTGGTATGCACCCGGTGCTGCAGCCGCCCTCATGGTTGAAGCCATCGTTAAAGACGAACAGCGCATCTTTCCGTGTTGTGCATGGCTTACCGGTCAATATGGATTGAATCAAATTTATATGGGAGTACCAGTAAAACTAGGCCGTAACGGTATCGAGCAGATCCTGGAACTGAAACTAAATGAGCAAGAACTCAAATTGGTGCATCAGTCGGCGGCTGCCGTTAAAGAAGTCATGGAGGTATTGGATCAAATGAATTTGTTTGACTAACGGTACATGGGTAAGAAAGTTCGAATTCCCCTGGAGATTTGCTCGCTTGCCGACGAGGGCCATCATTTTTTCGTCAATGCTTCCGTAAACGGCCAATCCGCACGCCTTTTGGTAGATACCGGCGCTTCGCGTTCGGTATTCAGCCACTCCTGGCTCAAGGAGCGTTTTCCCGAACTAACCATTGAAGAGAGCCAGGGGGTAGCAACAGGAGCGGGCACCAGTCAGCTGCCTGCCGGTATAGCCTGGCTGCAGCAGTTCCATTTGGGAGACCTCTCGTTTACGGATTTCCCCGTGGCTGTGCTCGAAATGCAGCACGTGAACGATGCCTATAGACAAGCAGGCCTGCCTCCCATTGACGGAGTTCTGGGTTGTGATCTGCTCGTGCAACTCCAGGCCGTAATTAACGTTCGGCGCAAAACACTTCGGCTCAGAAAACCCCGCAAACGATCCTGAGCCGCATTTGCCTGCTGTTGCCGCTGCAGCATTTAACTTTGTAAGTGTGAGGAACGGCGGAATCAGATGCGGCAACTTATGCATTATTTTTTCTGCTATGTTTTTTCTCCTTGCATCCTGCACTTTTGACCATACCCCTTTGCCGGACAACGGATATCCGCCCGATGTCGGACGCATCATCACCACCCAATGCAGTACGCCAGGCTGCCATACGCGTAAATCCAAAGCTGCTGCCGGCGGCTTGGCCATGGAAACCTGGGCCGACCTTTTTGCCGGCGGCAATGGTGGTGCCGTGGTCATCCCTTATCGCCCCGATCAAAGCTGGCTGATGTTCTACACCAACACCGACACGGCTCGAGGCATAGTGTTGCAGCCCACCATGCCTTTCAACAGGCCACCGTTGTCGTTGCATGAATGGCAGACACTCTACAACTGGATCATCAACGGTGCCAAAAACAATAAAGGGGAAATTGCCTTCCCCCCTGTAGAAGGACGAACCAAAATTTACATTGCCAATCAGGGTTGCGACATAATAACTGTGGTAGATGCCGAGACCCGTTTGGCCATGCGCTACATCGACGTAGGCAATTCTCCGGATCTGGAATTTCCCCATTTCGTCAAAGTATCACCCGACAGAAAATTTTGGTATATCGTTCATCTCAACAGCACTTATATTGAAAAATTTAATGCACATGACGACAGCCGCATCGGCACCATCCCCATCGGTACTGGCTACTGGAATACCATGGCCATCAGCGGCGACGGCCGTTATGGCTACGTCGTTGACCTGAGCGACGACGGCCACGTAGCTATCTTGGATCTGCAAGAGATGAAGATAATCGCGAACATCTGGGGTTTGCGTTGGCCCCATGGTTCCTGGTGTACCCGCGACGGCCGCACCCTCTATGTTACTTCTCAATATGGTAATTATATCTACAAATTGGATGTAAGCAATCTGAATTTTATCCAATCTGAACGCATAGTGCTTGCTCCGGGCCAATCACCCCATAACTTTCAAGGCACCTTAGACCCGCACGAGGTGATCATGACTCCTGACGAAACCAAATACTTTGTCACATGCCAGGCTTCTGATGAAGTACGTGTTTTTGACGCCAGCACCGACCAGCTGATTAAGGTTATTCCAGTAGGTAACTACCCGCAAGAAATGGCTGTGTCCCAACGCTATCCCTACCTGTTGGTTACCTGTCTCGATGACCCATGTGCGCAGCCTAAGTGCCGCGGTTCGTTATATGTGATCAACTACGAAACCTTGGAAATTGTAGCCGTCGTCAATCAAGGATTCTATCAGCCTCATGGCGTGGCCGTAGTGGACTTAGAAGGCTATGCCGTAGTTGCTTCCCGAAATCTGGACCTGGAAGGACCTCCACCTCATCATGCCAGCAACTGTGGTGGTCGAAACGGCTTTATTCAATTCGTGGACTTGAATACATTAACCTTACAACCCCAATTCAAAACTGAGGTCAGCGTTGACCCTTATGCCGTCGGGGTTCGTTGACCTAAGGCTCTTGATGATCGATGACCGTAGCCATCATTCCTGCTCGCTACCGCTCAGCTCGATTCCCGGGCAAACCACTGGCCATGATTCAGGGTAAAACCATGATTCAACGAGTCTATGATCAAGCCAGCAAATGCCCGGCTTTTCACCGAATCATCGTAGCTACCGACGATGAACGAATTCTAAGCGAAGTACAAAATTTTGGCGGCGAAGCCATTTTAACTGCTCCTACCCATCAGTCAGGAACGGAACGATGTGCCGAAGTGGCTGCCACTCTCGAGCAATGCCCAGATTTTGTCGTTAACCTACAGGGCGATGAACCATTTGTTCATCCCGAGCAGTTGCAGGCAGTGTGCGATCTCCTTCATCAGTCCGATACCCCTATCGCCACCTTAGCACGACGCATTAATCGGAATGAAGAACTCACCAACCCCAACATTGTTAAGGTAGTCGTTGACGCCCAGGGTTACGCTCTTTATTTCAGTAGAGCGCCCTTGCCCCATCAGCGCGACCTGCCGCTCGACTACTGGGCTGGCACCGGCCTTTACCTCAAGCACATCGGTGTGTATGGGTTTCGATTTGATGTGCTGCAAAAGATTGTGCAGCTGCCTCCCCATGAACTGGAAAGGGCAGAGATGCTCGAACAACTGCGGTGGTTGGCTTTTGGCTATCGCATCCGCATTGCGGAAACACCTCATGAGTCCTTTTCTGTAGATACCGCTGAAGATCTTATACGCGCCGAAAAGTTTTTAACCGAATGATTCGAAAAAGCTGTGGCCCGCATTTTGGCCGGTAATGGTACGCCTTGTCGACGAGCCTCACCATTCTTCCATAGCCCCCTAAATGTATTGAGCAGAAGATAGCAACCGACCTCAGTCGTAAGCGAGAAGAAGTTCACGCTTCGTTGCGGGGCCGTATTTCCCCTTCCAGTCCTGCCTCTGTGAATGAGCCGTAAGCCGATCAGCCGTTTTTTGGAATTCGAACACGTTTGAGCCCATCATCTATTAAACGTTGTGGCCCCTGAACTTCAATTCTGTAACAGCTGCACCGCTAACTTTATTGCCAATGATCGACTTTCTTTCGCAGACAGGTCGCTTCAAAGTCATTTTGGTAGGTGTGCTGCTGCTCATTTTTGCGGCCTCCATCCTTTATACCAATTACCTAAGCCGGCAGCTGGCAACCGAAGAACGGCGAAAGGTCGAGTTATTGGCCACGGCATTCAAACACCTCAACGAAGCCAGCCCCGATACCGACATCAGCTTTCTGTTTTTCGTGATCGAAAGCAACAAAACAGTACCCCTCATTGTCACCGATGATGCAGACAGCATCTTGATGCACCGCAATTTAGACGAAGCCCGCATAGCGCGGGACCCTAACTATCTGCGCCGACAACTCCGTTATATGAAGCAACACTACGATCCGGTCCCGATTGAATACACAAAAGGAAACTTTCAGTATGTGTATTACCGCGAAACGCCTCTGTTGACTCAGCTTAGATATTTTCCATACATACAGTTTTTCTTTATTATTTTGTTTCTTATCGTAGCTTATTTGACTTTTAATACCATTCGGCGTGCTGAACAGAACCGGGTGTGGGCGGGCATGGCTAAGGAAACCGCACATCAGCTGGGCACACCTATCTCTGCCTTGAGCGGATGGATTGATTACCTCAAGCTTCAGGCACACGAGCCGGCCGTACTCGACATGTTGCCGGAAATTGAAAAAGACATACGCCGCCTCGAGTTAATTGCCGACCGTTTCTCCAAGATCGGTTCAGCACCCGACTTGAGCGAACACGATGTGGTGTCCCTCATCCGACGTACGGCAGATTACGTCCGCCGACGATCGTCC
This sequence comes from Chitinophagales bacterium, assembly GCA_025056305.1. Classification (GTDB taxonomy): domain Bacteria; phylum Bacteroidota; class Bacteroidia; order Chitinophagales; family UBA10324; genus JANWXQ01. Next base: position 16,612 of record JANWWJ010000038.1, on the reverse strand, counting down.
GAGAAAGTGCAGCTGCGCATCCATGAGCCACCCGGTGGTACGGCGCATGCCCTCGTGGTGCCGCAGTTGTTTGAATGGGTCATCGAAAATGTGCTCAAAAACGCACTGGATGCCATCAGCGGACAAGGCAATATCGACATTTACATCATTCCGGTGAATGGCCAACTGCATGTGGACGTCAAGGACGATGGCAAGGGCATTCCTGCCAGTCAGTTCAAAGCAGTGTTTAAACCGGGTTTCTCAACGAAAAAGCGGGGCTGGGGTCTTGGCCTTTCTTTGGCAAAAAGAATTATTGAAGATTTTCATCATGGGAAAATCATGGTTAAGGATTCGGCCCCAGGTAAAGGCACTACTTTTCGCATAACGCTTAAAAGCCGGCCTGCATGAGCCGAACCCGGTCCCATAACTTCCGCCGCCTGTTGGTGAAAAACTACCTTGTGCAGGTGTTGGACTCTTTGATCGTGCGGCGCCGCGGAACGGCCGGCGTCCTCTCGCCTTACGTCGCAGCAAAGCGGTTCCGCCATTTGCTCTATTACATTCGCTCCGAAATCCGTAATACACTGTTGATCTTATTGGGCATCTTGTCAGCCTCTATTGGATTAAAAAGTTTTTTGATCCCTAATGGTTTTATTGATGGGGGCATCACCGGCGTATCGCTGATGGCTGCGCGCTTGTCCGGCATTCCGCTGCCCTGGTGGTTGCTGTTATTCAACCTGCCCTTTATGGTTCTGGGCTTTTCCCAGATCAATCGCAATTTCGCCATCAAGAGCATGCTGTCGGTTAGCGGCTTGTCGCTGGCCGTAGGAGTTCTGGATTTACCGACCATTACCTCCGATAAATTGCTTATAGCCGTCTTTGGTGGTTTTTTTCTGGGCTTGGGCATCGGATTGGCCGTACGCGGTGGCAGCGTACTGGATGGTACTGAAGTCTTGGCCATCTACGTAGGTCGTCGTACCGGAATTACAGTGGGCGACTTTCTTTTGATCACCAACATCATCATTTTCAGTACGGCAGCAGCTCTGCTGGGCGTAGAGGTGGCCTTGTATTCTATTTTAATCTACCTGGCCGCAGGACGAACGGTTGACTTTGTACTCGAAGGCATTGAAGAGTACACAGGCGTAACCATCATCTCCACACACAGTGATCAGATTCGCGAAATGATCATGCGAAAATTGGGACGAGGCGTAACAGTGTATCAGGGAAAAGCCGGCTATGGTAGGCGTGGCATGCAAAAACAAAACGAAATTCTTTTTACCGTAATCACCCGCCTGGAAGTGGCTCGCTTATATGCAGAAATAGACTTAATTGATCCCAATGCTTTTGTCGTCATGACCAGCATTAAAGACACGCGTGGCGGCATGGTTAAAAAGCGGGCCCATAAGGCGCACTGATTAGCTATTGCAATACAAGAAGTTGTCGGTAAGTGCGCCCAGCACTGCGCACTACAGCCAAATAGGCTCCTGTCGCCAACCTATTACCGTGTTCATCGCTGCCATCCCATATCCAATGTCCTTCACCCCCTTTTGCGGCTAACCGGCGCACACAAGTGCCGTGTACATTGTAGATACCCACTTCTTCATCGGTAAGCTCAGGTGCTTCGATGGTAACTGTGAAGCGAAACGGATTAGGAAAAACTTTAAGATATTCGGCAGGCGCTGCAGCGTCAGCCACGCCGATAATGATGGTTCCTTCCCAACGCACTACGGTTGCATCGCCTGTCCAATAAAACTTGGTGTACACCACCTTGGCCGAAGCATCGTAGTACCAACCCGAGTCGGCTTGTTGAAAAACCGACCACGATGAAAATTCCGGAAGCAGATTTGCCCCTTTATACACGTTCTGTGGGGAAGCTGCGATCCGATACAGCTGAAACTGCATGAGCCGAAAAGCAGGGGAACCTGGATAATCGCCACTGAGCGACAAATGCACCTCTACGTAGCTGTCTGAAACAGAGCCCTGGTAGCTGATGATTTCAAAGGTGCTGTCGCTGAGCGCAGTAGGTGTTAACCCATCGTCGTCATAGACATATCCAGTACTGCTTGGTACGGTGACATCAGGAAAATACCGGACGATGAGGGTATCGGTATTGTAATGCTGCAACGAAAATATCGGGGGAGCCATGGTAATAAAGCTACCTGCCCGAACAAATAGTGGCAATTGGCTCAGTGGCGCCGATACGGTTACCGTGCTTCCGCCGGTGTAACTATAGTTTGGATTTTCCCACGAAAGCCATGTCCCTTGAGGAAAGCTCACCGAACGGGAAACTGCCCCTTGGTGTAATACCGGCGCCACCAGCAGGTCAGCGCCCCATAAAAAAGCATCATTGGTATTAGCAAAATCTTCATCTGTGGCGTTGTAGAAGTTGAGCGGTCGCATCAGGGGCCAGCCTTTCGAACTGTTTTCAAAAGCCAGCGTATAGTTGTAAGGCGTAAGCTGATAGCGCAGTTGCAGGTATTTCCGAACGGTGTTTTGGGCACTGCTGCTGTAGGCAGTAGGCTCGGTAGGTACCCCTTCCCCGTGAGCGCGCGCTACGGGTGAAAAAGCCCCGAGCTGCTGCCACCGGATGTACAGCTCTTCGTTCTGGGGCCCACCGGTAAAGCCCCCGATATCGCTGTGCATGTAACCTACGCCGCATAAACCCATGCTGAGCATAATGGGGATTTGTGCTTGCAGCCCACTCCAGCTACGGCGCACGTCGCCTGACCATGGGAAAGTACTGTAGCGTTGCATGCCGGCATATCCTGAGCGGATCAGGTTGAATAACCGCTGCTGGGGCACCTGTTGCCGGTACCGACGGTACAATAATTCAGCCCATACCAGCGAATACACATTATGGACCAGGCGAGCCGGCCCAATGCTGTGCACCATGTCGGCCGGATGAAGCTCCGGTTCTCCCAGATCACACCACCAACCTCCCACCCCTTCAGTAATCCGTGCGTGATACTGATTCCAAAACCAATCCTGAGCGGCCGGTTTGAAGATATCGAGCAGGCCTGCCTCACCCGCCCAAAAATTGCTTAATAGGTATGGTTGCCCCTGCGCTGTGGTAGCCAAGAAGCCCTGACTACTTACATGATTATAGTTATTTGAAATCTTTGTAATGTATGGCTCGGTGATCAATACGGTTTTTACTCCCATAGAATCAAAATCATGCATCATATCAGCGGCTTTGGGGAATCGGGTAATATCCCATGAGAGATTTCCCATATTGTACGGCATGCCAAACCAATAAAGGTCCAGCACCAAGGCATCCAGCGGAAACTGGGCATCACGCAGTTGTTTTACAACGCTTCGAGCTTCCGACTCGTTTTGGTAGCCGTACCGCGACTGAAAATACCCTAGGGCCCAACGGGGTGGCAGCGGTTGCTTGCCTGTCAGCGATGTGTACCGGTCCAAAATGTCTGGCCAGCCTGGACCCGCAATCAAAAAATAGCGAAACACTCCGCTTTCAGCCGTGTAACTCAACACCGTTGAATCGGTATAACCCAAATCCCATATGCCCGGCGAGAAATTATCCACAAACAATCCATAGCCCTTGCTCGATAACAAAAACGGAATACTGATGTTCAAGGTGGGCGCTCCTGCTTCGTAAGCGTAAACAGGGGTGTTGTAGGAAACAAATTTGCGTCCACGATGATTCAAATCCAGAGCACGAGAACCCGTCCCGTACAGGTATTCCTTGCTGCCCAATTTAAAGTGTACACTGGTACCGGAACATAAAGTCATCAATCCCGAAGCGTCGCTAAGTAAAGTATCCCCGTCAAGCAAAAAGGCCAGGCGAACTGGTGTCTTATAAACCACTATTTCAAGGGCAGGCCCCGAAATCTTCAGATAGTCAGCACCGGCAGTGAGCACATAGGCGAGCTGCTGCGCCGGCTGCACTACCGACAAGGAAGTATCGGGAAAAGCCAAGGTGTCGGCCTCTAATTCCACACATGCCACGTGTGTATCGTACAACCTGATGCGCACCATACCATACTCAGCGCTCACAACCAAATCATGGTTAACCAGCGTGTATGAGAGCATATTACCTAAAGGCATGCGGTTAACCGGATAAAAGATATCCGAACCATCAGCTTCGCGCCCCGATAGGCTGCCGCTGGCATTGCGAAAAACAAAGGCCAAAGAGCAGACTTTCTCTTCTGGACCTATACCGTAATAAGATCGAATGTGAAATCGGATCCGGTATAGATCACCACCCAAGCTTTCCATGAGCACTTTTGGATCGGTACTGCCCCAAGGCGCCACCACATGTTTCCAGTCCGATGGGTGTTGACTTGCATCTGTAATGACGCCGGTATGTGCATATACATCACCCGTATAGCCGGCCAACCCCCCGTTACCCAGCTTGGCATTATAGATGATGGTTACCGTATCTTCAGTAGTGGGAAAGGTCGGCGTTACCGCTAAGATCTGCGCACATAAGGGTTGCGTCAGAAGCAAACAAAAGCCAGCCACCTTTGGTAGATCCAGAAAATATGCTTTTACATACATTACCGAAAAAATGAATGTTAATGGTTTACAATAAGTTTTTGAACAATCCGCTGTCCTGCGCAAAAGAATACGAGCTCATAGATACCAGAGCTCAAGCCACTGAGGGGCACGGTGAGCGTGTACCAGCCTTGAGGCCGCGTATTTTGATCAAGCGGACGGATCAACCTACCGTGTGCATCGTACAGGACCAGCATCACCGGACCGGCTGCCGGCACATAAAAATCCGCCACCACCGCTTGAGATGCGGGATTAGGAAATATTTCAAGCACCGGCGCAGGCGGCAGATGGGTTGCTTCAATCCCTACATTGCCCAAGTAAGGTTTCGACAGTTTTTTATCGGTATAAAAGCGGTAAGCACCGGCCTTCAAAAAAAGCTGAGCATTGACATCGGTCACGTATAGCGAATCACCCGTCAAATATTCATACCACCAACCCGTATGAGGAAAGTAAGGATACTGACTTCCATCATATATATCAAAGTTTCCTAATATGACCACATTGAGGGTATCGGAATAGAGGCGCAGATTTTTTTTAAGTCCTCCCCCCACCAGACTGAACTGTTTCGTCGTAGCTACCGCATGCGTGTTCTTGAAATCAATTAATGCTTTATAGAAATAATATAACCAACGCCGCGGATTATATTGAAAATAGTCCCATCGGATGGGCTTAGCCGTCACATTGCTGCCACCATAATTGATCGAATAATCATAACCCAGCTCCCCGAACTGCCAGATCATCTTGGGTCCGGGCACCAGAATAAAGAGCAAAGAAGCCAGCTTCATACGATTCAGCGCCGAATCCAATGGCTTGACACTGTAGTTAGGCTGACTGTTTCCATAAGTAATCGTTTTGTACATCAATCGCTCTTCGTCATGACTTTCCATGTAGCCCACCACATGCGGATCACTCCAACCGCGATTGTGGTAATTGATCCAGCTGATGTCTGCGCCGGAAGAATAGCCCATGGCACTTTGGGCATAGGCATAATTGAGATTACCCCATAGATAGAAGCCGTAGTCACTGAGCACCTTTTCTTCACTGTTGTCGGCGAAATGTTCCAGAATCAATATGACGTCAGGATCTACGGCACGAATCTGATCGGCCATTCTTTTTAAAAGATTGATGCGGCTCTGGTCGTACTGACCCCATAGGCCTACATTGCTCCCGGAATAAGTTTGCGTGAAACCCTTAGATAAGTCAAAGCGAAAGCCATCAATTTTGAATTCGGTAACCCAATACCGCAGCACATCATCAACCAGTTTTTGCGTGTACGGACTTTCATGATTGAAATCGTAGCCCACACCGAATGGATGTTTACCCTGATAGCCCGGAGTAGCCGGGTCACAATCGGTATTTAACCAGATGTTGTCAGCCGAAGGCCAGAAGTTGGCCGCATCCCAGTACAATTGACAATGAGGCGACTGGCTAAAGCAGTGATTCAGCGCAATATCCTGAATCACAGCAATGCCCATCTGATGACAAGCATCAATAAAGGCCTTCAGATCGTCAGCAGGGCCATAGTACTTGTCCGGGGCAAAATAGAACGAGGGGTTGTAGCCCCATGAGTCGTTCCCTTCAAATTCGTTAAAGGGCATGAGTTCAATAGCCGTGACGCCAAGTGTTTTAAGGTAGTTTAACGTGTCTTTCAGTGTTTTCCAGTTACGGGCTGCAATGAAATCGCGTACCAGCAGTTCATAAATGACCAGATTGTCCGGATTGGGCTTTGGAAAGTTGGGCACTTGCCAATTGTATGGAGGCTTTCCCGTCTGCAATACCGATACTATTCCTGATGTTTTACCCGTAGGATATGGCAATAAATTCGGATAGGTAGCCGCCGGAATATACTTGTCGTGGTAAGGATCCAAAATTTTCCGACAATAGGGGTCGGCCACGCGCAAGTGACCGTCAACCCAGAACTGATACCGATATTCTTTCAAAGGCTGTAGCCCGCTTATGGTGATCCACCAGCGTGTGCCATCGGGAGTCCGTTTCATGTAAAAGTCGGAGTCGACCAGCCAGTCGGAGAAATCGCCCACAACATAAATAAACTGCTTGCCTGGTGCCGGCAGAACCAAGGTGGCAGTACTATCGTTGACGAAGGTGATACCGTCGTCGGCACCCTGGGGAAGAGGAGCTAAGGTTAATGGAGGGTTGACTACGTAGTATGCCGAATCAGCCGCAGTACCTGCCGTCACCTTCAACCAACTTGCCCCATAAGAGGTGGCCACTATAAAAGCTGTGATTGAATCCGTGTTAGACTGCTGATAAAACCAAATGCCATTGTGAAAAATGGTAAGGGTACCTGGTAACGAAGAGACACAAGTCACTTCCACCACATCGCTCAGCGACACGAACGTTGGCGACTCTGCCGGCCTGAGCATACGTACTTGCTGACTGACCCCATCCCAAACGTCGGCAAACAAATCGGAACCATCGGTATCACGGCCCACAACGGTGCCGTTGGCATTCCGAAATACCATAGCCAATTTCAATACTGTTTCATTGGCAGATATATTATAGAATGTAGTAATGTTTGAAATATGATAAGCATAAAGATTGTTGCCCAACGGCGTCATTTTCCATGCCGCATTAGCTACACCCCATGTGGTCACTACATGCTTCCAATCAGTGGGGCTAGAGCTCTGATTGGTAATCACCCCTGTGTGGATGTAGATGTCTCCGGTAAAGTTTTTGAGCGCACCATTACCTTTTGAGGCATCATAGAAAATAGTTACGGCGGAATTTACCGTAGGAAAATGAGGATAAGTCCATACGACTTGTGCATAAAGCTCTGAAGCAATAAACAATAAACCGACAACGGTTCTGACGAACAGCGAAAGCACTTGCATGTTTAGGCGCGAAAAATTTTTGGGTTCTCAGCGAAGATAGCCGATGAAGTGCAGCCTTAAAAAAACTGCCCCGCCAAGGCGGGGCAGTTGTATCCAAACTTGTAAGAATGAATTAGCGGACCACAACAAACGTGCCGCCCTTTACCTGGCCATCTACGGCTATTTGATAGGCGTAAACGCCTTCTGCCAGATGGGTGGCATCAAAGTGAACCAAATAGGTGCCTAAACCCCGGGCCCCCTGAACGTATTCATCCATCACCCGACCAGTGGCATCATAGAGGCGTATGATGATCTGTTCAGCCGGCTGATTGAGGGTATATGCTACCATGCCTGCGCTCGACAGCGGGTTCGGATAAACCGTACTTTCGAACGTTGCGTTCTTCACATCGCCTATCCCACTATTAATAGTAATGACCACTCCGTCGAATGGCGTACCATCTTTGTTGTACACCATTGCTGTGGGCCCACTTAGGTCAGCGAAAATGTCATCATTGTTGTTGTCTTTACCACTTTTATTGCCTGCGGCATCACGAAAAACCATTCCTAACCGATATATTTTATTTCCCAGTACCGGACCATTTGAGGCCTGGCTGTAGTAAGCCACTGCATCAGGCATGTTCAATTCCCACAGGTCGGTACCCACGTTGGTCATTAAGCCCACCCCATCATCGGCGCCCCAATTGCCCACAACGTACTCCCAAGCCGTATTGTCCAACGGTCCGGCGTCATCGCTTCCTCCTGAATGCATGTACACTTTCGTTTCTCCTTGTAAGCTGCTTACGCCTTTGGTGGCATCATAACGTATGGTAAGATTTTGGGCTATGGACCAACTCGTAAGCAGTACAGCACACAACACAAGTAATGGTTTTTTCATGGGTCAACGTTTTTTAAGGTTGTGACGAATATACGAAATTATCAAAGTTTGATAAAGTACCTACTGATTTTTTTATAAATCGGACATGTTGATTTTATCTGGTTTTATGAATGAACGACAGTTAGTTTGGTTTTCTCGAAGTAGATATTTACAAAAATGTAACCACAGGGCTAATAGGGGTTTTTTACCTTTGCACTAATCATTTTAAATGCGGCGACAACAGTTCCTTACTACCCTACTCCTCATCGCTCTTCCAGGCTTATTACCGGCACAAAATGTTACCGTGAGCGGTGCTAATTCCGGCAACGGAGGCTATTCCACTTTAAGTGCCGCCTTTAATGCCATAAACGCAGGCACTCAAACAGGAGCCAACATCACCGTTACCATAAACTCCAGCTTTACAGAAACAGCTTCGGCCGTACTCAATGGGGGAGCTTGGACTTCTTTGCTCATTCGGCCGGCTAATGGGGTAGCAGCTACCATTACCGGCACAGCAACCATTAGCCCCCTAATAGATCTAAACGGTGCTGATAACGTTACCATTGACGGTTTGAATAGCGGAGGTAGCTCATTGACTTTAGAAAGCCCAAATACAAGTGCATCGGCCGTGACTTTGCGATTTATAAATGACGCCACGAACAATATGGTAACGCGATGCACCATACGAGGCTCCTCTACAGGAACCATAGGTGTCAGTACCGATGGGGGAGTTATCCTGTTCAGCACTTCAAACGTTTCTACTGGAAATGACAACAACACGATTTCGTATTGCGACATTGGCCCCTCAGGCAGCAACCTGCCTTACATCTGTATTCGGGCCTTTGGTACGAGCGGCCGCTCTAACGACAACATAGTAATCGATAATAATTTCATTCATGATTTCGGACATTTGGCTCAGGGCTCCAGCAATAACACCAATGGCATTTACATTTCCAGTTATAATTCCGGATGGACTATAACGAATAATCGCATCTATCAATCAGCCACTCGTACATTTACCGTTGGAGGCCAGGGCGCTTACCGCGCCATACGGCTCGTTACCGGTGCCGATGTCAACTCCGGTGGCTTTACCATAAGCAACAACATCATCGGCTACGGAAATTCTTCAGGTACAGGAACCACAACCGTTGATAACAGCGGCACGTTTGCCACCACTTTCGAAGCTATAGCCGTAGAGCAAGGCACTGCGGGCGCAACGACGACCATTTCCGGAAATACGATATCCGGAATAGTCATGCACTCAGCCCGAGCACCTACTTCATTCAGTGGGCTGAACGACTTCGCTTTCTGCGGCATCATCGTTGGCAATGGTTCGTATAACATCACCAACAATATCATCGGTGCCAGCTCTGGAACAGGTGCCATCACCGTTCACTGCAAGCAAATCACAGCAGCTTCAGTGCCCACGGTAGCAGGCATTGTCACATTTGGCGGGGGCAACAGCACCATCAGCAACAACACCATTGGGGCCATCGACATCAGGCAGCATGCGTCAGGCACAAATCAGACCATGATTTTTGCCGGAATTCGGACAGGCTCCACAGGCAGTATGACCATTACCAACAATAAGATAGGCCACGACAATGCCAACAACATCACCTCTGATCAAAACGGGGGCAACCTGATCGGTATTTTTCTGGGCGCCGGTACAGCTACCGTTTCCTCCAATACCATTCAAAATTTCAATCACACCAGTGCAAACACAGGCACAAACCTTTCCGCATCTGCTATTGGCATTTACGCACACAACACCGGCACGGTAGCGCATAACATTACCCAAAACCGCATATTCAATTTACGGAACTCCAGTTCCGGCAATTGCCATGTGTACGGAATTCTGCTCAACCAGCCAGGAAGTGGTCATTCTGTGAGCCGCAATCTTATCCATAGCCTGTCGGTAAATGCCACTTCGCCTAATGGAGTGCTGAGTGGCATACGTATTCAACAAGGAACGATAACTATTTCTAACAATATGATAACGTTGGGTAGTGGTCTCAGCAATAATCCAACCATTAGCGGTATTGAAATTCTTGGCGGAATTCCCAATTTGTATTTCAACTCATTGGTAGTTACCGGATCGGCTACCGGATCGGCCAGCAATACTTACGCCTTAAACGTGCAAAACGGTAGCCCCAGCTATAACGTGCAGAATAACATTTTTTATAATGATCGAACTACTGCTGACAACACGAGAAACCGTGCCGTACATGTAGCCAACACCACGCAGCTGGGTTATATATCGATTATGGATTATAACAACTTATGGATCAGTTCTTCAAATACTGTTCTGGGATCAGTAAGTACTACCAATTACAGCACCCTTGCGCTGTGGCAGGGAGGTACAGGCAAAGACATCAACAGTAAAAACATTCAACCTACCTTCACCAACCTGAGCAATGACCTGCACATTTCGCCCCTGAATTGTGCCCTCATCAGCACGGGCACGGCAATTTCGAGCATAACCATCGATTATGACGGCGAAACGCGTTTATCCCCCCCTGATATAGGTGCTGACCAAGTAAACACCACCACTACGTGGGTGGGTGGGGTAAGTTCCGATTGGCACAACGGAATGAATTGGAGTTTCGGGCTGGTACCGGTGGCCTCAACGAATGTCGTGATAGCAGCAGGGGCGCCTTTCATGCCGGTCATTTCTACAGCAAATGCCGATTGCCGTTCGCTTACCATTCATCCCGGAGCGTCGCTTACCATCAGCAACAACCGCATTTTGAACATATATGCTACCTGCACCAATGTAGCGTGGACTAATAACGGAACGTTTAATGCCGGCACCAACAACGAAGAGGTTATCTTTCAGGGTAGCCCTCCCTACACCGTAACCATTGCGGGAACTTCCACCACTACGTTCAATCGCCTCACGCTTAATGTGGGTGCGCTTATCAATACCACTCCTGTCATCAACAAGCAACTGCAATTAAACACCAACAGCTATGTAAACAATCCGGTTACCTATGGATCCTCATCTACGCTGGTTTACAATACGGGGGGGACTTATGGAGTGTCTCAGGAATGGACAGGCAATACGACAACGGCAGGATACGGAACGCCCAATAACGTAACCATACAGAACACTACGACTGTTAACATGCCCCTTGCGGCGCGGGGGATGGCCGGAAATCTGCACATCGCTTCCGGCACCTTTAACATGTTAGGCGATTTGTATATAGGTGGAAACTGGACGCGTAGTGCGGCCTCCGGCGTTTTCATTCACAACTGTCGTGCGGTGTTCTTTACTAATGCCGCCGCCGATCAAACGGTTTCTGTCAGCGGAGGTGGAACAGAAACATTTAGCTATGTGCGTATTGACAAGCCGGGCCGAAAACTGTTGTTAGGTGCGAACACAGACATGAAAATTCAGGTGACCGCAGCCTGTGGTTATGGATGGGATTATCTGGAAATCACCAATGGAGATATTGATCTTCAGGGCCGCATCCTCTACCTGGAAGGGCCTTTGGCTTATCCGGGTACGGCGATGAAGTTCATGAATTTGAATGTTAAAAACGGCACCAGGACCATTAGTTCTTCAGTGGCCGGAGGAATAGTAGATGTACGAAGCACCCTCAATAACAAGACTGTTCTGATCGTGGATGGAGGTGGAAATGGGCGTATCGTTTTCGGTGCTAATACAGAAGTACGCGTCACCAGTGGCGAAATAGATTTTGGCGTGGGGAACCTGGGCACCATCCAACACATTTTGCGCATTAATGGTGGCGGCGCCGTGGTTGGCAATGCAGCTTATTACGCCAACGGCTCTAAACTTATTTTCAGTACCGGCACTGTATATGAAATTGTCGCTACGCAGCAAGTTTGGGAAACCGGCACATTGGCTACACAGCCCGGCGTTCCGTGGGATGTGGAAATAAATGCAGCTAACACCGACGTACGCTTGATGGATAACGTAGATCATGCAGTCCGCAACGATCTGACCATCATCAACGGAAGCCTGCAACCTACTTTCCCACCCTTTACCTCGGGCAACCTCATCATTGGTGGTGATTGGTATCGTAACCACAACACCGGAAGTTTCACCCCCCATACCAGTCGTGTGATCTTTAACAGCGACATCAATGCCACACCGCAAGTCCAAACCATTACCGTCACCGGAACGGGCAATCATGAACTTTTCTACAATCTTGAAATCAATAATGCACAAGGCGTAAGCCTCATGGGCTGCAACATTCATGTAAATAACCACCTCTATCTGATCCGAGGACTGGTAAACACCTCAAATAATGAGGTGTATTTGATAAACAATGTCCCCGGTAGCATCACCTTTGATGCCTCCAACAGCAGTGCTGACTCGTGGATTAATGGCTATTTCCGACGTCGCATCAGCACGGGACATTATAGTTTTCCCGTAGGATTTTCTTCAACTGCATCTGCCGCAGGCTATCAGCTCATCGAATTCAACTTTCAAAGCAATAGCAACGTCCACAACCTACGCGTAAACTTCACGGTGGATAACACGTCTTCGAATACCAATGAGCCATATGCTGTGGTTGTGAATGGGTCGCCAATAACGGACCGGCTGAACACCGGTTGGTGGACGGCAATCCCTTACGATGGTATGTTTAACATCGTTACTAATCCAGCGGTGAGCTACAATCCCTACCTAAACATGCGGGGCTATACCAACGGCCAGCCCAACCCGCAGCAGTATGCAGTGATTAAACGTAATGCAAATCATTGCTACGATCCCTGCAATACACCTTGGACAGATTGTGGCACCCACAGTAATTTAACACAATGGGAAATAGGAGGTACCGTTCATGCGGAACGCAGTGGCTTTGGCTGCACCTCCTTTTCTGACTGGGCTATAGGCTTCTCACCTTACCCGCTACCGGTTGAATTAAGTGCCTTTAGCGTATCCCCGCACTCCGAACATGCTTTGCTAAGCTGGCAAACCTCGTCTGAGTTGAACAGCGACTTTTTTGCCGTCGAGCGAAGCCTGGATGGTCTGACCTTTGCTCCAATCGCAACCGTAAAGTCAGCAGGATATTCGGTCTTGCCGCTGAGTTATGCATATATCGACGAGGAAGCATTGTTATTGCCTGTACCAAGGGTTTATTACCGATTGCGTATGGTGGACAGAGATCAGAGTTTTGAATTTTCACCGGTGCGGTTTGTTAACACCCTTGCCAATTCATCGGGCTTTGAGGTGTACATATATCCGAATCCTTTTTACGTTGCACCCTCCCTTACCTTGGTTGGTGCTGCTACAGGAATTGTGGAGATACAGCTTTATGACATAGCCGGTAGGCTATTATACACCAGCAAGCGTCCAGTGGATGGCGGGCAGACGCAACTTTATTTACCTGAGGAATTATTCCAACATGCCGGCACCTACCTGCTCCATGTCATCGGCACACAGCATTCCAGCACCCATAAGCTGATCCGACGTTAAGCCATAGGAAATTCCCCCCATCATGCCCTGCCCTTTCTGAGGTACGGCATTGATGCTTTTGGGTGAACTGCAGGAACTTTGCAGCGGTGAGTAACCGCACGCTACGCATCATCACCTTTCTGGCGCTGCTTTCCATCGGCGGCATTGTTGTCTTGCAAGTACGTTGGTTCCGCCATGCTTTTGATGTCAAGGAAAAACAGTTGGATCAAGCCATTTTCACTGCGCTGCAAACCGTAGGGGAGCACTTGTTGGCCGTCAATCAACAGCAAATCCCCAACACCTCATTGGTAAGTCAGCTCAGCAGCAATTACTTTGTTGTAAACATCAATGGAGAAATAGACACCCGGTTATTGGAAAAACTGCTGATCAGCGAATTCCGAAACCGTAGTATTCTTCAGGATTTTGAATACGGCGTGTATGATTGTAATCACCAAAAGCTGGTGTACGGCAACTATGTTTCCCTGACTGACCCCCCGCCGGCGATGCCCCGAACCTTGCCGCAATGGAAAAACGACCTGTATTATTTCACGGTTCACTTTCCCAAGAAAAAAGAATACTTATTCGGCACGATGGATGTGTGGCTGTTTTCCAGCTCTGTTCTTTTGTTCGTGGTGGGCTTCTTTTCTTTTTCCATGATAGCCATTTTGCGACAGAAGAGGCTTTCGGAAGTTCAGCGCGATTTTATCAACAACATGACCCATGAATTAAAAACTCCTGTAACAAGTATTTTGGTTGCCACACAGCTTTTGCGCAAAACCTGCGGCCCATCATCACCCACGGGTGACGCCGATTACGTCGCCCTGATTCATCAACAGGCTCTTCGTTTAAGTGGGCTGATCGAACAGATTCTGGAAGCTGCCTTGTGGCATGAGCGGCGACTACCGCTGAAAATGGAAAAGGTTGACTTACATCAGTGTATCAACGAGGCCGTAGCTGCCGTGCGGCCATTGTTGGAAGAAAAAAATGGTGTTGTTCATCTAAAACTTGATGCATCGCCGGCCACCCTTTCAGGCGATGCCTTGCATTTGACCCATGTTTTTTACAATCTGTTGGAAAATGCTGTTAAATACAACAGGAAAACTCCAATTATAACAGTGCAAACATCGCTCAATGGCCACAACCTTGTTGCCGAAGTGGAAGACAATGGCATTGGCATACCCCCGCAGCACAAGCGGCACATTTTCGAGCGGTTTTACCGGGTGCACACTGGCGATGTGCACGATGTCAAAGGTTTTGGACTAGGCCTTTACTACGCGCACAAAGTAATTAAGGCGCATCGGGGGTCTATTTCTTTAGACAGTCAGGAAGGTCGGGGTTCCCGCTTTACTATAAAATTACCCGTGCAATGAATAAGCCACAGATCCTTTTGGTGGAAGATGATGAAACGTTGGCACGGCTGATCCGGGATTATCTGCTGCTGTCAGCTTTTGAAGTGACGTTATGTGCCGATGGAGAATCAGCATTAAAAACATTTCATGAAAAAAATTTTGACCTATGCATCGTCGATGTCATGCTGCCCAAGCTCGATGGCTTTTCATTGGTGCAACAGATTCGCCAGGCCAACACGCAGGTGCCGGTGATTTTTTTGACCGCTCGCTCCGACAAGCATGATCGCATTAAAGGTTTTCTTACCGGTGCCGATGATTACATCACCAAGCCTTTCGATGTTGAGGAACTGGTTCTGCGAATTCGTGTCATCCTGCGGCGCATGCAGAACAACGACGCGCACGGCCTGATCGCCTTTGGACGCAGCAGCTACAATCCCAACACGTGTGAGCTTGAAGTGAACGGTCAGACCATTCGGCTCACCGGCAAGGAAGCCGGCATTATGGAATTACTGTGCAGAAATAAAAACAGCCTTGTGCGGCGCAGTGAATTGTTGCGGCGGGTTTGGGGCCGCGACGAACCGCTGTTGAGCCGAAGTATGGATGTTTATCTGAGCAAACTGCGGAAGTATTTGGCGGCAGACAAGAGTGTAGAAATAGAAAACCACCACGGCATTGGTTACGTGCTTAAGGAAAAATAGCTAAGTCTGACGACGGCCGGCCATATCGAGGTACACCGCACCTACCAGCACTACTCCTTTTATGATATCTTGATAAAACGGGTCGATATTCATGATGCTCATGCCGGCATCAAGCGCGGCCATGATCAAAGCGCCAAGCAGGGCACCTACCACCACCCCGCGCCCCCCGCGCAGCGAAGTGCCCCCAATCACGCACGCGGCTATTGCATAAAGCTCGTAACCGCGTGCCGCATCAGGTGTTGCACTTCCTAATCGCGCCGTATAAACAAGGCCTGCAATCGCACTGAGTAAACCACACAAAGCGAATACCAAGAGAATGTTCCGTTTCAGATTTACGCCCGACAGATAAGCAGCTTCCGCATTGCCACCTATTGCATAAATGCGTCGGCCGAAGACGGTATGGCTGGTAAGAAAAGTCATTGCTAAGGCGGCTAAGAGCATGATGGCAACGGGCACCGGCACCGACTGCCCGCGCGGCACGGTCTGCGCCTGTCGTTTCATTGCCTGCTGATACCACTCACTGTGGTACAGCGCTGATTGTTCTGGCAAACGGATCGGAGTGGTAATGGGTGGCCGCTCAGCGACCCGACCACTGAGGTGAAATATGATCATGAAGAACCCGATGATCACAACGTATGTTGAAAGGCCCAGCCACAGCCATATACGTGTAAAATTCAGACTTAAGGTACGGTAAAGCATCCACGAGCCCACGATGATCAGCACGGCTGTTAAAGTCCAACCTTGAAGTGATGAAAGAAACCCTCCGCCCCAGTATTGAAACTGTTCGGGCACCGGAACAGTTTCTCCGCCCATAATTGTGCTGATCCAACCCCGAAAGACGAGCAAGCCCCCCAAGGTGACGATGAAAGCCGGTACTTTCAAGTAGGCGACGATGGCCCCTTGAAGGGCACCGGCGGCGGCGCCGGCCGCCAGTGCGGCCGGCG
>JANWWJ010000037.1 GCA_025056305.1 Chitinophagales bacterium | reverse complement strand
GGCACCTTCGGTGCCGCCCGCCGGTCCTGCACTGTTCTTGCCGCCACCAGCCCTAATTCACCACAAACATTGTAAAAGCCACCTCAATGTCCGTATCCCCTACCGTCGGCGGATCGCTATCACCCTTGAGGCCTGGCTTATGCTTTAGTATCAGGGTCATAGTCCCTTGGCCAGCAGCCCCACATTGCCATAGGCTTTTCAGCCCTATAGGTCGGCCTTTACTGTCGGCATCTGCATATGTCACTACCACGTCAACACCCGAAGGCAAAAAGTAAAACTGATGGTCGTCGGCTTCTTGTTCGATTTCATGAGTGAGGTCATGGGCCGGCGTGTGCGATTCGTCGATAAGGGTGATTTCACATTCATACGTTTTTGTTGACTTCAGCCGGATGCTGTCAAAGCGCACCGGAGGGTTTCCGCCAATTCCATCGGGATCACTAAACACCACCCAAAATTCTTCCGACGGATCGTCAACGCTGCTGAACTTAAGCTGGACGGTAGTGATGACTTCGGAGGGATGCGCTGGCGGCGGCGGATTTTCATCCCGACATGCCACAGCAATCAGGAATAAAAGAATTACAGCAAATTGCGGTGTTAAAACGGGTTTCATGTTTTTAAAGATTTTAAGGTGATTAAAAATTTTTTTTCATTAAAATTTTTGCATGCATGCTTTAAGCTTGTGCCGGCTTTCTAAAAAGTTAGGGTGAGCCGAAGGGTGATGTTTCGACCCACCTCATCCGCATAATACCTGAAGCGGTTGAGGTAGTTTCGGTACACGCGGTTGGTCAGGTTGGTGCCACTGAGTTGCCAGCTCAGCGGGAACCGCCCTAATCGAATGCCCAATCCAGCCGACGCCGACAACAACGTGTAGGCCGGTGGCGGTTCGGTATAATCGGAACCGGCCGGCACACGCCTCTGCTGAAGTGTATGTTCCAAGGTTGTCGAAACGAAAGGTTCATATAGGCTTGGCACAAAAGGTGACCACCGTACCGTAACCGAGCCTTGATGAGGCGGCATGAGCATCAGATAGTCTTGGTTGCCCACATCGTAAGCATAGAGGATTGCTACGCGTGATGCTACCGACCATGCTTGCGACACATGAGCCGTAACTGCAGCATCCATGCCGCTTAAAACGGCGTCCGTTTGCGCATAACGAAAAACAGGAAAAGCCCCCTGAATGGTCAGTTGCGCAGGAGGCTCAGGTCTTAAATAAATGAAATCATAAATCCGCGTATGGTAGGCCGTGAGCTCTCCTGCGAAAATTGAGTGATCATGTACATCCAAAGAAACTGTTGCCTGAAAAGCTTTTTCCGGAACCAAGGCAGGATTGCCATATTCCAAAGCAGCAACACCATGGTGCAGCCCTTCACTGTAGAGTTCGTTTACGGCGGGAGGCCTCCATCCACTACCTGCGTGCACGTGCAAGTCAATGTGCCGGGTAAGCCGAAGCAACATTCCTGCATGAGCGCTGAGATGTTGGTAGCTAAATTGCGGCTTGATCAACACCCCATCTTCATACTTCTTCACCCGCAGCCATCGGTAATCATAGCGTAGGCCGGCTTCCCATTCCGTGTGGGGACGCCGGTAACGCTGGATAAAAAACACAGCTCCGCTGTAATTACGATAGTAGGGAATGAAGTAACGTCCACTATAGGTGTTATATTGAGTGCCACTACTGAGACCTGCTGTTGCCTTCCAGCCGGAAGACCACAGCCGCTGCCACATCAGCTCTGCACTGTGCGTGCTTAACTCCAAAAGCAATTCCGGACGATTGAGCAAAGCCAAAGAATCATTGAGCGGGCGATGCTTGTCAAATTCACTCCGTCGGTTGTATTGGGATGCCATCATGAGCGACCAGCGTGAGCCGTTGGAGGTGCGCAGATACGTTTGTGCTTTCAACAAATAATGATGCACCTGTTGATAAGGCCTGCTTATCCTATAGCCTGTATTAAGCGTATCTGCCGGCCTGTTTTGGGCCAACGCATTTTTCAGATCGGTGAGGTTATGCAAGTGCGCACCGGAAAAAATACCCAAGTCAGCACTAAAGCGGCTGAAATAAAGCTCCCCTCCGTAGCGATACGTAGTCCATGCAGCAGTAGCGGAAAAATTATTCTCCCGGTACGCCGTGTTTTGCAAAAAATACTCGGGCGTGCGTGCTGCTGCAGCCCGGCGAAAGGTACCTTGCAAACGCCAAGACAACGGGTGTTGTTTTAGCCGTTGTTCGGCAAAAGCAGAAACCACGCCTTCGCGATTATTGGTCATTCCCAATAAATTGATTTCGCCATTCCAACCTATGCTGTCGGGCAACGGTCGCGGTTGCACCAACACTACTCCCCCTATGGCATCACTGCCATATCGCACCCCTTCGGCTCCTTTGATTACGGCCAACTCAGCGGCAATAAAGGGATCTATTTCCGGAGCGTGCTCATTGCCCCATTGTTGCCCCTCTTGGCGCACTCCATTGTTTAGAATCAAGATGCGATTACCGGTTAAACCATGAATTAAGGGTTTAGCTATAGTTGGACCGCTATAAAGTATCGTCACTCCGGCAATACGCCTCAAGGTTTCACCGAGTAATTCTCCCTTGGCTTCTTCCAAATCCTGAACCGACAATTTGCTGACCGGCTGAACCGGTTTTGATGGCAACCGGGCAGCCGTAATTTCAACTTCCTTTAGTTGCCGCTGCAAAGGCAACAACAGGATCTCAAGGCTTTGCTCGCCATCTAAATAAACGGTGTCGGTGTAGGGCTGATACCCTAATTGAGTTGCCTCAAGTGCCAAAACCCCACCACAAAAGGGGCCTAAGCGAAAACGCCCCTGAGTGTCGGCTATGGCGAGTTTATCTTGTACACGGAGCTGTGCCCCTGCCAGCGGCAGGCCAGTTATGGCGTCGCTGATCGAACCGTTGAGGTAGTGAACACACTGCCCTACCGCAACTGATGTGGTTGCAATCAAAACGATAATCGAAAAAAAGAGGGACGTTCTTGGTTGCACTCCGGTAAAAGTTTTGAAAGAAGAAAGGAAACCGCTTCCCCGTTATTACGGTGCGCTACAACCCAAGGTGATGGGCTTAAGATACCGGAGGAGGACTTCGTGAGGCTGCTGCTATTTCCGCATGCGCTGGGACTAATGGCTTGACTCGGTCAACCAATTCGGCCACCTGCTGCCAACACCTGAAGACGCGAAAGGCTTGAACGGAATGCTGAGGATACCCTTGCAGCGCTAATGCCGCACAATGCTGATGAAGGTTGGAAAGTACCGCGTTCTGGCCTCCGCAATTAACCGGATCATGATGTCCGCTAAAAGCATGCAATAAATCTTGCGGGATGACTGCATTGAGCACCCATACCGTCATCCATCCCGCAGTGACAGTGCGCAACCATCTAAGCATGTCTTTTCAAAAATAGCAAGCCCAATGCATCAAAGTTTTTTACTGGAAGGACTAAAGAAACCGATCCTCAATTCCCGCTTCGGGCAAATAACATTGCTGCCGCCGTCCGAACCATCGGTATCGATTTGCAGCTATTTTCAAATAAATCCAATCGCGGATTGGCTTCGGAATGATAACAGCGCAATAAATTACAGGCCAAAGGCCAGGCAACCTCTTTATAATGCGTAATGCAGCAGTTGATTTTTCATATAAGTGTCCCTTTTCAAAAAGCAAAATAGTTCCTGAAGCTGCTGCCTTGGGACCTACTATTTTCTGAGCTGCTGCCGACTGCAGGGGAGCAAAACGAAAAACCTTGCGCCTGTCGCGTCGAATGATCCATTGCACTAAGCCACTGCACAGATTGCAATGTCCGTCGAAGAAAATTACAGGATCAGGCAAAAGGTCCACGGAAGCAAAAGAATGCAAGATTTTTATCTTGTTGCCGTAGTCAATGCGCCTACGTTTTTGCGGCGCTGCTCGCACCGTTACCGGCAGTTGCCATTTGGTTCAAACGGATGGTGGCCTGAACCTGCTTCTGGACTGTGGCTTATTTCAGGGTCGCCAAGCCTATATTGACGATTGGAATATGCGATTCGCTTTTGTTCCGAAAGAAATAGATGCTGTCATCCTGTCTCATGCACATATTGACCATGCCGGACGGATTCCCAAGCTGGTAAAGGAAGGTTTTCGAGGTCCGATTTATTGTACGCCCGCTACGCATGCTTTGGTCGCACCTCTGTTGCTGGATTGTGCCCATATCCAACAAAAAGACAGTGAGTATCACAATAAACATCGCAAACGACAGGGACTACCGCCTTTAGATCCTCTATACACACCCAATGACGTACACAGATGTTTGCAAATGTTTCAAACCGTTCCTTATGAAAACTGGTTCTCGCTCAACAGCAAGGTGCGGTTTCAGTTCCGCGATGCCGGCCATATTTTGGGCAGCGCTACCGTCAGCATAGAAACCGATGGCCCTCATGGTTTGCGGCTGGGATTTACCGGCGATGTAGGCAGGCCTGACCGCCCTATCTTACGCGATCCAAATCCTATGTTGCCTTGCGACATTCTCATCAGTGAATCTACCTACGGCGACAAGCTGCATCCTGACCGTCATCGAGAAGAAGCAATGCTATGGGAAATTGTTTACGATACGTGTTTTCAGCGCCTCGGAAAGCTGCTCATACCGGCTTTCAGCCTGGGCCGAACACAGGAAATACTCTATTTGTTAAACCGGCTCGACCAGCAAAAACTGTTACGCCATCTGCCGGTGTTTCTCGACAGCCCTTTATCGGTGGATATTACAGCCATCTATCGAAAGCACCTCGACTGTTTCGATGATGAAATACGCCAACTGCTGCTTACCGATCCCAATCCTTTTGGTTTTCCTCAGCTCACTTTCATTACCGATGTTGAGCAAAGCAAGCAGCTGAACGACTATCCAGGACCAGCCATCATCATTAGTGCTTCCGGTATGGCCGAAGCGGGCCGCATCGTCCATCACATCAAAAACAACATTGAAGATGAACGCTGTACAATTCTTTTTGTCGGTCATTGTGCCGAAGGAACCTTGGGCTGGCGTTTGCGGCAAGGTATAAATCCGGTGCGTGTGCTTGGGCAACATAAGACCGTCAAGGCACGAATCGCCGCCTTAGATGGGTTTTCCGCCCATGCCGATCAACTGGAACTGATGCAATTTCTAAAACCACTGCTCACCAGCGGGCTAAAACAACTGTTTCTAGTTCATGGTACGTATGAAAGCCAAATCGCTCTGCAACAATTGCTTCAGCCTGTTTGTGGCGACATCATATCCATCCCTGACTTCGGGCAAGAAGTGGTCGTTTAACTGGGCTGTTGCTGTTTTGTTAATTTTGTATGGAGCAGCTAAGGTGGTGACCATGGTTGCTAAAGCAGAGATTTTTAAGCGTTTGTTAAAAGAAACCAGCAATGGAATTTCAACCTCTCTATATTGCTTGGGCCATCGGCTTCTTGGCCGTTGGCTTGGGTCTTGGGGCCCTACTGTTTCGCAGCAAGGCACGCAAAGAATTAGAAGCAGCAACTAAAGAAGCCCAGCGCATCATCAGCGAAGCGCAGCTGGCTGCGGAAAATCTGAAAAAAGAAAAACTGCTGGAGGCTAAAGAAGAAATCCTGCGCCAGCGTAACGAGCTGGAAAAGCAACATCTGCAAAGGCAAAAGCAACTGGAACAGAATGAAATGCGCCTGCGGCGTTCAGAACAATCTTTAAATCAAAAAATTGAGCAGGTTCAACGAAAGGAAAATGAATTGGATCAAATCCGTCAAACGTTGAATCGACAGCTGGAGTTGGTATCGATGAAAAGAACTGAACTGGAAAAACAGCAGGAAGAATATACCAGCCGGCTGGAAAGCATCGCTAAAATCACCCAGCAGGAAGCCAAAGCTCAGCTAGTAGAATCGCTGAAAGCCCAAGCGCAGTCCGAGGCAATGGCTTACGTTAAGGAAACCTTGGATGAAGCAAAGTTGCGTGCCTCTAAAGAAGCTAAAAAAGTAATCATTCAGACCATTCAGCGCTTGGCCGCTGAACAATCTATCGAAAACTCAGTAAGCACCTTTCACATCGAAAGCGATGACATTAAAGGTCAGATCATTGGGCGTGAAGGAAGAAATATCCGGGCTTTGGAAGCGGCCACCGGCGTTGAATTAATCGTTGATGATACGCCCGAAACCATCGTCATTTCTTGTTTTGACCCTGTACGCCGGGAAATTGCTCGCCTGGCCTTGCAACGTTTAGTGGCTGATGGCCGGATTCACCCCGCGCGCATTGAAGAAGTAGTGGCGAAAACAAGAAAGCAGATCGAAGATCACATCGTAGAAACGGGCGAACGCACAGTGGTCGAATTGGGCATTCACGGTATGCATCCCGAATTAGTGCGGTTGGTAGGGCGTATGAAGTTTCGCTCGTCTTACGGCCAAAATCTGCTGCAACATTCGCGCGAAGTGGCGAACCTATGTGCCATCATGGCTGCTGAGTTGGGAGTGAATGTAAAGCTGGCCAAACGGGCAGGGTTGTTGCACGACATCGGCAAAGTTTCAGATGAAGACCCAGAATTGAGCCATGCCCTTTTGGGCATGAAGCTGGCCGAGCGCTATAATGAAAACCCTGCCGTTTGTAACGCCATCGGCGCCCATCATGACGAAATCGAGATGCAATACATCATTTCTCCCATTGTGCAGGCCTGTGACGCAATTAGCGGTGCCCGTCCCGGTGCCCGTCGCGAAATCGCTGAGCAGTACATTCAACGGCTGAAGGATCTGGAAAAATTAGCCCTCAGCTACGACGGCGTAGAAAAGACCTATGCCATTCAAGCCGGTCGTGAACTGCGCGTCATTGTCGAAGCTGACAAAGTCAATGATAAGCAGGCCGAAGAACTGGCCTTTTTGCTGGCTCAGCGCATTCAAAATGAAATGACCTATCCGGGACAAATAAAAGTGACCGTCATTCGTGAAAAGCGGGCAGTGAGCATTGCTCGTTAGGCCTCAGCCCTAACCGATAGAAAGAGATTGACCTTACCCGACAGCCAGCTTTTTGCTTTGAGCGAAATAATGATCCTAAAAGTGATGACGCAAGCTTATCCCTGTTTTTTCATCACAACCTTCCACATGCCCCTTAGTTCGCCCATGGTGTAATTGCGTGCCAGATCCTGCGGATATTTTTCATTCAAAACAGCCGCAACACCCTCAGCTAAATCACTCGCGGAACCATGGCATTTCAGACATGTAGGCATAAATATTTTGATCGGCTTATAATAAACCACTTCCTCATCACGGAACAAAAGAGTATCGGTTCCTCCCGCTCGGAAATATTCAAAGACACGGTGATCTTCGGCTGCAGTAATCTTATTGTTTGGATTCCTGTTTCTATCGGTAAGTCGCTGGATAGATACCACGTTACCCTTACCGGCTTGCTCGGACGTGAGCGGTATAGCATGCACATTACAATATCGGATTGCAAAAGCAAAGCCACTATCGGCAACAGCCTGCACCACATTTTTTAGCAGTGCTTGCTGGGTCAAGGTGGTAATTGAATCTCCAATGCGACGATAATATTCTTTGCTCTGCTCTTCCGATGGGTTTGAGCAGCCAATAATACCCCACAGACTACCCGCCGCAATCAAAAGCGCGCCCCGCCCTGCCATTGTAAAGGCAAAAATCAGTAATCCAGAATAACCGGCTTTTGGCCCTTGTAGCAATCCAAATTTAAGTTGTTATCCATCTGGGCTACCATACTATTGAGCAGCTGCTGGTAGCTTGCTATGTTGTTCACCCGTTTCCAGAGCTCCTCTCTGCGGCAACCCCACTGGGGAGCAAACTTGATGCGATACCACTTGTTGTTCTTGTCGTAAATGAGGGTGAATGTTTTGGATTCTTTTCCGTTGTTGAAATAAAATTCAAAATAGGTTGTGATCACCAGATCGCGCACCATGCCCGGAATTTGGATGGCATTGGTCATGGCAGGATTGTCGGCCAACAGCAAAGTATAGTAGTAGCGCGTTGCGCCGTAGTTTTCGAATTTCATGGCCCGCGAGCTATCGTATCGCAGTTCGTAATAGAGTTTTTTGCCCGGCCAGTTTATGGATTTATCCAAAACTCCTTTCTGGTTTTGGGTTAAAAATTCTTTCATCAACACCTGCGCCTGCGCCGCAGAAGCAAGCAACAACAAACTCAGAAAACCGAACAATTGTTTTTTCATATTGAAAAGTTTTTTAATCAAATGATCGAGTAACCGTTATTTCGCTGCTACGGGTGCACCTGAAGCACCACCCATTTTTACTTTTTGCAGCAAATTTTCAGCAATGCAGCCTCCTGTGCGTACCCCATCGACAATGGCAGCTTCGAAGTGAATACCCCCATACATACGCGACCAAGCCGCTTCTTCAGCAGCCGCCTTGAATGATTTAAACGTTCGGGGCTTAAGTCCGATCATCATATTGGTGCTGTCGGTGAATTCTACATCGCCAAAAAAGTGCGTCAAGACGGTTGCAGCAGCTCCAGAAAAGCCCGAGTGGCCTGAGGGATATTCGGGGAACGGCGGCGTTTCGATGTAAGGCTCCCAGTCAGGTTTTTCCAAAACCTCGTTGATGTAGGTCTTCGGCCTCAGCAAATTGATTTCGTATTTCATTTTCCAAACAGAGATACCGGCATTGTGCATGGCCATACCCAGATATGCGAAGACCTCACAGGTTTGAGCCAAATTGTAGTTGTTTTTGCGGATCTGCTGTTTGGCAATTTTCATCCAGTGACCGGGAGGAGTAAATGTCTCGACCGGGTCATCAGCCCAATACAATGCCGTGATGCGTTCATATTCGGAAAACGACGTGTCAATACCGTACAATTTGAGGTTAAACTTGTAAAACTCTGAGTTGGGATCGGTGCTGTACGGAATACTGGGTTTCATCATACACAATTCACTGGTATCTAGGCCCATGGGACGCAGCTTTCCCCAAAATGGTTCATAGGGCGTCTTATCTACATCAGTGACTTCGTACCATTCGGGGTTGTTGGTGCGCGGCGGCGATTCGTACTCATTATGCTCACGGGTGTAATCGAACATGTCCGTTTTCATATAATCGACGAAGGCGCGACCCATGGCATTGCCAAATTCCAGCGACCGCTGGTACACTTCGGGCTTGCCAAGTACGGAATCACGCTCGCGGTTTATTTGATCACGGAGGTTGTTCAGGGCAACAGTATTCGGCCCCATGTAACGGGCCAAGCCTTCATCGCAAACCAGGTAGGCACAATTGTTCAACACTGTAATCCAATCATACTCCAGCTTTGGATCCGCTTTGGGCAAATTAGCCAAATCCATGAGCTGCCCTTCAAGCGAATATGCTCCGGGAATCCCAGCGGCGATGGACTGGTACATGGCCGCACCGAGGTAAGCCATTGCACGTGCCGCCGGTGGGGGTCCTACTCGTTGAAAGCGCACCTGATCAAGCAACATGTCCATCCATGCTATGGCAATTTCATTACTCAATTCCGTTGCCGGCGTAGAAACGCTGTTGAACTCTAATGTCTTTGGCTCTTTACGACAAGATGCCCAAACGATCAGTACAGCTCCGATTAACGCGATGAAAGCAATTGACCTCATGTTTTATGAATTAAAAAAACTTTTACATGTTTAATTCCGCTTTGCCTTGCAATCGCTCCCCCAAACGTCAATTCCCCTGTCGTGGCAAGCAGCCCTGATTTTTTTAGGCAAAGCACGCAACAAAATGACAAACCGACTGGGCATTTAGTCTTTGTTAACAAAATTTAATAATTAGCACCCAAAATCGCAGCTCGAAATCCGGGCCTATAGTAATTATGCTCATAACCCACGTAACCTTAAGCCATTATCCGTTGAAAGGGAGCAAAAGGTATTCCTTTTGCTTGCCATGCCTTGTTTTTAAGATGCGACTTCTAAAGAAAATCGCACGTACTCATAAACAGCGTTTGGTAAACCAACCCAGCTTAATGCTGATGGGATGGTGCGGCCAATGAGGGTAAGGCGATGGTATGCGCATGATGGGGATGATGGTGGTGTGGAGCCGGCAGTCCCATTTCGGCCAATACTTCTTTACTGCGAAAACGGAATGGCTTTATGTGCAGCTGTTCAAGCTGCGAAGCATCTTCCCGACACAGGTAGATTCTATTGACCGGCACGTTGCGAAACACCTGCTTTTTCTGACCTTTTGGCCAAATCACCTCGATTTCTTCAACCACGGTAGCCTTACCTAAGCCGGCTTGCAGGCGAATGGGATTACTGCCAAAGCTGGCCCCTTTTCCGATCGTAAAATAGGTGGTACGCTGCTGGCCGTTATCGTTGAAAGTCAGTTTAACACGGCAACCTACGCCAAATCGGTTGTTTTCAATGCCTTCAAAACGTATGTTCAGCCAGTTGTTGCCATGACCAGGGTTTTCATATAAAGCATTTTGGAAGACATCGCCGTAAAAGAAGCCGCCATAGTCGGTATAAATATCCTGGTCGCCATCATAGTCAAAGTCACAGTACGAAACTGCATGCCCTTTTTGCAACTGGCCAAAACCTCCACTTAAGGTACAATCTTGAAAATATTTACCTTGATTGTTGCGAAACATTCGATTAGGGAAAATAGCTCTATAATCAGGTGCCCCAATGCTGAGGTAGAAATCAAGCCAGCCATCGTTGTCTAAATCCCCGTAGTTACATCCCATTGTAAAGGTTTCATAAGCTATGTTGGTGGCTACGGTCACATTGGTAAAGGTGCCGTCCCCGTTATTTCGGTATAAGCAGGGAAACATATTGGTGTCCATGGGCAATCCCAAAAACTCACGGCAAGAATTGATGATATAGCCTGGCTTGTAAGCAGAAACATAGATATCCTCCCATCCATCATTATTATAATCAAAAAACCAGCACGGAAAACTCCATATGGGTCGGGTAACGCCTGCCTGCTCAGCTACATTGGTAAAGGTGACGATACCGTCTTTGCCCGGTCCATTATTACGGTATAAGCGATTAGGACGGCCAAAATCGCTGATGAACAAGTCGGGGTAGCCGTCGTTATTATAGTCACCGAAAGAGCAGCCTTTGACAAATCCTTTGAAGAACAATCCGCTTTTGCGCGTTATGTCGGTAAAGGTGCCGTTACCGTTATTGAGATACATGCGGCTGTACGTGTGGTATTCATGGCCGATGAACAAATCCAAATCACCATCTAAATCAATATCGGCAGCCTCGGCGGTTTGCGAGGGCAGAAAATGAAGCAAACCTGCTTCAATAGTGACATCGGTAAAGGTACCATCACCGTTGTTGCGGTAAAGAGAGGGAGGCAAAAATCCTGCTTTGGCCTTCCATCCGCCACGGGTGATCATGAAGTCCATCCACCCATCGTTGTTGTAGTCAAATTGCATCATACCCAGCCCTTCATAAGCCCCCATCAAACCGGCCTTTTCGGTCCAGTCGCTAAACGTTCCATCGCCATTGTTGCGATAGAAGCGGATTTGCCCCTTGAGCCGGGCACTTCCGTTGATGATGTCAATGTAACCATCATTATCAAAATCATCGACGGCATTGCCTCCGGCATCCAACAGATTTTCAATACCCAAGTCGGTAGCTATGTCATTGAACCGGCCTATGTCGTATTCGTTCGGCATTCGCTCTTTGGGTATCACCAAATGAGGGGGTACTTCGGGAGGTACACTGCCGTAAGCCTGCAATGCAATGTTGAGCAGCCAAACGTTTAGGGGGTCATCGGGATATTCTTCAATCAGCTTCAAGTAGCGGCGAATGGCTTCAGCGGCCGGATCTTTCAAGATATGCACACCACCGCCGGAAATGGGAAACACACAACTTTCATCGTTATGGTTCAGAATACAGTTGGTTTGCTCGGCCAACCTCAAGTAACCCAAGGCTATAAAGTTCTTCAACGAATCAACCACCGACCAGTCATCTTTATTAGCTTTTTTCAGATATTTCGGATTATTCATGAACGAAGCATCGGCTTCCAATTCCTCCAGAATTTTCAGGCCTTGGTCGGTCGTGCCGTAGAAAATGTGTTGAATGCCCACCTGAAACTTCAACCACGAGTTGCCCGGGTCCTGTTTGAGCAGGTTTTGGTAATGAGGCAAAATCACATCGTTGCGCCCGTACAAGATGGTAGGCGGCAGTTGATCGATGATCTCGTAGTAGATTTCAGGCATGGTGGTGGCCGTGTAGTGGACCCGCCCGTCGTAGTCGCTGATTAACTTCTTATAAGCGTACACGCCTCCGGCGATCACGGCTGTTGCCACGATTACCAAATAGATCACTGTTAGCTTTTTCATGGACTACCTTAGGCTTTTTCAAATGTAAAAAATTTAATGAGAATGCTTGTGCCCAGCATGTGCATGGTGCTGTTTTCCGTGCGGATGAATGCGAAAGGTAATGGGCTTCATGTCAACAGGTCGAAGTTCGGCCGCGTCCTCCCTACACCAGTAAACGCGATTTACCGGCACATTGCGGAACACCTGTTTTTTCTGCCCCTTGGGCCAGATAACCTCAATTTCTTCTACTACAGTAGCTTTTCCTAAACCTGCCTGCAGACGAATCGGATTGCTTCCGAAGCTGGCCCCTTTGCCGATGACAAAATAAGTGTGGCGACGTTGCCCATTATCCGTAAAGGTGAGTTTTATCCGGCAGCCTACGCCAAAGCGGTTGTTTTCGGTGCCTTCAAAGCGGATGTTGATCCAATTGTTGCCGTGCCCGGGGTTGAGGTAAAAGGCATTTTGGAATACATCTCCGTAGAAAAAGCCGCCGTAGTCGGTATAGACATCCTGATCGCCATCGTAATCAAAGTCGCAAAACGATACGGCATGACCTTTCTGCAGTTGTCCAAAGCCGCCACTGACGGTGCAATCCTGAAAATACTTGCCTTGGTTATTGCGATACATGCGGTTAGGGAAGATCGCCCGATAATCTGGAGCACCGATGCTTTGGTAAAAATCCAGCCAACCGTCGTTGTCCAGATCGCCATAATTACAACCCATGGTAAACGATTCATAAGCAATGTTGGTTTGTAAGGTCATATTGGTAAATGTACCGTCTCCGTTGTTCCGATACAGGCAAGGAAACATAGTTGTGTCCATGGGCAATCCCAAGAATTCACGAGCCGAAATAAGACCCGGTTTGTAAGCAGAAACATAAATATCCTGAAATCCATCATTGTTATAATCAAAAAACCAGCACGGAAAACTTTTTATGGGCTCGGTTACGCCGGCTTCTTCGGCCACATCGGTAAAGGTGACCAGGCCATTCCCATCCGGCCCATTATTGCGATACAGACGGTTCTCATTTCCAAAATCGCTGATATACAGATCAGGATAGCCATCATTGTTGTAATCCCCAAACGAAGCACCCTTGACGTAACCCTTGAAATAAATACCGACCTGCTTGCTGACATCGGTAAAGGTGCCATCTCCGTTGTTGAGGTACATGCGGCTGTAGGTGTAATACTCATTGCCAAAAAACAGGTCGAGGTCACCATCTAAGTCAATGTCAGCCGCTTCAGCAGTTTGTGTGGGCGCAAACTGCAGAAGCCCTGCTTCTATGGTTACATCCGTAAACGTGCCATCGCCATTGTTGCGATATAGCGAGGAGGGCAAAAAGCCCGCTTTAGCTTTCCATCCCCCTCGAGGCACGATGAAATCCATCCATCCGTCATTGTTGTAGTCAAGTTGGACGAGGTTCAGCCCTTCGAAAGCACCTTGGAGTCCGGCCCGATCCGTCCAATCGCTGAACGTACCGTCACCGTTGTTGTGGAAATAACGGATTTGACCTTTAAGCCGAACGGATCCGTTGATGATGTCGATGTATCCATCATTGTCAAAATCATCTACCGCCAAACCTCCAGCATCGGTAGTGTTTTCAATCCCTAAATCAACGGCTATGTCGTCGAAACGACCTATGTTGTACTCGTTGGGGAAACGTTCAGGGGCAATCACCAAATGTGCTGGCACTTCAGAAGGAACACTGCCGTATGCCTGCAGGGCAATATTGAGCAACCACACACACAAATGATCATCTGGATAAAGTTGAATTAATTGAAGGTAACGGCGTATAGCTTCCCGCGCCGGGTCTTTATTGATGTGAACACCTCCACCACTTATGGGATAAACACAACTTTCGTCGTTATGATTCAGAATGCAGTTGGTCTGCTCGGCTAACCTGAGATAACCCAATGCCAAAAATTGCCGAACGGAGTCTACAACAGACCATTGTTCCCCATCAGGCTTTTGCAGGTATAAAGGATTGGTCGTGAACTGCTGATCTTTTTCAAGCTCTTCAAGCAGCTTTATGCCCTCCTCTGTAGTACCGTAAAAAATGTGTTCTACAGCAACCTTAAACTTCCAGTACGGATTATCAGGATTTTGTTTCCACAACTTTTGAAAATATGGCAAAGTCACATCGTTGCGACTATACAGAAGTGTTGGAGGTAACTTGTCAATGATCTCGTAATAGATTTCCGGCATGGTGGTGGCCGTGTAGGCTATTTTATAACTGTCGTTGTCATTCAATCTATGGAACACTGCATAAGCCACTAAAGACAAAAGCACCACTATACCCCATATGGAAAGAACAATTAATTTCTTTTTCATGTCGGGGAATGGGTTGAACTCGCGTCGCAAAAGTAGATATACCCCGATGCTGTACCAAGTTGCTGCAAAAGCTTAACATATAATTATTAATCTAATTTCCGTAAAACCATAAACATGCTGCTCTATTCGAACAACATGCATGTTAACGAATCTTGAACGATTTGACGGATATGGATGTTTGCCCAGTATCTTTGTTCTTTATGAAGCACATGAGCCAACCCCCGAAGGGGCAAAATTGTGTGCGATCATAAAATCAAACCATACCCATGAACATCCCTACTTTTTTACAAGTGGCCTTCTTGCAAGGCCTGATCCTGTTGTTTGTGCAATGCACCAACTATGAAAGTGCGTTGAAAAAAAGCTTTGATTTTCCGCCACCCGACAGCACTAAGTTCAATTATCCAGATGTACCCAGCGGCAAAATGTTTGACCTCCTGGGCAGCAAGAGCACGGGCATTGACTTTTTGAATGCCGTCAAGTTTGGATTCATGCAGGATAATAATCTCTATGTTAACTACTACAACGGTGGCGGGGTCGCCATCATTAATTACAATAATGACTCGTTACCTGATCTCTATTTTACAGGAAATATTGTGCCCGATCGCCTGTATGTCAACGAAGGGGACATGCGGTTCCGTGATGTATCGGCTCAAGCCGGCATCTTGCAGAAAAATAAAGGATGGAGTACTGGAGTAGCCACATGCGATATCAACAGCGATGGTCTGGGGGATTTGTATGTATTGCGCTCTCGGTGGAAAGACACCGTAACAAATTTGTTTTACGTCAGCAATGGGGATGGTACCTATACCGAACGAAGCAAAGAGTATGGAATCGATTGCCCGGAGTGCTATTCCATGGGTGCCGTCTTTTTTGACGCCGACAACGATGGCGATTTAGACCTCTTCGTGAAAAATCACCCCACCGATTACGTAGAGCGCATGCGCTTCAACAACCTCGAAAAAATTGAAAAGGGAATCAACCAAAGCGATAAGTTTTTCCGCAACGACAACGGCAAGTTTGTTGATGTTTCCAAAAAAGCAGGCATCAACAACCACGGATTTGGTTTAGCCGTATGCGCTGCCGACGTCAATGACGATGGCTGGATGGACATTTATTGCTGCAATGATTTTGCGATGTATGATCATCTATATATCAACCAAAAAGATGGGACCTTCCGCGATATGTCGCACGAACTCCTTGGGAAGGTTTCCATGTTCTCAATGGGCGTAGATATTGGCGACATCAACAACGATGGCTACCAGGACATTGTCACGGCCGACATGCGTTTCGACCATTCCTATTTGCGCCGTTCGTTTGCTTTAGGCTTGCGGCGTAACGAATTCAATAACATGGTCACCAGCGGCTATCACTACCAGTACGTGAAAAACACGCTGCATCTCAACAACGGAAACAACAGCTTCAGTGAAATCGCCAACCTGGCCCAGGTTGACGCCACCGACTGGTCCTGGGGCCCTATGCTCTGCGACTTCGATCAGGATGGGCTTAAAGACCTTTATATCCCCAACGGCTATTACCGATGGTTGAATGTTGACGAGCGAGAGCTGTATCAGGCCATGCGGGATGCTACCCGACGCAAGGATAGTGCTGCCTACAACAAGCTCTTTAAGGTCGTTAGCAAGAAAAAGTTGATGGCCGTAAACTACATCTTCAAAAATCAGAATGGTTACCAGTTCACGCGCGAAATGGAAAACTGGGGCCTGAACTTTCCCACCATCACACACGGCGCAGCCATTGGTGACCTGGATGCCGACGGCGATATGGACATCGTCATGAACAATCACGAAATCACAGCCCTGATCTGCCGCAACAACCAAGAGCGTTTCGCGAATAACAATTGGGTAAAGTTTTCGTTGCGCGGTCAACCGCATAATCCCGAAGGCATTGGTGCGAAAATCTACCTCTGGTCAGCTTTGGGCATGCAAATGGCCCAGCACCATACAACGCGGGGCTATCAGTCCGCCTCGGAAAACATCGTTCACTTTGGGTTAGGCAAAGACCCCGTTATAGAGCGTTTGGTCATTGTTTGGCCTGACGGCCGTACGCAACAGTTATCGAATTTGGCCGTAAATCGAACCTATATCCTGGATTACAAAAATTCTACACCAGAACAATTTGTATTGCACAAGCCAGTAACAGCCCCCCTGTTTGTCGACATCACCCAACAAGCCAAGATTGATTTTAAACATATAGAAAATGAATATGAAGACTTCCGCAAAGAGTTGCTTCTGCCGCACAAGCTAAGTCGATATGGGCCTGGGCTGGCCGTAGCCGATGTGAATGCCGACGGATTAGAAGATTTTTTGGTAGCAGGAGCTGCCCGAATGTCCAATGTGCTGTATCTGCAGCAATCGAACGGCACATTTGTTAAAGCACCCAATCAGCCTTGGGAAAATGAAAAAAATGCAGAAGTCTTGGGTGTCTTATTCTTTGATGCCAACGGCGATAATGCCCCTGACCTCTATTGCGCCACCGGCGGTAATGAGTTTCGACAAGATGACCCCTGGCTGCGGGATTTCCTTTACATCAACGACGGAAAAGGCAATTTCCGCCTTGCCG
This sequence comes from Chitinophagales bacterium, assembly GCA_025056305.1. Classification (GTDB taxonomy): domain Bacteria; phylum Bacteroidota; class Bacteroidia; order Chitinophagales; family UBA10324; genus JANWXQ01. The sequence continues at coordinate 6,875 of JANWWJ010000037.1, read as the reverse complement.
CCGATGCGCTGCCGGACATCCGCAGCAGTGGGTCCTGTGTCACAGCCGGTGATTACGACCAGGATGGCGACTTGGATTTGTTTGTAGGCGGGCGCGTCATCCCAGCCCACTATCCGATGGCTGCCCCCAGCCACATTCTACGTAACGACGGCGGGCAATTCACAGAAGTCACCCGAGAAGTAGCTCCAGACCTTGTCAACCCAGGCTTGGTTTGTGCTGCCTTGTGGACCGACTATAACAATGACAGACAAACAGATCTGCTGGTCACCGGGGAATGGATGCCCCTAATGATTTTTCAAAATGAGGGCGGCAAGTTGGTCAATAAGACCAAGGAAGCCGGTATTGAACACATCAGCGGCTGGTGGAACAGCATCGTAGCTGCCGACGTGGATAACGATGGCGACATGGACTACATCGCCGGTAATGAAGGGCTGAACAGCCGCTACTACCAGCCTACGCTAAATGAACCCGTTGAACTTTATTGCTCTGATTTTGATAAAAACGGTACCAACGATTTGTTGCTGTCGGTTTACAATTTCGGCAAGCCATATCCGGTTAAAACGCGTTTGACGATGACGGAGCAGGTACCTTCCTTAGGTGAAAAGTTTCCCCTATACAAACAATTTGCCTTGGCCACCACCGATCAGGTTTTTGGAAAAGAGGCGCTGGAAAAGGCCTTACACCTAAAAGCTACTGATTTCAATTCGGCCGTGTTTCTCAACAATGGAAATGGAACTTTCTCTTTCCAGCCTCTACCGTTGCAAGCCCAGTTTTCTTGCTTGTACGGTATGCTTCCTTATGACGTCAATCAGGATGGCAACATCGACCTGGTGGCTCATGGCAACTTTTTCTCCACTGAAACCGAAGTTGAAAAACAAGATGCATGTGTCGGTCTGACGCTCCTGGGCGATGGCACCGGTAAGTTTTCAGTGATGCCTTTGAGGCATTCTGGCTTTTTCAACAAAAAAGACGGTAAAGCGTTGGCTTTGATTTACCTCGGTAGAGAAAACCGCCCCGTCGTGTTAGGTACTAATAACGACGATGCCATGTTTGCTTACGAGCTCACGAAGAAACCTGCCTTGGTGGAGCTTACCCACAACGATCGGTTCGCAGAAATCTATCTGCTGAATGGCAAAAAGCAACGCCATGAAGTGTATATAGGTCAGGGCTACCTCTCAGAATGTTCGCCCCGGCTGGCCTATACACCTGAATTGGTCCAAAAGATTGTCGTTACAGACCGAAGCGGCAAGCAGCGTACCGTATTCGAACAAACCGCCGTGGCCGCACGTTAGTTTCTACCAAATGATCCGTTGAAACTGAAAAAAACTATGAACGCCAGAACAACGCATACCTCAGGGCTGAATCGGTCGTGGCTTTGGCTTGCTTTTCTAGCTTCCGCATTCATGGCCTGCAAAAGCGGCTACCAGAAAGCAGGACTGACCGTGGTGGATTTTCCTTCTTACGACAGCCTGCAGTTTGACCCGCTGGATCGCCCCAGCGGCAAACTCTTCGACATCCTGACCGACCAAACGACCGGTTTAACCTTCAGCAACGACGTAGGCTTTCGTATGCGTAACGACAATAATCAATATAATTATTTTTATAATGGAAGTGGCGTCGCAATTTTAGATGTCAACCGCGACCAGTTGCCCGACATTTACTTTACCGGCAACATTGTTCACGACAAACTTTTTCTAAACGAAGGAAACCTCAGGTTTCGCGACATCACTCAGCAGGCCGGGATTTTGACGAAAAACAAAGGCTGGAGCACCGGTGTGGCCATCACCGACATCAACAACGATGGCTGGGATGATATCTACGTGTGCCGCTCGCGTTGGAAAGATTCTACCTCTAACCTCCTGTATGTAAACAATGGTGACGGCACCTTCACCGAACGCGCTAAAGAATATGGACTTGACGTACCCGGCAGTTACTCCATCATGGCCAACTTCTTCGACTACGATAAAGATGGCGACATCGACATGTTTTTGGCCAATCACCCTACCGATTGGGTGGAGAAACTACGCTTCAATAATCTGGAGAAAATTGAGCAGGGCATCAATCAAAGCAGCATGCTGTTCCGCAACGATGGGGGCAAGTTCGTCAATGTTTCCAAACAAGCGGGTATCAACACGCATGCCTATAGCCTGAGTGCTACCGTAGGTGATTTCAACAACGACACTTGGCCCGATCTCTATGTTGGCAACGACTTTGCAATGTACGATTATCTGTTCCTAAATCAGCGCGACGGTACATTTAAGGAAGTTGCGCGTGAAATTCTGCGCAAGACGCCCCTGTTTGGCATGGGCAGCGATGTGGGCGACATCAATAACGATGGATATCTGGATATCATATGTGTAGATATGAAGTTCGACAAATCCTACATGCGGCGCAGTTTCATGCTGGCGCAACGCCGTAATGAGTTTCACAACATGGTCAGCAGCGGTTATCATTACCAGTATGTGCGCAACATGTTGCAGCTCAACAACGGCAACGGCACCTTCAGTGAAATCGGTTGTTTAGCCGGCATAGACGCCACCGAGTGGTCGTGGAGCCCCTTATTGGTAGACTTTGATAACGATGGCTATGAAGACTTGTTTGTTTCAAATGGATATTACAAGACTTTTAACATCGATGAACGCGAGTTGGTTCAAGGTTTGCGTGATGCCACCCGCCGCGGCGATACCGCTGCGTTCAATCGCATCGCTGCCATCATCAACAACCGTAAGCTTCGTGACCCCAACATCATCTTTAAAAACAACGGCGATCTCACTTTCTCCAACAAAACCTATGAGTGGGGCTTTTTCCAGCCTACCATTACGCATGGAGCAGCATTTGCCGATTTTGACAACGACGGCGATATGGACATCATCACGTCCAACACCGAGCAATCCCCATTTCTATATCGCAACAATGCTGCACAACAGCTTAAAAACAATTATGTCCGATTTGTATTTCAAGGACCCGCCGGCAACCGCCAGGGCATAGGTACCGAGGTTACCCTTTACACCCGCGATGGAATACGCTTTCAAACCCACCACGTTGTCCGTGGCTATCAGGCTTCCTCCCAGAACCTCATGCACTTCGGATTGGGCACTATTGATCTAATCGACAAGGTACAGGTGCGTTGGCCTGATGGCAAGCTTTCCGAACTGACTCAGGTGCCTGTGAACCAGACGCATGTGCTTTCCTACCAGCAAGCAGTGACCAAAACGCTTGCCGCCAGCCGGCCAGAATACTTGTTTACTGACCTGACCGCCAAGCTAAACATCGACTTTAAGCATGAAGAAAATTTATATGACGATTTTCGCAAAGAGTTATTGCTGCCTCAGAAAAATAGTCAGTTTGGTCCGGGCTTGGCTGTAGGCGATGTCAACGGTGATGGATTGGAAGATTTTGTGGTGGGGGGTGCTTTACGCCAATCATCGGCGTTGTACATCCAAAACAGCAACGGCACGTTTACCCGAAAAGCCGATCAAAAATTCCCCGCCACGGCCGATGTGCTCGGCTGTCTGCTCTTTGATGCCGACAACGATAATGATTTAGACCTTTATCTGGCCACCGGCGGTAATGAGTTTGGCGTGGACGATGCGCGGTACCGCGACTACTTCTTCTTAAACGATGGAAAAGGGAATTTCACCGATGCTTCCGATCGCATTCCTTCGGTAGCGCTCAGCAATTCCTGTGTAGTAGCGGGCGATTACGATGCTGATGGCGATCTGGATCTGTTTGTCGGCGGGCGCGTCAAGCCGCAACACTATCCTTTTGCCGTACCCAGCCTGCTGCTGCGCAATGATGGTGGACGGTTCACCGACGTATCTGCACAGCTGGCGCCTGAATTAACCCAAGCGGGTTTGGTGACCGCAGCGCTGTGGACTGACTTCAACAACGACGGTAAGTTAGACCTCATCTACACCGGCGAATGGATGAACATCCGATTCCTGCAAAACACCGGTAAGGGATTTACCAACGTTACTGAAGCCACCGGTATCGGATCATATCATGGATGGTGGAACAGCATTGTAGGTGCCGACTTTGACAAAGACGGCGATCTCGACTATGTCGTAGGTAATGAAGGTCTTAACACGCGTTTCTACTGCCCTACGGCAAAAGAACCGGTGTATCTGCATACGCATGACTTCGATCAGAACGGCACCCATGACATTGTCCTTTCTTTTTACAACCACGGAAAACTCTATCCTACCAAAAACCTGCAGTACAGTGCAGAGCAAATGCCCATTCTGACTAAAGAGTTCAAAACCTATTCCGGCTTTGCCTTGTCCACGACGGAAGAGATCTACGGACCCAAAGGATTAGACAAAGCCTACACGCTGTTTGCAAACCATCTGGCCAGCTCCTACCTCGAAAATCTGGGCAATGGTCGTTTCAAATTGCGCAATTTGCCCCTGCGGGCCCAAGTGTCTTGCATCTATGGCATGTTGCCATACGATGTAAACAACGATGGCCAATTGGATCTGATCTATCATGGAAACTTTTACGCTAAAGAAACCGAAACCGAACGAAATGATGCTTTCGTCGGGGAAGTTCTGTTGGGTGACGGCAAAGGCAATTTCACTTACCTGCCCAGCCGCATCAGTGGTTTCCGTTCCGACAAGGACGCCAAAGCTTTAGCCCTTATTCACGTGGGTCGGAGCCAACAACCTGTAATTCTGGGTACCAACAATAACGATAAGATGTTTGCCTTTGGCCTGGCCCGTCCCGCACGACTCTTGGCATTTGCCGCCACCGATCGTTATGCCGATATCGTTACGGCTGAAGGCCAGCTCCAGCGAATTGAAAAAAATATGGGTGCAGGCTACCTATCGCAAAACTCAATGCTGTTTGCAATCCCTGCTAATACCGCCCAGGTTACCATCTACGATAGTGCAGGAACCCCCCGCGTAGTGTTTGAAAGTCCTACGACAACAGCCTCGCGTTAATCCTTTGGCGCGTTAGCGATCAACATTCTCTGAGCGCTCGTTGCTTGCAGCAAGAGTGACTTCCACATCCCAGTTGGCACGGATGATGACTGCTTTCGGAAAGTGAAAAATTCGCTCTGGTTGCCGGCCTTCCCAATAGTCGCCTGTATCCCAGCGACCATTGCCGTTTGCGTCTTCAATCACGGTTACATCGTATCGTCCGGGAAGCAACTGCTGCCAATAGGTGGTAGCGGTATTTCCTTTTATGAATCGTTGATAAGCCGGTCCCCCTGGTTGTTTCAAGATGATAATATAAGTGGTCTGTGGCTGAGTTTCAGCTAAAGCAAAATGAAAAATGAGGTTTCCACTTTCCTCATTCGCCAATACCTGCATTTTTAGGCTGCTGCTGTCGTTCCAGCGGCCAAAAACATCAAGAAACAAAGAATCGGGCAACCATAACGTGTAGGTACTGCCCTGTTGTCGGGGAAAATTTAACTTGAATTGCTGACGATGGGTGATGCTATCAAAGCCCGGTTGCAAAGGCACTTTCACTGCCACCCCCCCCTGCTGGCGTATCATCACATAAGGGGTATCACTAATTTTTGAAATATAAACGGACGGCAAAAGGGTCAGACTATTTTCTGGTGACACTAAAGAACCAGAAATAGCGTCAGCAAGTTTAAATTGCTGAGGTGGCAGCGATGTTCTTCGTCGTGCCGAGGGCTGTTGCATCGCCACGGTGACTGTGTCCAGAAAAGCGCTGTCAGAAATGAGCAAGTGCAAGTGGTCTGTCGGTTGCAACGACCAAATCTGTAAGCTGTCTCTGGAGGGATTAAACCAGGTTACAAGAGCTTGCGTATCGATAAGGCTGGTGACGACAGGATTGCCGTAGGGGCGGGCCAGCACCACTTGAACGGAACGAGGGCTGATGACTTTTGTTTGCAGAACTTTCTGTTTTGGTAAAGCCTGAAATGCCATTAATGAAAAAAAAGACGATGTATCATCCACCCTTATTGGCGTATCTAAAAAAGCCACACTTTCCGCCGGATCGTCGTACAGATAATTTTGATTGGCATCGTCAAGAGCAACGAGGCGGTAGGTGCCGGCCTTGAGAAAGTTCAGGTCAAAAGATCCTGTTGAGTCGGTACGGGCAAAATAGTCGGGGCGACGGCGGGCAATGGCGCTGTCACTAAGCTCGGCATGCAGCATCACCAACATTGCCGCTTTGGGCTGGATTTGTGGGGTCAATAGCACCTGACCCCGTATGCGCATCGAATCCAACGTAGGACCTGTGCTGAAGACATGCCGGTAGTCGGCAAGCAGATTGCCTTCCGAAAGATCACGAACAGCATTGCTCAGATAGACCGTATAGGTGGCGTTGGAACGGAGGGTATCTGAAATAGTGATACGCAATGTTTTTCCCCGCAGTCGAAAATCCAGCGGCCGCTCTAAGGCAGGAGAAAAGAAGATATGCGCATTTGGATTGTTTAAGGTAACAAACTCATCGAAAGTAAATCGGAATACCTGGCCGCGTACGTTCGTGGCCCATTGAGGAGGTTCGGCCCGAACGACGCGGGGAGCTCTTTCATCCTTCGGCCCCCCACTTGGTGGTTGCTGGCTGGCGCAAGAAACAACCATCAAAGCAGCGATAATCAGGAACAGTAAAGAGGTTGTTGAATTGCCGAGTTCTATGTTACCACATCGCTTCATGAAGCCGTAAAGATGCCATAATTCAGCACAGCTGTTGAAAAACAATTGTTGCACAAAGGCATCAGGCGTGAAATGAGGAGGCGAGTGGGGAGGAAGAAAACGGGGCGGGGGGGGGGCGGGGGGGGGGCCCCCCCCCCCCCCCCCCCAAAAAAAACAAAAAACACCCCCCCCCGCGAAACAAAAAAAAAAAAAAAAAACGGGAGGAACAGCCCAAACGGCGAAACACAAAAGGGAAGGGGCGCCCAA
>JANWWJ010000011.1 GCA_025056305.1 Chitinophagales bacterium | reverse complement strand
TAAAAAAACTGGAAGCCGAAAACGCACAGCTAAAACAGCAGCTTTCCGAATTGAAAGCGGCTGCGCCTGTGCATTAAGAAGCCAACTAACTTTCCTTGGCTATCAGGCCAAGGTGATGGTTTTGTCCAGATAAACGTCCTGAATGGCATTGAGCAGGGCCACCCCTTCGCTCATGGGTTTCTGAAATGCCTTTCGGCCGGAGATCAGGCCCATGCCACCAGCCCGCTTGTTGACCACGGCAGTATAAACAGCTTCAGCCAGATCGCTGGCTCCTTTGGATTCGCCGCCGCTGTTGATCAGGCCCACGCGGCCCATGTAGTTGTTCACTACCTGATACCGGCACAGATCAATGGGATGATCACTGGTGAGCTCGCTGTACACCTTTGCATGGGTTTTCCCGAATTTGAGCGCTTCATAGCCGCCGTTGTTGGTGGGCAGCTTTTGCTTGACGATATCGGCCTGTATGGTTACACCCAAGTGATTGGCCTGGCCGGTGAGGTCAGCGCTGGTGTGATAGTCCACGCCGTCTTTCTTAAATGCAGAATTGCGCAAGTAGCACCACAGAATGGTGGCCATGCCCAGTTCATGAGCCAGCTCAAAAGCCTCGCTGACTTCCTGAATCTGTCGTGACGATTCTTCGCTACCAAAATAGATAGTTGCCCCAACGGCTACGGCACCCAGATTCCACGCCTCACGCACACTGCCGAAAAGGATCTGATCGTACTTGTTGGGATAGGTAAGAAACTCGTTGTGGTTGAATTTGACGATGAAGGGAATCTTATGTGCGTACTTACGGGAGACGGCGGCCAGCACGCCAAAGGTGGACGCCACAGCATTGCAGCCACCTTCTATAGCAAGTTTTACGATGTTTTCCGGGTCAAAATAAATCGGGTTGGGAGCGAACGAAGCACCTCCGCTGTGCTCCACGCCCTGATCTACGGGCAGGATGCTCAGGTAACCGGTGCCAGCCAGTCGGCCGCTGTTGAACAAAGTTTGCAAGCTGCGCAACACTTTGTTGTTGCGGTTGGATTGGGCCCAGATGCGATCAACGAAGTCAGGGCCCGGTACGTGCAAGAGCTTTTTGTCAACCGTTTTACACGTATGCTCCAGCAGATAGGCTGCCTGATCACCTAAAATGGAAGCAATACGACTTGCTGATTGAGTAGCGGTGGTCATGGGGAAAAATTTGCAGCAGCAAAGATAACCAAGCGACGTGCTCTAAGCCAATTCCAAAAGTCAGTTGAGGGAGCGCAGGTGCCGCACATATGTTGCAAAATGCTGCATGCGGCTGCCATACCAACTGAACATCTGGCCATCCACCAAAACGATGCGGCTCGCCGGCAGCAGCTCCTGATAAAACGGTACATGCTTTTGGGAAAAAGGAAACGGCTCAGAGGCAAGCAGTAACCAATCGGGATTCGCCTCGGTAAGCTGTTGGGCAGATAGTTGCGGGTATCGATTCCTTTTTTCAAAAACATTAACAAAGCCGGCATGCTGCATCATGTTGCTGATAAACGTATCGCTGCCGGCAGCCATAATAGGATTATGCCAGATGAGGTATGCTGCGCGGATAGGTGAAAGGTAGCGCAGTGCTTTCAAATCGGCCTCGATGGTAGCAACGAGGTGGTGGCCACGCTCGACGCTACGGGTGCTTTCAGCTATGGCACGGATCATCTTAAGGGCATCGTCGGCCGTATGGATATCCGTCAGCAATACCGGAACATGAGCAGCCAACTCAGTGATCTGCTCTTTGATGTTTTCTTCCTTGTTCGCCAAAACCAAATCGGGATGCAAGGCCAGTATGCGATCTATCTTAATGGCTTTTGTACCGCCTACGATGGTTTTGACGCGCCGCCATTGGGCGGGTCGCTCGCAGAACTTCGTTATGCCCACGACGTTTTGCTCAAGCCCCAAATCGGCCAACAATTCTGTCAACGACGGCACGAGTGAAACGATTCGCTGAGGTGGGTAGTGAGGTTGCCGTCCACCCAGCCACTGAACCACACCGTGACCGGTATCTGCTAACATGCCAGAGCTTTCATCAAATCGGTCTTGGTAAGTATATGCAGGTTAGCAGCGGCATCGCGCACCAGCACAGCCTGGTTTTGTTGCAGCAGGGCGGAAAGGGATTCAAGGGTAGTATCCATGCTGATGAGGGGGAATGGGGGGTGCATGATGGCCTGCACCGGCCAATTGCGCACGGAAATGTCTTCGAGCAAACGATTTAAGATGATCGATTCTGTAATGCTGCCCACAGGCTCGTGAGCTTCCATTACCGGCATCTGGTCAATGCCGTGTTCGGCAAGTAGGGTGATCACTTCTGACACGGGGGTATTGGCTGAGACGGAAATAAGGGGGCGTCGCGTACTGATCAGATCGGCTACGGTGGCGGGCCGCAGCCAGCCCCGATCCCGCATCCATTCATCGTTATAAATTTTTCCTATGTATCTGCTGCCGTGGTCAGGCAAGATGACCACCACCAGATGTTCGGGGCGCAACAAGTGTTTCAATTGGCGGATGGCCTGCACGGCACTGCCGCTGCTGTAGCCCACGAAGATGCCCTCACGCCGGGTGATTTCGCGGGCCATAAGCGCAGCATCGCGATCGGTAACTTTTTCAAAATGATCTATGAGAGAAAAATCGTAATTGGCAGGAATGATGTCCTCGCCAATCCCTTCGGTAAGGTATGGATATATTTCGTTTGGATCGATGCGACCGGTTTCATGATATGCTTTAAGCGTTGAACCATAGGTATCCACTGCCCATACGATAATGTCAGGATTTTTTTCCTTCAAATACATGGCCGTTCCGGTGATGGTGCCACCGGTACCGGCACCGGCCACCAGATGAGTGATGCGTCCTTCGGTCTGCGCCCAGATTTCCGGGCCCGTTGTTTCATAATGAGCCCTGCGGTTATCCAGATTATCGTACTGATTCACATACCAACTGTTGGGGATTTGTTCACTGAGGCGACGGGCCACTGAGTAATAGGAACGGGGATCGTCAGCAGGCACGTTGGTGGGACAGACGATGACTTCGGCACCCAGGGCCTTGAGGATGTCCACTTTTTCTTTAGATTGTTTATCGGTGGTGGTAAAAATGCAGCGATAGCCTTTTTTAATTGCCACCAGGGCCAACCCCATTCCGGTGTTGCCACTGGTACCTTCGATGATAGTGCCCCCCGGCCGCAGCCATCCTTTCCGTTCTGCCTCTTCAATCATTTTGAGGGCAATTCGGTCTTTAACGGAATGGCCGGGATTGAACCATTCAATTTTAGCCACCACGGTAGCTGGCACATCGGCTACCACCTGATGCAGTTTCACCAAAGGCGTATTGCCGATGAGGTCAGTGATATGCTCATGAAACATGAGTGCTAAGGTAGGCCTGATAGAGCGACCTTTCGGGTCGATGCTTTCGTTTGCTATCTTTGCCAGAGGGCCGAAGTGGTGAAACTGGCAGACACGCTGTGTTCAGGGCGCAGTGCCCGCAAGGGCGTGAGAGTTCGAATCTCTCCTTCGGCACAAGATTGGAGCCCTGCCCTTTGAGCAGGCGTTATGGTTTAAGGTTCATTACCAGAGCGACATATTTTTTTCTCTTTTCCAATCAGGCCAAGCACGGATGAGGGCGACGATATTTAAGCTTACAGGCGCGGTAAATTTCTTTTAGGTTTGAGGGGTTTTAAAAGCATGGATTCATGAGGCCGTGGATTTTTGTAGCCTTTTTTTCATTACTAAGTCATGAAAATTATGGCCAGCTGGTAAGCAAGGATGCAAACCAGCCGGCCATGAAAGCTTTGATGAATGGCACGGTTTACGTTTTGACCACTAATGACGATGCCTTTAATGACTGGCTGGCGCGTGTGATGGAGGAACACTGGACGGTTCGGCCTTATCGGCTTATCCACATGAACCAGATAGACTCCTTCATGGGCAGCGACAAGAATTTGTTCTTCTTTGCTCAATGTCGTGAGGATAAGGGGACGAGCATGCGGTTGGCAACCGCAGCGGATTTTTCCGCCAAAAAAGAGTTGATCTTCATGCTCACTCAGGGCGGAGTCAAGCAAAGCAAATACTTGTTTACTCCGGCTTTGACTGGTCCGAAAGTGATCAGTGCGTATCGCTTCTCACCTGATCGGGCCGAAGAAACGGCCGGCATGTTTGAAGCCGAAATGTTGATTGCCTATCTGAATCAGTCGCTCAACATCATCATCAGCAACAACATCAAGGGATCGGTAAAAGATTCGGTGCGCGACCGCATCAGTGCCCTTGCACCGCAAATCCAGCAGAAAACGATGTTGTTCAATCAAGCATATTCCGACGGAACAATCATGTTGGAAAACAAGCCCTTGATCAATGAAAAAGTTATTCGCGACTATCCCTATCGATACAAAATGGTCAACAAGTTTAACTTGGGCGATCACCTAAAAGACGCGTCCCTTAACCCATGTTATCTTTTCTTATATTTTCCATCTCAATATGTAAATCAGGTAGATGACTGCGGCGACTTGCTGGTATATGACCCTATACAGAAGATGTTTCTCTATGCCGAAGACAATTATGGCGGCCCCTGGATGGAGAAGTGGGAACTAAAAGACATGCTGTACTTGGTACGCTGAGGTTCAGATGATGACCTCACGGATGCAGCAGATGGGAATGTCGCGTCCACCCTTGAGCTCGATGTGGCTGTCGGTAGTTTCCCATACGGTTGTTTCCACCATCACCGGCCCTTCGGTGGTTTCAATGATGAGGCGTACTTTTTGCCGCTCCCCATTACCCAACAGCATAGCTTCTTCCAGCAGTTTCTGCCTTTGGCGGATTTCGGTTTCGGAATCCAGGACCTCGTAGTTGACGAAGCGGTAGCGGTCTAACTCTTCCTTTTCAATTTTACGGACAGCCTCGCGCATGGCACAAAGCATTTGCATTCCTAAATATAGCAACTTTCGACGATGAGCTAATCTGTGCCGGCAGCCAAAATCCAGGGGGTCAAGGCATCAGCAATCGATCGATCGTTAGCCAAGCGCGGCAATTTGTTTTGACCACCGAGCTTTCCAATAGATTTCATGTACTCGATAAAGCCTCCCTTTTGGATACGGGTAATACGCAAAGGCTGAAGGATGCGGCCGGAAATCAAATCGTTGTAGTAAATGTTGCGGGCACACATCAACTCATCAAGCCTACGGGCAAAATCGCTCAATGAAGCCGGTTCTTCAGCAAATTCAATGAACCATTCGTGATAAGGAAGATTTCCAGAGGGTGGATTGACCTGAGGCGCGACGGTAAACTCCGTGACCTGGCAGCGGTGCTCTTGCGCTGCCTGCATAAGAGACGATTCGACCTCTTCAGCAATAACATGTTCTCCGAAGGCCGAAATAAAATGTTTGGTTCGGCCCGTAACGATGAGCCGATAAGGATTTTTGGAAACAAACTTTACGGTATCGCCGATGACATATGCCCACAAGCCGGCATTGGTGGAGAGGACCAAAGCGTAGTTGGTGTCGAGCTCGACGTCGGCCAGGCGCAGGCGAGTGGGTTGGGGTTCATGAATTTCCTGAGCGGGCACAAATTCAAAGAAGATCCCCGAATCCACATTCAACAGCATGCCCGGCTCGTTTTGCTTGTCCTGAAAAGCGATAAAACCTTCTGAAGCAGGGTAAGTTTCGATCGTATCTACGGAACCGCCTATGGTACTGAGCAATCGGGCGCGATACGGTTCAAAGTTGACGCCACCGTAAATGATCAACTGCAAGTGCGGAAAGACCTCTTTGACCGTTGTTTTTCCACTCACCTGAAGCAAGCGTTCAAAGTACATCTGCATCCAAGGCGGTATGCCACTGACCAAAGTCATGTTTTCGTTGATGGTCTCTTGAACTATGCATTCCAATTTTTGCTCCCAGTCTTCGATGCAGTTGGTTTCGAAGGAAGGAAGCTGGTTGCGGCGCAGGTAGCGAGGGACATGGTGGTTGACGATGCCGCTGAGCCGGCCCGTGGGAATGCCGTGATGGAGTTCCAGACGAGGACTTCCGGACAGGAAAATCATGCGGCCGTTGACAAAATCGGTTTTCCTGGTTTCATCGATATACATCAACAGGGCATTGCGGGCCGTGTTGATGTGGTTGGAAATTGAATCCTTAGATATAGGAATATATTTAATACCTGCCGTGGTACCTGATGATTTGGCGAAATAGAGAGGTCTTCCTTTCCAAAGCACATCGGATTGGCCGTCGTAAACTTTTTGCAGATATGGAATAAAATCTTCATAAGAACGAAGAGGCACCTGCCGGGAGAAGTCGGCATAGGAGGAGATGTGCTGAAAGCCATGGTCGCGGCCAAATAAGGTTTTGCGGCCTTCGGTGACCAACTTATGCAACCAATATTCCTGAGCACGGTGGGCCTCGGAGCTCCAGCGCCGAATGCGACGGGCAATCATACTGGCAAACGGTGTAGCCAGAACTGATTTTACCCTCATGCGTCAAAAGTAGAAATATTCAACAGCCCTTTCTGTTAACAAGACTAAGTTTGGTTGAACAGGTGTTTTGCGGTTGCGTTGGCGACGAGAAAAAGGCCCCTATCTTTGCAACTGCAGGGAGCTTAGCTCAGCTGGTTCAGAGCATCTGCCTTACAAGCAGAGGGTCGGCGGTTCGATCCCGTCAGCTCCCACCAAAGATCTCACGCAGACAGTTTTTGACTACGGGCTTTCGGCCTCCGAGTTGCGGGTGACCACAGTATCCGTTAAATTCAGTTATTTTTGGCCGGATGCTACCTTTTTTCAAGCGGCTTTTTGCCTCTGCTTATTTTCCCGTTTTTGTGTTGATCGTGCTCGCCGCTGCTTTGCGGCTTCTGAGTAATGAGCTTAAGTTGTGGAATGTAACGCCGGTCACGGCTATGGCTTTGTTTGGCGGGGCCATGATTGCCGACCGACGCCTGGCCATCTTAATCCCTCTCAGCATTTTGTTCATAACAGATGCGTTCATTGGCTTTTATTCAGGCATGTGGGTGGTTTATCTTTCATTTGTGCTGGTGGTGATGGTCGGAAAATGGATCATCACAAAACGCTCCCCGCGCCGCATTGTTGCTGCATCGCTAACAGCTTCCACCTTATTTTTTTTAATTACAAATTTTGCTTTATTCTATCCACCCACGATGTATCCACACCATGTGGATGGCATCGTTCAGAGTTACCTTGCTGCCTTGCCTTTCTATCGTAACGCACTCATCGGCGACCTGTTTTACAGTGGGCTCCTGTTCGGCAGCCTTGAGGTATGGCAGCGCTTTTTGCGCATCCAGCTTCCCAAGCCTTAGCGTTGAAAGTAGGCCGTTAGGAAATAGCCGCGCGGCCGTGTGGTGTATCCCAAAATTTCTGTAAATGGGGTATTGAAAACATTTTCTACACGCAAGGCTGCACTCACTCTCGAGAAAGGTTGGTAGAACAGACCGAAGTCGAAAAGAAGATACGCATCCAGCGGTGAGGCGTTTTGCGCTCCATAGGGTCTTATGGCGACATCATAAAAAATGTCGTTACGTTTTCCAATCCAGCGGGCTTGCCCGAAAAGCTTTAGAGAAGAAATTGGCTTTACAGTGACTCTTGCATTTGCGGCGGAGGAGCGACGTACCAAGGGAGCCACACTGTCTTTTAAAGCAGGAAAAGCACCGCTATAGAAAAGTTGGACCTGATGGCCGTGCGCATGCTCGGCTTGAAGTAACTCGGGCCCATAGTGCAGTTTCCCATCTAACAGGCTTACGTTGGCGTCTAATTCCACCCAGCGGAGGATCGGAAGGTGTAAGCTGGCTTCAACTCCTTGTGTCACCAACTTGCCAGCATTGAGGTAGGTGTCGCCACGGTAGTCGTCGCGATACCAATCGGTCCCAAGGGAATCGACAGGAATGTTTTCATCCCACAAATAGCAATACTCTATGGCATTACTGATGTTGTTTCGGAAAAATGCCAGTTGCATCATTGCACCTGATGCGGCATGAAGCCGAAAACCTATTTCAGAGGAATTGGCTTGCTCGGGTTTCAGGTCCGGATTACCGCGGGTAACATCACTCAAGAAATATTTATCAGGCGCATACATTTGATACAATGAGGGAGCTTGATAACCCGTGGACCATGAGGCATAAGCCACCATGCCGTTGCCGAGCTTCAATAAAGGATTAATCAACACATCGGGACGGCCGCCAAATTGATTGTGATGGCTATAGCGAAGACCGGCGACAAGGTGGAGGGGTTTCAGCGCCGATATCCATGAACCGAAGCTGACTTCGGCCTGCAGAAATGCATGAGCGATGGTAGCCGAGGGGAGGGTGTCTAAGTTTGTTTCAAACGTATAGGGACCCCAAGCCGAATTAGAAAAATAATGGGTATGGAAAGACATGCTTTCCTGCAAAATGCCCGCTCCACCCAGAACGGTCAGAGCCTCTGTCGCTTTCCAGATGAGCTGGGCATCATGGTGCATGCTTTGCCCTTCGTATTCAGAGGAACTGAAGGTGTGGTCATAAATGTTGGGCAAGCGAACGATGCTGGAATCATCAACCACTGAACGCTGATTGGAGCTATAGCCTCCAAAAAGTCGAAATTGAATCTGAGCAAAGAAAGGGCCTTGCAGGTTGTAGCCTAGCGACAAGCGTGAAAAATCAATTTCGGCCCGATCGCCATCGTACCATGCCCACGGATTTTCACCGAAGGGGTTGTTGTACTTGAAGCCTTTTTTGTCATAATCAGCATTGTGCTGGTTAAGGGAAGCAATTACAAAACCTTTCCATTTGTTTTTTTCATAACCGATCTTGAGCGTGCCGCGTTGCAAACTGAAATCGTCGTTGTCGTAACGTTCAAAAGCCTGGGGATCGTTGATGGTATCAACCGTAGCATCTAAACCCTTGACATTTTTATTGGTAAAACTGATGCGGCCATAGAAACCATTGGCAAAGGAATAGCCGGCATCCAATTGTTGCTGAAGCAGCAGTGTCTGAGGGCCGAAGGAGCCGGCCGAAGCGGCAAAGCTTAGGTTTAAGCCTTGTTTGTACCAACCGGGGGAATTCAAAGAAATAATTCCGCCCAAAGCACCGTTTCCAAAGCCAGTACTTTGGGAGCCCCGCAGCACCTCGAGAGAGGCGAAGCTGCTCAGGGGCAGTTCACTCAAATCCAATGCACCATTTGGGGTTGAGGGATCGCTGATGCGCACTCCATCGATAAGCACGAGCGAGTGGTTGGAGTTGGTGCCGCGCAGAAAAACGCTTTGCACACTTCCGGGATTGAGGCCACTACCTACGACGCTGGTGCCGGGAAGCAAGCTTAGCATCTGCGCTAAATCCAGCGGCTGAAGCAGCTGAATTTGAGGTGCCGAAACCAGATTCACGCTTCGCGGTGCTTCGGAAAGCGGTTGTTCCAGCAACGTGGGCGTGATGACTACTTCAGGCAACTGTTGTTGCAAGGTGTCGTTGGCTTGTTGTGCCGCCACGACCAGAACTCCCAAAAGCAGGAGCACAGAAAAAAGTAATGTTTTTTTCATAAAAAGTTTTTTTATGCTGCCGTTACCCGCGACAGCGGTTAAACCTGCGCCTTCGGGAAGAATGAGGGGTAATGCAAGGCTCATTCCTGCTTTTGTCCCGAAAGCAGAAATTTCATGGCGCAAGCGGCAGGTCTTCTGACTTTCCTGATGTCGGGCCTTCCCACCCCGAAGGGCAGTGGCACAGATTCCGACTCCGGCGTTACAGCGCCGCAGGATTACAGCAGCGGGAACTGTTCCGGATTTTCACCGGATTCCCTTTTAACCCGTCTTGACGACGAGACCGCTTGCCGCCATAAAGATAGTAGCCCGAATAATTTTTCTTACTGATCGGATCAGCCTGCCAGCTCTGCCTTTAGGTAATCGATGACGTTGACTTCGACGGGATCTACGTTGCGGCGCACGGCCAGATAATACGACATCCAGTCGCCCAGATGAATGAGGTAAAGCAAGCGCTCGACATAAGTATCCCCCTTCGCCCAAACTTCTAAGATGTGTTTGGTGTATTGGGTGATGATGTTGCGTGCTATGTTGATGCGTTGCTGATTACGCGAATAATCTGTTTCGGACCGCAAAAAAACGACGGCATATTTGCCGGGCACGCGCCAGCCGACAAGCTCGTTGTGGTTCATTTCAGGCAAAACATGGTGCCAGCACAACATCTTAGCATTTTCGTTAATCTGTTGGCGCCACCGTAAAGCCACGGCCTCCAGTTCAGTGGTGCTGTAAATAACCGGGAGTTTGCGATGCAGCTTGCGGGCCAAAGTACTGGCCTGCCGCATAATGCGCTTCTGCTCTTTTACAAGCAAACGAGCTGCCTGAGTCAGGCCAACCAGAAAACCATCGTCGATGAAGTTGTAGCGTTTGAGCACAAACAATTGTTGCACGAATGAATAGCCCAAACAGGTACGCGGCGGCATGCCGCCGGGGATGCGGATGAAGTCCAAGCCCGCCTTGGAAGCCAGATGCTCTACAGAGCCGCCTGAAGCTATGCAGATGATCTTGCAATGACGGCGTATCGCTTCTTCCAATACGTGAATGGTTTCTTCGGTATTGCCCGAGTAAGAACTTGCGATCAGGAGCGTATGCTCATCCACCCAATGAGGCAAAAAGTAATCCTTGATGACGATGAGCGGCACCGAGAGCTTGGTGGCCACCATGCTACGTACCAGATCGCCGCCAATGCCTGAACCGCCCATACCTGCAACGACGATGTTGCGTATTTCTTTTCGAAGGGGGGTAAGCGCTGCGTTTTTACCGATTTCTACAGCCTCTTTGAGCTGATTGGGAAAAGAGGCGATCCATTGATCCATCATGGTTGCAACCTGCTATTTTCGTAAGCTAAACGTAATGTATACAGAAATTTTGCGCAAGCTTATTGAAAAATTTTGATGGCTGAGCATAACCGGCTGGGTATTAAGGGAGAAAAACTGGCAGCACGCTTTCTGCAACGGAAAGGCTACCAGATCCTGGCGCGCAATTGGCGACATGGCCCCCTCGAAATAGATCTCATTGTCAGCAAAGGCGGCATGCTGGTTTTTGTTGAGGTAAAATCCAGAAGGTGTGCCAAATTCGGATGGCCGGAACAAGCACTCAGCATTGCCAAGCAAAAGAGTTTGGTACAGGCAGCCGAAGAATATCTGCGGCAACACAGCATTCGGTCAGATGTGCGTTTTGATGTGCTTTCGATCATGTTTCGGGGTCGAAGGGCAATGATCCGACATTTTCAAGATGCCTTCTACCCTGCCGGGGAAGATTAAGAACTTATTGATGCCATCAACGAAAAGCTACTTTGTCGAACAAGGAGAGATTTAGCGGGAGCTAAGAAAGCAGGAGCAAAGAAGGAAAAAGGAAAAAAGCGGGAGCAAAGAAGGGGGGCAAAGAAGGTTGGGGCGGCCGGCGCCCAACCCCCGCCGCCCCCCCCACCC
>JANWWJ010000033.1 GCA_025056305.1 Chitinophagales bacterium | reverse complement strand
CTGGAGGCAGAGTATGATTTCTGGGTAACACGGCGCGGTACGCCGACAGGATTATCGCATTATGGTCACGATGCCACCGAAGCCTATCTGCTCGAATTCTACCAGCACCTGAAGCAGGTCCGGCTTCCATTGCCGGAGGCTTCGGATGCAGAAAAAATCTATGTGGCAGGACACCGACTGGCCGAGGCCGAATCGGGTTACGATTTTACCCCTCGTTTTGAAGGGCGATGTGCCGATTTTCTGGCGGTGGATCTGAACAGCAATCTGTACCGCTATGAGGTGCTCATGCAGGAGTTTGCTCAGACACTCAAGAACGGTCAGGAAAGCCAATGGGCCGAACGCGCGCAGCAACGGCGCCGCCGCATCAATCGCTTCCTCTGGGATGAAGCCACCGGCTTGTATCGGGACTACGACTACCTAAACAACCGGTTTTCACAAGTTCCCTCGGCAGCTACCTTTCATCCTTTGTGGACAGGGCTGGCCAGCAACCGCCAGGCCAGACGGGTGATAGATAATTTAAAATTATTTGAATACGAATACGGCATAACACCCTGCCCGCCCGGTGAGCGCACTTACACCTATCAATGGGATTATCCGAACACCTGGCCGCCGCATGCGCTAATCGTTTCGGAAGCCTTAGATCGATATGGATTTCTCATGGATGGGCAGCGCATTCGTGATAAGTATTTGAAGCTGGTTTATTCAGTTTTCCAAAGTACAGGTATGTTATGGGAAAAGTATAATGCGGTTACCGGAAACGTGCAAGTGAACGAAGAATACAAGACACCCCCGATGATGGGATGGACGGCTGGTGTGTATGCTGCATTTTCTTTGCGGCACTGACATCGTTTGATTGACTTGCTTGAAATGATCTATGATGAGTTTTATTATTGGTTCTTACAACATAGTCTGTGAACAGACTGATTTTTTATAATGCCTTTAAAAATTCTCTTAAAAATATTTTGCATACCCATAGTGTGCAGTGGTTCCAGAGATTTCTGATTTAAAAGTTTTAATAGGAAAAAGAAATGGATTTTGCTTTCGATGTCTTAAGTCAATGATTGAAAAAATGGTCATGTAATAGAGACTAAGAATTCCTTTCTATCATTTTATATGCTATATGGCAGGCAATATAAATTGAAATTATTAAGTTGCTTGCATAAACATGTTAGGGCACTTGAAATGCCAAACGAAAGAGCTTATCAATTTTGTCAAACAACCATTAAATCAACAAATTCATGCACAGGGGTTTCGATTAATCTTTCATAATCCAGAGCTGTTTGCAATATGAGCTCTTGCTGTTTTTGTGAAAATCTATGGGCAAGTTTCGTTTTAAACTTTTGAAGCAAAAGAGGAATTCCTTCGGCTCTCCGGCGTTTGTGGCCGATCGGATACTCTACCCTTACTTCATCCAGTATAGTTCCGTCATTAAATTCCACGGTGAGGGCATTGGCTATAGACCGTTTATCAGGATCGTGGTAATCTTTAGTAAACTGTGGATCTTCTACGCAATAGATTTTTTCACGCAATATATCTATACGGGGATCAGCGGCAACTTCATCTTCATAATCGGCAGCTGTTAATCTGCCAAAGATGAGAGGGACAGCCACCATGTATTGAATGCAATGGTCGCGGTCAGCAGGATTAGAAAGTGGTCCTTTCTTGTCGATGATGCGAATGGCAGCCTCATGCGTACGTATGGAAATCTTTTTTATATCATCGCTGGTCTTGCCCATAGCTTTCATTCGCTGCTGAATGATAAATGCTGCCTCTACGGCCGTTTGGGCATGAAATTCGGCAGGATAGGAAATTTTAAATAAAATATTTTCGATAACATAAGTGCCGTAGTTGCGCTGGAAGCGGAAGCTGTTTCCTTTAAACAAGACGTCATAGAATCCCCACGTTTTAGCAGTAAGCACGGACGGGTATCCCATTTCACCCGTTCGGGCGATCAAGGCAAGGCGCACAGCACGGGCTGTGGCGTCACCGGCTGCCCACGATTTTCGGCTGCCCGTATTTGGTGCATGCCGATAGGTGCGCAGGGGATGCCCATCTACAAAGGCATGCGACAAGGCATTGATTATTTCTTCGCGATGCAAACGAAGCAATTTGGCTACAACAGCCGTTGATGCAACTTTGACAAGAATCACGTGGTCGAGGCCTACCTTATTAAAGGAATTTTCCAGGGCGAGCACACCTTGAATTTCGTATGCTCTAATCATGGCATCCAGGACGTCGCGCATGCGCAGCGGCGGTTTGCCGTGGGCTACTGCTGTGCGGGACAGCCAGTCGGCGACGGCCAGGATACCGCCCAAGTTATCGGACGGGTGACCCCATTCTGCGGCCAACCAGGTGTCGTTAAAATCCAACCAACGGATCAAAGTGCCGATGTTAAACGCGGCTTGTACCGGATCGAGCTGATAAGGGGTTCCGGGCACTTTAGCGCCGTGGGGAACCACGGTACCGGGCACAACAGGCCCGAGCAATTTCGTGCATTCAGGATAGTCCAGTGCTTCAAAGGCGCAACCTAGGGCGTCGAGCAGACAATAATGGGCGGTTTCCCAGGCTAAACTGCTGGTGATGTGGTAGTTCAGCACATAATCCGCGAGGTCAACCAACACCTGATCGGGCTGGGGCCTTACGTTGGAAATGTATGAGGACATATTTATTTATCTTTTATCTATAGGTACAAAGGTTCGGTTTTCCGGTCCGATGTAATTGGCACTGGGGCGAATGATCTTGCCGTCTTGCCTTTGTTCGATGACGTGAGCGCTCCATCCCGTTACCCTGGAAATGACAAATAAGGGAGTAAACATTTGGGTCGGTACGCCCATGCGGTGGTAAGCCACCGAAGAATACCAGTCGAGGTTGGGAAACATTTTCTTCTCCTTCCACATCAGCGTCTCGATGCGATCGGCAATGTTGTACAACAACAGATCGTTTGCTTCGATGGAAAGCTCTTCGGCCACTTTTTTGATCACCACATTTCTTGGATCCGAGATTGTATATACAGGGTGACCGAATCCGATGATAACTTCTTTTCTTTCCAAACGACGACGAATATCTTGTTCTGCTTCGTCTGGTGATGTGTAACGGCTTTGGATTTCAAAGGCTACCTCGTTGGCGCCGCCGTGTTTGGGTCCACGCAAGGCCCCGATGGCGCCCGTAATAGCGGAGTACATATCGGATCCGGTGCCTGCTATGACGCGTGCAGTGAACGTAGAGGCATTAAACTCATGCTCGGCATAAAGAATCAAAGAAATTTGCATGGCTTTTTCCCACGAAGGCATGGGTTTTTTCCCGTGCAGCAAGTGCAAAAAATGACCGCCGACTGTTTCATCATCGGTTTCCGTTTCAATGATTTTCCCATGGTGTGAATAATGGTACCAATACAAAAGAGCGGAGCTAAAGGATGCCAGCAGCTTGTCAGCGATGTCGCGAGCACCGTCCAGATCATGATCCTCTTTTTCAGGATGCATGCAACCCAGGGCCGAGCAATATGTGCGCAATACATCCATGGGATGTGCTGAGGCAGGCAGCAGCTGCAGTAGGTTCTTAATCGTTTCAGGGATGCCTCGCAGGGAAATGAGTTTATTCTTGTATGCGGTGAGTTGCGCTTTCGTCGGTAATTCGCCGTAGATAAGCAAATAGGCCACCTCTTCGAACTGAGCCCACTGGGCAAGGTCCAGAATGTTGTAGCCGCGGTAGTGAAGCTCGTTTCCGCTTTGACCTACCGTACATAGGGCGGTATTACCGGCAATGACACCAGAAAGTGCAACGCTTTTCTTCGGCCTGAAGCTTCCGGTTTCGTTAGTGCTCATTTTTTTGTTGTTTGAACAATTCGTCAAGCTTTTTCTCGTATGCGTAATAATTTATATATTGATATAATTCTTCACGTGTCTGCATTAAGTGAAGGACGTTTTTTTGTGTGCCGTCTTTTCGGATGTGCTCGTAAACCATCAGAGCTGCTTTATTGGCTGCCCGGAAAGCGGATAGCGGATAAAGGATCAAGCTGACTCCGGCCTTTTGTAGTTCTTCACGACCAAACAGTGGAGTCATGCCGAATTCGGTAATGTTGGCCAAGATAGGAAGGCCAGTCGCTTCAGCAAACTTTTGGTATTGACTCAATTCAGTAACGGCTTCAGCAAAAATGAAATCGGCTCCAGCTTCTTTGTATGCCACCGCCCGCTCTAAGGCTATTTCCAAACCTTCCCGGGCCAGAGCATCGGTACGCGCGCCGATCAGGAAAGAATCATCGGTGCGGGCGTCCACAGCAGCTTTAATGCGATCCACCATTTCACGCAGCGACACGATTTCTTTTCCCGGCCTATGGCCACAACGTTTGGCCCCTACCTGATCTTCAATGTGGAGGGCTGCAGCGCCGGCTTTGATGAGAGCCTTAACCGTACGCATGATATTAAATGCAGAGGGGCCAAATCCGGTATCCACATCTACCAACAAGGGTGTGCTGGTACAATCGGTAATGCGGTGCACGTCGATGAGCACATCGTGCAGAGTGGTGATGCCCAGATCGGGGAGGCCGAGGGATCCGGCAGCCACGCCTGCACCGGACAAATACAATGCCCGAAAGCCGGCGAGGACTGCGAGCTGGGCGTGATGGGCATTGAGCGCACCCACGATTTGCAGGGGCTTTTCCTGTTGCATGGCTTCGCGAAACCGCCGGCCGGCAGAAGCAGAGGATTTGCTACTCATTATGTAGGTTTTATTTTAATACGTTAGCGCTGTAGCGTTGGCGCATGTGTCGGGCCGCAGCTACCATTTCTGCTAAAGCCCTTTGCGTTTCTTCCCAACGGCGGGTTTTCAATCCGCAATCGGGATTAACCCAAAGCTGTTGAGGATTAATGACCGTGCAGGCTTTTTCCAGCAATGCCGCCATTTCTGCAGAAGAGGGAACTCTGGGTGAATGAATATCATAGACACCCGGGCCAATGTCGTTGGGATATTTAAAGTCGGAAAAGGCATCCAGCAATTCCATCTGAGAACGGGAACATTCTATAGTGATCACATCGGCATCCATGTTGGCTATGGATTCAATGATATCGTTAAATTCAGAATAACACATATGGGTGTGAATTTGGGTTTCGTCTTTAACGCCTGAAGCTGCAATACGAAATGAGCGTACTGCCCATTGGAGGTATTGCGGCCAGTCTGCTTTTCGCAGCGGCAATCCCTCACGCAAGGCCGGCTCATCAATCTGGATGATGCGGATGCCAGCCTGCTCCAAGTCTTTAACTTCATCGCGGATGGCCAAAGCCAGTTGCAGGCAGGTGCGTTCGCGGGGTTGATCGTCGCGTACAAACGACCATTGCAACATGGTTACCGGGCCGGTAAGCATGCCTTTTACCGGTCGTGAAGTCAACGATTGAGCATAGGTAGCCCAAGAAACCGTCATTGGTCGGGGGCGATAGACATCGCCATAGATGATGGGTGGCTTAACGCATCGACTGCCATAGCTTTGAACCCAACCGTGCGTGGTAAATACAAAACCTTCCATTTGCTCGCCGAAGTACTCTACCATATCGTTGCGCTCGAATTCGCCATGTACCAACACGTCAAGGCCAACCTGTTCCTGCCAGCGTATAGTTTTTTCTATTTCTTTTTTTACTAATTCGTCGTACTGTTGCTGTGAAAGTTCTCCCTTTTTCAGACGGGCTCGCCATTGACGCACCTCAGCGGTTTGCGGAAAACTTCCGATGGTGGTGGTGGGAAATAAAGGCAACGGAAAAACCTTTTGCTGTTTTTGCTTACGAACCGGAAAAGGATTTTGTCGTTGAATGGCGGCATCGGAAAGAGCAGCCAGCCGTTCTTGGACCAGCGGATGATGAATGCGTGACGACTGTTTTCTGGAATTGCGGGCCTCTCGGTTTTCTCTGAGTTTCTCCCATACTTCGGCTTGCTGCTGAGGGTTGATGAGCTTTTTTAAAATGACCAACTCCTCCAGTTTCTGTTTGGCAAAAGCCATCCATGATTTGATCTCCTCAGGCATGTCACGTTCGAGGTCGAGATCGCAGGGAATGTGCAGAAGCGAACACGAAGGTGCCAGCAACACACGATCTTCGCTCACGTGCTTGAGGGTCTGCTGAATCACCTGAAGGGAATGATCAAAATCATTTTTCCAGATGTTCCTGCCATCAATAATTCCCAGCGAAAGCATCATTGACTGAGGCAGGGCCTGTAAGATTTCCGGCAACTGTTCCGGATCGCGGATCAAATCCACATGGACAGCAGAAACTGGCAACGACAGGGCCAGATCGAGATTATCGCGTAATCCTTCAAAATAGGTCGTTAACAACAGGCGGACTGAAGCAACCTGACGATGTAGCTCACCAAAGGCATATGAATATACCTCTTTTTCATGCTGTGTCAGGTCGGTGATGAGGAAAGGCTCATCTATCTGAACCCAATCCGCCCCAAGTTGTTCCAGTTTTTTCAGAAGCTCGATGTATACAGGTAAAATGTTATCTATTAGACTCAAGCGATGAAACCCTGCTTCTTTTTCCTTACCGAGCAAAAGGAAGGAAACCGGACCGATAACGACGGGTTTGGTGTGGATGCCTAAATTTTTTGCTTCTATGAATTCATCAAAAATTTTTGTAGATGAAAGCCGGAAAGACTGATTCTTTTTGAATTCCGGTACAATGTAGTGGTAATTGGTGTCAAACCACTTGGTCATTTCCATGGCTGTAATGTCTAAGCTTCCTTGTTGTATGCCGCGCGCCATGGCAAAGTACAGATCCATTACATTTTTTGTAATGTCGTGTTGCAGGGGTTCAAATCGTTCCGGTATGGCACCAACGGTTAAGGTCATGTCCAAGACATGATCGTAATAGGAAAAGTCATTGGCGGGAATTAAGTCAATCCCGGTCTGTTTTTGAAGCTCCCAGTTGAGCTTGCGGACCTGCTGGCCGGTCTGCAACAGTTGTTGCAGAGAGCTTGTGCCCGACCAGTATTGTTCGCAGGCTTTCTTGAGTTGACGAAATGTACCGATTCGGGGATAGCCAAGGTTGTGTGTTAGCATATGATTCAAACAGTAGTTTCTGGTTTTAGTCGCATCCGTTCAATGCAAATGAGGGTTTTGCCTCAGCAGAAAAGCGAAAGGCCAGACAAAATAAACATACTTGAATCGAAAGCAAGGATTGCTTGTATTCATGCCTCAAAAGATTTTTTAGCAGAATAGCTTTGAGCTTTGTCATGCGTGTAAACTCGAACAGGCGAAAAGGATGCATCAAAAATTAGTTTTATATAGATATTTGGTCTGATGGAATTCTTTTCTTCTGTCCGATAATATAGAAACATTTGAACTTAAAGCTCGATTACCTTGTGAGGTTTGGCTGCTTTTTACCCTTCTAAGGTTCGGTCGCCTCAAGACATAAAATTTGCGTAAAGAAGTCGCTAGGAATAAACCAGAGCACATGCGGCTTTTCTCGGTCTTGGAGGCGCAACACTTGCATCGCGAGGGTTCAGATCAGGGGACGATCATTAGTTTGGCTTGAACTGTGTCGTAGCCGATTTCTCCTTGTAGCACATACAAGCCACGGGGATGTGCTGAGAAATCAAGTTGAAAAGAAGGCTGTTCTGCGATGGGCCATTGCGCCTGTGCAATCAGCTGACCCATCATATTAAATATTCTGAGATGCAGGATGGCGGCGGAAGGATTTTGAATCGTGATCCAGGGCCGATCGGTAACGCCGTTCGGATCCAGAATCACGGACACAGTGTTTTTGGGTACGGTACTCTTAACCATAAACGTGGTGGTGGCCGTGTCGTTAAAGGGAAATTCGTCAATGCCATTGTTTGGCTCACTGCACCATGCCGTAGCAATATGTCCGCCTTCGCCGGTAAAGTACAGGGGCAATTCCACAACGGTTGAAGCCAGAGAGGGTAATGACGTATGGTACTCAAACGTCAAGGGAGGTTGGCCATCTACCTGAAAGTGCAACCTTACGACTTGCAACGTTTGACGGCCTTTATTGGTTAACTGCAAACGGGGTCGGAAACCTTGGGTAGGCAACGTATCGGTTGGAAAAACGATTGAGCTAACCGAGGCATCCAGTTCAAATTCGATTCCCTGACAGCCTGCCGGTGACGACTGCAGCGACGCACGATCGTTGTTTAAAGCAGCTTCCATGCGTGTGCATTGATTTTTTGTAAATAGATTCATGCATACATCATCTGTGTAATCCATATAATTCATAAACATGATTCCATTGGGTAGGCCACTGCATGCATCGGTAAGAGGGAAGGTCGGGCAATTGTACGTTGCATCGGCCTGATTTGGGGTATCGGCAATTCCGTCCGAGCCCCCGCATCCTCCACTGTCGTCACCCCAAATGTGACGCAAACCCAACCAATGTCCCACTTCATGAGTGGTGGTGCGTCCTTTATTGTATTTGGACGAAAGGTTGCCAACACGTCCAAAAGCCCGATACCAGATGACTACCCCGTCTGTGGGCCCTGGATTAGGCCCTGAGGGCATGGTTGCATAGCCAAGAAGATTGCCGGCCATGTTACATACCCATATATTAAGGTAACGGTTAGTCGGCCAGGCATCCGATCCTCCCTTAGAGGTAAATTTCATGCTATCGCCCATGCCAAAGGCAGTAACATTGGTTTGAACGCGCACGATTCCTGAAGTTTCGTTACCGTAAGGATCGTACCGAGCAAGACAGAACTGAATGTTTATCTTTCCGGCAACACTTTTCCAGGGGCTCGGTGTCTTGGTCGTGTCTGCATTCAACCGATTGAAATCTTCGTTAAGTACTTCGATCTGCGATCCAATCTGCTCATCGGTAATGTTCTGGGATGGGGTTTTCCAGATCACATGAACAACCACGGGAATAATGTAGGTGTTGCGGGTTTGCGGCTGCATTTGCTGCATCCATTGTTGCGCCACCTCTTCTGATTGCTTCCAACGCTCTAGCCATGAAGGATCTGCTGCGGCTAACCTGCGCAGGTATTCATCGGTTCCGCATTGACGTTGGGCAAAAGCAGAAAATACCAACGTCAATGGATAAAACAAAAAGAGCGTTGCAGTCAGAGTCTTGAAAGAGAAGCGCATAGGTATGTGTTCAAAGTTAAAAACGGCATCTCAAACGTAAGAGAAAGTGTAATGCATCGCATGCGCGTATCAAAATTCGTACACTTGCATTTTATGCGGGGGCGGAGGTATGTGTTTTTGATGTGCTGGCTGATACCAGTTGCTGGCTTCTCGCAGCTCAAAGACACCGTCGTTGCCCGACGCATTGACACGCCGCCGCAAATTGACGGACGGCTCGATGATGCTTGTTGGCAGCATGCAGTTCCCTACACGCGATTTTACGAGGCAGCACCCCGAGTGGGCATACCCGACAGCTCAACGTTGTTGCTGCTCGTGTATGACGACCATGCCATCTATGTCGGTCTGTATTGCCGCCAGCCCGATGATCCTGTCTGGATGCAGCTCACCCTTCGTGACGATATCATAGAAAACAGCGATTGCGTTTATGTTGGTTTTGATACTTATTGCGACGGGCAGCATGCCTTTTCTTTTGGGATAACACCCCGCAATGTGCAGGGCGACGCCCGCGGGTTTGACAACACCGAATGGGATGATTTTTGGGATGCAGTATGGTACAGCAAGACCGCCATTGCGGCCGATGGATGGACGGCTGAGCTGAAGATTCCGTTTTCCGAACTGCGATTTCCCCGTTCCGATACGTTGATTTGGCGCTTTGACTGTTACCGCGTCATCCGCAACAGCCGGCGCGAACTGCACAGCAGCAACATTAATCCTGTCGTAACGGGTTTGATATCTCAATGGCAACCGTTAGTGGGCCTTTCGGCACTCAAGCCGCCTCTTCGCCTCTCCTTAGTGCCCTATGGATCTCTTCATTTGACTCGTTGGCAAGAAAGCAGCAAGCGTCAGGTGCAGCAACAAACATTTTTGCGCGGCGGCATGGACCTCAAATGGGGCATCTACGAAAGCTTTACGCTCGATGCCACGCTGGTTCCTGACTTCGGAAATGTAGAGTCCGATAACATCGTTTACAATTTAACGGCCATAGAGGTGCGCTACGATGAACGGCGTCCGTTTTTTACCGAAGGCACCGAATTATTTAATAAGGCCAATCTGTTTTATTCGAGGCGCATCGGATATGTATCTGATTTTTACGAATATAAAGGAAATGCTGCCGATAGTCTTCTGGAAACCCCGCAAACCAGCCGCCTGCTGAATGCCGTAAAGTTTTCA
>JANWWJ010000014.1 GCA_025056305.1 Chitinophagales bacterium | reverse complement strand
CGCAGCCGCTACAAGGAAGCGTTTCAGCAAAAGCACGGGGTGGGCCTGGGATTGATGAGTTTTTTCATCAAAGCCTGCTGTTATGCACTTAAGGCGTATCCCATCCTCAACGCACGCATCGACGGCGACGACATCGTCTATCACGATTACTGCGACATCTCCATTGCGGTAGCCACACCGCGTGGGTTGGTGGTGCCCGTGATTCGAAATGCCGAAGCCTTGACGTTTGCCGAGCTGGAAAAACAGGTATCGGATCTGGCTGCACGCGGGCGCGCAGGAAAACTGACCATGGAGGAAATGACCGGCGGCACCTTCACCATTACCAACGGCGGCGTGTTCGGTTCGCTGTTGTCCACGCCGCTGCTCAATGTGCCCCAGTCGGCCATCTTAGGCATGCATAAAATCCAGGATCGCGTAGTGGCCGTGGAAGGCAAAATCGAAATCCGACCCATGATGTACCTCGCCCTCAGCTATGACCACCGACTCATTGACGGTCGCGATTCGGTGTCGTTTTTGGTACGCGTCAAGCAGCTGTTGGAAGAACCCACCAGTTTGTGGCTTGGGGCCGATCCCGCTCAGGCTATGTTGGAGCTTTAATGCTGTCTTTTATCCTAAAAGCTTTTATATTGCAAAAACCACAAAGTACGATATGGCCAACAGCAACTCAGGGCCTTCCTTCAGCGCGCTACGATTAATCGTCCCACAAGTGTCGCCGAGCCCTGTTGGAAACGGACCACATACGTTCCCTGCGGCCAGGTACTGACATCCAAATCTGTTTCTACCGAACCGTTTGATGGCTCAACTTGCCGAGTCCATACCACGCGACCAAACACATCGGTGATGCTCACGAAAGCCTTTTGTGTTTGTAATGTGCGCACCAGCAACCTGACGTGGTCAGCAGCGGGCACTGGGGTTAGGGTTAGGCCTACGGTGCCATCGGAATTAAAGTATAGGGAACCTTCACGCCACGGACTTGAGCTGCTCCAAACGTCTAAACGGTAGCATTGAACCGTGTCAAAGTTTTGACCGGCTTTCGTCACTTCAATAAAATAGCTGGATTTGGGAGCTGAGTTGTACACAATAACTTCTTCTGTGGTACCCGAGTTAACTGAGCTGAATAACAAAAGACCATTCTTATTATAAAATTTGAGGTCATAATCTTCGGTCAGATTTCTGAGTCGAATTTTCAGATTAGTGGAAGTCGAAACATTGATCCGGAACCAATCTACATCGGTAGCGGAAGAGAGCGCTGCACTGTATCCGTACAGGCTGGTATCGCTGTAAGTTGACAGCACTGCTCCGGTGAGGGAAGTCTCGTTAGGTTCATACCTGTCGTAGCAATTATCCTGAACATCCAATACCAAGGCTGCTGCTTCGCTGCTGCCTTGAGCAGTAGTGAGATAAGCCCCGGGAGTCAGTGGAATCCCCCCATAAGTATCTACGGCGAGATATAACTTATTGTCAGGACCAAAACGGCCGTTATTAAAACCATCGTCTTTAGCTCCTCCGACATAGGTGCCCCAAATAAGTGTGCCTGCCGTGTCGAGTTTGACAATTAAACCGTCCATGCCACCCCCGTTGCTCTGTTGTAAGGCATTGGATGAGGCAACGTTCATTTTGCTTCGCGTCTTGCCGATAGCATACAGTTTACCTTGTTGGTCCAGATCTAAAGCATTGAGGATATCATTTTCATCGCCCCCGTAATATGTGCCCCAAATGATGTGGCCTGAAGGGTTAAACTTAGCCACATAGCCGTCGAACTGAGGGTCGCCTGCATCGTTATAGGAAACGTACCACTGGTTTTGAATGGCATTTCCATATGCTATGCCATCGGGACTGAAAATATAGCCGCATATATAAACATTGCCGGCGCCATCGGCTGCGACTCCACGTCCGTGATCTTCCCCGCTGCCTCCATAGTACGTAGTCCAATAAAAATTGCCGGTGGTATCAAAGCGAGTAAGAAAACAGTCGGTCAGATGGCCGGCAAAGTTGGTCTGATGCACGCCAGGGGTTGCTAGGTTGTTTTTGCTATCTGTGGTGCCGTGCAAATAGATGTTTCCTGATTTATCCAGACAAATGCTGTGGAAGCGATCATTTCCATCCCCCCCTATGTATGAAGCCCAAAGGAGTTTTCCGTTCTTGCTGAACTTGGCAACATAAGCATCGCCGTCCCCTCCTTGATAAGTTGGGAAGGCGCTCCCAGGCGTAGCTATGCCCGACAGGCTTTTGGTAGGTCCTGTAATGTAAATATCCCCTTTGGCATCAACGACCCCTTGTCGGCTATGTTCCTGTAAAGGACCGCCAAAAAAGGTACTCCAACTTAAAGTACCGTTGCCGTTGAATTTGGTGATCAGCACATCGCCTTTACCCGCAAGGGTCTCTTGATGTGCGCCGGCAGTAGTAACGCCAGAAGTGCTGGTAGAGTTTCCAAAAAGCAATATGCTGTTATTGGCAGTGCTATAATCTAAGGCCATTCCGTAGTTCACCTCTTTTTTGCTGCCCCCGAAATAGGTTGACCATTCCATGGAGCCCTGAGGTCGGAATTTGGCGCAGAAAATATCGAGCTCGCCTCCCCCATAGACAGTCTGGTAAGCCCCCGCCGTGGCGATGAAGGTGGTACTGGAAGTGGCACCCGAAAGAATTGCCTTTGATTTATTGTCGCCAGCAATTTCTCCGGCAAACTCATTTTGTGTTCCTCCGATTAATGAGCCCCAAATCACGGTGGGATCGATCACATAGGCATGACCTTTCAGCGCACGTCGGTCTAGAGAAAAGCGCAGGCCTTTTTTGTCTAATACATATGCTGATGCAATAGGCTTTCGATCGCTCAGCCGGATGATGATTGGCTTGGTACTCGAAAGCCACCCGATGCCCGTGTGTACCTGCCATGAACCATCGGCAGCGATGTAATTTTTTTCTGCCCCTGCTGGACTCATGACGATGCATGAACCATCAGCACCCGGATGCACTAGAAAACCATAGCGCAACCCCCCTTCGTGGTCGTATCGGAAAAACAAATCGATGCCCGGGTAGACGTTCCGGCACGTCACTTCATCGAATACGCCCACGTGTTCGTATCCTCCATGGGGTAGGGTGTTTTGATAACAATGGACCTCTGAAACCCTTTTACCCGTGGCCTTCCAATGCCATTTAGGAGCACTTCCGGCAAACCGAAAATCCACCCGATGCACCAACACTAAGTCACGGCTGCCATCGTCAGGACAGTCTTCTGTGGCTACCTGCGGCGAGGGTAAAAAATGCAGCCATTCCACGCTGAATCCACGTTGGTGCAAGGCCAAGTGGAACCCTTTGCTGGTAAATAAGTACTGGACTTCCCACAAGGACTTTCCCTCTGGATCTCGCACCAAGCCTGTGTTCTCCACAAACCCAGGGATCTGCGTGTTGAAGCAGCGATGGTCCGCTTCTGCTTTAGCGGCGCCAGTTATGAGCAAGACCACAATAACAATGAATGCATAAAACAGTATCATGTTTCATAGATTTTATATGGTCATACCTTATTGATAAAGGTAAAAACAAAATGGAAAATACAAGCAAGTTTGAATAAAAAAATTTTAAGGCTTCCCCGCTTGTTTGAACTGGATTGCGACCTTTTAAAAATTTTTAAGCCTTACAATTCATCATCGCGCACCGGCATGTTTATTTGATAGTTAGAGAAATCCAGAATGATGCGGCCGGAAGTTAAAGTTGAAGCCACGGTCTTTGCCCTACGACTCATTTCTAACGTTAAGGCTTTGGGCAATTTGAATTGCTGCAGGTCCACAATAAAAATCATCTGGTCGGGCAAGCCCAGGTGTTCAGCTTTTCCATAACGATTTTCAATAACGATTGTGCCCTGGCTGCGAGTGGTCAGTTGGCTCTTAACAGGCAAA
>JANWWJ010000010.1 GCA_025056305.1 Chitinophagales bacterium | reverse complement strand
CAATTCGTATCGCTCTGCAGGACGATGAAGCAATTTTTCAAAAAAGAATTTTATTGCATTGATCAGTTGGTTCTGCACCGTAGAACTCCATTTGCTGCTTTTGCGGTAGGCATAAAGGAAGTCCAGCACTTCGGCCCTGGTGATGGTTGAAGGTTTGCGGCGCGGAAAATGTTTGAGAAAAATCAAAAACCAGTTGGTATAGTTCCGAATGGTGGCGGGACTGTAATTTTTCAATTTCAGCAGCGCCGTGTAGGCCTGCAGAGCAGCGTGGTGGTAGCCGCTCTGGGGAAATCCATCAGGTAACCTGCAAATGTTTTGGGCAACATCTGAAGCATGAACCTTTAGAGAGGCAATTCCGGCCTTATCAGCTGTGCGCCCGCTGCGTTAATGAAGTTTTGAGATACCCTCCTTAAACTGTTGAATATGCCCCTAATATAACAAAATAGTTAGGTTTTTTGTTAAGCGTTTTTTTCAAATGGGTTAAGGGTTTAAGGGAATTAGGCACCAAGAAGATTTACAAAGAAAGAGTCAGTGCTCTGTGCTCTTTTTTTTCCGGATTTCTGCGGTATAAGGGTATTTCGTACGATTGCGGAATCGCAAAGCCTGAAAGCACTGTAGCAGCAGGTACCCCCTGAAAGTGTAGTCTAACTCAGAAAACAGCCGGAAAACAACCGTTTTTGAAACCCCGGGGCCTGTTTTTACGAATAGAGGGGTAAGGGGAAATCCGTAAAATCGTTGAAATAATTCGTTTACATTTGCGTTTACGCTGTAACTGCCTGCCATGCAAAGAGGATCCGTTTTCTTGCTTGTGGGGATAGCCGCATTGGCGGTGTTGCCCTCCTGTTCGCTGTTCAAGAAGGAAAAATCGCTGGCCACAGGTTGGAATTATAACGACACCAAGTGGGGCGGATTTGAGGTAGTCAAATACGCCGGACAGGAAACAGGCCCCAACCTGCAGCTTATCGAAGGAGGCACATTTGTGATGGGGAACACCGAGCAAAACGTCACCTATGACTATGACAATATTCCGCGGCGCGTTACGGTAGCATCCTTTTATATGGATCAGACCGAAGTGGCTAATGTGCATTATCGCGAATATGTATATTGGCTGGAACGTGTTTTCGGAGGGGATTTTCCGGAAGTGCCCAAGCGGGCCTTGCCAGACACGTTAGTATGGCGTGAAGAATTGGCCTATAATGAGCCCTATGTGGAATATTATTTCCGCCACCCGGCCTACAATTTCTACCCTGTTGTGGGTGTTAGTTGGGTGCAGGCCACGCAATACTGCGACTGGCGTACCGACCGAGTCAATGAGATGATTTTGATTCGAGAAGGGATTCTTCACAAAAACAATAACCAGCAAGCCGACGACAATTTCAATACCCGTGCATATTTAGTAGGCCAATATGAAGGGGCGGTACGAAGGAATCTTAGAGACTATTCCCCCGCCGGGTCAGGCGAGCGTAAGGTGCGTGTGGAAGATGGTATTTTTCTACCCGAATATCGATTGCCTACTGAAGCGGAATGGGAATACGCTGCATTGGCTTTGGTGGGGAACAATCCCTATCCGGATGAAGAATTGTACACAGACCGCAGGTTCTATCCGTGGAACACCAACCGCATGCGTGATCCAAAACACGGGGAATGGCAAGGGGACTTTCTGGCTAACTTTAAACGTCAGGGTGGCGACTTAATGGGGCTTGCCGGTGGCCTTAACGATGCTGCCGACATCCCCGCTCCGGTGTTTTCGTATTTGCCTAATGATTTCGGACTTTACAATATGGCCGGTAATGTAAGTGAATGGGTTATGGATGTATATCGCCCTATGACGCCCTACGATGTGGTGGATTATAATCCTTTTCGCGGCAATGTATTCATGAAAGATAGTCTGGACGAAGAAGGGTTCCGCGTTGATAAAGACTCGCTGGGTCGAATCATTCGGGTACCAGTAACGGTGGCTGAAAATGTGAACCGGTTAAACTATCGCCGTGCCAACGTGATTGATTACTTGGATGGTGACTCGGCTTCAGCCGTCACTTACAATTACGGAGTTACCACGCTGATCAACAATCGTGCACGTGTGTATAAGGGTGGAAGCTGGAATGACCGGGCCTACTATTTGGTTCCGGGAACGCGGCGTTTCCTGGATGAAAACCTATCACTGGCCACGTTAGGGTTCCGTTGTGCCATGGCCCGACTGGGTAGCCCGTTGGGCAATGAGGTGCCGGCCGGCAATTACCCGATGAAGAAATATCCGGAATACAAGCGTAAGTAGGCAAAATAAGATCTCTTGCTCGCAGGTTAGTGCGCGCTAGGTATAGCGAACAAAGAGGTAAGGCTGCCTTTGTTGTCGATGAGGAACATATTGAACAAAAAAGAAGCAGCCCATATTTGAGTATGGGCTGCTGCGTGTTTTTATTTATTCATTGCGGCATGCCATGAACATAAGAGAAACCTTGACGTTGAGGCAGCGGGATGAGCTTATTGGGCAGTTAGAACAGCGTTTTCATGCAAATCTTTACCGCCATCCAAAACAAAACTGGGCCTCAGTAGCCTCCAGGCTCGTTAGCGCTGATGAAAAAATCTATTCTGTATATCAAATGGAGCGCACCGGAGGTGAGCCGGATGTTGTAGAGCTCGAAGAAGGAAGTGATGCTATTGTGTTTGTGGATTGTAGTGCAGAAAGTCCTACTGGCAGGCGCAGTCTGTGCTATGACCGTGCCGCCTGGGAAGCCCGAAAAACGGCAAAGCCTAAGGGAAATGCTCTGGAAATGGCTTCAGCGATGGGCATTAAACTTTTGACAGAAGAACAATACTTGGCGTTGCAACGTTTTGGGCCATTCGACACCAAGACCTCAAGCTGGCTGTGGACCCCTCCGTCCATTCGAACATTGGGTGGAGCGTTATTTGGAGATCATCGTTTTGGTAGGACGTTCATTTATCATAATGGAGCTGAATCATATTATGCCTCGAGGGGATTTCGGGGGTGGATCATGTTATAGAAAATAGCTCTTGTCAACACGGCTTTGTTTTTCTTTTGACTTAAAAACAAAAGTTTGAGTTAAATCGCCAAATGAAACCACCTAATTTCGCGTCGCCACAAACAAGGTTTTACTCTAATTAATCAAATTGAACGACTCGTTACTGCGTCAGCCACCTTTTTTGAGTATTCCATGATCAACCAACGAGAGAAAAACTTCACTGTTCTCATTTCTCTTAGATTATGGTGGATTTTAATGTGTGGGTTATCAATAGGGCTAATTTCCCCCAAGCTGAGTCAGGCACAAAAAAACATCACCCACAAGCAAATGATCTGGTATGGGCTGTTCACGACTTTAAAGTTTAGTCCTACGCTCTATTACCAGCATGAGTTTCAAGAACGACACGACATCAATCCCTTTGAGCAATATCAGTTTCTGATCCGGGGGCACTTGCATTACGTTCTGGGCAAAAGCGGATGGGAGGCTTCTGCAGGGTCAAGTTTGTTTTTGCATGAGCAACATAACGAAGCCTCAGCCACCCGCTATACAATCCCGGAATTGCGGCCTCACGTTGAGACGGCCTACAAACAAAAATTATCCTGGGGTATGATTGATCATCGCTATCGGATGGAATTTCGAAATTTTCATAATATCAATTCAGATAATACAGGATTAGATCGTGGCTATCGTTTCACAAACTTCCGCTTTCGCTATCGTTTTCAGGTTACCCTTCCTTTAGTCAAAAGCACCAACGACCGGGGGTTGAAGTTCAAAATCAGCAATGAATTATTCGTTAATCTGGGCAAAAAGGTAGGCATCAATGTGTTTGATCAAAACCGTTTCTTTACCGGATTTAGTTATGACATACTCAAAAATCTGACCTTTGAGTCTGGTTACATGAATTTGTTTCAGGAAAAATCCAACGGAAATTTTTATAATCGAAACATTCTGCGCCTGACCGTTTTTCATACCATTGATCTGAAAGGCAAGAAGCGTCCGGAGGATCCGCTGCAGAAATGATCTGCTGTCTTTCTGCGCATTGGCAAATGCTGGAATCTTCATAACCAAGGCAGGATACTTGGTGGTTTTCATTTTTCCGAAAACAGGATACGGCTCGAATTTTTTCGCGGGTGACCTGTTCGCATGCGACCTGCAGGGCAAATGAGCTACAGGCTAACTGAAAAAACGGCAAAAGGCCCTGTGGAGGCCTTTTGCCGAATGTTTCTTGTGACATGCAATTACGGATTCATGACGGTCAGTTTTCGGAAGACATGCTTACCGTCGGCAATTAGCTCAAGCAGGTAGGTGCCTTCAGCAAGTCCGTGAAGATTAAGCGATACCTGTCCTGAGGGATCCGGGGCAAGACGGCGAGACTGCAGCAGCTGACCGAGCAGAGAGTAAATGCGCAATTCCGCCTGGGGTGGAGGCTGGCTCCATTTCAGCGTGAAATGTCCGTCGCCCGGGTTGGGATAAACGATGAATGCATTGAGGTCTTCGGGGTCGTTTATGCCTTCCATAGGATAAACGAAGACATCTTGAGTGACGAAGCCGGTGCAGCCATTGGCATCGGTAAGAGTGTAGGTGATCGAATAAGGCCCCCCTACCCCAACAGTAGCCGGGTAGAAGTAGTTGCCGATCACACCGGGCCCGCTGAAGGAACCACCGGGCGGTATACCGATAAGCGGCACGGGAGGATCTGTAACATAATAATGAGGCTGCAAATTGCTGATGAATACGAGAGGTGTGGGAAAGACCGTAACCGGCACGGTGAGGCTGGTGTCACACTGTGGAGCATCGGGATCGGTGACCGACACGGTGAAGGTCATGGTGACCGGCGGGGTGACCGTTACGGTGTCGCTTAGGCCATCGGGGGGATTCATGCCCCAGAGCTGTGGCATCCATTCGTAAACAAAATCACCCTGTCCGAGGTTTGTAACTGACAAGGTTATGGTTTCTCCGTTACAAATCACATTAGGCTGAGCAGAAGCCATGACTTGAGGGGCATAGATTTGAGCGACCACAGCTACACGAGGGCTAGCGCAGCCCGGCACGACATAACGAATGCGGCCATTCCAAACCACCGGGCCATAATAAAAGCTAAATGGATAGCCGTTATAGGTGCCTTCGCGGATTTGCAGGTGATTATCTTGAGCATACACAGCACCCATTTGCGACCCATAAAGGAAATTCAGATATGCATAAGGATTGGTGCATGTGATGTAAAAGGCGATGGTTTGGCCCGCTGGCACGAACAGGTGCAACGATAAAGGGATGGGGGTGGCCAGGCCTACCCCTTTGCCGGTTACGTTTGGTGCCACACCTAGCAACGTCCATGCAGAGGAGTTATATTCTGAACCCATGAAGGTACCTGGTTTATAATAAATTTCTATATCTGTCGTATAGAATTGACTCATGACCACATCAAAGCCTGTGATGTACAGGTCACTTTTTGCGGTTACTTCAAACATGTTTCCGTTAGCGATGTTGCTGCCGTAGAGCGTGGTGGTCAATGGAGGCGGGGTGGCGAACTCGGCTTGCTCTACCCAAAACGTCGTGGTTTGATTGATGTACGGTGTGGTGAACGGAGTGCCGGAGCCGATGTAGGAATTACCCGAAGCAGAGAAGTACCAATTCAGCGTACCGTTGCCAGAAGGAATTGCGCCCAAGTTCACAGTTCCGGGACCGCAGTTGCCACCATCGATGGGTTGGGGTGCAGGGGGTTGCTGTTTGATCGTGACCGCAAACTCAGGAGTGGTAGCAGAATTTTGACAGCTTACCTGTGCTACATAGTAGGTGGTTGACGTAAGCGTCCCTGTGTTGTAAACAGGACTGGTAGCCCCCGGAATGTTCGTGTAAGGACCGCCCGACACGGCAGCCTGCTGCCACTGAATGGTAGCGCCCGGGGAGTAGTTGGTCAGCGTGAGTTCCGTGCTTCCACTGCCGCAAAATTGATTGGACAAGGCTTCAATGGTTCCGGCAGAAGGTGAGGTTACTACCTGTACGGTCACGCTGTTTGAGCCTACACAGGCTGTTTGCGGATCGGTTACGGTGACTGTGTAAACCGTTGTCGCCGATGGTGACGCCAACGGATTAGCTATAAAGGGGTCAGACAGCGAGGCCGGCGGAGTCCAATCGTAGGTATAAGCCAAAGGTGTAAAGCGCCATGCTTCTTTTGTTGCCGTCCAGGTGTTGCTGGCATTTCTGCCCGGAACAACCACTGCTTTTGTACCATCGGCATTTTCTATACCCATCGTATGAGGACCCCACCACCCTGATGGATTTCCCGGCATGGAGGTCGTATGGATTTCTATAACGTGGGTTGATTCATAGAGAATAACCTGAACAGTAACCGGGTCGCTCATATAATAATGATAGACATCTTTGAAATTGACCACCAATTTCCTGTAGGGCGCTGTACCGATGGTTTGGTACTGGACCAGTCCCCCATAAGCCGGTTCCAAATCTTCCCAAGCAAAGGCAATCAAATTGTTTGGTGCGGTACTGTTGGGCAGGTGTTGTCCCTCGCAGCAGCCACTGTTGAATGGCGGAGAAAAAGACAGCCAGCCGTTATTGGATAAATAGAACTTATCATAATTATTGCCATAAAAATTAAAGGTAAAGCCAATCGGAAGATCGCTTGTGTAGCTGTCGTATGTGAACGTGACAGTCTGGGCTGCAGCTGTAAGTGCGACAGGTGCGAAGGGAATGGCGTCAACCTGGTAATCGGTTGCAGGGACTGCCGCTACGAGTTGTGTCGTTCCCGTCGGGCATATGGCAGGCGGAATAGCCAACGTCGAAATTTGCGGGGGGCTATAGACAGTAACGGTTACCGTGTCCCAATCCTGACAGACTCCATCGCTAGCCTGAACGATGTAGGAAGTGGTTTGGGCAGGTGAGGCATTTACCTGCGCGCCGGTGGTTGTATTCAAGCCATCAGGCGGTGACCACAAAAAGTTGGGGTAAGGTCCCGATGCCGTCAACACCACAGACTGACCTGAGTTTGCGCATAAGGCGGCTTGAGCGGGATTAGTTGTAATCTGAATTTGCGGTGCAGGGGTAACGGTGACGGTAACCGGCACTCGTGGCGATTCACAAAGTTCGCTGTAATCAATTTGCCAATCGTAATAGTAAAAGTAGTAATAGGTTCCAAAGGAACTTTGCGTAATGGAGAGCACGTCATTGAGTACGTAGGGATAATCATAGGGCACACCTTGGTAATCGTTGCTAAACAAATCAATGGAAGGATAGCCCCAACCCAGGTGATAGTTGCTACCGGGCAAGAGATCCCATCCCAAAGACAAATAAGTTTTTTGATTAATCTGATCAGTCGTTATGACGAAAGACGCCGTTTTGAGGACATTCCAGCCGGCATCGGTAAGCTGCATGGAAAGCACACCGGCTTCGGCAGGATAAACATAAACGCCATTGAGGCGACATTTCTTGAACACATCGAAATACATCGCCGAGTAGGTATAGCTTGCCGTAACGGGACCGATGCTGTTATCAGCCGGCCCAACCGAGCCTGTGTTAAAACTTCCCGTAGCGGCACTGACAAAGTAGGTCTGCGTTGTCGAGACAAAAGGCGTGTATGTCGAAGGGCTGCTGCTTGCATAAACGGGAGCACCACCCGTTTCTTCAGTGTACCACAAAATCCATTCAGCGTTTCCGGAAGCGGAAACAGTTGCATAGCCCTGACCACAAAGAGTGGCACCGTTTACTGAAGAAATCGCTTCGGCTCCCCCTACCTCAATAGTGGCGGGCGTAGAAAAATTACTTAGGCCGCTATTGTCGCAGGTTATCCGTACGCGCAAGTGCGTAATAACTGTAAAACCGGATGTATATACAGGATCGGTAGCTCCACTGATGTCAAACCAGGTAACACCATCGGTTGAACTTTGCCATTGGAATGACAAATCGCTTACCGGGGAATAATCATAAACCTCGGCTGTAGCGTTACCCATGCCACATAAGACAGCCGGAGAAATTTTTACAATTCCCGCTGAGGGAAGACCTGTACAAGGCGGAGCGGGTTGAATGGTAACGGTGTAATCTTCGGTTTCCCCATAATAAACGATGGTAGGGCCGTCGCACCAATCATCGGCAGTGAGGGTTGAATAGCTTGCGCAGCGGAGGCGGAGGCGGCGCTGCCCTACTGCATCGGGACTCATGGATACGGTAAACTGCTGGCTGTAACTGGTTGCATAGCTGGGTGATGCACCAATAAATTCGCCCGGATCATCAAAGTCCAAATCGTTGTTGTAGTCCAGCCAAATACCAAATCCTTGAGAATAGTAAGAGGCATCCACAGAGATCACATAATTTACACCTTGCTGTAGGGTAGTTGTGAGTGAGCCCGTTGGCGCATAATTGATATAGCTGTTTGTATTATAGTTACAACCACTGTTCAAATTAGAAAGGGTATTAAGTTTTACGTTGTTGATATAATCTCCGTACAAACAGCCGTAGTAGATGGTTGGGACACAATAGTTAATCTGTCGATTGCCGGGAGGGCTGGGTGTTGCCGGCGTCACGTTTCCTACACCGGAAATCACGATCTGCGTGCAAGATGCATCCAGATAGTTGCCCACTGTGGCAGTGGGTTTGATGTCATAGGCAACCCAGAAATAATTCGTGCCGCTATTAAGCACCTGATTGCCGGATATGGGTGAAGAAGTGTTGGTAGCCGCACCAAACAAGTTGACCGGGGCAAATACCGGGCTTTGCCCTGTGTAGTAAATTTTCACCTGAGACACATCGTTGGCAAAGTCAGTAGTGCCGTTGCTGTTGAGCTTGAAGGATGTGACGGTGAGGGGGCTGTTACAGCCCTGTGTGACAATTTGAATGCTGAGGATTTCCACGTCGTTAACGCCAACTCCCACTGGAGAAAGGTTGTTTTGGGCACAATAGCTGGAGTTATAAGACATGTTGGCTGTAGCGGCGGAAATGGTAACGATATAATCTTCGGTTTCCCCGTAGTAAAGCTCCGTGCAGGCATCAGAGCTGGAGAGCACATCATAAGAGCTGGAGCGCACCCTCATGCGTCGAGCTCCCACAAAAGCCGGATCGCAAGGAATAGCAAGGGTCGCGGTTTGTGTTCCGTACGTGTAGGTAGGAGAACCGAATACGAATTCACCAGCGTCGTTAAAGCTTCCATTGTTATTGTAGTCAATCCACACACCGAAGCCGACGGCATCCCAGTAAGGACCCTCAAGCGTCAAGGTATATGTATTGCCCTGTGTCAGCTGGGTTGTCAGTGAACCTGAAGGAGCGTATTCAATGTAGGAATTGACATTTGTATTACACCCCGATAAGGTGTTTTTGAGGCTATTCAGCTGAACCCCGTCAATGTAGCCGTAAAAGCAGCCGTACAAAACTGAGGGTACACAATAGTTGATTTCTCGATATTGTGGTGGGGCTGTGATCGTTGGCGTTTGGGCGCCGATATTGGTGAGCATGATTTGAGTACACTCCACATCAAGAATGTTTCCTAATGTGCCGTTAGGAGAAACATCAAAGGCCACCCAGAAGTAATTGACTCCACCTTGTAATTGCTGATTACCGGTAATCGGGCTGTTTAGCGATGTAGCAGAACCAAACAAGTTCACCGGTGCGAAAGCAGAGCTGCTGCCGGTATAATAGATTTTAACCTGCGTCACATCGCCAAAGAAATCGGTACATCCGTTGTCATTAAGCGTAAAACTGGTAACACTAAGGGGATTCAGACTTCCCTGAGTGATGATTTCGATGCGCATGATGTCGGCATTGGTTTCACCGAGCGTTACCGGTGAGGTATTCGGCTGAACGCAGGTAGAAGAGATAAAAGTCATTGGAGAGGGAGGTAAAATGGTAATGGTGTAATCTTCCGTTTCGCCATAATAAAAGTCAATGTTCCCACAGGCATTTGATGCAGTGAGGGTGGCGAACTCCAAGGAGCGGATGCGCATGCGGCAAGGGCCTGTATTTGCATTAGCCGGAATCGCTATATATCCCGTTTGCTGGCCGATGGCATAAGATGGGGACGACCAAACAAATTCGCCCGCATCGGCAAAGTCGCCGTCGTGATTGAAATCCATCCAAACACCGAATCCCACATAGTCCCAAGATGGTCCACCGGTCAGGAGGATGGGATAAACTTGGCCTTGCTCCACAGTAGTGGTAAACTGGCTAGGTGCATACTGGATGTATCCATTAGGATTCGCATTACATCCGGAAAAAGAATTTATTAAACTGTTGAATATTACTTCATCGATGTATCCGTAATAACAACCTTGGGTGTTTGTAGCCAGGCAATAATCGATCTGGCGGCTGCCTGCCGGTGAGGAGGGATTAGGCACTTTTGTTCCACCGGCCCCTGACATTACGATCTGGTTGCAGGCCGCATCCACCACATTTCCAATGGTAGCTGTGCTTTTGATGTCATAGGCAACCCAGAAATAATTAGTACCGGCAGCAAGGGGAATGTTTCCCGTTATGGGTTGGTTGAGATCGGGAGCGGAGCCAAAGAGAGTAGCAGTAGAAAAAGTATTGCTCGTGCCGGTGTAGAAAATTTTAACTGCCGCCACATCGGCAGCAAAGTTTGTTGTGCTGGCAGGTGTGAGTGTAAAGGAAGTGACGTTAAATGGGTTGAGAACGCCTTTGGTGACAACCTCAATGCCAATAATGTGTTGATTGGTTGAACCGGGTTGGGTCAGCTCGGTGTTCTGCGTAACTTTTGCAGAGACAAAGGTCATGTTGGAAGGGGGCTGAATGGTGATCGTGTAATCTT
The DNA here is from genome assembly GCA_025056305.1 of Chitinophagales bacterium. Taxonomy (GTDB): domain Bacteria; phylum Bacteroidota; class Bacteroidia; order Chitinophagales; family UBA10324; genus JANWXQ01. The sequence continues at coordinate 81,312 of JANWWJ010000010.1, read as the reverse complement.
CTGTTTCACCATAGGAAAATGGAGTACAATATTGACTGGCCAAAACCATGGCATAATCGTTGCAACGCACGCGCATGCGTCGGCTGCCCGGAGGGGCGTTGGCAGGGATTGTGATGGTACCGGTTATGGTTTGAGTGAAGATGGTTGGCGACTGGTAAACGAATTCATCGGCATCGGCAAAATCGCCGTCGCTGTTAAAGTCGATCCATACGCCCATACCTACGGATTCAAACATGGGAGCCGTCAGCGTGATGGGATAGCTGTTTCCGGCTTCAAGTGCTGTAGTAAGGCTTCCCATGGGCGGATAATTATTATAACCATCGGGGTTTCCATTGCAATACGATCCGGTATTGGATAGGGTATTAAGTTGTACTCCATCGATATAGGCGAACCAGCAGCCATAGGTTGCCACGGGTGTACAATAGCCCAACTGCCGGCTACCGGCCGGTGCGGTCACAGAAGGTGTATAGGTGACTCCGTTGATGACCAGGGCAGTGCATTCAGCATCCAAATAATTTCCAAGGGTAGCCGTGGACTTTACCTCAAAAGCCACCCAGAAGTAATTAACCCCTGAGGCCAATTGTTGGGAACCTGTAATGGTAGCGGGCATAGTGACAGAGGAACCAAACAGCACAGACGGGTCGAACGTGCTGCTGCTGCCGGTATAATAAACCTTAACCTGATTAACGTCACCAGAAAAGTTGGTAGTTCCGTTTGCATTTAACGAGAGTGCCGTCAAGGTGAGTGGGGATTGGCTCCCCGAGGTAACTACCTGAACGGCAATGATTTCGGCATCAGAGGTGCCTGCAGACACAGCATCGGTAATGGGTTGAATAACGGTGGAGGAGACGTATGTCATGTTACCCGGAGCAGTAACGATGAGCGTGTAATCATGTACTTCACCGTAATATTCCTGAGAGCAAGCAGTAAATGGAAAGGGATAAGGATAGGCCACTCCACGTAAACGCATTCGATGCGGACCAAGTTTGGCAGATACGGGAACAATGAACGTGGCCTGATATGTGGTATTAGGATTGGGGCAGTTGAAATAGCTGATCAGTTTCTCAGAGGTCGAAAAGACGTAATCATCATTAAAATCCACCCACAAGCTGACCACCAAACCATAGCCGCCAGTGGTAAGTTTGATGGTGTGAGTAGAACCCTGCTCCACCGTGGTTGAAAGGGAAGTGAAATCCTGATAGCCTGCTGTTCCGCAACCGGTGGCTGATTGATTAATCGTTCCTAGCTGAACATCGCCGATGTAATCTCCGAAATTACAACCATAGTAGTAGAGGTTGGTGATGCAATACTGAGCTTTGGATGCATGAATAAGCAGGCAATGGGCCAGCAAAAACAGGAAAATGGATTTGGTCTTCATCGTCTATTGGTTGAGAAAAAGAATGCAGTAATTTCCCCTCTGATCAGGGCAGCCATTTGTTTAGTAAATGTACTAAAATCGACTTAAAAGCGAGCACAGACATTGCTATGGCTGCTGACTTATTGCCAGTCTTCGGGAAGATTCAGCTGTTGACGCAAAGCGCGATCGTCGCGTCCATGGTAATTCCAATAGTCAATACGTAGCGATTTATCGGCTACGGCGACGGAGGCCAATAACTTCCCATCAGAGCCAGGAAATGTTTCAACCCAACCATGGATGCGATGCGGAAAATTCATATCAAAGGTGATGACTAAAGAACGACGGATCTTTTCGTATTCGATGTAATAGTCAATTTTATTTTGATCGCGCACCTCCTTTCGTAGTGTGGCCCATTGAGCTTCCGGTCGATCATGGCTCAGCCGATGGAAAAGACTGCCGGGAATAATCCGTTGACGACCTACGGGAAGTGCCTCAGGATTAATGCGAATCAAGGTCCAAAGGGCATCTTCCAACACGGCCTGGTCGTAAAGAAAGGTACGATCCCCTTCTGACTCAAAATAAGAAAAGCTTTTTTCTTCGTAGCGTCCGCTTTTGAGATTGCGCTGCACAAAGGTTTGGCCACACCATTCCTGAACACTGGCAGTAGTTTTCAAAGCAAGGGGGAATTGCTGCAAGGCTATAGGTTGAAATACCGACAACATGAGGGCATATGGATAAATACCTGTTATGAAGCGTATACTCATATTTAATTTTAACACGTTTATATGATCCGCATTTGCAGCGCTGTATTGATCCGGCTTGACGTGTTTGGTTAGTGAAAAAGGCTCAGTAACGAAGATGAGGGTGACTGTACCGGGATGAATGTCGCCATAACGCGCCTGATTGAGCCGGTAGGTAGTGATTTCCGCCTGCCCGTTGAACCAGTAAGAAGCAAAAGAGTCTGATGGTTGCGGCGGAGAATGAGGAAAAGCCAAACTATCGGAAATGTTGTTGCATGAGGAAAAACAAGCCAAAGTAAACAGCAAAAAGAGGGCAGGAATGAGATACATGAAAACAAAGTTAATGCGCGATGCTGCGTGGCAGCTCCGGTATCTTAGTTCTGAAGGTTCGATTCATGCTCGGGAGCAGGATCATACATGATGCGGTAATATTCGTCAGCCATGCGGGCCGAATCAAAAAAAGGCAATATGTCTTTCATGCTTTGACGCATCATGCGAAGCCATAGGCCGGGTTTCTGATAATACATAGGCAGGATTTTTTGGAAGAGGATATCATAGAGGCGCTGAACGTCCTGTACATCCTGAATGACGTAGCTTTCATTGGCATCGGCCGGAGGAATGATGAATGAATTTTTTTCGGTAGCAAATTCCGGGATCCACCCATCGTAGGTAGAAAAGTTGATTGCACCATTCATGGCTGCTGTCATGCCGGAAGTACCGGAAGCCTCACGGTTTAGCCGGGGGGTGTTCAGCCAAACATCCGCTCCCTGTTTAAGACATGCCGAGAGGCGCAGCTCGTAACCCGTGAGGACGGCCATGTTGGGATAATTTTTTGACGTATGCACAAGCTTATTGAAAGTGGCCACGGCTCCGTAGTCGGTAGGATAAGGTTTTCCGGCATATATGAGTTGAACCGGCATGTCGGTGGCAGAGAGCAATTGGTGAAATCGGTCAGGATCCTGCAAGAGTAAGTCGGCCCGTTTATAGCCGGCAAACCTTCTGGCCCAAACTATCGTCAACACATCGGGATTAAAGATCTTGCCGGTTTGGTCGGCAACGATATCAAATAGTTTTTTCTTTAAATACTTTTTTCGATACACCAGTTGTTTGATGCGGTGCCTATGGAGCAACTCGTACAAGTTGTGATCTGCCCAGTACAAGGCATTTTGGGCGTTGGTAATGGCATAAATTTGACAAATGCCATCGTGTTTTGACCACATTTTACGCGCCACCTTACCGTGTGCCTGAGATACGGCATTGGCCCGACGGGCCAGACGCAAGGCACATAAGCTATGATCAAACACATCACCCTGCATTCCTGTCAACTGCCTGACTTCGTCCAACTTCAGTCCGCAGAAATAGCCCATCTTGTGGAGCAAGTGGATGTCGTGTTTTTCATTACCCGCTTCTTCTGGCGTGTGTGTGGTAAAAACGAGTCTTTGCCGCACTATATTTATATTCTTGAATTTTTGATATAAATAAAAAGCTGATGGTAAGGCATGAGCTTCATTTAGATGATAGACCTCAGCAGGAAAACCGAGGTAGTCCAACAGTTTAGCACCGCCAATGCCCAGTAAGATGTACTGAGCCACCTTGGCCGCCACATCAGAGTCGTAAAGGCGATGGCTGATGGTCTGCGCTAAATAGTCGTTTTCGGGAAGATCGGTGGTCAGAAAAAAAACCGGAACAGTATTAAAGAAACGAGGAGGCAGGTATTTGGCAGTAACCCAAACAGGATGGCCGTTGACTTCAATCGTGTAGCGAATGTTGGTATCTTCCAAAAATGAGTAAGCCTTTTCCAAGAAAGCAACATCCATGGTTTGATCGCTGCGTCGTACTTGATCGTAATAGCCGTATTTCCACAGGATACCGATGCCGATGAGATTCTGGCGCAGTTCAAAGGCACTACGCATATGGGATCCGGCCAAGAACCCCAGCCCGCCGCTGTAAGTTTTGAGCGGCTGATCGATAGCAAACTCCATAGAAAAGTAGGCCACCGCTTTCTTGTAAGCCGGATTATAACGGTATCGGTGGTTGAATTTTTTTTCAAACAAGGTCATGTTCTTCGATTGGCGGCGCTAAAATAGCCGTTGGCATGAAGCATACTGGCTCCGGGCCATCTTTCAATATGTGGCCATGCATATTAACAAACCAGAATTACTTTACAGCTTATGCGCTTTTTGCAGGCTGATTGGATTTTTCCTTTAAACGGACCAGCCCGCAACGATGCAGTCCTTGCGGTAAAAGACGATGGGACCATAGTTGCCATACTGCATGAAGATGAAGTGGATCCATTAAACGTTGAACGATACGAAGGTGTACTATGTCCTGGATTTATTAACGCCCACTGCCATCTGGAATTAAGCCACTTGTGGGGTTGCATCGAGCGGGGAACGGGCTTGGTTTCCTTTCTGCTTGCCATAGCACACCGACGTCAGACGCACGCAGGTGTGGAGCTCGATGATGATCTCCTGCAGGAATACATTTCGGCTGCAGATCATCAAATGCAGCAAGCCGGCATTGTGGGTGTAGGTGATGTCAGCAATACCGATCTTTCCTTTCGTGTAAAGGCAAAATCGCACCTACGATACCATACGTTTGTCGAGTGCTTCGCGCTGAACGCACATCAGGCCGAACTCAGGTTTCACAAGGCAAAACAGGTACAACAAAAGGCTGCTCAACATGGTTTGACAGCAACCCTTACCCCACATGCACCCTATAGTGTTTCAGCACTGTTGTTGGAAAGGATCGTCAATGATGGCGGAACAAAAATTTTTTCTATTCATTACCTGGAATCCGATGCTGAGCGCGAGTTGTTACAAGCCGGCACTGGCCCGTTGCGAAAGCTTCTTCCCTATCTGAACGTCGGTGAAAATTACTTTGAAAGCCAACCCATCCAATGGCCTGATGTAGTGCTGCAGCGCCTGCGGGCAGGAGCTACGGTATTGCTGGTGCACAACACCGTTGCATCAGAAACGGACCTGCTCCGCTGGCTGAGCCATAGCAGCCAGGTGTTCCTGTGCACGTGTCCTAACGCCAACCTTTACATAGAAAACCAGTTGCCGAACTACAGGCTTTGGAAAAAAGTTACGGACCGGATATGTGTGGGTACAGACTCTCTGGCCTCAAACGACCAACTGTCTGTACTGGAAGAGCTCAAGACAATACAGGCTCATGAGCCTGAGCTGGAATTAGGTGAATTGTTGCTGTGGGCATGCCGCAACGGCGCTCAGTGTCTGGGCTGGTCTGACCTGGGTACCCTGGAAGAAGGAAAACGGCCCGGGGTAAACGTGATTTATCCCATAGATGTGCAACCATTCCGTTTAAAAACAAGCAGTACCGTAAAACGACTTATTTGAAGCATATAATCGCTATGATCCCCAAAAGTTAAGGCTAACAAAATTTTATGGAAACTTAGGACATGAAAAAAGTTTCCATAGTTTTGGCTGCCTCATTCAAAGGATGCGTGCCGCACGCAACAAACAGGTTAGCCCCGACCCTGCACCTTTGAGGCGCAGCCAAATGCGGTCTCTTCCCCGGCAACGCGTGTTAGAGGTAGCAGAGCGTTTGTTTTTTTCTTACGGCATTCACAGCGTTACCATGGACGATATCAGCCGGGAGTTGCACGTCTCTAAAAAGACGTTGTATCGTTTTTTCACCGATAAAAGTGAATTGGTAGATGTGCTGGTCGAAAAGCATATCAAGCGCCTGCGCCATGCCATCAAGCAGGTCGAAGCAGCGGCTACGGATCCGGTGTCCTATTTTCTGATGTCCATGCAGCTGATGGCACAAGAGTTGCAGCGGTTTCACGCCCCCTTTGTCTATGATCTTCAAAAATATTACCCGAGGTCCTGGAAGCGTTTTCAGCGTTTCATTCGTACGGAGTTGACGGAGGTGGTCGAACGGAATTTGGGGTGTGGAATGACAACTGGCCATTACAGGTCCGATCTCAAAAGTGCTATATTATCCCGCTTCCGGATTGAGCAGATTTTTCTGGCGGCTAATCCCGAGTTCTTCCCCCCAGAGCAATTCAGCATTGAAACAGTCCAGCTGGAATTAGCACGTCATTTCTTACATGGAATCCTCACTGAAAAAGGAAGGCAGCAACTCCGCAATTACGAGCGCAACCAACTTAAAAACAAAGAAAAGATATGAAGTTCACCAGATCCCTGTGGGTACTTCTTCTCGTTTTACCTTTTGGGTCGGCGGGTCAAGAAAATGCCGTACCGCGCTTTAGCCTTGCAGACGCCATCGCTTATGCTTTAGAGCATCAACTGAGCCAACAAAACGCCAGGCTGCAAGCCGAAAAAGCCAGGCGGAATGTTCAGGAAGTGATTGGCATCGGGTTACCGCAAATTACAGCTCAGGGTGATTTTACCCATTATCTGGAATTGCCTACTTCCCTTGTTCCGGCTGAATTTTTTGGTGGAGAAGCCGGTACCTTTGTACCGATACAGTTTGGAACTTCTTTTAATACAAGTGCCGGCTTAACCTTGACCCAACTGATTTTTGACGGCCGTTATCTGTTGGGGGTCAAGGCAGCACAGGTAGTTCAGGAACTTGCGGCCAAAGAAGTAAGACGAAACCGCACTGAACTGATCTATCAAGTAGCCAAATCTTATTTAACGGTATTGATCACAGACCTACGGCTGGAACAGCTCCATGCCACGCTCAACAACATGCGCGCCTTATTGCAACAAACCGAATTGATGCACCAGGCAGGATTTGTCGAACAACTTGATGTCAACCGGCTTCAGGTGAGTGTAAATAACCTGGTCACCGAAGTGGAGAAAGTATCTGCTTTGCGCCAGCTGAGTCTGGACTTACTAAAGTTTCAAATGGGCATGCCAGTGAACAGCAGCATCCAGCTATCAGATACGCTTCGAGAAATGGATCTCAGCGACATGTGGAACTATGGTGCTGCTGATCCAGAACGACGCATTGAATATGCCATGCTTCGCGATCAAGTAACGCTGGCCGAAATGAATGTCAAGCGGTATCGTGCCGGCTACTACCCCAGCGTTTATGGGGCCGCCTCGCTTCTTGTACAGTCGCAAGAAAATCGGATCCGCGATATTCCGGAAGGGACGTGGTATGATGTAAGCCTGGTTGGACTCACGCTCAGTGTCCCGATTTTTGACGGCTTCAGTAAAGCCCGACAAGTTCAAGCCGCCAAAACAGAATTCCTGCAAGCGCAGAATAACCTGGAGTTATTCCGCCAAAACGTTGAGGTCGAGGTGCGAGCCGCACGAACCAATTTAGAAAATGCGCTGCGTACCCTCCAACTAAACCGCACCAGCCTTGAACTTGCCAAGGAGGTGATGCGCAATGCTCAAATCAAATATGAACAACAAGTAGGCAGCTCGCTCGAACTTAAGGAAGCAGAAACGACACTGAAGAATGCACAGGCGGCCTATGCTGCTTCGTTATATGAAGCCTGGTTAGCGCGATTGGAACTTGAAAAAGCATTGGGAATCCTTGATCAAAGATTTTAAAATCTTAAATATGAAGCAAAATCTGATTATGTATCTTCCTGTTGCGCTCATTCTGGTGGGCATGAATGGTTGCCGACCTAATGATGCGACGTCGGCGGCAGCTGAACTGGAGCGCTTGCGCAAGCAGAAACAGGAGCTGGAGCAGCGCATACAAGCCTTGGAGGCGACTCTGGGCGAAAAAAAAGCGGACGACGAGCGTCGGGTGGCAACCGTTGAAATCGCACCGACCCTTTTTGTTAGCTACATCGAAGTACAAGGCACTCTGGAAGCAGATCAAAACGTGTGGGTGACACCACTGATGCCGGGCCTTGTGCGCAAAGTGCACGTGCGCACGGGCCAGGCTGTGCAGAAAGGACAGTTGTTAGCCGAATTAGATAATGAGGCGCTAAAGCGAAATCTTGAAGCGCTTGAGCGTCAGTTACAGCTGGCACGTAGCCTTTACGAAAAGCAACGCATGCTTTGGGAACAAAAAGTAGGGACCGAAGTGCAATACTTGACCGCCAAAACAAACATGGAGACGCTCGAGCAGCAAGTGGCAGCAGCCCGCGAACAGGTGGAGCAAACCAACCTTACTTCTCCTATCGATGGAACGATAGATGAAATAAACATGAAAGTTGGCGAGCTGGCCAGTGCCGGCCTGTCAGGCATCCGGGTCGTCAACACTCGGCAGCTCAAGGTTGTGGCTGAGGTATCTGAGGCCTACAGCGGCCGCATAACAAACGGTTTGCCTGCGCGCATCATCTTTCCTGATCTGGTACTGGAACTTCCCGCTAAGCTCAGCTATGTGGGCAAAGTAATCAAGCCGCAGTCCCGCACGTTTCGGGTGGAATGTCACCTGCCGGCAAACGAGCAGCTCAAGCCCAACATGGTCGCCATCGTGCGAATTATCGATTATGAAAAAACAAATGCGATTAGCATCGATGTCAATTTATTGCAACAGGCAAAAGAAGGCTACTATGTCATGGTAGCTGTACCCGAGCAAGGACGTTGGATTGCCCAACGTTTGGCCGTGCAGGTAGGCCGCATCTTCAACGGACAGGCAGAAATTCTATCCGGACTAAAGCCGGGAGACCGGCTGATTACTGCCGGCTCCCTCGATGTGGTAGCCGGACAACCACTACAACTGGATATGTGATGATCAGTACGCCTCAATTGTAATTCAGAGATGCTATCGATGAATCCGGTAAAAAAACTCAAGGAATTCAAACCCAGCAGTTGGGCTATCGACAACCGCACTACTGTTTTTGTGCTGACGGTATTTCTGGTGTTCATGGGTTTGCGGGCATACCGGGACTTGCCCAAAGAGTTGTTTCCCGACGTTACCTTGCCCACCATTTATGTGGCGACTGCTTATCCGGGATCTGCACCGGCTGACATTGAAAATCTGATTACACGCCCTTTGGAAAAAGAAATTGCCGCGTTGAACGGCGTTTACCGGATTACGAGCAACTCAGTACAAGATTTTTCCGCCATTCAGGTAGAATTTGTTTCCGGTACCGATATAAACGCTGCCAATCAGCTTGTCAAAGATGCTGTAGACAAAGCCCGGGCGCTATTACCCGGAGATCTGGATCCCACATGGGGGCCAAATGTGTCCAAGATTGAGTTTGCCGATTTTCCTATTCTTCAGGTGAACGTTAGTGGTGATTACGATTTGGGCAGGTTGAAGCGATATGCGGAGCTGCTGAAAGATCAGATAGAGCAGTTGCCTCAAATCGCCCGTGTCGACCTCATCGGCGCACCGGAAAGGGAAATACAAATCGAGGTGGACATGTATCAGATGCAAGCGGCAAAAGTGACGCTTTTTGATATCTACTCGGCCATCAGCAATGAAAACCGTTTGATTTCAGGTGGCACCATTCGATTAGGCGACATGCGCCGCAGCATTACCATCAGTGGAGAATTTAGTTCGGTAGCCGACTTGGAAGCGCTTACGGTAAGCAATATGCACAATGAGGCTATCCCTCTTAAACAATTGGCAACGATAAGAGATGGATATAAGGAACAAGAGAGTTATGCTCGACTTAATGACGAACCCGTAATCACTTTAAGTGTGATCAAAAAGAGTGGAGAAAACCTCATTGAAGCATCGGACAGTATCCGTGCCTTAATCGCCCGTGTTTCCGGTCAAAGCATTCCTTCGGATGTCGCACTCACCATCACGGGCGATACTTCCACACTCACGCGCACGCAAGTCAAAGAGCTGATTAACACCATCATAATCGGATTTGTTTTAGTTACCGTGGTGCTGATGTTTTTCATGGGTGCTACGGATGCCATGTTTGTGGCCTTTTCGGTTCCCTTGTCGATGTTCATTGCGTTCATCGTTCTCAGTCTTATGGGCTGGAGCATGAACGTTATTGTGCTGTTTGCGTTTCTGCTGGGCTTGGGCATCGTGGTCGATGATGCTATCGTCGTGATTGAAAATACACACCGGTTGTTTGGCAACGGGCGTATGCCTATTGTGCAGGCCGCCAAATATGCTGCCGGTGAAGTATTTGCCCCTGTGTTGTCGGGCACGCTGACCACGCTAGCGCCGTTTTTCCCCTTGTTGTTCTGGCCTGGCGTAATCGGATCTTTCATGTACGGGCTCCCCGTTACCTTAATTCTGACGCTGACGGCCTCGTTGCTGGTAGCTTATTTGTTCAATCCAGTATTTGCTGCCACGTTTATGAAGCCTGTGCACCCCGATCGAAATCCGGTATCCCGAAAAGCACTATGGATTTCAGCAATGGTTACCGCTGTGGGCTTGGCCCTCTCGTTCAGTGGCATGCGGCTTGCCGGCCATCTGTTGGTAACCGCAGTAGTGTTGTATTGGTTGTACCAACTGGCTTTGGTGCGGTTGGTGCGTCGGTTTCAGATGCGGTTTTGGCCAGCGGTGCAAGCACATTATGTGGCGTTGTTGCACTGGACGTTAGACCGTCCTGTGCAAATTTTCATAAGCATAATTTTTTTATTTATATTTTCTGTTGCCTTAATTATTCTGCGTAAACCCGGAATCGAGCAATTCCCCAGCGGTGATCCCAGCACGATTTATACTTACATCGTCATGCCCAGTGGCACCGATGCCGCCGTAACCGATTCAGTGACCCGCATTGTAGAGCAACGGATCCGTACGGTCTTAGGTGAGCATAATCCTTTGGTTAAGTCTATTGTGTCCAGTGTGGCACTTGGCGCCAGTGAAGATCCTTTTGACCAGAGTGTGAGCACTAATAAGGGAAAAGTCGCTATAAACTTCATTGATCCCAATGAACGGCGACACCGAAAAACAGAACCCTATATAGCTAAGATTCGGGAAGCTGTAAAAGACATCACCGGCTCGTCGATCACCGTCAATGCGGAGCAAAACGGCCCACCCCAAGGTAAGCCCGTCAACATTCAGGTTGTTGGAGAGGACATGGAGGAATTATTGCAGGTAAGTCTGAGGATCAAAAGGTATTTGGATTCGCTGCGCATACCAGGCATTGAAGAGCTTAAGGCCGACCTACAACCGACAAAGCCGGAAATTGTTATACGGCTTGACCGGCAACGCATGAATCGGCTGGGCATCACCACCCAGCAAGCGGGATTTGAAATTCGAAATGCCGTCTACGGCTTAGAGGCCTCGCGATTGAAGGAAATCACTGATGATTTTCCGATCGTCATTCGATATCGAGAAGACCAGCGTAAAAATCTAGAGTTGCTCAAAGATTTGAAGATCACTTACCGAGACATGACCACAGGTCAGATCAAGCAAGTGCCTTTGAGCGCATTTGCAACCATAGAATATGGTACGACCTACTCTGCTGTAAAACGCATCGATCAAAAGCGGGTCATTACGCTGGAGTCCAATCTGCTGAGCGGTTTTGAGAACCGCCAGCCGATCATTATGAATCAGATCAAACAGTCATTGTCGCAATTTCCCTTACCGGAGGGTATTATCCTCCGGTACGCCGGAGCCAGTCAGGAAATTGAAGAAACGATTAATTTTTTAAGCTTAGCCTGGATCATTTCTTTGTTTCTGATCATTTTCATTCTGGTAGCTCAGTTTAATTCAGTATCCAAGCCTCTTATCATTTTCGCCGAGGTATTTTTCAGCATCATCGGCGTGTTGTTGGGCTACGGGATCACTGGCATGACCGTATCGATTGTGATGACAGGGGTAGGGTTAGTAGCTCTATTGGGAATTGTGGTCCGCAACGGCATTTTGCTGGTAGAGTTCACCGATGTCCTTGTAGCACAAGGCGTACCTGTGCGCGAAGCTGCCGTTGAGGCTGCCCGCATCCGCATGACACCGGTCTTGCTCACAGCCACAGCTGCCATTCTTGGCATGATTCCTCTGGCCATCGGCATGAATATCGATTTTTATGGTTTGTTTACCGCCTTTAAGCCCGACATCTGGTTGGGAGGGGAAAATGTGGTCTTCTGGGGACCGTTGGCCTGGACAATCATTTTTGGATTAGGCTTTGCCACTTTTGTCACATTGGTCGTGGTGCCAGTCATGTATCTGCTTAATGAACAATTCAAAGACTGGGTGTTCGATCGTTTAGGGCTGAAGCGCAAAAAACCTCTTATGGCTTCAGCGCCTGCCGCAACACCGGTGACCGTGGAATCCTGACAAGGCCTGTTTGGCAAACATGAATCATATACAAAATTTTTACATATATAAAGAGCTGTGCGTAATTCACGTGCTCTGCATTTATCTTTTTAAAATCCCCAACGCAAGCCTAAAGCTACTTTGCCAGCATTTCGTATCACACGGTGTTGGCGCTGCGGTTGAGTTGGGCGGAAAATTCTTATCTCCGCTGAATTTCGAATAACCGCACCCCTACTCCGCCTGGATAACTCAAGCGCAGCAAATACAACCCCGGCGGCAGGTTTGAAGTTTGAAGCCGCAAGGGTTGATCCAGCTCATCCTGCGAAAGGTGCATCACATCTAAGCATTGACCCAAGGTGGAAAACAACATAATCTGAGCCGAAGCCACGGGATGCGGCAATTCAATCGTAAGATATATAAAATCAGAGGCAGGGTTGGGGTAAATATTCATTTCGGGCCTGGTGCCAGCTAAAGCATCTCCTTCACGGCAGTTGTTGGTGATGGTAGTCGTTTTTGATGTAGCTGTACAACCATTTGCATCGGTAACTTTATAAGAATAATCTCCTGCCGTAGTTACTGTGTAAGTAATATTAGTGGCACCATTAATGTTATTCCCGTTTTTCTTCCATTGATAGGTACATCCCGTACAACTTTTTGCTGTCAACGTCACGGATTCCTGACCCTCGCAGATCTTTTTGTCTTGCCCGGCAGGAAGGGTAATTTTCGTAGATGGCTTAGAATGAACGGTGATGTTTACGGATTCTGACTTTTTAGTACAGCCATAGGCGTCGGTAATGGTTACGCGGTAGTTACCCCCTGTTGTCGGATAGTACTTCTGTTTGGTTTCACCTGGCAGTATGTTACTGCCTTTTTGCCACTGATAACTGTAACCTGCCGGAGCCTGCAGGTAGGTTGGAGAGGTCCCTTCGCAAAACGCCGTGGGCCCCACGATAGTGATCACCGGATCCACCGGCTCATGCACCGTGACACTAACCGGTGCTGAGGTGCCGTAACAGTTGTTGTTATCTTTAACCGTGACGGTGTAAGATCCTGTTTGTTCTACTTTGAGGGTTTGTCCTGTCTTTCCGTTTGACCAAGTATAGGATTTGTACCCCGGGCCCGCATCCAATGTTACCGATTGATTATGACAAATATTTATTGGTCCTGGCGGAGAAATAACCGGATTAGGCAAAGGATGTTGAACTAATGTAATACCGTCAGAGGTTGCAGTACAGCCGTTAGCATCGATGGCAGTAACGTAGTAGGTACCGCCGGAGCTCGCCTGAAAAGAAGTACCCGTAACACCATTAGGCCATTGATAAGTAAGGCTTGGATCAGGATTTTTCACAGACAAGCTTACAGTTTCCCCCACGCAAAAATTAGGATTAGATACATTATTCAGCTTAGGTTTTGCAGGAGCAGGTAAAACCGTGATGACAACAGTGTCGGCGCTCCAGTATCCCCCTGCCACGTTACGTACGCGTACCCAGTAAGTTCCGCTGCTGGACACGGTGATCTTTCGCGTTGTTGCTCCTGTACTCCATCGATACTCTAAGTAATTTCCTCCGGCATCCAGTTCAACAGATTGACCACTGCAGAAAGTTGTATTGCCATTGACTACTAAATTGACGACCGGAGGAGGAGCTGGCAACACCGCCGAACGAATATGCGTTATGGAATAAGCCTTAGCAGAATAGTTGGAAGACGGGGTATTGGAGTTGTAAGTGACTTGAGCGTCGTCCGTAACGTAAAGCAGCGGTTCTGCGCTATACCGGATGTATTTGCTTGCCCCAGGGAATAAATTTTCTGTTTTAACCTTTAGATCGTTGCCCGATAGGTTTAGGATTATTACGTGAAATGAATCATTTTTTTCAAAAGCCCAGCCATATAAAGCTGGATATGTGACGGTGTTATCACCATCAGTGACAGTAATGTACTGGTTAGGACTGAATTCCAAGGGCGAAACATATTTCGCATCCTTTAATGCAAGACCTATAAGTTCCATGGTGATGCCCGCTGCAGTTTTTCCCCAATACTTTGTTGGGCCAGGCGACGGGTTGGGTGGCACAAAATTTCCGTCACCCCCAAATTCAAAGCCCTTGGTGCTGAAAAAGAAACAACCAGCGACAGCTGTGCCTGAAATGGCGTGAAAGGCAAGGTGGGTAATACGTGGTTCGTTGAGGAATTGCAAGGTTTGGGTTGCTGCAAACAAGCCATGCGCCCAACATCCCTGCGTGGGTTTGGTCTTATCGCGCAAGTTGTATTCGGTTATCCAGATTTCATTACCGGGGGGCACAAGTGGGAAATCTTCGGTCGTCATGATCTGCCACATTGTAAAAGGGCGCGATAACATGACAGGCACTTCTGCCAAGGTAAAGGTGCCGGCGGTGATCTGATAGTCCTGGTCGGAAGCGGCGGCAGCAGCCATATACCCGTGGTAGGAAACCGCATTTTGACCGCGCATCAAGGGGAATAGAGTTTCATCCCACGTAATACGGCGAGGAGCGTTATTTCGATTGTAAGCTCCTTGAACCGCAACTTTTGCTTGAGGAAAATATTTATGTATAGAATCGGCCCATTGGGCAGCAACCTCTGCATAAACTGCAGCCGTAGGAAATACCTGCATGATGGCCACCGAATCTTCTCCTCCATCTAAATAAAACTCATTACCTAATTCAACATACTTAATCGGAATACCCAGTGAATCGGCGTGTCGTAACATAGCTAACTGTTCGGACAAGGTGGAGGAAATCATATTTAGCACAAAAATGGGTGTGGCACCGGTGGCGTCAAGAGCGAGCTTAAACTTGTCCAAACGATTGTCCTTTCGCTGTGCACTTGCGTAGGAAGAGGGAAGCAGCGGATGATTGACAAACCAACCTTCTCTCCAATCCCACCAGTTGGCTACGCCACCGCCGGGATAGCGAATAGTTTTAGGACGCAGTTTAGGCAGATTGTTTAATAAATAAGGATTGGACCACCCTAGCGAATCACGAATCATGTTTTGACCATTGTAACCGATCCAATCCGAGTTAATAGGCCTACGGTACCCTAACGACATGGCATGGGGCTGGCTATTGCCTTCACGCCACAGAAGAAGGAAAGGAAAAAGGATGCTTAACACTCTTGAGGGGGTGGGATTCATGGCGAGTGCATTTGGCTTGGCGAAAGATAATGTCCTTTCTAAGAAAATCAAAGCCTTAGAGCATGGGGCTCAATTTTTTTCAGAAAACTGCTACCCAAAAGCAAACAGCTAGGCGTATTGAGCCCATCGTGAACAATCAAAAATGACTTGTTGATTACCGAAAGTTGACTTTAAGTTTACCCCATGTTTTTTGTGCGGGCTTTGTTTACCACTTGGATTGCCCTAATGATGCTTAATGCCTCAGGACAGGCCGATTTGTATGTAGAAGAATTCAGTGTTACCTACAGTGGTGATCCTGACTGGACCAACGTCTCACTCAAGGTCATTAACAACGGCAGTATGCCGGCCTGCTGCAACTTGGAGGTGGGCATATACGTGGGAAAAACAGCACTGCTTATTCCGAGCCAACTACTTTTTTATCTAAGAGTTGGATTTTTCTTGTATGCGAACGATACCGTGTTTGTAGATACGACGTTTAACTTTTGTGACACAACGTTGTTAAATACTATTCCTAATTCTTACCGGAGCTCTGATCCCTTATTTATTGGCTATTCAATAGACCCGCACGACAAAGTCGCAGAGGTCAGCGAAAGCAATAATGCGGGCATCTTTGCTCAGCCCTTTTATTTGTCCTGCGCAGTGGGCCTGGACAAACATCCAAAGCCAGACGCTCCATACATTTTTTTTTCGATAAACAATCAGATCCGCATACCAGTACTCGAAAATATTTATCAGTGGAACATTCGCATCTATAATTTTTGGGGACAATCATTGCCCGTTGCTATTCATCGGACAGCATCAGAGTTAATAGCAGACGTGTCCGGCATTCCAAAAGGCAATTACCTCGTACAACTATTTCGGGAAGACGGTTCTGCGCATCGGGTATTTCGCATTACCGTTCTGAACTGAAAGACGTTCCCCCCTGCACGATAACACCCAGAGCGCGTGTCCAAAGCACAACCATGAGACCATCAACGCAAGAACAAAAAGCGCTGTCGGACCATGTAGGTTGCGTTACGCAGTTGCAAGATGTAAATTCCTTCTGACGGCAGACCGCTCACGTCCAAGCGTAAAGATGCCGTTCCTGAAGGAACATAAACCCGTTCACGTATTAATAACTGCCCGACTTGATTGTATATTTCGACGTAATAATACGTTTCGCCGGAGCTAAATAATGAGGACTGTAAAGTAAAGACTCCTGAAGTAGGATTCGGGTATATCTGTATTTGATACGGCTGCTCCAGTTGATCTTCATTTTCTCTGCAGTTGTTTACCGTGACCTTCACGCCAGAGGAGGATTTCTTTGTGCACCCGTTTGCATCCTTTATTTCCACTTTATATGTTCCGCTCGAAGTGGGTTGATACGTGCGGTTCGTTGCTCCCGCTACAATGTTGCTTCCCTTCAACCATTGATATGAGTATGGCCCTGTGATGGTGGATAACGTTGAGGGAGTGCTGCTGCAGAAGGTAGCCGGCCCCGTGAGGGTTATGGTTGGATCAGGCAAAATCCATTCCGTAACTGTTACCACCTCTGAGGTGTCCTTACATCCATTTGCGTCCGTGATGGTTACGCTGTAGGTGCCACTCGAAGTCACCTCAATAGACTGAGTGGTTTTGCCGTTGGACCATTTATAAGAGCTGGCCGAATTAGCGCTAAGCGTAACACTTCCTCCGTCGCAGAAGCTGGTAGGTCCCGAAGCTGTGATGGTAGCTATGGGCTTGGGATGCGTGGTGACGGTCACCGGACTCGTGGTACCGGTGCATCCATTAGCATCGGTGACGGTAAGGGTGTAAGAAAAAGTACCTAAGGATCCTACGTTTATGCTCTTTGTTGTGGCTCCGGTACTCCACAGATAACTGCTGTAATCTTTGTTCGCGGAAAGAGTAGTGGTCTGACCTTGGCAAATTGTTGTACCTCCTGTGACCGTAATGCTTGGCGTAGGATTCTTGTTGATCGTAATGGCAAAGCCGTCCGATTTTTTGGTACACCCGGCATTATCGGTTATTTGAACTTTATATGTTCCACTGCTCGTGGGTGTGTAATGGATATTGGTAGCCCCTGCGATATTGGTCGAACCTTTAGACCATTGGTAACTGTAACCGACAGCATTGGTGGTAAGATATACGCCTGCTGTTTCACACCAGGTGTTATTTCCTGAACTCGAAGATATAACGGGCTTATCCAGGCTACTGACTACCGTTACCGTAATGCTGTTGCTGGTGCCCGTGCACCCACTTGCATTGGTTACGGTACACGAATACGTACCTGAAGTAGTTACTGTGATAGACTGCGTCGTAGCTCCATTCGACCATAGATAACTCGTATAGGGCTCTGTAACAGACAACACCACATGGCCACCCGAGCAAAATTTAGTCGCACTGCCTGCCGTTATGATTGGCGACAGAGACGTAACTGAAACTACAGTAAATGGGCTGGACACTCCCGTACATCCTGCTGCATCCGTTACTGTAACTGTATAAGTGCCTGCTTGAGAAACGGTAATGGTAGCTGTAGTTGCACCTGTTGACCACAGGTAGCTATGAAATGGCTGCGTTGTAGACAGAACTGTCGATTGACCTGTACACAAATACACTCCATTAGACGAGGCAATAACAGGGGACAAATTACTGCCTGCGGTGACTGTGACCGAATTTGAGGTGCCTGTACATCCGTTTGCATCTGTTACAGTGCATGAATAGGTACCCGAAGCACTTACTGTGATTGACTGCGTGGTGGCACCTGTACTCCACAAATAGCTAGAATAGGTAGGTACAGAAAGCGTTACGCTGCCCGGGCCACACCACGTAAGCGGCCCCGAAGCAGAAATGGTAACGTTGGGAATCGAGGAAGTAATGGTTACCGGAGTAGCTACAGCCGTACAGCCGTTTGAGGAGGTGACGGTGAGCACATAGGTTCCTGCAGTGCTAACGGTGATGGATTTCGTGGTAGCTCCCGTTGACCAGAGATATGCTGAATAGTTTTGTGAAGCTGTGAGTGTGGCCGTTTGCCCGTTGCACAAGACGGTGTTTCCGGTAATGTTGATGGATGGATTGGGTGCCGAAAGCACCGTAACTGAAAAGGCTGATGACGTAGCGGAACAACCCAGCCAGTTGGAAATGCGGACCTTGTAGTTAGCCGTAGAAGTTGGATAATGAGTCGTGTTTGTTTCACCAGGCATCTCCACGCCGCCTTTGATCCATTGATAACTGTAGCTATTATCGACAGGATTAGCGGCCAAATAAACACCAGCATTGCTGCAGAACGTCGTCTGTCCTGTGCTTGAGGCAATGGTGGGTGTAGGCACAGAATGTACCGTTATGGTAATGGAGTTGGAAACACCGGTGCACCCATTAGCATCAGTGACGGTGCAATAATAAGTACCGCTTTGACTAAACGACTTACTTTGCCCCACCGTCCCGTTAGACCATTGATAACTACTATATGTCTGGGTAACCTGTAACGTGACACTGCTTCCCTGACAGATATCGGTACTACCCAATGCAACGATGGTTGGCGTCGGATTTGGATTTACTGTAATGGTTTTGCCCGACGACGTGCCCACGCACCCGTTTGCATCCGTTACCGTCACGTAATAGGTGCCGGTCGTATTAACCACAATTGATTGTGTCGTAGCACCTGTAGACCATAAGTAGCTGTTGTAAACACCTGTAGAAAGCGTCGATGATTGCCCTTGGCAAATGTTCGTTCCTCCCGTTACGGTTATGGAGGGATTGGGCAGAGCATGAAGGGTTACTGCAAAAGGATCGGACCGTTTTGTACATCCAAAGAAATTTGAGATGACCACACGGTAGTTTCCTCCAGCCGTGGGGGTGTAGGTTTGATTGGTGGCTCCGGAAATATTAGATCCCCCAAGCTGCCATTGATAGTTATAACCTGTAATGTTGGTTGACAGATAAACACCTGCGTTGGCACACCATGCCGATTGACCCGTGCTACTGAACACGCTGGGCAACGGCAAAATATATTCAGTTACGGTTATGGAATTGGAAACTCCGGTGCAGCCATTGAAATCTGTAACGGTACACCAATAAGTACCGCTGTCATAAAATGTCTTAGACTGACCTACCGTACCGTTTGACCAGGCATAACTGTTATACGTCTGCGTCACTTGCAAAGTGACGCTTCCACCTTCGCAAAACTCTGTGGGACCAAGTGCAACAATAGTAGGTGTGGGATTGGGATGAACCGTGATGGTTTTACCGGCAGAGGTACCCACACAGCCGTTTTGATCGGTTACCGTTAGGTAGTACGTTCCCGTGACAGAAACCGTGATCGAGGATGTGGTAGCACCGGTGCTCCAGAGGTATGATACATATGTATTATTTGAACTAAGCGTCGTGCTTTGCCCTTCACAGATACTGGTACCGCCAGAAACAACAATGTTGGGGGAAGGAAGCGGATAGATGGTAATGTTTACAGGTGAGGAAGTGCGGCTGCATCCATATTGATCGGTAGCCACCACACGATAGGGGCCATTTTCCGTAGGCACGTACGTCTGATTTGTCGCTCCAGCTATATTGATTAAATTTTTTTGCCATTGATAATTATAACCGGATGGGTTTGCCTGCAGATAAACTCCCGCATTAGCGCAAAACTGCGGGCCTCCGCCTACGGTAGTTATGGTGGGAGTGGGCAAATCATAGACTGTTACTGTGATAGCATTTTGGCTTGTACCTACGCATCCGTTGCTGTCGGTAACTGTAACATAATAGGTTCCCGATTGGGTAACAACACGATTTTGGCCAAAACCGCTAGGAGACCAGCTGTAGTTTGTGTAGCCAGGGGGTGCCGAAAGGGTAACGCTTTGATTGTAGCAGAATTCCGTCGGTCCGTTAGCAGTGATAATTGGACTAGGCAAAGGGTAAACCGTTATAACCTCAGTATCCGAAACGGCTGTACAGCCATTTTGATCAGTAATCACAACCCAATATTGCCCGCCTTGTGTTACCAATAAGTTTGCAGTAGTGTCACCTGTATTCCACAAGTAAGTTATCGACGGCGGGGCAGCTCCTGAGTACGTAGGCACAATAAGCCTACTACCCCCTTGGCAGAAGCTGCGGCTTCCTTGTGGAATTAAGTTGGGCCTCTTGGGAGTGGGATTTACCGTAATGGTAACTGTATCAGCTCCATAGTAGCCGTTCCAAACCGTGTAGGCACGAACCCAATAATTTCCTCCAGTCCGTACTGTAATGGTTCGGGTGGTATCACCGGTGGACCAGACATACCGCACGAAACCCGGTCCCGCATCCAAAGTAGTCGTTTGATTTGCGCAGATGGTCGTATTGCCAATAACGGTGATTTCAACCGTGGGCGGAGGAGCTGGTACCAAAGAGCAATGGATCTTGGTGGCGGAATAAGGAGGAAGTAGTAGGGTGCTCCCTAGCGTTCCAGAAACAATAGTTAGGCTATCATTTCGTGCAATAGGCCTTAAAGGAGGCGCATATTTCTGGAGATAAGACCCCGACCCAAAAAATGATGAATTGATGGTACGTGCTGTGTCTGATAGATTAATAATTATTGCCGCTGAAGCGGTATCACTCGAAAACATCCATCCATAGACTGCTGGGTAATAATAAACAGAGGCTCCATAGTCTTCCACAGTCATCACTTGGGGTGAAGGTGTAAAAACCAGCGGAGAGGCATAGTTCTTGCCCCACATAGCCTCACCCAACATTTTCATGGTATGGCCCGTGGCTGTTAAGCCGTAATATTGAGTGGATGGAGGATTAGGCAAAGGTGTCCACTCGCCATCTTCCCCGCCTAAATGAAAGCCATTCGTGACGAAGAAATACTGACCATAAAGCGCGGTCCCTACCATGGCATGACAAGTCAATACCTTAAATCGGTCATCGTTGAGAAACTGCAGAGTTTGTACAGGAAGATAGAGCCCATGAGCCCAAAGACCGTGCACCGGTCTGTCGTGATCGGTCATGTTGTATTCCGTATTCCAGAACTGCTTACCGGGCGGAATTTGAGGAATGGTTCGATCCTGGAAAACTTTCCACATTTTGAAGGGCTGGTAGAGCCAGTTAGGAACTTCATCTATGGTTTGAACCTGTTTGTCCGCTTGCGTTTCGGTGGTATCGTTCCAGCTGGAAGAATAATAAGTATGAAAGCTCCACGCGTCTTCGCGTCCATTAAGCAAAATGCGCAAAGAGTCATTCCATTTAAGTCGTTTGGGTTTCTGGTTTTTCTGAAAGCATCCTTGAACCGCAACCAGGGCATTGGGAAAGTGCGCATGTATGGAATCAATCCATATGTTAGCCATATCGGCGTAGGTTTTAACATATTTGAATACAGAGTCGACGTAACGGGAGCCTTCACCGGCATCTTCGTCATCAGCAGAAATGTAAAACTCGTTGCCGAGTTCCACATATTTAATTTCAAAACCTAATGAATCAGCATGATGCAACATGGCCAATTGTTCCTGCAAGGTGGAAGTGACCATGTTAAGCATGAATACAGTCTGAGCTCCCGTAGCGTCAGCCACCACCTTATAGTTATGTAAATAATTAGGTTGACGCGGCAAGTTTTTGTAGTTCGAAGGCAAATAAGGCACATCAACAAACCAGCCCCGACGCCAGTCCCACCAGTTCCCTATGCCTCCTGCAGGATAGCGAAAAACCTTAGCTTTTAAGTTGGGTACATTTTGAACCAAATCAGGATTTACCCATGAAGAACCATTTCGAATGGTGTTCTGCCCATTATAACCTAAAAAATGGGGAGGCAAGGTCCGCCGTGTTGAGAGCTCCACGTTGATCACCTGCCCTAAAACGTAAGCCGGAAGCAGCAACGCTTCACCAACTAGGAGTAAAAGAGCTTTGACGCCACGGGGGTTTATGGCCTTCATAGGCTACCTATTTAAGGTGAAGAGATCTACCTAAAAAGCGGTAGATTTTACGACAACAATGTGGAAAAGTTACAGGCCAAATCTTAATGCCTTCATTCGAATAAGTAACTAATATTTAACGACTTACGAAACACTATATCAATACAAGGGAAATTGGCTTGTCAGCTTATTCACTTTTTCTCGTATAGAATTTAGTACATGAGTATCTTCTCCCTTTCTTAAAACCTCATCAATCAGAGTTACTATGAGCTCCATTTCTGGCTCGGTCATGCCACGGGTGGTCACAGCGGCCGTTCCTACCCGAATACCGGAGGTTATAAAAGGAGATTTATCGTCAAAAGGCACCATGTTTTTGTTTACAGTGATATCGGCCTGTTCCAGCAACTGTTCTGCCCTCTTTCCAGTGATATTCTTATTGCGCAGGTCTATGAGCATTAAATGGTTGTCAGTGCCACCGGAAACGATATGATAGCCCAATTCAATAAAAGCCTTGGCCATGGCCCTCGCATTTTTGATGACTTGCTGACAATATTGTCGGAATTCTTCTGTAAGCGCCTCACCAAAAGCCACAGCCTTTGCGGCAATAACATGCTCAAGGGGCCCGCCCTGGATGCCTGGGAATACAGCACTATCAATGACGTTGCTCATCTTACGGATTTCTCCTTTGGGGGTTTTTAACCCGAATGGATTATCAAAATCATTTCCCAATAGAATAATGCCTCCACGCGGCCCACGCAGGGTTTTGTGCGTCGTGGAAGTCACAACATGGCAAAAAGGCAAGGGATTAGTCAACAAGCCGGAAGCGATCAGACCTGCCGGATGGGCCATGTCGCACATCAAGAAAGCCCCTACGGCATCGGCGATTTGGCGAAAACGCGCATAATCCCAGTCACGCGAATAAGCAGAGGCTCCACAAATGATCAGTTTAGGTTTTTCCTGATGAGCAATACGTTCGACTTCATCCATGTTAATGCGCCCTGATTCCCGATCTACGCCGTAAAAAACCGGTTGAAACCAAGAACCCGAAATGCTTACCGGAGAACCATGAGTAAGATGCCCCCCATGCGAGAGGTTTAGGCCCAAAATTTTATCACCGGGGCGCAATAAAGCATAATATACAGCCATGTTTGCCTGAGCTCCGGAATGAGGTTGCACATTTGCATATGCAGCACCAAAGAGCTGCCTGAGTCGATCGATGGCCAGCTGTTCTACCTGATCGATGACGTGACAGCCGCCGTAATAGCGCCGTCCTGGATAGCCCTCAGCATACTTGTTGGTGAGCACGCTGCCCATCGCTTCTAAAACTTGGCGGCTGACGAAATTTTCCGACGCAATAAGTTCCAATCCTCGTTGCTGCCGTTGCATCTCGAGCTGCAACAATTCAAATACCCTGTGGTCCCGTTGCATGGTGGCGCCTTTGGGCATTGAAGATACATGGCGCCGCTCTTGCATGAGTACAAAACCAACCAGCAACTTTGCTATGGCAGCACGGCGTTATGACGGATGTCTACCAGAACCGGCGTTGGGTAATTCAATATGTGGTCATTGCGGTAATTATTGTTTATGTGTTGCGGTTGTTTCA
This sequence comes from Chitinophagales bacterium, assembly GCA_025056305.1. Lineage (GTDB taxonomy): Bacteria > Bacteroidota > Bacteroidia > Chitinophagales > UBA10324 > JANWXQ01. The sequence goes on along the minus strand of JANWWJ010000010.1, from coordinate 57,545 downwards.
GATTCAGGTATTAAGCAAAAACTACCAACAGCTGGCACGCAACAACGTGCTTCGTGAGGTTACGGTATTTGCGCCAAGAGGCTTGATTTTTGACCGGAAAGGACGACTCATCGTCGATAATCAAAATGAATATGATTTATGGGTTGTTCCTTCACAGGTTACGGCATTTGATACCGCTGCATTCTGTGCTTTGGTAGGCATCAGCGATAGCTTGCTTCGGCAAAACTTGCTCAAGGCTGCAGCTTATTCCCGGTACAAGCCTTCGTTGCTGCTCAAGGGCCTATCGGTAGAAAAATATGCTGCCGTTCAGGAGGAGCTGTATCTATACCCTGGCTTTTTTGGCCAGGTACGCACCATTCGCTCCTATCCTTACAAGGCAGCCGCACATTTATTAGGCTACATCGGGGAGGTGAACCAACGTCATATCGAACAAGGAGGCGGTTATTATCGGATGGGCGATTACATCGGTATCAGCGGTATTGAGCACTCCTACGAAAACGTCCTGCGTGGCCGCAAAGGTTCTCGCTTTGTACTGGTTGATGTTCATAACCGGGAGCAAGGCTCATTTGCCGAAGGGCGTTACGACACAGCAGCCATTCCGGGTGCCAATCTGATCTCCACTATTGATATTGAGCTGCAACAATATGGTGAGTTGCTCATGCAAAACAAGATCGGTAGCATTGTAGCGCTTGAGCCTTCCACAGGGGAAGTGCTGGCCCTGGTGAGCAGCCCCAATTACGATCCCGCATTACTGACCGGCATGGAACGAACCCGCAATTTCCAGCGTTTAGCTACCGACAGTTTGCGGCCGCTCTTTGTCCGACCTCTGAAGGCCGCTTATCCGCCGGGTTCCACCTTCAAGCCTGCCATGGCCCTCACAGCCCTCAAAATCGGAAGCATCACCTCAACTACTGAGTACACCTGCCCAGGAGCTTATGTGGTAGGCACGTTGAGCGTAACTTGTCACCATTCAGGGTACGTTCCCGATGTAGCTACAGCTATTCAACACTCATGCAACAGTTATTTCTGTCATATTTTCCGCAAAACTGTTGATGACCGTCGGTTTGCCCATGTTGCCCAAGGCTTGGATCAATGGAAAGCCATCCTTGCCACATTAGGAATTGGCGAGCGCACCGGCATCGATTTACCCAACGAAGGTTATGGGTTTGTTCCGGGATCGGACTATTACAATAAGTTATATGGAAAAAACAGATGGAATTCAGTGACTGTAATTTCTCTGGGAATCGGACAAGGGGAATTAGGCATGACCCCTTTGCAGCTTGCCAACATGACGGCCGCTTTGGCCAACGGAGGCTGGTGGTACACGCCTCACGTTGTCCGTAGCGTTCAAGGGTCGCAGGAAAGACGACTACCCACAGTTGTACGCCACGTCATGGATCTGGATACTGCTCATGTAAATGCCCTGCGCCGAGGGATGTTTCAGGTCATGGAAGCTGGAACAGGCCGATGGGTGCGCATCCCGGGTGTTAGTTCAGCGGGAAAGACCGGAACTGCCGAAAATCCGCATGGGCGCGATCATTCGTTGTTCATCGGTTTTGCGCCGGTAGATTCGCCGCGCATTGCCATTGCGGTGGTGGTGGAAAATGCAGGCTGGGGTGCTTCCTTCGCTGCTCCCATAGCCAGCTTAATGATGGAAAAATATTTGAACGACACGATAGCTTTTCAGCGCCGCTACCTCGAGCAGCGCATGCTGGAGGCTGATTTGATCCCATGACATACCACGCCGCACGCCGCCCCAATCAAGGCATCGACTGGATGCTGATCAGTTTGGTGTTGGCCCTCATGCTGGTGGGTCTATTGGCTGTTTATTCCACCACTGCAGGAGAAGGCTCTCGCTTTTTTGACCTCACCCAAATGCACGGCAGGCAAATGATTTGGATTCTGATCAGCCTTGTCGTGGCAGGAATTATCGTACTTATGGACTCCAAGGTTTTTACGGTATTTGCGTATCCAGTCTATGCATTGATGATGTTATTGCTGATTTTGGTATTCGTCTATGGAATTACCGTCAGGGGGGACACCAACTGGTTGGCGTTGGGTCCCGTGCGCATTCAACCCAGTGAGTTTGCCAAGTTCGCTACAGCGTTGGCTCTGGCTAAGCTGATGGGCAGCCAAAACTTCAACATCCGCAAGCTGTCCATGCAGGTTGCGGCCTTACTTATTTTAGGTTTGCCCGCCGTGCTGGTGTTGTTGCAAGGTGATGCCGGCTCAGCTATCGTTTTTGCCTCTTTTGCCCTGGTCTTGTACCGTTTCGGAATGTCACCATTCTATATGCTTGCCGTATTTCTTTTTCTCTTGCTTACCTTGTTAACTATAGTAGTAAATCAAACGACCCTCATTTTAATACTTTTTGGGTTGGGTGCACTGGTCATCTTCCTGTTTCGAAAAAATAAAAGCTTGACCCTTACCACGATACTGACCTTGTTGTTGTCCTTAGGTTACGTTTTTGCTTCTCATTATGTTTTTGAATATTTATTGGAACCACATCAGCAGGATCGCATTCGGGTGCTTTTAGGGCAACAAGCCAGTGCTCAGGATGCCGATTACAACGTCCGCCAATCTAAGATTGCTATCGGTTCAGGCGGTTTTTGGGGTAAGGGATTTTTGCAAGGCACCCTTACCCGCTACAATTTCGTTCCAGAACAAAGCACCGACTTTATTTTTTGTACCATAGGGGAAGAGTTTGGCTTTTGGGGCAGCACGTTGCTGCTCTTGCTCTTTTTGGCAACCATCCTGCGAATTATATATCTGGCGCAGCGCCAGCGTTCACGCTTTTCGATGATTTATGCTTATTGCGTGGCGGCCGTCTTGTTTTTTCATGTGGTCATCAATATTGGCATGACCATAGGGCTTATGCCCGTCATCGGAATTCCCCTGCCGTATGTCAGCTACGGGGGATCTTCGCTGGTCTCGTTTACTATTCTTGTTTTTATCCTGATCAAGTTAGACGGCGACCGATTGGCCATACTCAGATGATCCTTTTGGAATTGATCATCTGGCAATGCGAAGCGAAGCCGCATAGCGTCGCGTTTCATGCCTTATGTGAATGAGATAGCTTCCTGCCGGCAAATGACTTATGCTTAAAGGCTGACCGGCTCTGATCCATGTGGACCAAAGCAAGGCCCCCGTGCTGTCGAAAAGGTGTATGTCAAGGGGCTGGCCCTTTAGAAAAGGACCTCCGAGCATCACCACGTCATGGGCAGGCTGTGGATAGATCACTATTTGAGATATTTCCGGCTCGGGTGCAGCTCCCAGATTGGAAAACAACCATTGGTAGGCTGGTCCGAATTCGCGTGCCCAGAACCATTCGACATGCTGACCGTCTATGTGAAAAGAAGTGTCTATTTCATGGCTGCCATAACCGGCTTGCACCAGAAGCTTATAGATGTTACGGATGTTGGGCACCATGGAGGCACTTTCGCTATAGCCAGCAACAAAGCGAAGCCGCAACGGCCATTGCTTCTGATGCGCTGCTGTGTAGATAAGCAAAGAATCATCAAACCAAAAGGAAGGAGAAAAAACAGCTGCCTTTCCAAAAACGTCATCGTGACGCAGGGCAGCGTAAAATGCGATGAGACCGCCCATAGAGCTGCCACCGATGGCTGTGTAATCGCGAGTTGGCATCGTGCGATAATTAGCATCTATATAAGGCTTGAGCGTTTGCACAATAAAGTCAAGGTAAGCATCACCTTCGCCACCGCCATAAGCAGGATTTACGAACGGAGCGTATTCATCAATTCGATGCTGGCCGTCGTTAGCGATAGCGACTACGATACACCCCCAATCACCGGCTTGCTGCAGGGCATGCAGGGTTTCGTCCACCTGCCATTCGCCGGCAAAAGAAGTAGCAGCGTCAAAAACATTCTGACCATCTTGCAAATAAAACACCGGGTAATATTTTGAAGGGGCGGTGTGATAGTCGTCGGGCAAATACAACCAGATGGTACGGTAGCGATTGAGCTGAGGCATGTAAAAGCTGTCGGAAAGCAAAATCACGTTGGGCAAGGCAGTGGAGGTGTTGCCACTTATGAGATCTTCCCATGCGGCGATGGAAAGTTCAAGCGTATCGGCTGAGCCAAAGGTGAAAGTGCGGTTGGGAAGAAACGACCCATCAGCCTTGCATTCCACTTTAGCCCATGAGCCTCGGGTAAACTTAAACTCTATGGTTCCATTTCCCTGAAGAGTGATGGTAGGAACTCCATTGATGAGCGCAAGCTTGTAGGAAGAATGTGCGGGATTCCATCCATTAAACGTGCCGGCAATGTAAATCGGATCGGCCGGTGGGGTGTTGGACGGCATGGAAACTACCCGTATTACTACGGTAGCAGCAGAAAGCTGAAGGCTGCAGGCAACAGCCAAACCAATCAACCACAGTCGCATGAGTCAAAGCTAACCTTTAGTCTTTTCAAACGAAAAACGCTTAGACCCTGACATACATGGCAAGGAGGACCCCTGAACGATCCCCCGCCTCATATTGTACTTTTGTTAGGGGGTACCATGAGAATTGATTACTCTGCTACATCGTTTGCGCTACAAACACCTTTTTATGGCCACCGTGCGTTGATGCGCGATCTAAGCCTGCTGCAGCAACAAATAATCAATCTGGACAAATACCGCAAAGCTGAACTCAAGGCCTTACATCAGTGGTTCAGGCATTTCCGCTCCCTTCTGGACAAACACCATCAGGCTGAGGATCATTTTCTCTTTCAGGAGCTGGAGCGACGTATTGGCTTGCCTTCTGAGGAAATTGAAGCGATCGAAACAGAGCATCAGCATCTGCAATTTTTGCTGGATGAGATGGATGGCCTGCTTTTGCGTGCACTGACGCAAGCAGCAGCTGATGTACAGCCACTCTTGCAGGAGCGCATGATTCTGTTGGCGCAACAGTTCCATCAGCACATCAAACATGAAGAGGAACTGATTTGCCAAATGGTAGAAAAGCAAGTATCGCATTCTGAACAGCTGAGGCTGGATCGGCGCCTTCGCCAGCGTGCTCCTTTAAGCTATCAGGCACTGTTTGTTCCATGGGTACATGATGTTTTGTCCGATTCTGAGCGGCGGCTGCTATACGAAAGAGTGCCATGGTATGTGCGCCTCTGGGTGCGTGTGTGTACCCAGCGCCGCCACCAACGTCGTTGGCAAGCCATTCAGCAGCCTTTAACGTCGGCTGCCTGACGTAGCCATCGCGTTGGGCAGCTGTTATACCAATCCTTGAGCCAGCATGGCATCGGCTACACGCACAAAGCCACCGATGTTAGCGCCCTTGACATAGTTTACCGAACCATCTTCCATGCGGCCAAAGCGTAGGCACGTTTCATGGATCTGCCGCATGATGCTGCGCAGACGCTCATCTACCTCTTCACGGGTCCAACGAAGGCGCAAGGAATTTTGACTCATTTCCAGGCCTGAAACGGCCACCCCACCAGCATTGCTGGCCTTGCCAGGGGCATATAAGATTTTTTTCTGCAAAAACCACTCTACCGCTTCAGGGGTGCACGGCATGTTAGCCCCCTCAACCACGGCTATGCAGCCGTTGTCAGTGAGGGTGCGGGCGTCGTCGCCGTTGAGTTCATTTTGGGTTGCACAAGGAATAGCGATATCGCAGGGCACGGCCCACGGCTTTTTTCCCGGGTAATAGCCACAGCCGAATTGACGAGCGTATGCGGCGATGCGCCCACGCTGCTCATTCTTAAGCCATAAAAGATATTTGAATTTTTCCGTATCCAAGCCGTCGGGATCATGGATGAATCCATCGCTATCGCTGAGGGCAACTACCCGACCGCCGAGCTGCATGATTTTCTCAGCGGCATATTGGGCGACATTGCCCGAACCACTGATGACTACCTTCTTCCCTTTCAGTTGCTCCTGCCGCGTTCGCAGCATTTCCTCGAGCATATACACACAGCCGTAGCCCGTAGCTTCCGGCCGTATGAAGCTACCACTGTACTCTATGCCCTTACCGGTGAGCACGCCGCTAAACTCATTCCGAAGCCGTTTGTATTGGCCAAACAGATAGCCTACTTCACGGGCTCCTACACCGATGTCGCCAGCTGGCACGTCGGTGTCGGGACCGATATGGCGGAACAATTCCGTCATAAAACTTTGACAAAAGCGCATGACTTCATTGTCCGACTTGCCTTTGGGATCAAAATCACTGCCCCCTTTACCGCCACCCAAAGGCAAGCCCGTGAGCGCATTTTTAAATACCTGTTCGAAAGCCAAAAACTTTAATATGCTCAAGTTGACGGAAGGATGGAAACGCAAGCCACCTTTGTAAGGCCCGAGGGCATTATTCATTTGAACCCGATAGCCGCGGTTGATGCGGTAATTCCCCTGATCGTCGATCCAGCAGACGCGAAAAATGACGATGCGGTCGGGCTCGGCAAGGCGTTCCAGAATACGTGCCTGGCGGTAGCGGGCATGTGCTTCAATGTAGGGCAACACGTCCTGGGCCACCTCCTGAACGGCCTGAAGAAACTCCGGTTCATGCGGATTCTTGTCCTGAATGGTTTTCAGGAAAGCTTCCGTTTCGTTTGAAGCCTTGACTGTATCCATAAGAATAAGTTTTATCTTTTTACTGAAAAATGTGCATGGGGTTGCATCGAAAATGCAGATTTCCGCTCAGAAAGGGCCGTGAAGATAACGCATGTTGCGTTTGGCTTAAAGGGCGGAGCTGTTGGCTAGCGTTTCGAGCAGCGAAACGACACCCAGCAACGGGATGCCTACCCATGTGGGGCGGCTGTTGAGTTCGTAACCCAATTCATAAATAGTTTTTTCCATAATATGAAATTGCAATAAAAATTCTATTTCGGATGCATCGGCCCGCTGCAACGCTGAAATTCCTGCTGCGTAGTAGTGTTGCAGAAAACAATCGGCTAATTGCTGATATTGCTGGCGCAGGTGCATTTGTGCCGCAGCGTCGGGCAGGGTGTTGTGAATGAGGTAAGGAGCCCAAAGAACGTAATGAAAGGAGCGAAGCATACCGGCCACATCTTTCAAGGGCGAATGCTTGGTGCGCCGTTGAAGCAGCGTTTGGTCGGGTTCTCCTTCAAAATCCAGAATGATCAGATCCGAACCATCAAAAAGCACCTGGCCCAAATGGTAATCGCCGTGGATGCGAATACGCAAGCTCAATAGTTGTTTCGTAAGCATGTGCCCGAACAACCCCTCAGCTAAATGGTGGTGGGTCAAAAAATAGCGAGCCCAGTCTCGGGCATAGCCTTGCAAAAGGTCCTGACGTGCTTGAAGCAACTGAACTACGCGGCGTAATGACTGGCGGCAACGCCGCACGAGCCTTGCGCAATAGGTGGAATTAAAAGGTTCCGGCAAAAAAGCCGAATGGCCCTCAAAATCCGCTAATGCTTGATGCAATGCTGCAGTGCGCTTGGCAAGCAAGGCCGCCTGCAGCAGCAAAGGTTCCGGCAGCGAAGGTCCCCCATTGGAAAGCCAAGTTGACCAGAGGCGCCATAGATCAGCTTGAGCATTGACGCGCTTTTGTAAGATTGCCAGCGTCATCCTTTTTCCTGCAACGGGCTTCCAATGAACGGCTCCGGCGTAAGGGGGAATATGCCCAAAGCGAGCTTGCTCCGTAAGATAGCGCGAAACCTCTACCTCTGGATTCAATTGGGCCTGTAAACGACGATAGATCTTGAGAAAAAAGCCGCCGTCGCCCGCCTGTTCCGGTTCGTAAATCATGGCTGTATTACTTTGTTCAGCCTCAAGAACCCGTGAAGCAATGCGAGTTTGATCAGAGTAGGGCAGCAGCATTTTTCCGGCGCTAAACTGCAACTCGCCTCCATCGAATTTTAGACGCTGTTTCTGATGTATAGCTTCCAACAAAAAATTGCGGAAACCAGCGTCAAAACACGCATCTGACCAGCAGCCCGAGGGCCCCGCGCCAATCACCGCCTTTTGGGGCACTTCTTCGGCAGAGGCCGTAAAGCGGACGGGAAGCAAATAGCTCTGGCTGCCACCATCAGAGAACTGGGCCTGTACGATCCATAAAGCACAACCTGCAGCAGGAAGGGGCAGATGATGCAGCAGTTTTACCGATTGCAGCACCCTTGCCTTAGCGGCAAACCAGCGACAGGCAGGCAGATAAGCAGGCAAGACTTCCTGTTCGAGCCAACGTTGCATGCTTTGGTCTGTGACTCCACCGACGCTGCCCAAAGAAGAGGGACGTGCCTGCACGGCGCCTTTTGTGGCGAAAAATTAAAAAAGGTTTTGCCCTCAGGGTTCCTCAATGCGAAACAGATGACAAGGCAAGATGTGCGGGTTGAGTTCTACATAATTCCAACGTCCTCGCCAGGTGTAGCGAGCGTCGTTAAGCAGGTCGTGTACGACAAAAGCCTCATCTTCCCTTCGCCCGATTTTTTCCAGGGGTACTTGTACAAAACCACTCTGTACGTAATCGGGGTGAAGGTTTACGACACAGATGATGTGGTTGGAGCGCTGAGGATCCACTTTGTAATAAGCCAATATATGTTCATTTTGTATATTAAGAAATTCAATATTATTTGTAAACTGCAATGCGGTATTTTCCCGACGAGCCTTGTTGATGATGCCGATCAGCATTTTCACCCGTGTATCCCGATCCCAATCCCAATGACGCAACTCATATTTTTCGCTGTTCAGATATTCCTCTCTCCCGGGCAAGGCCTCATGCACCATGAGCTCATAGACCGGACCGTAAAAGCCGTAGTTGGAACTCAGCGTGGCTGCCAAGAACAAACGCGTGATAAAAACCGATTCTTTTCCGCTCTGCAGGTGGAACGGAAGTATATCAGGAGTGTTAGGCCAAAAATTGGGTCGGAAATATTCCCGCACAGGGGTTTGGGTGAGCTCTTCAACGTATTCGGTGATCTCCGTTTTGGTGTACCGCCAAGTAAAATAAGTATAGGATTGCGTAAAGCCAATCTTAGCCAAATGATACATCATATGAGGGGCAGTGAACGCTTCGGACAAAAAGATGACGTCGGGATGTTTGCTCTTGATTTCTGCAATGAGCCATTCCCAGAAATATACCGGTTTTGTATGCGGATTATCGACACGGAACATTTTTACTCCTTCGGCGATCCAGAACTCCAAAATGCTTTTGAGTTCATTCCATAATTTTTTCCAATCATCTGTTTCAAAATTGAAGGGGATGACGTCCTGATATTTTTTGGGTGGATTTTCGGCATATTGAATGCTCCCGTCGGGACGCCAACGAAACCACGAGGGATGTTGTTGTACATAGGGATGATCAGGCGAGCATTGCAAGGCATAATCCAATGCAATCTCAATGCCGTGCTGATGGGCTGCATTGACCAGCTTTCGAAAGTCTTGAAGGGTGCCCAGTTCTGGATGTATGGCTTTATGACCTCCCTCGTGATTTCCGATAGCCCACGGCACACCGGGTTCGCCTTTGCGGGCCTTCAAGGAATTATTCTTTCCTTTTCGGTTGGTGATGCCTATGGGATGGATAGGCGGCAGATACAACACATCAATGCCCATTTCCTGCAAGCGGGGCAGCAGTCGTTGAACATCGGCGAAGGTGCCATGCTGTCCTGCTTTTTCTGCTGCCGAACGGGGAAATAGTTCATACCAGGTGCTGAAACGTGCTTTCAGGCGGTCCACCTGAACACGCCCGACCATAGACTCACTGCGCAGCTCGTCAGAGGGATATTTTAGAAACCAATGGCCGGCAGCTCCATTTAACGCCGCCTGTTCGGCCTCCTCGTAGCGCAAAGGGTCAGTGAATAAATCAGCCAATTGTTGGACGGCTTCTTGTTCTTCTGGCTTGCAACGATCAAGGAGGGCACGCAGGTACTGAGCCGCCATCAAAAGCTCGGCATCCAGCTTTTCACGTGCCTGATGGCGACGCCGGAGCTGATCCTGCCACGAAAGCGGGTGATCTACCCATCCTTCCACCTTAAAGTACCACAGCCCCTCACGATTAACCTCAAAGGGGCTTCGAAACAGCTGACCGTACGAATGCTCCATAAGGCTACTGTGCCACCGTCGTTCACTCTGGTGTCGATACAACAGGCGACAGCGCACCACATCATGCCCGTCGGCAAAGGCTTCCACCGATACTTCCACGTGCTCCCCAACCGTACGTCGCACCGGAAAGCGGCCATCATCGATAAGCGGCTGCAAGTGGTTAAAAACTACTCGTATTTTGCCGTTTTTCATATTAATTTATTTTATGCATTTAAAGTTCCTGCCCTTCTGCCTGCTTCTGCGTTCCAAACACTTCCAAATAATTCAGATCTTTTCCATACGTCTCTTCTGTAAAGTAAAGCGACACAAAAGCCAATGTGAGCACCACGGCTCCGACGATCAACGTCGCTCCCATCATGCCCAGTCCCTGCTGGTTGAGCCATACAAATGATGTGGTGATCGGCACTACTGCTCCCCGCACAAAATTGGGCGTCGATGTTGTAACGGTTGCCCGAATATTGGTACCGAATTGTTCGCTGGCAATGGTAATGAACACACTCCAGTATCCGTTGGCCACGCCAAACAGAAAGCAATACAAGTAAAAGACGGCGGCAGAGGCACCCTGCAGCAAGAAATAGATGAACACACCGGCCGCATCGGCAAGCAAGAAGTAATACAAAGCTTTTTTTCGGCTTTTCAAATATTGGCTCAGCAAGCCACAACATAAGGCACCGGTAGCCGCCCCTGCATAATGATACATGATGGCTTCACTGGCCTCTATAGTCGTTTTGCCGTTGGCGTCAAGGGCCACACCGAGAAACTGGGCAAATTCCGGGGCGAAGGTGATCAGGATGCCAATGACGAACCAGATGGGCACGCCGATGAGAATACCGCGCAGATAGCGAGGCCAAAGGTTTTTTCGGTACAGCAAGGCCAAGAAATCGCCTCGGCGAACCGCCTCCTGTTTCATGTGGTGAAACATGCCGGATTCGTAAGCACTGATGCGCAGGATTAGCAAAACCAAACCCAGGCCACCTCCGATGTAATAAGCCGTGCGCCAATCGAACCACTCGGCAACGATTGCTGCCACCACGGCGCCGAAGATGCCAAAAGCACTGACGATGGTTGTGCCATAGCCGCGGTGTTCCTTCGTCATGACTTCTGCTACCAACGTAATGCCGGCACCTAATTCGCCAGCCAAACCGATACCGGCAATGAACCGATAAAACGCATACATGCCGATGCTCTGAACGGTTCCATTAAGTATATTTGCTATGGAATAAAGGGCTATGGATCCAAACAAGACACTAAGGCGACCTTTTTTATCGCCCCAAACGCCCCACAACACACCGCCCACCAGCATGCCGCCCATTTGCCAGTTGAGCAGATAGGCGCCGACATGCAAGAGTTCTTCTCCTCGATATCCCAAATCCAACAAGCTGGGTACGCGCACAATGCCAAAAAGCAACAAGTCATATACGTCCACAAAATAGCCGAGGGCCGCAACCACAACGGCCATGTTGTACCAATGCTTCTGAAGAGCAGCAGGTTGTTGGGTACCTATGTTGCGCATAAATCAGCGGCGGCAAATGTAAACATTTGACTGCCTGCTAATCGCCCGTAGCGCTCAGACAGCCTTTCGCTATGTTAAAATTTTTTCCATAAGATACCGGTATTGCTGCGTTTGTCCTCAAAATTCATATGGGTTGATTCCTAAAATGAGGCGATAACTTGATGTTCGGACCTGATCGAATACATGCTTGCGCAGCTGGGCAGCATGCTGCATGGTCTCAAAGGCTTGCCGCCACTTGCCCTTAGCAGCATAGGCTTTTGCCAAACATTCCAAAACTTCGCAACGGGTTGTATCCAGGTCGGCCAGCTCGGCCGTCATGTCTGCTTCGCTGAGCGTGTGAATAGCTTCCGTTGTAGAGCCCTGGGCTATCTCGCACAAGGCCAATTCGAGTAAACCCTTGCATTCAGCTTGATGTTTACCATAACTGCGCGAAAGTTCAATACTTTGGATCAGGTATTCACTTGCCTGAGCAAAACGATACTGCTTACGGCAAACCGAACCCAAGCGCAGATACAGCGGTCCCTGACCTTGAGCATGATTTATGTTTTTTACAATACCTAATGCATCTTCCAACAAATGCTCCGCCCGCTCGAGTTGGTGTAAGTCTTCATAGACTTTTGCCTGGTAATACATTCCGGCAGCGATTAATAATAATAAGTTTTTATGCAAGAAAAGGGTATAAGCCCGATCGATGTATTCTAATGCGGTGTTCAAACGCCCTTCTTTTCGCAGCACGATGCCGAGGTTCAAGAGGGCAGCTCCCTCTCCTATGGTATCTTGAGCAGTTCGGCTGTACGCTAAAGCCTGGCGGTGGTAATGGAGCGCCCGTTCATAATCCCAGAGGTGTTCATAGGCCATCCCTTTTACCAAAAACGCAAAACTTTGAACCCCAGGATGGCCACTTAACTGGGCAAGGCGTACTGAACGTGCAGCAAGGGTTAATGCAGAAGTGTAGTTTTCCAGATTAATCTGCATAAAGGCCATGTTGGCCAATGCATCAGCCATGCCTGCGGTGTGGTTTTTTTGTTGATACAACCGATAAGCCTCCAACGAAAGGTTTGCCGACCGTCGGAAGTCGGCTTGGACGCGCGCACAACGTGCCTGATTCTGAAGTGCATCAGCCTTTCCGGTGGGGTAATCTATTTCGTCGGCCAGAAGTTCTGCCTGGCGAGCAGCGCAGAAAGCTTCTTCCCAATGGTATAGGTAATCGTGAACTGCCTCTCGGTTTAGCTCATCTACACGTTGGCGCGTATGGTGAAAATCGATTAGCGGTCCAAGCACAGCACCCCAAACTAAAGACTAAACATTATTCCCCGCAGTTAAATTCCCCTGTTTTGTGCGGCACCTGATCCATATATGGCTCCGTTCAAGAAGGATCAATGGGCCTTAGGAGGGTCAATGCTGTAGGTGGAACAACTGTTTGTGAAGCCTTTGCCCTTTAGAAACCATCACCACGTAGGTACCCGCTGGCCATGAAGCGGTGGCCAAACGCAACTCAAAATGATTGATAGATCGAAATTGCTGAACATGCTGGCGTTGACCTGTGATGGTAAATACGGAAACCGTCATGTCATCACGTTCGCTATCGGCATAGCGAATGATTACCTGTTCTGAAGCAGGGTTGGGGAATACCTGTATTTCAAACAAATCTTCCTCCCGTTCCTGTTCGGCCATGAGCTCTGATGCCTCGCGGCTGTAGTGCACGTTATTAAGCTGGCAAGGAATGACTGAAGGATTAAAATCATTTAAGGCTTGACGCAAACTGTCTAAGATCTGACGATAAGTGTTAATGATTCCAGCATAAGCAGCAGTGTTAATGAGGTTGGTATTTTCTTTTGGATCGTTAACTAAGTCATAAAACTCTTCCGTAACCTGCGTACAATAGTGTTTGACGTATTTATACTGATTGCTGCGCACACCTCTGATTTGCGGTGTGTTGCCATCTCCAAAGAATTGGTAATAAATGTATTTACGTTGCACTTCGCCGGTGTACAATTTGTATAGGGACACCCCGTCAAAGCCAAAAGTGTCTACTATACCGGCAGCATGAAGCAAGGTAGGGGCAATGTCGACGTTGAGGGTTTGAACGGTAGATACAGTTCCGGCCGGGAACCAAGCTGGTAAGCGCACAAACATGGGCACCCGGATCGATTCTTCCTGCATTAGTTGTTTGGCTTCCAGGTTATGTTCTCCCTGAAGGTAGCCGTTGTCGGAAGTAAATATGATCATGGTGCTGTCGAGCAAGCCTTTTGTTTCCAGCCAGTTGAACAAGGCGGCCATGTTCCGTTCTGCACCGTTGAGGCACTGGAAATCTAAGCGCTTGATGGAGTCGGTTTGCTGAGCACTTTTGCCCCATTTATGCCCCCCGCCATTGTAAAAGAAGGAAGGAAAGTTGTAGGCGTAGTTGGACATGTTGGTCGGCAAAGGCATTTGTTCGTTCAAATACAAACCAGTGTCTTCCGGACGAGGAGTAGTAGGCAGGTGCGGAATACGGGTAAAAAACATCAGCAAAAACTTCTTACCTGGGGGCACGCTGTTCAGAAAACGCAAGGCCAGATTTTGATAAGCATCTGAGATATGCCCGCTGATTAGGGTGTCTTGTCCGTTGATTTCATATTGAGGATTCATAAAGATGTTTCCCTTGGAGGTTGCCCACCAATCAAATCCTTCCGGATCGCCTTGAAATTGACCGAACTTGCCCACGAAACCGGTATAATAACCATTGCTACGCAATATCTGTTGCACGTGATAAAGTCCTTCGTAGCGACGCGTGTTGTTGTCAATTGCACCGTGCTTATGGGCATATAAGCCGGTATAGATAGAAACTCGGCTTGGTGCACATAATGAGGTAGTGGGAAAAGAATACAGAAAATTTATGCCTTCCTGAGCAATGCGATTAATGCTGGGCGACTGAAACCACGACGGTCCCCCATTGGGAGCATAGTGGTCGTAACGTCCATCGTCTAGCACATAAATGATGAAATTGGGCTTGGGCGGAGGCATGGGTGGAGGAGGTGGCACTTCCCCTGAATTCAAATAAATGCTCGATGACCAACTTGCCGTCCCTTTCTGGTTGTGAGCTTGAATTTGAAATTCATAATCAGTTTGGGGCGTTAGACCCGACACGACATAGCTGTTGGAGGAGGTAGCGCCGGTAATGGTAGTCCACGTACTTATGCTCGTTTTTTTGTAGCGAATATTATAGTGAATTACCGGACAAACTGGTGTCCATGTTAGCTTTATAGAAATACCCAATGGCTCAGAAGCAGAAAAGTTTTCAGGATTGGTGACCTTACTGGTTTTCTTTTGTGCATTCCGATAGCCTGAGTTGCTGCCATTGCTGCACACGACAGCGACTGCAAACTTATAAGTGGTGTCGGGCAACAGGCCCGTAAAAGTGAAAAAGGTATCGGTAATTACATTAGGAAGTTTAGTCCAACCACTTGCATCCTTGAACTTATATTTCACCGTATAATGGGCAGCCCCGTTGACCCGCCCCCATGTAAGGGTGGCTGAGCACGAAGTCCAGGAACTTACCGTTGCATAAGGCACTTTAGGCAGCTGGCATTGTGCCCATGCGAAGGATACAGGCAATGCAGCGCCCCAACACAAAAACAAACGCTTCAGGACCACATGCATGGCTTTAACACATTGTTCACGCATTCGGAGCAAAAAATTCTTTTGGACAAAGCCATTGGAATGACGCATACCTCTGGCTTTGGCTGTTTTACTTAATTAAGCCATAAAAGGTTTCGTCAAAAAAGAAAAAGCTTACACTTAGGCTACTTCTCATGGCTGCCTGTTTCACACCTGCTCTTTTGCGTTGAAGCATCGACTTGGGGACTCAGCGATGCAGCAGCCTGTACACGTAAAGCCCTGAGGGAAACAGCATGAACCAGCGGTCATGAAGAATTCGAACGCCTTGGCAGGGCTGCGCTACCGGCGGTGAAATATTTTTACTTTTTCCATGAATAAGGTCATAAAGGACGACTGCCCCTTTTTGCATGCCGACAAGTGTAGTTCCTGAAACCTGAAAATTGGTAACCATGGAAAGCGGCAACTGTTCGAGAAAGAGGCCATAGGCATCAAAAACAAAAATGCCATTGGTGGTGTCAGAAATATAAAGGCGATTGTGGTGTTCGACCATGAATACCGGTTCAAGCACAATGCCTAATTGCTGAAGCATGTCTGGAGCATCAAGAACTATGTTTCCGTTCAGGTCAATCTTTTTCAGATTCCATTGCTCCCGGTCGTAAATCCAGACTGCATTGTCGCGAGGGGAAAATGCGGTTGCCGAACACGAATTGATCCCTAATCGCTGAAGCGACAATACGCCCAGCTCGCTCAATGTATTGTCTAAAACCACAATTTGCGCATAGTCGTGATATGACAACAGAATTTTCATGGGATTTGTTGCTTCCACCCGATGGAGGACCCCCCATCGGTTCTGAGGATAGGTAAAGAGCACATTTCCTAACGAATCGAGTTTAACCAGCTCCTGGGTTGGTTTGGTGAGGTAGAGATTTCCCAAGGGATCTAACTCCAAGGCGCGCGCTTCGATGGGGAGAAAAAACAGCAATGTCCACTGAACCCAATCCATACCTGCTACCCTCGGTTGAAAGTAGCATTTTTAAGCAAGCCCCTCAGAGCAAACGTTTGACCAGCTCTTCAACACTCACATTTTCTGCCTCGGCTTTGTAATTGCGCACAATGCGGTGTCGCAAGACAGGTAGAGCAATAGCCTGAACATCCTCAATATCTGGCGCGTATTTGCCATGGAGAGCGGCATGGCATTTGGCCCCCAAAACCAAAAACTGCGAGGCCCGAGGGCCGGCACCCCACGCGATGTAGTCATTGATGAAGGATGGTGCTTCCGGTTGTTGTGGACGGGTGCGTCGGGCCAAATTGACGGCGTAATTCATCACGTTATCGGTCACCGGGATTTTGCGCACCAGCTTTTGAAAAAAGAGGATATCGGCCGCACCCAAGACCTTTTCCAGTTCAGGCTTATGCAGCGCAGTGGTTTCCCGCACCATGCGCAGCTCCTCGTCGAAGGGTAAATAACCGAGCCTGATTTCAAACATGAAGCGGTCCAATTGGGCTTCTGGCAAGGGATAGGTGCCTTCCTGTTCTATGGGATTTTGGGTGGCCAATACAAAGAAAGGTTCAGGTAAGAGATGTCTCTGGCCAGCTACCGTTACTGCTTTTTCCTGCATGCTCTCCAACAGAGCTGCCTGGGTTTTAGGTGGTGTGCGGTTAATTTCATCCGCCAGAATGATGTTGGCAAATACGGGTCCTTTACTGAAATAAAAATGCCGTGATTCATCCATCACCTCAGATCCGATGATATCGGAAGGCATTAAGTCGGGAGTGAACTGAATACGTTTAAACGAAAGGTCTAATACATCGGCAACGGTTTTCACCAACAAGGTCTTGGCCAAGCCTGGTACACCCACCAATAAACTGTGGCTATCGCACAGGATGGAGATGAGCACTAATTCAATGACGTCTTTCTGGCCCACGATAACTCGGCCAATTTGTTGTTGCATTTTTTCATAAGCTGCGGCCAACCCGTCTACAGCCGCCACATCGTCAGCATAGGTTATTGTTGCGTGCGTCGGTTCCATTTTTGTAAGACTGAACAGGTTTTGTATTCCGGACTGAGGTAAATGTAAGTTTCGGCAATGCGTTCAGCCAGCCATAGTTCTACCACCTGCATTTGCTTATGGGCCAAGGCCATGTGCTGAATGCGTTCAAAGTCGTCGCGCAGGTTAGCCTGATGCGGCGGCTTGCGAGATTTAAGGTAAAGAATGCGAAAGCCACTCTCTCCCTGGCGGTTTCGGAATAACATAGGTGTGGTGAATTGCCCCTGCTGCAAGGTATCTAAGGCAGGCACCAAAGCAGGATCCATGGCGGCCAGATCTGTGAGCTCGAACCAGGAAGATTGGGTCGTGGGATTGATGAGCAAACCTCCATTGGAGCGGCTCTGTTCATCTTCGCTGAAAAGCCCCACAGCCCGCTCAAAGGAATAAACTCCATGACGCAGCAATCCGTAAATGCTGTCCACCAAGCGGCTGGCACGTGCAATATCGTAGGTAGTGATTTCTGGCTTGATGAGGATGTGCCGGATACGAATGCGCCCTCCGCGCCTTTCCAAAAGCTGGATGATGTGAAAGCCGTAACGCGATTCAACCACATTCGAAACCTCAAAAGGATTTTTCAAGGCAAAAGCTGCTGCTTCAACAGATGGGTCTAATTCGCCACGGCTCACAAAGCCCAGGTCACCTCCCTGTTCAGCAGAAGCGGGGTCTTTCGAATAAGTGCGCGCCAAAGCCGCAAAGTCTTCTCCTTTTTTAACGCGTGCCAGGAGCTCTTCAGCCCGACTACGCGCATAACTTTTGACTAAATCATTGACTTTCGGATAGATAACCAGCTGCATGACTTCGACTTCCGTGTTGAAATACGGCAAGCTATCGGCAGGTAATCCATAGAAATAAGCTGCTACCTCAGAAGGCGTAACTTTAATTCCTTCGACGATGGTGCTGCGCATTCGATCGGCCATTTGGCGTTCGCGAATCTGATCGCGGAATTCCTCCTTTAATTCCAGAATGCTTTTGCCGTAATACGCTTCCAATTTTTCTTGAGAGCCTACCATAGCGCTGAAATAGCGGATGCGTTGGTCTAACTCCTGCTCGACCTGATCATCAGAAATGATGATGCTGTCTATCTCGGCTTGACGCACCAAAAGCTTCTCGATCATCATCTGGTCAAGCAAGCGGCATCGTAACTCATCAATATCTGAACCGGCGGGATGTTCTGCCAGTTGGAGATAAGCCTGTTCCACGTCAGACCAAAGGATGATGCGGTCGTTAACAATAGCCACAACCTTGTCTACCAAAACAGGCTGTGCCGAAAGCTGCTCCAGGAAACAGTCATGGGCCAGCCAGGCCGCCATAACGCCAAGTAGGAGGCAGTCTCGTTTTAAAGAAGATAGCAGGGTCATGGCCCTCCAGCTAAAGAATCTGAAATGTATACTTGAAAATCATTGCGAAGGGCAGCTTCGCGGATGATATCACGATGCAACTGCTGCAAGAATTCCGTTTTTCGCTTATTGACCAGGATCAAAGAGATTTCATCGCGCACAAAAGCAAACGGCGGTGTCATGCCCTTATTGCGAAAATCAAAAAAACGGATGAGGTAACGAAACGAGGAGTCGGTTACTTCCACCAGGCTTCGGTGTTGCGCAGCCTGCTCCGCGTTGAACAAAGTTGTGGGTAATATGGAAGGTAGCTCGTCTAAGGTGTACCATTGATCCTCTCTTACCTCATGGCGAAGGGCAAAGTCTTCGGCGAAACCTTCAAGTTTGGGCTGATGGTATTCGCTGGGATGACGCAGCCAGTAGCGCACACTATCCAAGTCTTCGGTTTGTCGAATGTCTAAGATGAGATATTTCAGTTGGGCAATCGGGTTCTTGAGCTGAAAAGAAAGCTTGTGCTCCTCGTAGTAGGCCCGCAACTCCTGCTCACTGATATTGGTATCGAGTTTTTGCTGCAGCAGCTGGTGTTCATATTGGTAGATGAGCAACGATTCGAAGTAGTCGCGAAGCCGCTGTTGGAGTTGCTTTTCTGCTTCCGGTAAGTTCTGGCGAGCGTAATGCAGCAAGAGCTTATGTCTGATCCAGCTATCGATGTAACTGCGTACAGCTTGCAAGCTATCTTCCGGGCGCAAGGCCCCCGCACCGACGCCGGCCAGGTCAGAGGGATAGAGGTATTCATCATAAACGCGGGCCAGCGGCATTTCCTTACCGTCCGGCTTGCCCTTAAACCAATGGCATGCCTCCAGCAAAAGCAAAAACAAAAGAAAACCTGCCGGCAGCAGACGACTGGTCCATATTTGCCGCACGTTCACTGATTCACGATCAGAGTACGAAATACTTGTTCGTTAACAGCAACCGGGTATTTCTGGCGCAGTTCGGCCACCCATTCCTTTTCCAGCTTTTCCTGATAATCCGCAACGACATAGCCTTTAATTTCATTGAGCGGCCTTGGTGCAGGCGGCAAGATTTTATCTATGCGAAGAATGCGCACCACTGAATCTGTAGCTACGGTATACGTTTGACCCGGTGAGCCCCAACCCAGCTTTTCCAGCTCACTGTTTTTACCTTTTTCAAAAGTTTCTTGCGTCAGGGTAAGGGCGTTCTTGTCTTTTTTGTTGAGTCGGGCTAAAATTTTTTCATCGCTGAGTCCTTTAGCCTGAAGCGCCTTGAATTGGTCGGCCACAGCCGCATTACGAGCTTTGAAAATGGTGACCTGCGCCTTTTCCTGACCCATGTAGTTCATTTTGTTTTGCTCATAGAATTGACGCAGGCCGCTTGTATCTTCCACGGCACGTGTCCAGACTTTATCACTGGCCAAGTCAAACAACAAAATTCCATTCATGTATTCTTCCATTAAATCACGGAAGGGTGCATGCTTTGCTTCCAGACGGGCGTCCTCAAACAGCGTGAGGCAGTTGTTGACAAATTGCTCGTATAATGTCTCAAACATGGCAGGTATGCTGCCTTTGTTCATGAATTTGCGCTGATTTTTTTCGATGAAGTCGGCGAGGTCGGCTTGGGTATAAGTTTTGGTTTCTGGAATCCAGCGCGTGTCGGTGACGGTGAGCACAGGTGCCGTCATGCCGGCGGCGACGGTGTCACTCCACAACCCTTTGAGCAAGGTGGAGTCCATGCGTGCGAGCAGGGCCTGTCGGTTAGCCGGAAATTCGCGTACGGGGTATTGTTCTTTTAATCGGGTGATGAACCGCTCCTTGGCATAGTCTTTCCATGGACCGTTTTCTATGCGTTTTCGGATGTCATCTTTGACCGAGTTAAAATCGCTCAGAGGCTTTTTGGAGATCAGCTTGATGATGTGATAACCAAATTTGGTACGTACCGGTTCTGAGATATCACCGGGGTTTTTCAGGGCAAAAGCCGCCTGTTCAAACTCCACCACCATTTGCCCGGTGCCAAAAGGCTTAAGTTGGCCTGCATTGGCAATGGTGGTCCGATCTTGTGAATATTTTTTTACCATTTCATCCCAACTGGCTCCGGCCTTTAGGGCTTCATAAATAGAATCAATCTTTTGGCGCGCACGCTGGGCATCTTCTTCTGTGGCTTTTTGCGGCAACTTGATAAAGATGTGCGCCACGGTCACCTGCCCTTGAGAAGGTCGTGTGTCCGTGACCCGAATGAGGTGATAACCAAAAGGAGTACGTACCGGCGGACTGATGACACCGGGCTTGAGGCTATACGCGGCGCGTTCAAACGGGTAGATAAGCTGCATGGGTGTAATCCAGCCCAGATCACCTAAATTTTCTTTTGCTGAAGGGTCTTGGGAGGAA
Source organism: Chitinophagales bacterium (assembly GCA_025056305.1). Taxonomy (GTDB): domain Bacteria; phylum Bacteroidota; class Bacteroidia; order Chitinophagales; family UBA10324; genus JANWXQ01. The sequence goes on along the minus strand of JANWWJ010000010.1, from coordinate 36,646 downwards.
TCGGCGGCCAAGGTCTGAAAGCTCATCTTGCCGGTCGTCAGCAGCTTACGCCATTGCAGGGCGCGGCGATAGGCTGCAAGGGTGTCGGCCGGCGAAGCCGAGGGGTCCAATTTGATGAGGAGGTGTTCTACGCGCAGCTCTTTTTGCATACGCTGATAGGCTTCGCGCAGCAGCGATGTGTCAAACATATACGAAGGGGTGAGCTTACTGCGGTATGTGCGAAATTCATTGAGCACGGCAGCCGTAGTATCCAAACCCAGCTCTCGGGCCTCTTTTACCTTGAGCCGAAAGTTGATGTAAAGCTCCAGGTATTCGCGCAGCGATGCTTCAGAAAAGTCAGCCTCCCCGCTGATGTTGGTTTTCTGATAAACTTTAACAAACTCGCCGGCCGTTACCGGCTCATCTCCAATCGTAAACAGGATGCTCTGAGGATTGTAATTCGGAGTTTGTGCAAACAACGGCATGCAACCCAAAGACAGGCCCACAAACAACAACAAACGCATAAGTAGAGAACGGTTTTAAAAGTGAGGGCCAAAAATAACCTTTTTGCCTCAAGGCTAAGGAATTCCGGCTGTCCGGTTTCAGCGGCCAAGCGATGGTGGCAAACGCAATACCATGCCCGGTTTGATGTTGGGGCTCTGCAAGCCATTGTACTGCATCAAGTCTGCCACACTGACCTGATGCCTGCGGGCTATGCTGTACAAGGTATCCCCTGCCTGCACGGTATAGGTTCGCTGGGCCTGCGGGGTTAAAGGCCCATTGCCAACCGAAAGGCTGGCTGGGTCACGGATGAGGGGGGGCCGGCTGCGATGTTCGCGCAGATACAATACCTCACCTACTGCAGGCTGTGTGCCCAGGATCATTTTATTTTTTTCGTACAACTTTTCCAGTTGTATGGCGTGCTGCTGCGCGATATCGAACATAGTTTCACCGGGCTTTACGATATGTTCCCGCATGGGCCCGTGGTTGCGTTTGGGTTGAATATACACCCTGCTGCCGGGCGGTAACTGCGCCGGGTCGGCCACGTCGTTGTAACGAAGCAGCCGGTTGACGCTTATGCGTAAAGCGGTGGCCAGCTCGTGCAGGCTTTCGCCGGGCTGCAGATACACGTACTTGACATCGTTGTGCGTGTTGATGCGCTCGGCGAGGTTGAACCCCTCGGATGAAGACGCAGCTTGTTCAGTTTTGCTTTCTGTATTGTTGATGCGGGCAAACCAACGGTCGCGTTCCTTCTCACTGAGGTCCCATTGATGCAGGTCATAATCTTCGATGCATTTGATCAGCACTTCAGCGTAACGGGGATTGGTGGCATATCCACAGGCCTTTAATCCTTTAGCCCAAGCCACATAATCGCGAACGTCATAAGTGAACAATACAGCATAACGAGAGCGGCTGCGCAGAAATTCGGAATGGTCGCGATAGGAATCCCGCACGGAAGCATACTTGCGAAAACACTCATTTTGCTGATCATCGTCGTAATAATAACGCTCACCCTCCCAGCCCGTGTGGCATTTGATGCCGAAATGGTTGTTGGCTTTTACAGCCAAGGGGCTTTTTCCTGCTCCCGATTCGATGATGGCCTGCGCCAGCTTGATGCTTGCCGGAATGCCACTGCGGGCCATTTCTTCAATGGCTAAATCTTTATGCTTGTCAATGTAGGCTTCTACGTCTTCCATATCATAGCCCTGAGCCTGAGCCACAGAAAGCTGTAGTACGGCCAACAAATAGGCTGCCCCTTTAAAACAGTCATTGAGCGAAAAAGAACCTGGTTTTAGCTTCATAGCGGCGTGCCTTTTTTACGGATCAACATCAAACCATCCCGAACACTGAGTACGACGTGTTCCACTTGTGCATCTTCCTTTACCATCTGGCAAAACTTCAGCAAGCCACGTGTGTCGGCATCAGGATTGGGTTCTACCACCTTTCCGCTCCACAGCACATTATCGGCAATGATGATACCTCCCGGCCGCAGTCGTTGCCGCACCAGCGTGTAATAGGTCGGATAATTTTCCTTATCGGCATCAATGAAGACCAACTCCGGTATCTCCTGAATGTTGGGTAGCAATTCAACGGCATTTCCAATCAGATATTTTACCCGATGAGCCACACCGGCTAATGCCAAGTTGGCCCGCACAGTGTTTTCCAATTCATCGTTGATATCGATGGTGTACAGCACACCTTCGGGGTGAAGCCCTTCACTAAGGCATATGGCGGAATAACCCGTGAACGTACCTATATCGATGATGCACCGGGGTTGCAAGATTTTGCTGATCAGGCTCAGAAACCGACCTACTACTTTACCGGAAAGCATTTGCGGCATGTAATGCCGCGCATAAGTATCACGGTCGATTTGTTCCAGCACAATGCCCGGCTCAGAGGTGTACTGCTCCACGAAGTTTTCTAATCGCGGGTCTAAGAAATGCACAAGGCAAAAAAATAAGTCATGGCCCGGGCCACAGAACCTGAACAGCACTGGTATTAACATTTTAAGATGAGCTGACCACTGGGTAACACAAAGCACAAGTCTGCGCTAACTTTCCCGACATGTTTGGATGGCGGGTCTCAGTGCTTCTGTTATTGGCCATGCAGGCTGAAGCGCAGCTCCTGCCTTCGTTCGGCAACAGCCGCACGGCCACTGCCGGCTTTCAGTTTTTACACATTGGGCCGGATGCGTGGTCCACCGGCATGGGTCGTAGCCATATGGCTCATGTGGACAATGCCAGTGCTTTGTTCTGGAATCCGGCGGGTATAGCCGGTATTGACACTGCATTAATGGATTTGAACGTATCTCATGCCCTCTATTTTGCCGACGTGCACCTCAGTGCTGCGGCGGGTGCCCATGCCCTGAGCAAGCAAACCTTTGCAGGCGCTTCTTTCTTGTATTTGACTACCGGAAATATGCCGGTAACCACAGAGTTCATGCCCATGGGCACAGGGCAATATTTTAAGGCCAGTCATTGGGCTGCCGGCCTATCGCTCGCACGCATCCTTACCGATAACTTCCGCTTTGGAGTGAGTTTGAAGTACGTGGGAGAATCATACGCCGACCTATGGCTGGGCACTTTGGTCACCGATTTTGGATTTCAATACAACGTAGGAAAAGCCAATACTCGCTTTGCCGTTGCGGTTTCCAACTTCGGATTCAGCACGGAACCTAAAGGAACGATAGAGCGCATTTCATTGGAAGGAATGGATACGCTAACCGACTTTGAGCGTGTGGTCGTGCCCGCCGTTTTTCGTATCGGCATAGCCTGGGACCCCATAAAAACGGAGGATCAAAGACTTACCTTTTGTGCTCAGCTTAACCACCCTACTGACAACAACGAAACCTATTGTTTGGGTGCCGAATATGTCTTTCAGAAAGTGGTTTTTGTGCGTGCCGGCTATGTGTTTGGCTTAGATCAGCCATCCCTTCCGCTTTTTGGCATGGGGCTCCGTTGGCCTCAGCGCTTCAATGCTCTACAGGTAGACTACGGTTTTGAACAACGACGTACCCTCGGCAGCTTACACAGAGTCAGCTTGAGCTTGAGAATATGAAAAAAATAAATATCATCTTTTTGTTGGCGGCAGCTGCTCTGCTGGGGGGTTCCTGCACTTTCTTCATAGGTTCAAAACAAGATCCGGTCACCGAAGAAATTTTTGAGCAGGGAAGTATTGATCCGGAACTCATCCCCAATCAGGTGGGCTATGTGCCCATTTTGCCGTTTTGGAGTGTTCCTGACCCCATAGATGTCTATGTAGGCTACGATCAGATGGTGTATATCGTCAGACCTGAGGGTTTAGAAGTACGAGATCTCAAAGGCACCCTCCACCGTTTCATCCCCGTGCCGGACGCCACCGATGTGGTCCAAGATCGACGCTTACATACCTACGTGTGCGGAAGGGTAGAAAAAACCATCGACGGCAAGACATACCGGCTGGCTGCAGTATATCGCATAGTTGGTGCTTCAGGTAGCAGCCCCCCCTATTTCGCCGACACGCTGGTTCATCCCTTCTGCGATGTGTCGCGCAACAATACTGCCTTTCGTGGAGCCGACGACGAAGCAGTGTTATTTACCGGGTTAGCCACCTTACATGATAATACCCTTTATGTTTCCCGCACCGGTCCAGTCAACAACTTGGCATCGGCCGCAAGGCCCGACAATACCATCTTGATTTTTGATGCAGAAGGCAACAACATTGGCTACACCCAAGGCCTCAGCCCTACGGTTTCAAGTCTAAAATCCTGTTTGAACGTGGGTGCACTAGCCGGTTTTGCAGCGCCTCCGCAACAGGTTTTTGGCATCAGCACCTCCGCTGACTTTTTGTTGGTACAGCAGGCTCCCCAGGCACAATACAAAGCCTTGTGGATTGTTCAAGCCGTAGATCCCGAATTGGGCATCGTCTGGAAACAAAACGACGCCTTGCTGCAGTTCGACACCAGCCGAGCAGATCGTTTCTTGTACACGCCTAACCGCTTCACAATGCCAGCCGACATTTATGTTGCCCCCGATGCTACAGGATACATCTTTATTGTAGATTCCGATCGGGACTCCCTATATCAGTTTACACGTAAAGGATATGAAGGTGTCAATCCGCCTCCCAACAGTCAGCAGGTGAAACAGATTTTGGCTTCTTTCGGAGGAAGCGGCAGCGGCCCCTATCAGTTTCTTCAACCCAGTGGTGTATGTTACTACAACAAAATGATTTATGTAGCCGATCGCGGCAACAACCGGATCTGTCGCTTTAAGTTGAGTACCGACCTGCAGTAATGATCTTTAACTGCGAAGCACTAATTCAGCTACATTTTCCACGTGATGTGTATGAGGGAATAAATCCAGCGGTCTGATGCGCTTCACGGTATAGCGCGATGCAAGCATTTGCAGGTCGCGGGCTTGCGTAGCGACGTTGCAACTGACGTACACCAGGCGGGGAACTGCCAGCTCAAGCAACTGCTTTACCACCAGGGCGTGCAAGCCGGCCCGTGGCGGATCAACTACCAGCACCTGTGGATGGCCGTATTGCTGAAATAAAGCGTTGGTCAGCATCTGTTCGATGGTGCCGGTCAAAAAAATGACATTATGAACATGGTTAATCCGTGCATTTTCATTGGCATCAGCTACAGCCTGGGGCACGGCTTCGATACCGATTACCTGCCGGCAATACGGTGCCAAGGCCAAGGCCATGGTGCCCGTGCCGCAATACAGGTCATAGACCTGATTTTCGGGAGTGAGCGCACAAAATTCTCTGACACAGCTCACCAGCTTCTCGGCCTGCAGCGTGTTGGTCTGAAAAAAAGATTTAGCGCTGATGCGAAAGGTTAACCCGGCTAGCCTTTCTTCGATGTAGGCAGGACCACTGTAGGTGTGAATATCCAGGTCAAAAATGCTGTCGTTGCGTTTGGTATTTACGGCATATTGCAGGGAAGTTATCTGTGGGAACCGAACGTGCAGAAAATGCAACAGCGGCATAGCCTGCTGCGGCATCCATGAGCCGAAAACCAGCAGCACCATGGTCTGACCGGTCGTGGTCATGCGAATCATCAGAGTTCGCAGCAGCCCTACTTGCTTTTTCAGATGAAAAAATGATAATCCATGTTGCAACGCATAGTCCCGAACGGTATTCCGGATCTCGTCTGATAGTGAAGGCTGCAGATGGCAGGTATAAACATTAAAGACTCGGTCGAAAGCACCGGGCCAATGATACCCCAAGGCAGGGCTATTGAGTTTTTCGGTGTTGGAACGCCAGACGTTTGTGGTCTGCCATTCACGGTGGCTAAAGGTGAATTCTAACTTGTTGCGATAAGCTTTGGTTTGGTCTGCGCCGATGATAGGTAAAATCTGTTCCGGCTCTACCTTGCCCAAGCGCCGCAGGGTATCCACCACAGCTTGCTGCTTGAAGGTGAGCTGAGCTTCGTACTGCATGTGTTGCCAACGACAGCCCCCACACTGCCCGTAATGCTGACAAAACGGCTCTACACGATGAGGCGAGGCTTCCAAAATCTGCGCCAACTCGGCTTCTATATAATCTTTACGGTTGCGCACGATGCGTGCCCGTATCCGCTCTCCCGGTATTGTGCCTGCTACAAAGACCACCTTGCCCTCGTGGTGCCCTATGCATCGCCCTTCGTTGGCAAACGCAGTCACCTCAAGGCTTTCGATCACGCCCCGCATAACAACATCTTATAAAGCTCCTGCTTTTTCCGCCTGCAAAAACGCCTCTGCCGTGCGTTCCAGGCAAATGCGAATGGGCTGGAACTGAAAACCTAAGGCCCGCTGCACCTTACTACTATCAAACCGCGACCAGGCGCAGCTCAACCGAGCCGTTTCGCGGCTAATCAAAGGACGGCTTCCCGTCAACAGGTGTCTCAACCATTCAAGCCTCCACAAACATTCCATAGCCACGCGCCCCAGGCGCACTCGAGGGGGCGGTGCCCCAATCAGTTTTGCAATGGTGGTGAACAAAGTTTTAAAGCTCAGGTCTTCGGCACTGACAATAAAGCGCTCTGCATAAAAAGGGCCTTCCATCAATGCGATCATGACTGAAACGACATCGTCCACATCAACCATAGAAGTGCCGCCGGAGGGATAAAACCACATGCCGCGGCGAACCCGCAGGAAAAAATGCGGGGGGCCTTTATGCCAATTACCTGGTCCTAAAATCAGTGCAGGATTCACAATAACGGCCTGAAGGCCCTCAGCAATTCCTCGAAATACCTCCAGCTCTGCCCGGCGCTTGCTGCGGGCGTAATGGGTAGTGAACGCATCTTCACGCCACGGTGCCTGCTCGTTGAGCACTTCCTGACCATGACCGCGACCTATGGCCGCTACACTGCTGACGTGAACCAGTTTTGCTATTCCGGTACGTAAGGCTGCATTTACGACATGTGCCGTTCCCTGCACATTTATGGCATACACCTGTTTCCATGAACCAGCAAAACTCACGAGAGCTGCCGTGTGATAGCAATACCGACAGCCGTCCATGACTTCCAGTACGGCATCGGGGTTGAGGATATTGCATGCAACCCACTGAGCCTGAGCTGCCGGATCCTGAGGATCAAGGCGTGGAGCGTGCTGGTGATACAGCGCACGCACTGCGGCCCCTTTGGTTATCAACCGACGCACAAGGTGCAGGCCCAGAAATCCCGATGCGCCGGTAACCAGAACGGTCATCACCGTTTAAGCGCCCCGTAACGGCCGGTGGAGCGACTGATAAATTTCGCCGCCACAGGAATCTTCGCGTGCTCCGGTAACCGAGGCAAACATGTTCACCTCCCCGCGCAGACGCAGTACTCCCATCAAGGCAACCAGCAATGCTTCCTTGAACTTGCTGGTCAACGGGTCGGCTACTACCACACTGATCGGAACATGATGGTTGATGCGCTCCAATAAAAACTTGTTGAACACGCCACCGCCGGTAACGAGCACGGCATCGTCGTCCCGCAATTCCATGCCTTCGGTCACATATATTTTTTTGATATCCTTACCGATTTGCGCTGCAATGTGTTCGGTGGCCGTGCATAAGGCATCTTCCAACTTCAGGCGGTATTTGCGAAACACCGGCAGAAACACCTTGGTCACCCATCCGCCACCGATAGATTTAGGATAGGGTTTGTCGTAATACCACTGGCTGTTGAGCTCGTCCATCAACTGGTGGTTCACCGTGCCGGAGCGGGCAATTTCGCCGTCTTTGTCCATATCCAAACCTACCGTAGAACACAGCATGTTCAGGACCATGTTCGCCCCGCAGATATCGTAACCGATCATGCGGCCATCTTTTTTGAGGCTGATGTTGGCGATACCACCCAGATTGAGACAGAACTTGTATTCAGGAAAAAATAATTTATCTATGACGGGCGCCATGGGTGTGCCCTGACCGCCAAGGGCCACATCTATAGTACGGAAATTGCAGATAACCGGATAACCCGTTTCGGCGACAATGGCAGCACCATCGCCGATCTGGCTGGTCATTTGATTCTCCGGCTGGTGAAAGATGGTTTGCCCGTGCGAGGCGATGAAATCAATCTGATCTTCCAGTTGACGCTCCATGATAAAGCGCCGAGCGGTTTCTCCCAAGAAATGCCCGAAATGTGCATCCGCTTTCAGGTAGTTGACTGCATTCTGCAACACTAAATTCAGCAGCCGCTGTTTCCAAAGTGGTGGATACGGAATGCATTCCGCCTCCTTAATTTCATAGCTCCAGCGCTGCTGGTCTTCGCGCAAAATACAGTAAGCCAGATCTACGCCATCTAAAGAACTTCCCGTCATGATGCCAAGCACGCGATACTCTTTCATGTTATTTACGCATTTTTTAGGTGAACATTATTGCTTAAAAAAAGTGCGCTAAACTATCCTTTGTTGCCAATTCTCTGCATAAATTTTTGAAACAAAGCATTTTTTAGTCGTAACAACATACTGCTCCTGAACAGGCAGAAAAAGGGCCGGCAAGATACAACGGATGTTTTTTTCATCATGCAAGAGAGCTGCACTTCGCAGGTACGTGGGCGTGCCCGTCAAATGTGGCGAAGAGCATAGGTAAAAGCAACCGCACCGTTGCTGTTATGCTGCGATCCGATGTCGTGCACTTGGCCTCTAACAACTTTTGGACCCCCTTCTTTTGACCATGGCGGCCTGTGGTTTGCCGCAATGTAATTTTGCATCGAGCGTCAGCCGTCTCGCATTTGCTGACATATTGTCGGCTGCAAGACAGTGGCAAGCACTTTGAAGCTTTACAAAAGTGCCTAGGAGGTGATGAGGCGATGAATGAGAAAGAAAAATTGACCGAAACAAGACAAGACGAGCACACAGAAGTTGCAGAATCCTTGACAGTTTCGGGAGGCGACGCAGCCCGTGTTTCGCAGACGGAAAGCCCAAGCATCGGGAATGGCAACGATGGCGAACTTTCTGCTGTTCAGGAAGCACCGAAAGCGCTGGAACAGGATGATCCAGCTGTCCTAAAGCAGAACTTAGAAACCATCAGCCAAAAGCTGGCCGAAACCGAAGACAAATACCTTCGCTTGTACGCTGAATTTGAGAACTACAAGAAGCGCATGCTGCGCGAACGAATGGAAATGCTTCGGTTAGCCGGTTCCGATATCATGCTTTCTTTGCTGCCGGTGTTGGATGATTTTACGCGAGCGTTGAAGCAGCTGGAAGCCGCCAATGATCCAATGGTAGAAGGAGTCCGTTTGATTTATCAAAAACTCCGCGCAGTTTTGGAGGCCCGAGGGCTAAAACCAATGCAATCGGTGGGTGAACCTTATTCGCCTGACCTACACGAAGCCATCAGCGAAATTGAAGCAGGTGAAGAGCAGCGAGGGAAAGTGGTTGATGAGGTAGAATGTGGGTACTACCTAAACGATAAAATAATCCGACACGCTAAGGTGGTCGTAGGAAAATAAGCTGTGATGGCCACGAAGCGCGATTACTATGAAGTATTGGGCGTAAGCCGCAATGCGACGCCTGAAGAAATCAAGAAGGCGTACCGCAAAGTGGCCATGCAGTACCATCCCGATCGCAACCCCGGCGATAAAACTGCCGAAGAAAAATTCAAGGAAGCTGCCGAAGCATACGAGGTATTGAGTGATCCTGAAAAAAGAAGCCGCTACGACCGCTACGGCCATCAGGGTTTGGGCAGCAACGGCGGCTTCACCAGCAGTATGCGTGTGGAGGATATTTTCTCGCATTTCAGCGACATCTTTTCCAATTTCGGCGAATCGCCATTTGAGAGCTTTGTGTTTGGCCGCAGTGGGCGCAGCCAGCGGCGGACAGGCACCCGCGGCAGCAACCTGCGGATCACCGTCCCTCTTTCACTCAGAGAAATTGCCAAAGGCACTCGTAAAACCATCAAAGTCAAAAAACAGGTTGTTTGCGCAGCCTGTGGCGGTAGCGGCGCTAAAAACAGCAATGCTTATCGAACCTGCAGCTATTGCCATGGTACCGGGGCCATCAGTCGCATCACGCAGACGATCTTAGGCCACATGTCCACCACCACCACCTGCCCACACTGCCATGGCGAGGGTCGCGTGCTTACCGATGCATGCCTCGACTGTAAGGGTAGCGGACGCGTCATGGGTGAAGAGACCATTACGGTGGACATTCCCGCCGGCGTTACTGACGGCATGCAACTCTCGCTGAGCGGCAAAGGCAATGCCGGCGAACGCGGCGGACCTCCGGGCGATCTGCTCATCCTCATTGAGGAATTGCCGCATGAAAAGCTGCGTCGGCAGGGCAACAACCTCATTTACGAGCTCTATATCTCCTTCATCGACGCTGCTTTAGGCACGCAGGTAGATGTGCCTACGATCGACGGTCATGCCCGCATACGCATTAAGCCCGGCACTCAGGCAGGCGAGATCTTCCGCTTGAAAGGCAAAGGATTGCCTGACCTCAACAACAACACCGTGGGCGATGAGCTCATTCATGTCAACGTGTGGGTGCCTAAGGAACTGTCGAAAGAAGAAATGAATTTGTTGGAGCGCTTACGCCATTCGCCCAACTTTAAGCCGCACCCTCAGAAAAACGATAAAACCTTTTTTGAAAAAATTCGCGACCTGTTTGCCTGATACGATCCTCTTGTATCTTGCAGATCGTAAAGGTTCAGCTCTTGTATCTTCACTTTTTCCATGAGCCAGCCCATTGGTGCAGCACCGCTGTCCTTGGAAATCATTCAGAAACTTCTGGATGAAAACGTGCCCATTCACTTGTCCGAGGAGGCCTGCCGACGAATTGCTCGCGGCCGCAGCTTTTTGGATGACGCATTAAAAAATTCTTCATCTCCTTTCTATGGCATCAACACCGGCTTTGGATCGCTGCGCAACATACGCATACCCGATCATGAGCTGGAACAGCTGCAGTTAAATCTGGTTATGAGCCATGCGTGCGGTACCGGATCCGAGGTGCCGCCCGAAATCGTTCGACTGATGTTGCTGCTGAAAATTCAAAGCTTAGCGTATGGTTATTCTGGCGTAGCTCTGGATACGGTACAACGGCTGGTGGATATGTACAATGCCGACATGTTGCCCGTTGTATATGAGCAAGGATCGTTGGGCGCCAGTGGTGACCTGGCTCCATTGGCGCACCTGACGCTGCCCCTGATAGGTAAGGGTGAAGTTTTCTGGCGTGGTGCACGCTGGCGTAGTGCAGAAGCGCTGAGCGCGGCCGGTTGGACTCCTCTTCGCTTGCGCAGCAAGGAAGGCTTGGCTTTGCTCAACGGAACCCAGTTCATGTGTGCTTACGCCGTCCATTTGTTGTTGCGGGCTCGCCGCTGGTCGCTTTTCGCAGATTTGATTGCTTCCATATCGTTGGACGCCTTTGCCTGCAGTGCCGATCCTTTCGTGCTGGACCTCCATCGACTCCGGCCCCACCATGGCCAATTGATGACTGCCGCATTTGTGCAGCAGGTATTGAGCGACAGTCCATTGTTTAACCGCCGAAAGGACGATGTTCAGGATCCATATTCATTCCGCTGTATTCCACAAGTGCACGGCACTAGCAAGGATGTGATTGGTTTTTGCGAACGTTTAGTCAGCACTGAGATCAATGCGGTCACCGACAATCCAATAATCTTGCCCGAAAGTCGTCAAATCATAAGTGGCGGCAACTTCCACGGTCAGCCTCTGGCAATAGCCTTGGATTTTTTAGCCATTGCCCTGGCCGAATTAGGCAGCATTTCTGAACGACGTACTTTCTTATTGCTCAGTGGCCAACGGGGGTTGCCTCCTTATTTGGTGGCCAATCCCGGCTTGCATTCGGGATTGATGATTGCTCAGTATACAGCAGCAGCGCTGGTCAGTGAAAACAAACAACTTTGTTTTCCCGCTTCTGTGGATTCCATCCCCAGCAGCAACGGGCAGGAAGACCATGTAAGTATGGGTGCCAACGCGGCTGTTAAATGTTGTCGGGTGGTGGCCAATCTGGAAAAAATTTTAGCCATAGAGCTGATGTGTGCGGCGCAAGCCATGGACTTCCGAAGGCCTGAACACAGCTCATCCCTGATCGAAAAGTTCTTGGCTGAGTACCGAAAGGTGGTGCCTTTTCAGGACCGCGATCGTGAATTACATGCCGATCTTTCCGCTACCGTTCAGTTTCTGCGCACACTCCCCACCCCTTTTGCCAACTAATCGACACTGCTCTCTGCAGCAGATGTTGTACTTTATACACTGTCTTCGCGCGTATTCATATTGCCTCTGATCTCATACGGAACATGAGCATCTTGTTTTGCACGGCCTGTCTTGGCTTTTTCGCAGCGCACTGGCATGTATCGTTGTTTTTTTAAAGTCTTCTGCAGCAATAGCTACGCAGCACAACAGCAGCTTACCTTGCCCCACATTCCTGAGCGCATTTTCATGGTGTTGGACTGTGTGGTTCAGAGGAGTTCTTACAAAAGCTGTCCTGCATGTGACACTCTGCAACGACGAGGCCAGGTCAATCCTGAATTGGATCCCAATTCCCACTAAAACGAAGGCAGTTTCTGGTACCTAGTGTGGGATGTACGCTTTTACTGCAGCCGCAACTTTGCGGCACACGCCCATTTGCCGAACAGTTCAAGAAAGGCATTTCTTGTTGTAAGCCCTTCAAGAAGTTTGCCGAAAACTGAATTGCACGAATGATATGATGCATTGGCTGCTAGTGCTTTTACCTCAGTTTTGCGACGTCGTGGTGGATGTATTTGTTGCTGTCGTTGCATTTTTGCAAAACCCCTTTGCATGGGGTCATCTTCAACGGGTTGCCAACAGGTTGGGTTCCTCCGCTTTTGCGGTGAACGATACCTCGCGCAACCTGCTGCCTGTGGATCGGTTGATGTTGGATGAAAGCCACCACAACAACCATTACCGTTTTCCTACTCAGGCCAAGTTGCATGTGCGCTGATACTAAGTCGATACGGTTTGTGCGGAACTTCGAATTTTTCATACTGCCGGCATCATTCGCCTGCGGCGTAAGGGTCAACATCAAATCGGCATGACTGCGGCCGCGCGATGACCATGCAACGCATACCCCCTGCATTGAAGCAGCTTTTAGAAGCCAAGTACGTGTTCTATCACCAGCCGTGCTTTATTGCCCAAGATCCGATTGCTATTCCGCACTTGTTCCTTCAGAAAGCCGATCGTGAGATTGCCGGCTTGTTTGCTGCCGTGCTGGCCTGGGGGCGCCGCTCTTCCATTTTAAAGAGTTGCGAAACCTTGCTTCGCCTCATGGACTTTGCCCCTTATGATTTTGTCCGCCATCATAAGTCAACTGACCTGCGGCCCTTTGTCGGTTTTCGCTACCGAACATTTCATGACATTGATTTATTTTATTTTCTACAATTTCTCCAACAACACTATCAAGAGCATAATACTTTAGAAGATGCTTTTGTTCGCTTCATGAGCCATGACGATGAGACCGTTGAGCAAGCCCTTATTGGCTTCCATCGCCTGTTTTTTTCATTACCCCATCCGCAACGCACGCGCAAACACCTGCCTACCCCGGAACGCGGTTCTGCCTGTAAGCGGCTCAATATGTTTCTTCGTTGGATGGTGCGCCGAGATGATCAGGGCATTGACTTCGGTATATGGAAAAAAATACAGCCGCGCCAGTTGGTTTGCCCTTGCGATGTGCACGTGTTGCGTGTGGCATCGCGGCTGGGCCTCATCACTGGGCTGCCTAATTGGAAGACAGCCGTGGAACTTACCCGAAAGCTTAAACAGCTGGACGCCGAAGATCCCGTACGCTTTGACTATGCCCTTTTCGGCATGGGCGTGATGGAGCGTATGATATGAGCAAAAATGTAATGCTTATGGAAGAACCAACTCAAGAAGGAGACCTTTTGCGTTCGCTGCTGGCTCGAACGTGGCCACAAACGGTGAGTGTTGAAGAGTTGGCCTCGATGTTGCAGCCTTGTGTGCTGCAGCTCGTACAGACCGACCGTTTTCGTTTGAAATACCTGCTTTATCGCATGGACGTAAACGAAGAGCATGCTCTCCGGGCTTTGCAACTGCCTGCCCCACAGGCAGCTGCGGCGCTGGCCTTGCTCATAGCCTACCGCTACCAAAAAAAGGCGGCCGTGGCAGGCCGGCAAAACCCAGCTGACTGGAAAGATCCTTAATCAATGCTTGATAAATTGTTGCGACATTACTCGACCAACGGTTTGCACTTGGACGACGTAAAGTCCCGAGGGCCAACTGCCTATTTCCAACGATGCCGGTAACGACAGGTCTGCATTTTGATAGATAAGGCGGCCTCGAACATCACGGATACTCAAGGAAGCTTGCTGTCCGATCATGCCCTGAACCAAAATGTACAGGTGGGAGGTAACAGGGTTGGGATATACCAGCAAACGAAGCTTTTCATCCCTTGATACCGGACGCATAGGAGGACTGTTGCAAGAGCTTCCAACAAACCATGACAATAACTTCACGTAGTTGGCCTGATACCCCATAGAGGGTTCGGTCACCTCCCATGAATTTTGGGGCCAAGTGGTGTTCCAATCCTTGTATGCCTTCTGCACAGGCTGGCCTAAGGGAGGTGTTACATCGGCGGGATTGCATAAGTAGTTGTAGCTCCAACACCCAGAAGGACAACAAGCGTCAAGGGAATAATAAGGATTGGGACCGCCCGCTAAATAGCCCGGTGCCGGGCCATAGGTGGAAACGCCGGTCCGATCCCATAAGGGACTGCCGTCGTGAAACCATGCATGATAGATTTCTCTAATGCAACTGTCGGCACCTGCACTATACATGTTGGTAACGTAAACCGTTGCTAAAGGATTCACGCCGTGCAGATAATGCAGAAAACCCGCAGCGGCATGGCGATATTTTGTGGCATTTGAGGGGTTATAGTTGTATTCCAGCATGTTGGTGAATATGAGCCCTTGCACACATTTGATGCTATTGCTGCCCCAGGTATAATTGCCGGAAGCAAGGTGGGCTCGGTATGCATCCGTCTTGTTTTTGTAAGCGGGATAATTGTCCGGATTGGTGGTTTTAACTGAGTTTGTGTACGTGTTTTTGATTGCATTCACTACTGAAGTGGTGGCGCCAGGCACCTTAGTGTAATACAGCAGCATGTCTTGTTCGGTGCCTTCAAACGGATAAACATACCCCCACTGCATCAGGTGAAACTGTGTATAATGAGCATCAACGATACTTCGGTAGGCGGTATTTCCGGAGCGTTGATAAAGAGCGATGGCTGCCGCAACACGGCGTACCATACGCCCATAATCGTCGGTTTCCTGTTCACCGGCACCCACAATGCCTGAATTATAAAAAGTGACGTTTGGGTTGGCTTCGGCCCAGTTCCAGGCTGCTACTGCGGCTGTGTACAGACTATCGGCAAAAGCCGTTAGACCGACCTGGTTATAAACTACTGCTGCCAATGCAAACAGTGCAGCGCCGGTGTAGGTAGCCGATGTCGTTGCCGGGCCGTAAAAGCGCTGGGCCACGTCGGCCGAGGGCGGAGAGGCCGAAGCATAATTTTGAACCCCCACAATGCTGAGAACCGAACCGTCGTCTTCTTGCATACGTAGCAGCCATTGGAGCTGGTAACGCACCTCATCGAGCAGGTCGGGTAGGCCGTTTCCGCTTTCAGGAATGTTGAGATCATCTGTCCATACGCCAGGATTTTCCAGATAGGCCAATAAAAGCTGCGTCACGGGCGACCACGTGAAATTGACATACTTGTTGTAATCGCCGGCATCGTGCCAGCCTCCGTGCAGGTCGCGCGCTGTAGCAGGCACTGGATTAGTAACCAACCGGCAATCCAGGTCTTGCAAACTGCCCAGGTGACAGGCTGCATCGGTCCAGCCACTACCGGCATAAGGGACACTCTTGGCATGCCCGCAGCGTTGATAATAAAACACGCGTACAGCATCGCGAAGCACATTAGCGTACACATCATCTGCAATGCGGAATTTCACCGAACCTACTTGCTTGCCTTTGTCCCAGATGTAGTATTCCCCCGGAGTGGTTAGACCGGTAAAGGTGAACCACCACACCTTATCGCCCGATTGGCTGTGGGTGAGTCCACTATTCCATTTTTTTATGCTTCCGGAAAAAACCACCACGTCATCATGCCAACGGCGCACTTCATATTGATTGCTGCCCGTGGTCGGGCTGAATGATTCGGCAGCGTTAAAGCCGACCTGCGGGTCGCGAATCACCGCAATTTTTTCTGCAGTACAGAGATATCCGAACTGATCCACCAAGATAAAGCGGCTAATCACAGCAGGTGCAGCCAACATCAGCTTGCCGTAGGTCAACAGCATCAACACAATTCCTCTTCTCACTGTTTTTTCTTTCGTTTTACGTGCGCAACGAATCAAAAGTTAGGCTGATTTCCTTGCAGCCGCTGTCTTGTCGTATTTCAAAAACACAGAGCATCTTTGAGTCATGAAACTGATCAGTTACCGAGATGAACACGACGAGCAGGATCATCTGGCCATTGTGCATGAAGGAATGGCTTACGACATGCATGCCTTAGATTGGCGCCTGCCCGGAAATATGCAGTTGTTTTTGTATGCATGGGACGATGTAATTGATCTTGCTCGTGAGTACAATCGGTTGATTCAGGAAGGAAAGGTCACTCACCTGAAGCCCAAGGTGCTGGATCAATTGCATCTGTTAGCGCCGGTGCCACAGCCGACTTCGTGTCGCGACGCCTACGCCTTTCGCCAGCACGTGTCTGCTGCCCGCCGCAACCGCGGCTTAGAGATGATTGCCGAGTTCGATCAGTTTCCCGTGTTCTACTTCACCAATCACAACGCCGTTTACGGCCCGGGTCCGATTCGCTGCATGCCCGACCACTTTGAGCAACTGGACTTTGAACTCGAGGTAGCTATTGCCGTCTGCAGGCGCGGGCGCAACATCCGTGCCGAAGAAGCCGATGCCTATATCGGCGGGTTGATGATTATGAACGATTTCAGCGCCCGACGTTTGCAGATGGAAGAAATGAAACTCAACCTTGGCCCCGCAAAGGGAAAAGACTTTGCCACTGCTTTTGGACCTATGCTGGTAACCACCGACGAGTTATCAGAGTTTTTAGTCCCCTGCAAACCGGGTCATGTAGGCAATGCCTACAACCTGCACATGACATGTCGTGTAAACGGTGTCCAAGTTTCTTCCGGTAACCTCAGTGATATGGACTGGACATTTGCAGAAATCCTTGAGCGTTGCGCTTATGGTACCGACATTTTTCCAGGCGACATCATCGGCAGTGGTACGGTAGGGACGGGCTGTTTCCTGGAACTTAATGGAACCGCCAAACGCATGAACCCGAATCATGTGGAACAGTGGCTGCAAGAAGGGGATGTCGTAGAACTTGAGGTTACCGCCCTGGGGACCTTGGTTAATACCATTGTACGCGAAGACAGCGACTTTTCTATACTGGCCCGAAAAAAGGTAGGTGTGGCGACTTAAGGGCTTGTGCAATTTGCGTATCCATAGTTTTGTAGAATGCTCAACTCATGTTCGAAACTTTGATTTTACGGCAAGAAGGGGCGGTCCTCACCATTAGCCTTAACCGGCCCACGGTATATAATGCTTTCAACCAGCTCATGCGCCGAGAACTGCTTAAAGCACTACAGCAAGCCGAAGCCGAACCTCAGGTGCGCGTGGTGGTATTAACTGGTGAAGGAAAAGCTTTCAGCAGCGGGCAGGATCTTCAGGAAGTGAAAAATCAGTCGCCCGACATATATCGTCAAGTTTTAAATGATGGCTATATCCCACTGATCCGGCAGGTGCGCCAGATGTCCAAGCCTGTACTTTGTCGGCTTAATGGCGTAGCTGCCGGCGCCGGTTGTTCGCTGGCCTTGGCTTGCGATGTCATCATTGCTGGTGAAGAGGCTTCACTCATCCAAGTTTTTGTCAATATCGCCTTGGTTCCTGACTCAGGTTCCTCATTTTTTCTGCCCCGCCTGGTAGGCTTGCAACGTGCTTTTGAGTTGGCCGCCACGGGCCGCAAAGTGTCAGCTCGTGAAGCGCAGCAATTAGGTCTGGTTAATGAAGTGGTCCCTCAAGACCAGCTGGATGAGGCGGTGCAAAGGCACGTGTCCTATTATGCTCAAGCCCCTACGAAAGCCCTCGGCCTGATCAAGCGAATGCTGAATCGCTCATTTCAATCAGATCTGGAAAGCATGATGCATTACGAAACCTGGTGTCAGGAAATAGCCAGCCGCACCAGCGACCACCAAGAGGGTGTTCAGGCATTTTTAGAAAAAAGACGCCCGCATTTTCAGGGGCAATGAAGCAGCTGCTGCTTTCGATAGCGACTTTGTTGTTGATTGGCGTCATTTCCTCTTGCCGGCGCGACCGGCCCCCGCGGGTCGATCACATCCAGGTTCATTTGCCCTTGTTTCGTTTTGAACAAGATTTGTTTTCCCTTGCCAACAACCCCGACAGGCAAGAGGTACATCAGCTGGCAAAAAAATATTCTGATTTTTTCTGGTTTTATTTTGAAGAATTCGGGCTCAACGACACAACGGCAGGGTGGCCCGATAGCATACTGCATTATGTGTCGGACACCTTGTTGCGTAGCCTATACGATAGCGTTCAAAGACAATTTCCAGACCTGAAAGCCACGCAGCAGCAACTGCATCGCATGATGCAGTATTTCCGTTTTTATTTTCCAACAACGCCCGTACCGGCCATTGTCACCTTGATCAACGGGCCGGGCCGTTCAGCCTTTACATATGGCGACACCTTGTTGTGCATCAGCCTGGACGATTACCTGGGCCCTCATTCCCGCTTTTACCGCCACCGCGACATTCCACGCTATTTGTTGCGGCGCTTTCGCCCAGAGTATATGCTTTCCCACTGCTCACATGTTTGGATCACGCAACTCTATCCGTTTTCCCCTTTCGGACGCCGGCTGCTCGATGCCATGATTTACAACGGGAAAGTGCTCTATGTCAAGTCGCGGGTATTGCCGCATCTGCCCGACTCAATCATAACCGAATTCCGGCAGGCCGATCTGGAGTGGTGCCGCCGCAACGAACCGCTGATCTGGAAATTTTTCTTGGATCATGACTTGCTTTACGAACACGATTTACTGGAATACCTCAAGTTTGTCACCGATGGTCCAAATACTTCGGGAATGCCACCGGAAGCGCCCGGCAACATCGGGACGTGGGTAGGTTGGCGCATCGTTTCTGCTTATATGAAGAAAAATCCTAATGTCACGCTGTCCCAGTTAATGGAAGAGCAAGATGCGCAAAAAATCCTCGACGGCGCTGCATACAAACCGCGTTAACCAATGGCTTCAATTAGCCCGGGCCATGCCTTTACCTTCGGCCTACAGAAGTGATGCCTTAGCTTTGCAGCATCATGAAGCAAGGTTTTGCTTGGGCTCTGGCGCTGCTGACCGCCATGACCGCTTGCGAGACCCCAAGCAACCAAGTCGTGGTTCCCAATTTCAAACTGCAGGTACACGTGGTGCATCACACCTGGCCGGTTGGCGGTTGTAAAGTGTATTTGAAACGCAATGCCACGCAATGGCCCGGCCGCAATCCCGTCGCGTATGACGACAGCGCATTGACCAATGCCGCCGGCTTTTGTTTGTTCGACAGCCTTTTTTATGGCGACTACTACCTCTATGCCATAGGTTGGGATAAGTTGGTCCAGGATTCGGTGACGGGCAACAGTTGGGTGCCGCTTACCCCACACAACGTTCGCGATGGTCGCTGTGACACGGTGTTGTGGGTCAGCGAGCAAGCGCCACATTGAACTTCTGTGTTTATTTTTAATCCAAGACAAACGCAGCCAACATGAGTTACGTTCCCATCATTGACTTGAACGACTTTCTCTCTGGCCATGTAGAAAAAAAGCGTCGTTTCGTCAAAGAACTGGGTGATGCGTATCACGAAGTAGGTTTTGTAATCGTTCGCAATCACGGCATCAGCGAGCGGCTCATTGAAGACCTCTATCGCGAAGTCAAAGCATTTTTCTCTTTGCCCTTAGAAATAAAACTCAAATACGAACGCAAAGAGCTCAATGGCCAGCGCGGCTATGTGCCTTTTGGCCGGGAGCACGCCAAACACACCACCGTGCCTGACCTGAAGGAATTTTTTCAGTTTGGACAAACGGTCACCGATGGCGATCCCATCAAGGCCGAATATCCGGACAATGTGTGGGTAGAGGAATTGCCGGGCTTTAACGAAGTCATGGTTAATGCATTCCGCAGCTTTGAAATCGCTGGCAATCATCTGCTGCGTGCCATAGCATTGTACTTGGAGTTGCCCGAAAATTATTTTGAAAAGAAAGTGCACAACGGCAACAGCATTCTTCGAGCAATTCATTATCCACCCATCACCTCCGATCCGGGTTCCGCTTTGCGTGCCGAGCAGCATGAAGACATAAACCTGATCACCTTATTGGTGGGGGCTTCAGCCGAGGGATTGGAAATCCTTACCGTCGAGGGAAACTGGGTGCCTGTGACAGCCTTGCCCGGTCAGATTGTAGTGAATGTGGGCGATATGTTGCAGCGGCTCACCAACAACAGGCTGCGTTCCACCACCCACCGGGTAGTGAACCCACCGCCTGAATTGTGGCACACCTCACGTTACAGCATTCCTTTCTTCCTGCATCCGCGCAGCGACATGCGCCTCGACTGCTTAGGCTCCTGCATCTCTTTGGAAAATCCGCGGCGTTATGAACCTATCACTGCTGGCGAATACCTCAACGAACGTCTTGTAGAAATCGGGCTCAAGCCGGCAAAGGCCTGATATGAGTCCGCGGGTGTTGATTTACCTGCGCGACATTTTTGGGCTGGCGCTAACCAGCTTCGGAGGACCACAGGCTCATTTGGCCCTGATGCATCAGGTTTTGGTGCGTCGTCGTCGATATTTCAGTGAAGACGAACTGATGGAAACCCAGGCTTTGTGTCAGTTGCTGCCGGGCCCTTCGTCCACCCAGATTTTAATAGTGCTCAGTCAAAAACGCTGGAACACGGTGGTTGCCTTGTTGGCTTTATTGGTTTGGATCTTGCCAGCCACGGTGTTCATGTTGCTGTTGGCCCTGTTGTTTGCCCGCTGGGAAATGCGGTCGGTAGCTACCGATTTTCTTCTGCTCATTCAGCCTATGGCAATTGGCATTATTGCCCATTCGGGTTATCAGCTGGCTTTGCGCTTTGTGCGCAACAATACGGCTATGATGCTGATGTTGCTTTCGTTGCTGACTGCAGCCTCGTTTCCTACGCCGTGGACTTTTCCACTCATCATTCTCGGGGCTGCATTTGTCACCAACCTGACCAGTACCACAACTTCAGAGGCTGCTGCTCCCGCAACAATAAATTGGAAATCCTCATATATAAGTTTGCTGATTTTAGTAGCAGCTTTTGCCCTTACCGGCTTTCTGGCGCTGTTTACCAAAGCACGTTACCTGGTGTTGTTTGAAAATTTTTTCCGATTCGGCATGCTCACTTTTGGCGGAGGCAGCGTGTTGGTTCCGCAGATGTTTGAACAGTTCGTACAACACCGTCACTATCTGGATGCCGGCGATTTTTTGAGCGGTCTTGCCATCAGTCAGGCCATGCCGGGCCCAACATTTTCGTTCGCCACTTTTGTCGGTGGCATGATCATGAAAGAAGAAGGGTTACCGGCCCTGCTGGCCGGAGGCTTGCTGGCCACGCTAGCTATCTTCCTGCCCGGTACGTTGGTGGCTTTTTTCGTTTACCCTATCTGGCAATTGGTCAAACATTCGATGGTGGCCCGACGTTCGTTAGAAGGCATCAACGCCGCCGCTGCCGGCCTCATCCTGTCGGCAGCTGTAGTCCTATACACCAGCATGGAATTTCGCACCGTAAACATTTTTGTGATGGTGGCAACTTTTCTGTTGCTGCAATACAGCCGCATGCATGTATCTCTGCTGGTGGCCTTGGCCTTATTGAGCGGTTATATCTACTCAAGATTATAGTTCACTTCTGCGCTCGCGTTCAGCCGGACGCGTGTTTTCCTGCTGATACCAGCCAGCATAAAGAACATAATTGGCTGCAATACGCAGATTAATTTGCTCAAACTCCGCCGCACTGAGTGCTTTCACCTTGCGCGCCGGCACCCCGGCGTAAATACTGCCCTCTTCTACCCGAGTGTGCTCCAGGACGACAGCACCGGCGGCAATCAGTGAATTCTTTTCTATAATGACGTGATCCATGACGATAGCACCCATACCAATTACAACATTATCTTCCACTGTGCAGCCGTGAACGATAGCACGGTGCCCGATCGAAACGTTGTTGCCGATGACGGTATAAGCCTTTTCGTGGGTGCAATGGATGACGGCATGATCTTGTATGTTGACGCGGTTTCCAATGCGGATGTAGTGCACATCGCCACGCACCACGGCATGAAACCATACCGAGCAATCATCTCCCATGATCACATCGCCGACGATAACAGCTGTGTCGGCCAGGAACACATTCCTGCCAAAAACCGGGGTTTTACCCCGAACTGAACGGATGATGGCCATGGACTGCTATTTAGACAGTAGCCTCAAGATACGAAAGTCTTTTTCCTGCTCCCCAATAGCGGTGAGGCGCTCGTGCAAGGCATGGGCTACTGTGGGCGGGACTGCGCGGCCTGCTTTCTGCTCCAGCTCTTTTTGCAGCGTGACTAATGCCGACACTGCCGCATAACGAATAAACACCAACTCCTGCTGAGCAGTCAACCGGCCCAGGGCCGAGATGCCGGTCAAGAGCACAGCGCTGTCTGCAGTATGACGCAGCAGAAATTTTTCATATAAAGAAATGAGTGAATATTTGTAATATCGATCTGCAGAAAGCAACGAAGCCGTAAGCCAGTTGATTTTTTCCGGACCTGCGTGCCGGGCATATACCTCGAACACGACGCCCCGCAGCTGAGCCGACGGTTCCGTCTCTAACGCCGTGGCGAAGCGGTAGGCGCCAGCAGCATCGCGGTCGGCCAACAGGTTAAGAGCCGTGGCCACCACCGCATACGAGCTGTCGCTGAGGGCAAATTCTATAAGCGCCTTATCGTGGCGTTGCTGCCAAGATGCCACAGCCTGTAACGCAGCCTGCCGCACGTGCGGGTGCGGGTCGGTGACGGCCATCAAACGCAGCTTCGAACGCAAGCCGGTGTCGGCCGTTGCAGCCAAAGCATCCACCGCCTTCAGCCTTAAAAACCAGAAGCGGTCGTTCAGGGCTTCGGTCAACACTTCCTGAGCCAGGGGGTTCTCTTTACGGGCAAAATGCTCTATGGCTTCCAGACGGTCCAAGAATTTCGGTCCACGGCGGTACAAAACAGCAAATGCCGAGTCGGGCATTACAATTGTCTTTACACCTACCAAAACTTTTTCGGCATCGACATTAATCAGCTCAGGGCGTTGGGGGCAGGGAAATACCAACTGCTGGTTCCGTTGTTGCACCACAGCCCGAAAGCGCAACACCGTATCGGGCAAGTAAACATCCACCGTCAAGGGTAAGCGATAAACGGGCAAGCCGGTTTGAGGTTGCTGCAACTGTTCCACGGTTACCCATACCTGCCCGCTACTGGCATTCCACGTAGGTGTAATTAACAGCTCCGGATGACCCGCTGCAAAAAACCATTGATTGAAAAACACGTTCAGATCGCGGCCGGTAACTGCTTCGAAAGCCAACCGCAAGTCATCAATTTCAGCAGTGCTATAAGCATGCCGCTGCAAAAACAAACGCAGCGCAGCGAAGAAAGCTTCATCGCCAACTTCATGACGCAGCAGATGCAGAATACACCCACCCTTAGAATAACTGACTGCATCAAACATGTCATTGGGATTATCGTATTGATAACGAACTACCGGTTTTCGGTAATTATCGTGCCGCGACAGGTAACGTTTAAGGTCGTTGTACAGACCCAGGTCAGCAGCATCAGCACCCAGATAATGTTCATTCCACAGGTATTCGCCGTAAGTGGCAAACGATTCGTTGATGCTCAAATGTGACCACGATTCGGTGGTGACCAGATTGCCAAACCAATGATGAAATAATTCATGGGCAATGATGTCGTCGTTGTTTCCGTCAATCAGCTCACGGCGCGTTTGATGCAGAAAGCTCCCATGCGTGGTGGCCGTAACGTTTTCCATCGCCCCTGAAACAAAATTGCGCACCACCACCTGCGAGTATTTGGGCCAGGGGTAGGGCACACCCAGCCGATCGGAAAAAAAATCCAGCATGCGTGTGGTTCTTCCAAAAATGTCGCGAGCATAAGGGGCATATGCCTCTTCGACATAATAGCTTACTTCCTTCCCCCGCCACTCGTCGGTGACCACCACATAGGGTCCTACCACCAACGTTACCAAATACGGTGCAAACGGCTGCATCAGTTGCCATGTATCGGTGCGGGTTCCATCGCTGTGGTTGTGCCGGCTAACGAGCAAACCATTGCTGAGGCTTACCAGAGCGGAGTCGTAGGTAACCGAAAGCTTCAACGTGGTTTTTATGTTAGGCTTATCGATGGTTGGAAACCAGGCCGAGCTAAACTCTGTTTCTCCTTGTGTCCACAACTGACGAGGCAGGTAAGGATCGCTGCCATCGGCATTGATGAAATAAAGCCCCTTTTCCGCAAGAATGGCACCTCCACCTCCCTGAGGTAGGCGATTGGGTCGTGCCGTATAATGAATAAAAACGGTGTATGTATCGGTGCGCTGATACATGCGATCTAACTTTATCCGTAAGTACATCGAGTCGTAAGCATAAGTCAAATCCTGCATGCCTGAGGGCGTGATTAAAGCCACCCGATGAATCAAAAAACCCTTTGCATCTAAAGTGAGCGAATCGGTAGGATAAAAATGCGGATGTAGTGTGAGTCGTGCTTTTCCTTCTAATTCCTCACGCTGCCAATCGGGCACAACGTCAAGCTCGGTGTGCACCAGCTGATTGACGATAGTGAAGGTCTCGCGGACCACCGCCGTTGCCCCCCCGTTCGTTGCGTCGCTCATGGGGGTTTCGACCTGAGCTGTCCCTTGACGCGTGGACTGACAACCCTGCCCTAAGCACGCGACCGTCAAGATCAGCAACCAGCCCCAGGCCGTTTTGTCCTTAGCCTCAAGCCTCATGATCAACAAAGAAAGCCAAACGAGATCAACTGCAATGCTAATAATGTTGTACAAAACAGTTGGCAGAACGCTAAGGCGCTGTTGCAGCAAAACGATACCGACAGTGCAATGGCAGGTATATTAAACATATATTTTTCATCTAATATGAATTCCATGCAGAATTCAGAAACCTGCACTTACCTGTTTAGCGCCAGGGGGTTTTTGCGCCACGGCACTTCATGCTGTTTTCGAAAAGACTTAATCTTGTCCCTCATGCTCTTTTCTGGTTTTAGTTGGTTTTTGCTGCTGGTTTTGAGCCTCACGCAGCAAACGCAGCTTTCATTCAAAGCGCGCCTGCACCTGGTAGCTTCCGGATTAGAAGCCCCCATAGGGCTGGAAGTAGCCAACGACGGGTCCAACCGCCTTTTTGTCCTGGAACAAAAGGGAACCGTTCGCATCATCCGCGACGGCCAGTTGCTGGCTGAACCTTTTTTGGATATTACCGACCGAGTAGATAAACTCAATCCCATGTATTCGGAAAAGGGCTTGTTGGGTCTGGCCTTTCATCCGCAGTACAAAACCAACGGCCGATTTTTCGTTTACTACAGTGCCCCCACCAACAGGAAAGGCATAAATCACCGAAGCATCTTAAGCGAGTTCCGGGTTTCGGCAAATCCCGATCGGGCCCTGAAGCAAGAGCGCATCCTGCTTGAAATACCTCAGCCGGAGTCCAATCACAATGGCGGGCAACTGGCTTTTGGGCCCGACGGCTATCTGTACATCGGTTTGGGTGACGGGGGGGGTGCCGGCGATAAGCACGGCCCCATCGGTAATGCCCAAAACCTCACCAACCTGCTGGGCAAAATTTTACGCATCGATGTGGACACGGCCGTCGGTTACCGTGTACCTCGAGACAATCCCTTTGTAGGCACCCGAGCGCGCCCCGAAATATGGGCATACGGCCTGCGTAATCCCTGGCGCTTTTCTTTCGACCGGCAGACCGGCGAATTGTTCTGTGGTGACGTCGGCCAAAATGAATTCGAAGAGGTAAACCTGATAAAAAGGGGCAGAAACTACGGTTGGCGTATCATGGAAGGTTTTGATTGTTTCAACCCCCCTAAGGATTGCAACAAATCCCGGCTGGAACCTCCCATTGCCGTCTATTCGCATAGGGAAGGGCGCAGTGTTATCGGAGGCTATGTCTATCGAGGCAAAAAATCACCGGCCTGGCAAGGCAAATACATCTTTGGCGACTGGACCGGAAAAGTGTTCTTGTTGTCCAAATCAGCAGCCACAGGCAGCTGGCAACGATATACCGTAACACTGATTCATGCGGACAAAGAGTTTTACATCAACAGTTTTGGCCAAGACGAGGCAGGTGAAATCTACGTAGTAGGACAGAAAGGTGTGGGCCCGTCCAAAAGCGGCAGTGTGTGGTGGCTGGAATTGTTATAGGCCTGCGCGTCTTTATGGGGTGATCCGCTTTAGGAATTTGGCGTACGTCTGCAGTGCTCGCTGCCGAGCCAGAGTATGATCAACGATGGGTGGCGGATAGTCCGGTGTACCCAACTCGGGTACCCAACGGCGCACATACTCACCCTTGGGATCAAAGCGACGCTGCTGCTCATAAGGATTGAAAATGCGGAAGTAAGGAGCCCCATCCACACCGCAGGAAGCTGCCCATTGCCATCCTCCATTGTTAGAAGCAAGCTCGTAGTCGAGCAGCTTGCTGGCAAAATAGGCCTCGCCCCACCTCCAGTCAATGAGTAAATGTTTGGTCAAAAAGCTGGCAACAATCATGCGTACACGGTTGTGCATATAGCCTGTCGCATTGAGCTCACGCATGCCGGCATCTACGATGGGAAAGCCGGTACGGCCTTCACACCATGCTGCAAATTCTTCAGCACGATTGCGCCAAACAATAGCGTCAAAATCTGGCCGAAACGAGCTGGTCACTACCCGCGGAAAATGCTGCAGGATGTATGAATAAAATTCCCTCCAGATCAGCTCATTGACATATTTGCGACTTATGGGTTGTGCCTGGCGAAAGAGCTCACGGATGCTGACGGTGCCAAAACGTAAGTGTACGCTCATGCGGCTGGTGCCAGCCGCAGCGGGAAAATCGCGCAATCGTGCATAGTTGCGCAACAGCTCTTCACTAACTGTTTTAGGCGGAATTACCACATCGGTGGATTGAAATCCCAACTGCTGCAAGCTAGGAATCGGAAAGGGCTCTGTAGTCAGCAAACGGGGTAGGAACTTTTCTGAAGGATAGCTCTTGAGGTCTTTTTCCTGAAAAACTTCTTTCCACCTTTTACTGAAAGGCGTAAATACGACATAGGGAGTTCCGTCTTCTTTAAGCACCTCATTTGCTTCAAGAATAACGTGGTCTTTATAGGTATGGAAGCCCACTCCGTGCGCTTTGAGCAGATCCGCAACAGCGGCATCGCGCTTTTGTGCGTAAGGTTCATAATCGCGGTTGGTGTACACATGAGCTACCTGCCACTGCTGCAGCAGCTGCTGAAAAACTTCCAGCGGCCGGCCGTGCCACACCAGCAGGCTTTTGCCCAGCGCACACAACTTCTGCTGCAGCTCCGTTACCTGGCGATGTATGAAATCAACACGGCGATCATAAGGGTCTGATAGATCGTCCAGGATATTTCGGTCGAAAATAAAGATCGGCAGCACGGGTAGCGGCTGTTGCAAGGCATGGTATAATCCGGTGTTATCGTGGAGGCGCAGGTCGCGCCGAAACCAAAAGATGACCACAGGCTGCTCCGTGCTTTTATTTCGATTTTCCATCATATCTGAAAAGAACAAAGAACTCACGATTTCGGCTGCGGCCATCACCTACAGCTACTTCTGCCATGGCATGTAATCCATGTTGGAGAGCTGCTGCTACAACGCGCCCGACAGCTTGCTGCTGTAATGTTGCATTCTTAACAATGCCGCCCTTAAATCTTATGTGTCGCTCCTGCTCAAATTGAGGTTTGATCAACGCCAGCAAAAGTCCCCCGGCTCGCAAGGGTTTGACCAAAGCATCCAGCACCTTGGTAAGACTGATAAAAGAAAGGTCTGCTACGACGAGATCAACAGGTTGGGGCAAAGCAGGCATGGCCCGTATATCGGTCTGTTCCATAACGACAACTCGCTGGTCACTACGTAATCGCTCATGCAGCTGACGGGTTCCAACATCCACCGCGTACACAAGCGCTGCGCCATGTTGCAACAGACAGTCTGTAAAGCCTCCGGTAGAAGCACCTGCATCCAGTACATACATGCCGCGTACATCCAGCGGCAGTTGCTGCAATGCCTGCTCCAGCTTGTTGCCCCCCTGACTCACATAACGCGGCCCTTGTAAGACCACAACCTCTGTTGGAGCCGTAACCGGCAGTGCCGGCTCCAACGCAGCCTTACCGTTGATCCACACCTGACCTGCAGCAATGGCCTGTTGGGCCTTGTGTCGTGACTCAAAATAGCCGTTTGCTACCAGCCAGCGATCCAGCCGCATGGCGGTAAAAATAAAGCCACCCTACACGGCGACTGCATAGGGTGGCATTTTGCAGTTGGGCTTCTTAATTCTTGACCAGCTTATGTATGGTATGCTGTCCGTCGTTTTCCAGCCTGAGCACATAAACGCCGTTGGCTCTGTCACGCAGATCAATACTGCGCAACCAGGTAAAGTCTTTGTTGCGATACGTCTGTTCCCAAACCACTTTGCCCGAAACGTCTGTTACCGTAATACGAATAGGCTCGTTGTTATCGGTTCGATAGGAAAAATAAAAAAGCCCATTGCCTGGATTGGGGTACACCTTGAACTCTGTTCCGCTTTCAAATACATCGGTAGCGGTAGGCTGAAAGCTTCCGTCGTATTTATAAATACCCCCCTGGGTCGAATCGATGTTGAAACCACCACTCCAACCTACAGTGTGGTTTAGGAAAGCCACATCCAGATGTTGCACATTTTGATCAATGTCAACCCAACTGTCGCCCCCATCTAGACTATAGGCCGATCCGAATAAAGTGCTACCGTCATACCAACTGCTTACCAGCGTGGATACGGTGTTGGGCACATGCGTAATTTCATAATGTATGCGCATGGGGTCGGTGACGTTATCCCACGTATTGCCTCCGTCTTGGGTACGCATCATGATGTATTCGCTGGTTGTGGCATTGATCAACAACACCCAGCCCGTATTTTCATTGGCAAAGGTGAGCTCCACGACATAATGTCCCGGCATTCCTAGGTCAATCACGGACCACGTATATCCTTTATCCATTGATTTGAAGATGCGCCCTTCGGTTGTTCCAAACCACACCGTATTTCCTTTGACCGCCAAAGCACGGATAAGTCCGTATTCGTTGGGCAATGGGTTGGGAATGTTTGCGCCAGGCACCAGCGTCCAGGTCTGACCTCCGTTGGAAGTTGTGTATATCTCAAATTCACCGCCTACAGCATCCCCCTGAGCAAAGCCATTGTTTTCATCCCACATGTAGATGATGTTGGGAAACGATGAACTGCCAAAGGCTTGCTGTTGCGTCCATGTTTGCCCCCCATTGTTGGT
This sequence comes from Chitinophagales bacterium, assembly GCA_025056305.1. Lineage (GTDB taxonomy): Bacteria > Bacteroidota > Bacteroidia > Chitinophagales > UBA10324 > JANWXQ01. The sequence continues at coordinate 7,108 of JANWWJ010000010.1, read as the reverse complement.
ATGCCATAAGCCGCCGCCCAAAAAATTGCCTCCGTTCTTATAGAATACTGCCCACGCCTTGTTGGCACTCACAGCCGTCAGGCATGACCAGTTGTTGTTATTCGGCGGACCCGTAACCTTACCAGCCTTCCAAGAGGTTCCTCCATTGGTAGTCACCGTAAAATCACGAACCGTCTGGTTGGTATTGAGGCCGTTGTAGGCAGTGGCCCAGACTGTGCTTTTGTCCACGATCACGATTTGATGGATTCCGCGTGAAGGATTTGCAAATCCCGTGGCTTGCTCAATCCATTGAGCGTTAGCCATCAACGAATAGGTCAGTAACCCTAGCGTAAGAAGTTTTGATTTCATGGGAAAGCTTTTTGGATGAGGTCTCAGAAAGTTAAAACAAAAATATGAGTCACAACTAAATCGATGCGAGTAGGTGGCAATACAGCTAATTTTGATTTGTTTGGCTGGCTTCCGAGAAAGACTTAAAGCTTTTGAACATCAATTCCCGACTACTGCAAGACGCCATCGATGCCCTGACGCTTCTTCCGGGCATAGGCAAAAAAACCGCTTTGCGCTTGGCCTTGTTTTTACTGCGCCAACCGCCGCAGACTACCGAAAAGCTCACCTTAGCCCTAAGCCGGTTACGGCAGGAAGCCCGTTTTTGCCGACAATGCCACAACCTGGCCGATGACGAGTTATGTGCCATTTGCCAAAATCATGCACGCGATGCATCGTTGATCTGTGTGGTAGAAAGCATCCGCGAGGTGATGGCCATAGAATCCACTCAACAGTACCGCGGCACTTATCATGTGCTAGGGGGCGTCATCAGCCCACTCGACGGCATTGGCCCTGAGCATCTTAATATTGAAACACTGGTGCAGCGCTGCCAAAATGGTAAGGTACGTGAGGTCATCATGGCTTTGAATCCCACTTTAGAAGGGGATACCACAGCCTTTTATCTAAGCAAACGGCTTGAAGGTATGGGGCTCACTCTTACCACCATTGCCCGTGGTATTGCCGTAGGTGCAGAGTTGGAATACACCGACGACATTACGTTGGCCCGTAGCCTGGCCGGTCGCCAACCCTATCAACCCCAATAAAAAAACTAAGCACCTTGCCATGCAGGCATCGGCTCCTTCCCATCAGATTTTGGCCCAAAGCGTAGCCCATTCGGCCGACGGCAAAAAGGAAAACCGAGTTGATGCCGTTTGCCTGTCCGTGATCATCGTGAGCTATAATGTGCGCTTCTTTCTGGAACAAGCTCTATTGTCAGTTCAAAAAGCCGTCCGCAACATCAACGCGGAAATCATCGTCGTGGACAACCACTCTGTGGATGGCACTGTGCACATGCTGCGCCAGCGTTTCCCTTCCATAAGCCTGCTGGTCAACGATCAAAATGTGGGGTTTGCCCGCGCCAACAATCAGGCTTTGAAGCTGGCCCGGGGCCGCTATATCCTGCTGCTCAATCCTGACACGGTAATCGAGGAAGATACATTAGAGAAATGTATCATGTTTATGGAAGAGCATCCGGAATGCGGGGCTGTGGGTGTTAAAATGTTGGACGGCAAAGGAAATTTCCTGCCTGAATCTAAAAGAGGATTTCCAACACCGTTCGTAGCCTTTTGCAAACTCACAGGTCTTTCCCGCCTGTTTCCGCGTTCTGGTTTGTTTAACCGCTATTACCTCGGTCACCTATCACCGGACCAAATCCATGAAGTGGATGTGCTTAGCGGCGCCTTTATGTTTCTACGGCGCGAGGCATTGGAAAAGGTCGGTCATTTAGACGAGGCTTTTTTTATGTATGGGGAAGACATCGACCTGTCGTACCGCATCCAAAAAGCCGGATACAAAAACTTCTATCTACCCATTACACGTATCATCCATTATAAAGGGGAAAGCACGCGCCGCAGTTCGCTTAATTATGTGCGCTTGTTCTATCAGGCCATGATTGTTTTTGCAAACAAGCATTTCAGCAATAGTTCAGCCCTTCTGGTGTTGCTGCTGCAGTTAGCCATCTACCTGCGTGCCGCTTTCTCGATTGCTGCACGCCTGATGCGGCGGCTGGCACTGCCCTTGTGCGATGCCGTCATCATTTACGGCGGTATGCTGGCCATAAAGTCTTATTGGGAAACCCACGTAAAAGCAGCAGAAAACCTTCGTTATCCGGATGTATACACCTACGTTGTAATGCCGTTATATGTGGTTTTTTGGATCAGTGGCATTGCCTTGAGTGGCGCTTATCGGCGCGGAGCCTCCCCGTTACTGGCCGTGCGTGGAGTGTTTTGGGCCACCCTGGCTATTGCCGCCATCTACGCGTTTTTGCCGGAAACCATGCGTTTTTCGCGAGCTCAGATTTTGCTTGGTTTTGCCTGGGCTTCGTTCAGCACGCTGCTGCTGCGCATGCTGCTGCACCTCATCCAATACGGTAACCTCCGCTTTGGAGAAGCCCCAACCAAAAAGACCCTCATTATAGGCGAAGAGCCGGAAGCCGATCGAGTGGCCGCATTACTTCACCTGGCCCGTGTGCCTCACGACTTGATCGGCTACGTGTCCCCACAAAACGGCAATGCCACATCTCCACGCTATCTGGGCAACATCAACCAGCTGGCCGATATTGTAGCCGTCTTTCGTGCCGATGAGGTGATCTTTTGTGCCAAAGACATCAGCACGCAGGCCATCATGGAATGGATGACCCGTTTAGGACCCTCGCTCGAATACAAAATTGTCCCACAAGATTCGCTGACTGTCATCGGATCCAACAGCAGCACCCGACGCGGTGAGCTATATGCCATAGACATACGTCTGAACATCGACAGTCCTTCGGCACGTCGAAGCAAGCGATGGCTGGATTTGGCTGTGGCTTTGCTGCTGTTGCCCTTCTTGCCAGCAACGGCCCTGGTAGTTGGCCACCCTCGCCTTCTGCTTACCCGCATAGTCGATGTTTTACGCGGCCGTCTGACGTGGGTGGGCTATGGTGGCCCTCCGGATAGTCATGCCCATCTACCTCGCATCCGCCCGGGCGTGTTTTCTACGCTGGATGTGCTGCCACAAGCAGCCCAGCTCGATGATGCAGCGATCCAACGACTCAACTTCTTATATGCAAAAGATTACACTCCGGCTCAAGACCTGACTATCCTGTTACGCAATTGGAGGCGGCTGGCCCACTAATTCGCTTTCGATGCACGGCTCCCTGACACCAAAATCCTTGCAAAAACTTTTCATGATTTGTTACGTTAGAATGTTTACGTAGGGTAAGGGGCGCCCACCTTTGGCTTTTGAGATATGAAAAAAAGCGACATAGGTCCTTTGCAGAAACGGCGACAAAATCGTCTGTGCCGAAAACTTGCACCTGCTGTCGCAAGACTGTTGCTCTGCTGCCTGCTTTTTTGTTCTGCTCAGGCGCAAAAACCGTTGCGGATCAAGTTCACAGACCCGGGCGTGTTTGCTGCGGGAATTCGTACGGCTGCAGGCTTGACCCTCACCGATTCCACCTTAAACCTTGCGCAAGGAGTGGGCCTGCAGGCGCGACTTTTGGTTTTACAGCGCCTCAACACCGAGTGGTATGTGGAGTGGCTTCGGGGGGGCTTCAGCGACGAGGCGTTTCGAACCGACTTGCACCTGGGCTTTAACATCCTCGGCTATTTTCAACGTCGGCTGCAACGGGTGGCGCCCTTCCTGATGACAGGATTTGCTGCCGATGCCCTCACTTTGAACAACCGATTGGAAGCACGCCACCGCACCACTAGCTGGACCACAGCCGTGCTCGGCGCGATAGGCTTCCACATCAACCTCACGTGGCGTAGCGATCTGACCATAGCAGTAGCATACCAACACCATCTGGTCCATCAGGCCTTGTTGCAAACCGCTGAGGGAATATTGGCCCAGGTGCCCCGAAGTGGCCGCACCGGCGACGGCCATCTGTTGGTACAGCTTAGCATGAATTACAAAATCACCGATTTATGGAAAACCATAAGATTTCGCTGATTGCTTTGCTGCTGGCTACTGCCCTATGTGCTGAAGGCCAAAATTTCCGGCCCCGGCCATTTGTTAAAAAACGACTCATGGAAATGAGTCTGGGGTTTACCGGAGGCATACACATCTTCGAGCCGGTCCAATCCCTGTATCTAAACGGCGCCTTTGCTTATTGCCTGGAAAACCAAATAGCGGTGCGTGCTGACTATTTTCATTTTATCCCGGATCCCAACTTTCGCGGTCAATTAGACCAAAACAGCAGCGTGTTTGCCGGTGCAGAATTCCATTTTCCCTACGGCCGCTTTGACTTTTCGCTGCTGTTGCAGCCAGGTATTGCATGGTGCTTTTTGCAGGTGCCCGCTTCACTGCAAAAACTGCGGGCCGAACCGGTGGTCCGCGCCGGTGCAGAAACCACTTTCTATGTGCTTCGCAATGCCCACCTTTTTTTCAATGCTTCATACCTGCGAGGTAATTACTTTTTGGAAGATGTGCGCCCCTACAGTCTGGATGAACTGCGTATTTGCGGCGGTTTGGGCCTGAACATCTTTGTCAACCACACTCCCGTGGCCCAGCGAAAAGTGGTCAAATTCTGACTGCGACTTACTCAACGATTACTGATTGCCATAGTACTCGGTCCTCTTGCTGAACCGATACGACGTAAGCACCCGATGCCCAACCGTGGGTATCGAGCGGTAACAACACTTCGCGCCGCCCATCAATGGTTTGCTCAATCAACACCCGACCCATCATGTTCATAACCCGAATTGTTAGGCGGCTTTCTTTTTCAGTAATGCAATGGATCCGCAGCGCACCCGAAGTCGGATTCGGAAAGACACTGAGCAACAACAAGCCCTGAGTGGCTTGATGGTGAAGCCGCTGCACATTGCTTAAGCTGCATACCATAGCGGTATTCAAATTTGTATCGCCATAGTAATTGCGCCAGAAGGTAAGTTTATTGCGATACACCTGCACGCTGTCGGCATACAACGGATTGTTGATTTGATTGGTGTTTTCTTTCTTATCGTTATTCAAATCAAAAAACTCTTCGGTAGGCTGGGCACAGTTATACATCACGTATTTGGCGTTGAGGGTACGCACGGCTCGGATATCAGGCACACATTCTTTACTAAAAAACTCATACATCATTTCCGTGCGGTCAACGGTGCCGTCCATCAGATCCAGCAGCGACACCCCTTGCATGCCATAAGTCTGAGGTATGCCGGCATAGTCCAAAATGGTGGGTGCGATGTCAATGTTCAAGGCGATATCCTTTTTTACCTCCTTACCCGGGGTAATCAGCGGAGGATAGCGCATAAACAACGGCACTTTTATGGATTCTTCATAAGCCAAACGCTTTTCCTTTAACTTATGTTCGCCCATCAGGTAGCCGTTGTCGCTGGTAAAGATGATGAGCGTACTGTCCATAATGCCCTCAGCGGTTAGGGTAGCCCATAAATCACCCAACCTTGTTTCTAAACCCTGAAGCAGTTCGAAGTAGCCGCGATAATCTGAAACTAATGCGGCAGTGTCGGGTGCGGTTTGGCATTGGTATAAGAATTCGGGATAATTGACGGTAAATTTTGAGTAGTTGGTAGGTATGGGCATTTCGTAAGCATCAAACAAGCCATCGTCAGCAGCTCGAGGCACATAGGGAGTATGAGGCACGCGATATCCCAAAAACAAGAAAAACGGCTTGTCTTTAGGACGTCGCTTGATGAACTGAATGGCGCTGTCGGTAGTGACGTCAGTTTGATGCGGCGCAATTTTCTTGTAAACGCCATTGTAGTTCCATTTGGCGTTGAAGTAATCCTTCTTATCGCATTGCAACCAGTAATCATAGCCCGGCTGTGGCGTTTCACTGATGTGCCACTTGCCAATGAGGCCATTGTAGTAACCATAATTTTTAAGAATCAGCGGCAAGGTCATTAGGGTGATGGTGTCCGGAATGTTGTTTTGCGGATTGTCCGTAACCCCATGTATGTGAGGATATACGCCGGTAACGATACTCGCTCTGCTGGGAGCACACATGCTCAATACCGGGAAACTCAATTTGAAATTCACCCCTTCGTTGGCGATACGCGAAATGTTTGGTGTAGGAAAAAACGAGGGACCACCTGTAACATCATACGTGTCAAAACGGGCATCGTCGACCACGATGAGCAAAACGTTTTTGCCTTTCACATTTGGCGCACTCGCTTGCGTGGTGAAATTGACTACCTTGGAAAAGGAGGAATTATTTCCACTTCCACACTTGCTTTGCACTTTCACCTGATAAGCAGTTTGTTCCATCAATCCTGTGAGGGTGTAGCTGGTGCCGCTGATGTTGTTCACGGTGTTCCAAGAAGAGGTGCCGCTCTTGCGCCATTTCAGCTTGAAACTGTTTTCTCCGCAAGGCGCTATCCAGCTGATTGTCGCCGAGTTGCTGGTGATATTGCTTACGGTTAGCTGCTGGGGCTTGGAACACGAGGAAGTGGTGGAGCTTACCGAAGGGGTAGAAGTTCCCACACTGCCATTGCTGCAACGCGCAGCCAGCTTAGCTTTGTAATTAGTATTGGATTGCAGACCGGTAAGGGTGTAGGTCGTTACGTTGCCCACATCCACGGTCGTCCATTGAGAGGCCGAAGAAATCTTGTATTTGAGCTCATAGCCACTGGCCCCGATGACGGCGTTCCAGCTGTAGGTGATGGCACAACTTGCCACTTCATCCGCCGTAAAACCCACGGGTGGACCTAAGCTGCATTGTGCCTGACTTTCTTTCACCAATAACCATGCTGCCAGGACGATTCCGCTTCTTATCATCTTTTTTTTCATCAGAAAAATCCTGCTTTCAAGGGCGCAAATTAACGCAAAACCGCCAAGCCATCAAATTAGCGGATGACCACCTAACTGTCAAGGAGGGGTATTGATGCCCACCGTTGTTGCTGTGGCGTTGGTCAGAGCTGATTGCTTGAAGCTGTGCTTTTAGAAAACAATTTCAGGTTTTTCCTACAACAAAATCTCCCCAAATAGGCAGCCCGACCTCAACCAGCCGGCATAGCACGCTAAGGAACCTGAAACGTATGCTGTAGGGCATGGCTCCCTTGTTGCACTGTAGCCAAATAAGTGCCGGCAGGCCATTCAAGCGTGTTGAGCGGCAGCAAAAATTCCC
>JANWWJ010000001.1 GCA_025056305.1 Chitinophagales bacterium | reverse complement strand
GGATACTGCTCGTCCCCGTCAATTTACGCGTACAGGGCTATCACCTTCTTTGGCACCGCTTTCCAGCGGTTTCTGCTTGATGACGGTTCCTAAATGCAGTCCTACAACCCCCGCAAAACCGTAGTCTTACGGGTTTGGGCTCTTCCGCTTTCGCTCGCCACTACTCACGGAATCACGGTTGTTTTCTTTTCCTCCGGGTACTAAGATGTTTCAGTTCTCCGGGTTTGCTTCCGCCTTGCGGCGGATATCCGGCCTTCAGCCGGATGGGTTGCCCCATTCGGACATCTGCGGATCAAAGGTTATTACCACCTCCCCGCAGCTTTTCGCAGGTAGTCACGTCCTTCATCGCCTCTGAGAGCCTAGGCATCCCCCGTACACCCTTGCTCGCTTTCGTCTCTTTGGTTCCTTGCACTCGAGTTTTTAGAAACTTGAGCGGATTGCTTGTACTTCCGTCGGTCACTATGTCAAAGAACGTTAGCCGAACGCCCTTTCGGGTTTTTACTCGGCCTTGAAGTTTGTCGTTTTGGCCGACAAACTTTCGCCGGTCGCCTTTTAGTAGCGACCGCCCATTGATCTCCTAAAGAACTGTTCTTGTTGGAAGCAGCTTTTTCGAAGCGGAGGGCAAAGTTACTTTTAGCTTTGTAATCACGCAAACGTTGTTAAAAAATTTTTTTGCCGAAGCGCAGCTCTTACTTCATCAAGCTGCATGCTGCCTGTTGTAGCTTACCTTATAGCTTTGAGGCTATGCAGGTGCTGCTGAAAGCCCTGTGCTTGGCCGCTTTGTTGCCGGCTATTCCCCTCTTTAGCCAAAATCCAGAATTTCAGCTTTTACCTGCCGAATACACCGGAATTTCTTTTACGAACGAATTGGTAGAAACCCAACAATTAAACGTATTGGCCTACGAATATTTTTATAACGGAGGTGGAGTTGCCGCCGGCGACATTAATAACGACGGATTGTGCGACCTGTATTTTGTTTCCAACTTGAAAGCCAATAGACTTTACTTGAACTTAGGCAATTTCAAATTTCAAGATATCACGATTCAATCCGGTACCGCCTCGCGACCTGGATGGAAAACCGGGGCATGCATGGCTGACGTCAACGCAGATGGATGGTTGGACATCTATGTTTGTCATTCAGGACGACTACCCGGCCCACAGCGCGCTAACGAACTTTTCATCAACAATGGCAATCTCACCTTCAGCGAGCGTGCGGCCGAATTTGGCCTGGCCGATACGGGCTATGCAACGCATGCCACATTTTTTGATTTCGATGGCGACTCTGACTTAGATTGTTACTTGCTAAACCACAACATCGTCACTCTGCGCCACTTCGAAGTGGCACGCATGAGGTTGACCCCTGACCCCAAAGCCGGCGATCGGCTTCTGCGAAATGATGGCGGTCGCTTTACCGATGTAACGCAACAAGCCAACATTTACAGCAGCGCCATTGGTTTTGGCTTAGGTGTGGCCGTCTCTGATCTCGACGGTGACCAGCGCCCCGATCTCTACATCGCCAACGATTATACCGAGCATGACTATCTGTATCTGAACATGGGCAACGGCACGTTTCGCGAGGTGCTTAAAGAACGCGTCGGTCATTGCCCCCAGTTTGCCATGGGCAACGATATCGCCGACATCAACAACGACGGATGGCCGGATATAGTTGTCTTAGACATGCTTCCGGAAGATCACTATCGGCAGAAAGTGCTGCGCGGTCCCAACAATTATGACAAGTATCATCTGCAGGTCAAACATGGTTTTCATCATCAGGTCATGCGCAATTGCTTACTGCTCAACCTAGGAAATGCTTATTTCAGCGAAATCGGTCAGTTAGCAGGCATAGCAGCCACTGACTGGAGCTGGGCACCGCTGCTGGCGGATTTTGATTTAGACGGTTGGAAAGACCTTTACATCACCAATGGCTACCGCCGCGACTATACCAATATGGACTTCCTGAAGTTTGCTTATGAAGAAGAAAAAAGCAGAGCATTGCGAGAAGGTCGTGAGCCGGATTTGCTGGCATTGGTACATCAGATGCCATCGGTGAAAGTGGCTAATTATATGTATCGCAACACCGGCACTTTACGGTTCGAGAACGTCACGAAAGAATGGAATCTTTATCACCCTGCCTTTAGCAACGGTGCCGCTTATGCTGATTTGGATAACGATGGCGACTGGGATCTGGTGGTTAACAACATTGACGAACCGGCATTCGTTTATCGCAACTTATGCCGCGAACGTTTGCAGCGCAATTACCTGGCAATCCGCCTGATGGGTCCCCCTTCCAACCCGTTTGGGATCGGCACCCGACTTTATTTGCATACAGACCAAGGCGTACAGATGCAAGAACTCTTCTCAAGCCGCGGATACCAGTCTTCCGTGCAAGAGCGCGTATTGTTTGGGCTGCATGACCGCACTAACGTACTGCGCCTGGTGGTTCTTTGGCCTGATGGGCGCCGTCACATTTTGGAGAAGGTGCCGATAAACACCGCCATACACGTAGATTGGAAACAGGGCCGCAGCTTTCCAGACAAGCCACCAATACCCCCCAAACCGCTCTTAGAGCCGCTTCCTGCGCATGTTCTGCCGTTTATACATAAAGAAAATGATTATGTTGACTTTAAACGCGAGCCTCTTTTGCCCCATAAGTTTTCCAGGCAAGGACCGGCCTTAGCCGTCGCCGACGTCAATGGCGATCGATTGGACGATGTGTTTCTGGGCGGCGCTGCCGGTCAGCCCGGCCAATTGTTCCTTCAGCGACGCAACGGCACCTTTGTTGCAAAACCCATTGCCGATTTTGATGCCGACCGTGCAAGCGAAGATGTAGCTGCCCTGTTTTTCGACGCCGACTTGGACGGCGATTATGATTTGTATGTATGCAGCGGCGGCTATGAATTTGAACCCAACGACTCATTGTTGCAGGATCGCTTATATCTGAATGATGGCACTGGCTCATTTACGCGAAGACGCTCGGCCCTGCCCCGCATGTGCACCAGCACAGCCTGTGTAACCAGCACAGATTACGACAACGACGGCGACGCCGATCTTTTTGTCGGCGGGCGTGTTGTACCGGGACATTACGGCATCAGTCCACGCAGCTATCTGCTGGAAAACAACCAGGGAATTTTCACCGATGCAACGGCACGCACGGCCCCTGGACTGATGCATGCCGGCATGGTTTCCGATGCATTGTGGACCGACCTTAACCGCGATCAATGGCCTGATCTGGTGCTTTGTGGTGAATGGACGCCGATACGCGTGTTTTTGAATAGGCAGGGTGTACTTTCGGAACACAGCCACACAGCAGGCCTATCATTTACCCACGGCTGGTGGAATGCCTTGTTGGCCGCTGACCTGAACGGCGACGGCCACATGGATCTCATTGGCGGCAACCGTGGGGAAAATCATCTCATTAAGGCCAGCAAAGAAAAACCGGCTACCCTGTTTGTAGCCGATTTCGACACCAACGGGGCCACCGACCCCATACTATGTTACTATTTCGGCGACACCTCTTATCCATTACCCTCCCGCGACGAACTTTTGGATCAGATAAATATATTAAGAAAAAAATATGTATACTACCACGAATATGCAAACCAGCGCTTGGAAGATATTTTTTCTCCACAACAAATCGCTGAGGCAACACGCTTACCTGCCTATACGTTTCAAAGTACAGCTTTTTTCAATGACGGCTCGGCTCGTTTTATTTCCATACCCCTGCCTCCAGAAGCGCAGTTCAGCCGAGCCCAGGGCTTGATCTTTTATGACCTTACCGGCGACAGTCGTGGAGAGCTTGTTGTCGTGGGCAACCACCATTATCCTCGGGCGGAAATGGGCCGCGACGACGCCTCATTCGGAGCTGTGTTTGAGATCATAGACACGTCATTCCGATTTGTTCCCCTTCACAAATCAGGACTGATGGCTTTTGGTGATGTGCGTCGGGCGGCCATAGTGCACGCGCGGAAGGAGCCGTTGCTGCTGGCCGTCCGAAACGACGCACCTCCGCTGCTGTGGCGCATCAAAAAGGGTGTAAGGAAACACCATATCGTTGCCATCTCTGATTAATGATGCCATGAAGGGGTTAAACTGCATAATGTTTTTCATGGTATCATCATGGCCAGACCTGCTGCGAAGATGGGCTGCCGTCCTCATGGCAACTGCTGCTATACCGTGGGGCAACACATTTGCCCAGCCAAGCCCAGATGATGCTGACCGGCTGCATCGAACTCAACTGGAGCTTTTGAATTTAATCCGCCACGATGCCTTTTCGGCCCCGGTCGCCAGCCGCATCACTGCATACTCCAATATCGCTTTTTATGAAACCCTCCGATTGGCAGCATCGTCCCGTCCGTCAATTGCAGGGCGACTTTACGGCTTTGATTCTGTTCCTTACATCTCCGAAAAAATTGCATTTGATGCGTACTTATCTGCCTATGTGGCGTTTTGGACTACCGCCCAAGCCTTGTTGTTCAGCGACGACTCAGCAACTGCACGCCTACAGAGCCTTTTAATCGATTGGCAGCAGTGGTACGGAAACAACCTTAGCCAGGGCAGCGAGCATATAGGCAGGCTTATGGCCGAGTGGGTTCTTCGGAGAGCTGCAAGCGACAACTACGCAGCCACCCGAAAAATGAAGCGATATCAACCCCGCAATCAAGAAGGTTATTGGTCTCCGACACCTCCGGACTATGCCGAGGCCTTAGAACCTCATTGGGGAAAAATTCGCCCACTGACGTTTTCAGATCCCACACAGTTTCGCCCCCCGCGCCCGCCCGCATATGCTACCGACCCTTCCAGCGAATTCATGCAAGAAGTCCGTGAAGTTTACGAAGTCAGCCGTCAATTGGATTCTGCACGGCGCCTTATTGCTTTGTATTGGGACGACAACCCAGCCACTACCGTGCTTGCCGGACACCTAACCTATACTATAAAAAAATTTTCACCCGGCGCCCATTGGCTGCTTATTGCCCAGCAAGCCCTAAAGAAAGTGAAAGCCGATATATATCAAAGTGCTTGGACCTATGTGGCGGTCAGCGCAGCTGTATTTGATGGCTTCATCAGCTGCTGGGAAGAAAAGTATTTCAGCGAGCGGGTGCGGCCAGTCACCGTCATTCAGCAATATATTGACCATCAATGGCAGCCTTTGATCCAGACGCCTCCGTTTCCGGAATACACCAGCGGGCACAGCGTAATTTCGGCTGCAGCTGCAACCGTACTTACAGCATTATTCGGCGATAACTTTTCTTTTACTGACTCCACGGAGACGTGGTTTGGTTTGCCTGCTCGGCAATTTGCTTCTTTTGAATATGCAGCTGCGGAGGCCTCATTAAGCCGGCTTTATGGCGGCATACATTTTCGCAGCGGCCTGACCGCCGGAAGGCAACAAGGCCAGCGTATTGGACAACACGTCGTTATGCAGCTCTTGCAATGATATCTTTTTTAGAAATTTTTTTCAAAAAAAACTCAATTTAGTAACGAGATAAATGTACGACCTATGACCTGGGCAGAACAACTGGACAGTTGGAGCCAAAGAAACCTCAGTGCATTCATCTTCGGATTACGCTTGGTGCTAGCATTGGTCCTGTTTGTAAAAGGTTACATGTTTCTGTTTCGCATCCACGAGCTACAAGAGGTCATGACGGCACTGGACATGAGTAAAATCAACATGCCCTTGGCGCTTATTGTCGGTTGGGCCCACCTGATTTGCGGCTTGTTTATCGGTGTAGGCATGCTCACCCGCATCTGTTGCCTGATTTCCTTTCCCATTTTGGTTGGTGCAGTGTTTTACGTTAACATCAGGCAGGGCTTTGTAACCTCAACAGAATGGCTTGTCAGCGTGGTGGTGCTATACCTGATCATCTTCTTTTTTGTCTATGGAAATGGACCCATTTCCATAGTTAGGCTGTTTGCGCGTTCCGAAAACCTATCTTAAGATCGGGTGGTCGAAGCCTTACGGGATTATAAAGGGGTGCGTGGTCTTGTGGTGAGCCGTCGCTACGGTGAAATAGTACGTGCCTCTTGGCCACGAAGCCAGCGAAACCGACCATTCATTAATGCCTGAAAAAAGCTCACGCCTTTCTTGATGGAATTTCCGGCCGTTTACGTCGGTAACAAACACCATAACACTTTGTGGCTCAGAAATGTGGACCGTTACGCGAAGAACGTCCTGGACAATGCTGGGGTAAAGGGTAAGCGAAAAACCCGAAGCTGCCAGTCGATAACTGCCTCCGAACTCCGAAGCTCCTATGTCCACCCGGCTTCCGATAACCCGATTGTTGCCGTAAAAATCTTTTTCACCGGCGGAAGGAACGAAGGAAGGGTCGCCGGCATCTATGCAAGGGGATGAGGCAAGCAAGTGAAAATCAAATGCCGAGGGATTTACCAGCGCCGGATGGGCATACATGCCTTGAGCATCTTGTCCCGAGCCATTTTGATATGCAGAGAAAGATGAATAATAAATATTATTATGTATAAATTTTGGAGTGCCAGAAGTTGTGTAATAACAATTGTAGTTAAACTGATTTCCAGTTGTACCTGTGACATAAAAATTCATTAGATAGCTCACGCCTTTGCCAACAATGATGTTTTGTTTGACGGTACAGTGGTTGGCGTATTCAATAAACAGCTCTCCGGCCCCTGTGTTAAGCACGTCGTTGTGGTACAAGGTATTGTTCAAAAACTGGCAATGTTCGACTTTACCGGTATAAGGGTAATTGTAGCCTCCAACACTAAGCCCGCGCTTATCGTTGTTGTAGATCATGTTATTGCGGATGATGTTGTAGGCGGAAACGTTGTTGGCGTTTTCGCATCCAACTTCAAGGCCTAAATCACACTCAAAAATGCGATTGCGTTCGACGATAATGCTGTCGCCACCGTCGATGTAAATGCCGGCAGCATAACCGCCCCCATAATTGCTGCGGGCACGATAAACAATGTTATTGGCACAAAGACCGTTTCTGGCATTGTCATTAGCAGCATTTGGGCATATGCCTTCTCCTCCGATAAAGTCGATGCCAATGTTGTTTACATCATGAACGATGTTGTTGGTAACCTGAAACAGGCGCACGTTTCCGTTTAACGTAATAGCCTCACTAGGTGCCGGCTCACAGTTGTAAACCCAGTTGCTGTCAATAACCAGATTTTGGATTGCCGTCTTCTTATTGGTTCCATAAACAGTGATGGCCATGGCATTAGTGCCAAGCATATGGTGAATTGTGCATTTTCTAATTTCAAGATAACTTCCTTTTCCCTCGATAAAAATGCCGGCCCCATCTTTGTTGGCAGGCACCGTATTGTTACGGATTTCTAATCCAATGATGCGTATATAGCTGCGGTTGTACAAGTAAAATACGTTATCGCTATTGCCGGTTTTTCCAGTGGCATCCACGATCACATGCTCACCCTGGTATGGCATATAGGTAATGTATCCTTTCGTAGCATTCCCTGATTTATTAATGCTTATTCGTTCATTGTAGGTGCCTCCTCGAATGTAAATGGTGCTGCCGGCACCAGCCGTATTGGCCGCTTTTTGAATCGTACGCCACGCGGTGCTCAACGTTTTCCCGTCGTTTGCATCGTTGCCGGTGGTGGAAACATAATACACGTTTTGTGCCCACAATTGCAGGGAGGCAAAAACGCTCAGCAGTACAGAAGAAATTCCTTTCATGTTGCCCATTGTTTTGAACTGCAAATCCGCTTAAGGATACGGCCAATTCGCCAATGGGTTACGTGGGCTACTTCCGATAAAAAGCGGAGGACCGTTTTGGGTAAAGTCAGTAAAAGCTATATGCTTTCAAAACGCGCAATAACCGACCTAGCAGTAGTTAGCAGAGGATTGCACGTTTGATAAAACCAAGAGGTAGTTTAGTGGTATTGGATGCCAACATCGTCGCCGATGTCGCGGCGGAAGTATTTTCCTTCGAAACGAATGAGCTCGGCATTGCGCAATGCCTGCTGTCGGGCTTTAGCCAAAGACCGATCGAAAGCAGTCACGGTAAGCACGCGCCCACCGGCAGTTTCAATTTGACCGTCGGTACGCCGACGGGTACCGGCATGAAATATCAAACATTCTGATGTTAGGCTGAGGTTTTCGATGACGCGCCCCGTTTCGTAGGATCCGGGATATCCTTTAGAGGCCAACACAATACCCACAGCCTTGTAAGGAAGGATATCCAGATTTTCAATCTGCAACTCATCAGTAGCCGCCTGCACCAAGAGGTTTACCAAGTCGGTTCGAATCCGCGGTACTACCACCTGCGTTTCCGGATCCCCCAGGCGACAATTATATTCCACAACAAAAGGGTCGTCGCCCACGATCATGAGCCCCACATATAGAAATCCACGATATGTGATTTCTTCTTGCTGCAACCCCTTGAGGGTAGGCTGAAGGATCCGATGTTCAATTTTCTGCATCAAGGCTGCATTTGCAAAAGGCACGGGGCTAAGGGCACCCATGCCGCCGGTATTGGGACCGGTATTACCCTCCCCAATCCGTTTGTAATCTTTAGCTTCCGGCAACAACACATAGCGCTGACCGTCGGTGAGTATAAAGACACTCATCTCTATTCCCTGTAAAAACTGTTCGATCACAACCGTTGTACCGGCCACTCCCAGCTTTTTATCACGCAGCAAAGCCATCACTTGCTCTTTGGCCTCCTGCTCAGTTTCACAAACAAAAACACCCTTGCCGGCAGCCAGACCATCGGCCTTGATCACCACGGGTAACGGATGCTGCTTGACGTAGTCAAGCGCTTCTACTAAGTGAGCTGAATCGTAGATGCGATACGGGGCGGTGGGAATGCCGTATTTTTTCATGAACCCTTTGGCAAAAGCTTTGCTTCCCTCCAGAAGTGCAGCTTGTCGGCTAGGCCCGGCAAAGGCAACATGTGCGAGGGCAGGGTCACCAGCAAAAAAATCAGCAATACCTTTCACAAGAGGTTCTTCCGGTCCGCAAACTACAAGCTCTATTCTTTCGCGCAACACCAGGCTGCGGATAGCTGCAAAATCCAGCGGTGAAACTTGAACGTTGTCTCCCTGCCGTTCTGTACCGGCGTTTCCTGGTGCGATAAACAAACGTGTGCACAAAGGACTTTGAGTCAGCTTGTAGGCCAAAGCATGTTCCCGCGCCCCACTGCCTAGCAACAAGATATTCATGATGGGCAAATATGCTCAAACGCTTCACATCAACAGCTCTCTGATTTAAATATCTTGCTTCAGAGTTATTATTTTTACCCTTGAATTAAACAAAGTTGTTGATGCCCAAAGCTATTTGCTATTTATGTGTATTAACCTTAACGTTTCCCACGCTGTTCTGCTTGGGCCAGGCTCCTGACTGGAGTTCAACGATAGCGTCCATCATTTACGAGAATTGCACTTCTTGTCATCGGGAGGAAGGAGTGGCGCCTATGCCGCTGCTGACTTATGACGATGCTGTACAGTATGCATTTAGCATCCAGGCTCAGGTGAACGCTAAAAAAATGCCCCCATGGCCTCCGGATCCTAACTACAATCATTTTTGGGGCGAGCGTGTACTGAGTGAAACGGAAATTCAAGCCATCAACGACTGGGTCAACGCCGGTATGCCTGCAGGCGATCTTAGCCAAGCGCCCGATCCTCCCGTTTACGAAGGCAAATCACTGATGACCGATGCTGACGACACCATTGTGCTACCGCATTTTACCATTCCTCCTCCCCCTCCTAACGGTTTCGATACCTACCACACTTTTGTAATCAAATCCGGTTACACCGAAACCAAATACATACAGGAGGTAGAATTTCTGCCTAACACATCAGTAGTTCATCACATATTTGTTTATCATGATACATCTGACCAATCCTGGATCAAAGACTCATTAGAAGCAGGTCCGGGATTTCCCGGAGGTGGCCAAGGTGCTTTTAGCGATTTTGCTGAATACCTTTTCGGTTGGACGCCGGGATCGATGATGCTTAAACTTCCTTATGGCATGGGTTTCGCCATCCCTCCGGGAGCCGACTGGGTCGTAACGATCCACTATGCACCCGGGACGGAAGGCATGATCGACAGTACCATCATCAAGCTCAAGTTTGCCGAAGGGCCTACCATTCGGCCGGTATATTCGAAAAGGCTCATGTATTGGCACAAGCCTTACTTGCTCAACGGTCCTTTTATCATCCCAGCCAACACAGTGAAAGCTTTCTTTGAGCGCTCCGACACTTTTTGGGAAGAAAAATCTCTGTTGCAAATCCAGCCCCACTCACACCTCATTTGTGTGAAATGGGAAATATACATGGTTGATGCCAATAACGACACCACCAACATCTTGTTGATTCCTGAATGGGACTTTTACTGGCAAATGGGATATATTTTGACCAAGTTGATGAAAATTCCTGTTGGCGCCGTTATCTATGGTAGGGCTTTATTCGATAATACCGTAAACAATCCTAACAATCCAAGTAATCCGCCAGTTACAGTGACGGCGGGTCAATCTACGTACGATGAAATGATGGCCGTTCGGGCCTCGTTGTTGGACTACATGCCCGGTGATGAAAATTACATCATCGACAGTGCCTTTTACGGACTACCTACCGTCAGTCAGCCAATTCCCCAAAAAGAAAAACTTCCGCTGCGGACCTATCCCAATCCCGTTGCCTCCCAGCTTAACTTCATCACCGACTTACCAGAGCCTACTCTGAGATGGTCCCTATACCACAGCGCCGGGAAGAAGGTGCGCCAAGAACTCCTTAGCAAAACGCGTAAGGGTATTTTTCATGGCACGATCGACGTTAGCGACCTGCCGGCAGGCTTGTATTTTCTCACGGTCAACTGTGGCAACCGACAGGGCTCCGCCAAGGTGATTGTTTCCCGGGATCAATAGCAGCTTGGGTAAAAAATGGCAATCTTTCGTGCAGTGTTGATGCTGTCGTCAGTGTTGGTCTATGCGGCCATGGCCCAACCCTACATTAGTTACCTGAAAGGCGACTCCAGCGACGTAGCCACTCAGGCTTTGCCGGGACTTGTGCTGGCTGGCGGAGCCGGCGATAACAACGATGCCATGAAATGGATGCTGCAACGTGCCGACAGTGGGGATGTGGTAGTGCTTCGGGTTAGCGACAGCGACGGGTATAATAATTATTTCTATACATCACTGAAAGTTCCGGTGAACTCCGTAGAAACATTGGTTATCCCCTCTGCCGACGCTGCTGCCCATCCTTATGTAGAGCAGCGCATCCGGCAAGCCGAGGTGCTTTTTATCGCCGGAGGAGATCAGGCTGAATATGTTACGTACTGGAAAGATTCGCCCGTTGAAGCAGCAATTAACTATCTCATGCAAGAAAAAAAAGTCACGGTAGGCGGCACCAGTGCGGGCTGTGCCATTTTGGGGCATGCCTATTTCTCGGCTTTGAACGGCACGGTGGGATCCCAGCAGGCCTTAAACAGCCCGTATTCCGGATTGATGACCATAGGCTACAACGATTTTCTTTTGCATCCATGGATGCAACATGTCATCACTGACACGCATTACGACAACCCAGATCGTCGCGGTCGGCACATTGCCTTCCTGGCCCGCCTCACTACAGACTACGGCTTTCGGGCCTGTGGCATCGGTATTGATGAATATACCGCTGTGTGTATTGACGAGTCGGGAATTGCCCGTGTTTTTGGGGAATATCCTACCTATGACGATTATGCCTATTTCCTACAGGCAAATTGTTTTGAACCTTTTGAACCGGAAACTTGTCAGGCCGGCCAGAAGATAACATGGATCCGAAATCAGCAGGCCGTCAAAGTATATCGGGTTCCCGGCAATAAAAGCGGTCAGTATTATTTTGACCTAAACGATTGGGAAAGCGGTTCGGGCGGAAAATGGCAGGACTGGTATGTTGATCATGGCCAGTTATTTGTCATTGAAAATGCCAACCCTGCCGATTGTTATGTCGGCATAAACAAAGGTCCAGCGACGGACCAAAGCCTCTTTCCTAATCCGGCCTCTGACTACGTGCGCATTAGGCTGCCCTGGCAAATGGTGGAACCCGTTGCTTTCTGCTTGATGGATGCCTTTGGAAAAGTGGTGTTTGAAGGGTCATCACTAACCCAATCCGGAAATCGGGAAATACTGCACATTTCGCTTCCTTCGCTTGTGCCTGCCTGCTATTTCCTTCAAATAGCAACACCGGCAGGCTGGATGAGTCAACGATTGCTCATCGTGCATCCCTAACCCCTCAATCACTCTCGACCGGCACCGAAGCCGTACCTTTGCAGATCACTAAACTGCTTTTTAATGTTCCAATGGCTCACACGCCTTTTTGGTGGAAATAAATCGGAAAAAGATATACGCCGACTATTGCCTATACAGGCTGCCATCAATAAACATTTTGCTGAATATCAAAACCTCGACAACGATGAACTGCGGCAGCTGACGGTAAAATTCCGGCAACGCATACAACAAGCGCTTAAAGAAAGAAACGACGAAATTGCCCAGCTTCGTGAGCGGGCTGAAAATGAGCATACACCTTTTGAAGAACAAGAAGAACTCTACCGGAAGATCGACCAGCTGGAAAAAGAACGTGACAAGCAACTGGAAGAAGTGCTGAATGAGTTGCTTCCAGAGGCATTTGCAGCCATGAAAGAAACGGCCCGCCGCTTTACCGAAAACGAAGAGCTGGTCGTTACGGCTACTGACCTAGATCGTGACTTGGCCACCCGCGTAGATTACGTAGTGATTGATGGAGACAAAGCCCGCTACAAAACCACATGGGCGGTTCGCGGTATTCCCCTGCGCTGGAATATGGTGCATTACGATGTTCAGTTGCTGGGAGGCATCGTTTTGCATCAGGGAAAAATTGCTGAAATGGCTACCGGCGAAGGAAAGACCTTGGTATCCACCTTGCCGGCTTACTTAAATGCCCTGGCCGGCCTGGGCGTTCACATCGTTACGGTAAACGATTACCTGTCGCGGCGCGACTGCGAATGGAACCGTCCTTTGTTCAACTTCTTAGGCATTACGGTGGATTGCATCGATTACTACCCGCCCCATTCTGCAGAACGTCGTCGGGCTTATCAATGCGACATTACCTATGGAACCAATAATGAATTCGGCTTTGATTATCTGCGCGATAACATGGCGCGCACCAAGGAAGAATTGGTGCAGCGAAAGCTGCACTATGCCATGGTTGACGAGGTCGATTCGGTACTCATTGATGATGCCCGAACGCCCTTGATCATTTCAGGGCCGGTGCCGCGTGGCGATGACCAGCTGTTTCATCAACTCAAGCCGCGTGTGGTCAAGCTGGTGGAGGCACAGAAGAAAGCTGTCAATAGCTTTTTGAATGAAGCCAAACGCCTTATCGAAGCCGGCAAAACTGGCCCCACCGAAGGCGGTCTAGCTCTGCTGCGGGCTTATCGAGGCATGCCCAAATACGGCAATCTGGTCAAATACCTCAGTGAGGAGGGCATCAAATCCATCATGCTGCGCAGCGAGGCCTACCATCTGGCCGACAATCAGAAAGAAATGCCCAAGGCTGACGCAGAGCTCTATTTCGTAATCGATGAAAAACATCACTCGGTTGAATTAACGGAAAAAGGCATAGAGCTGATCACCGAGGCTGGCGAGGACAAGCACTTCTTTGTATTGCCTGATGTAGGAGCGCAAATCGCCGAAATCGAACGATCAAACCTATCTGATGAAGAAAAGCTGCGCCGCAAAGACGAGCTGTTGCAAGAGTTTGCCATAAAAAGCGAACGCATCCATACCGTTCATCAGCTTCTAAAGGCTTATTGTTTGTATGAGCGCGATGTAGAGTATGTCGTCATTGACGGCAAGGTCAAAATCGTGGATGAACAGACGGGTCGTATTCTGGAAGGGCGCCGTTACAGCGACGGCCTCCATCAGGCTATTGAGGCTAAAGAAAACGTAAAGGTGGAGGCGGCCACGCAAACGTTTGCGACCATCACCTTGCAGAATTACTTCCGAATGTATCACAAGCTGGCAGGTATGACCGGCACAGCCGAAACAGAAGCAGCTGAATTCTGGAAGATTTACAAGCTGGATGTGGTGGTTATTCCCACCCATCTGCCCGTTATCCGAAAAGACTTTGAAGACTTGGTTTATAAAACCAAGCGTGAGAAATACAAGGCGGTCATCAATGAAATTGTACGATTGCACGAACAAGGGCGGCCGGTTTTAGTAGGTACTACCAGCGTTGAGGTTTCGGAGTTGTTGAGCCGCATGTTGAAGATGAGAAACCTCAAGCACAATGTACTTAATGCCAAGCACCATCAACGAGAAGCTGAGATTATAGCAGAAGCCGGCATGGCCGGTGCCATTACCATTGCTACCAACATGGCCGGTCGTGGTACCGATATCAAGCTTGGAGCCGGGGTTAAAGAGGCAGGAGGTTTGGCAATCATCGGTACCGAACGACATGAATCGCGACGTGTTGACCGTCAATTGAGGGGTCGAGCGGGCCGGCAAGGCGACCCCGGCACTTCGCAGTTTTTCGTCTCTCTCGAAGACGACTTGATGCGGCTCTTTGGCAGTGACCGCATTGCGCGGATCATGGATCGCTTGGGTTACAAGGAAGACGAAGTGATTCAGCATCCGATGATCACCCGTTCCATCGAACGGGCACAGAAAAAGGTGGAAGAAAACAACTTCGGCATCCGAAAACGCCTGTTGGAATACGACGATGTGATGAATGCCCAGCGCGAAGTGATTTATAAAAAGCGTCGACATGCGTTGTTTGGCGATCGCCTCAGCTACGACCTGCACAACATGATGTTTGACTTGGCCGAAGAGCTCGTGCAGCATTACCAAAATGAGGGCAACTACGAAGGTTTTCGCTTGGATCTGATCCGCTATTTTTCGATAGACACTTCGATTTCACAGGCCAATTTTTCCTCAAGCAAAGCCACCGATCTGGCTCAACACGTTTACCAAGAAGCCGTAGCCGCTCAGCAGCGCCATGGACAACAACTGATTGCCCAGACACTTCCTCTGTTGCAGGAGCTGTATCAGACCCGTGGCAGCACCATTCAAAATGTCGTCATTCCGTTTACGGATGGCAAGAAAGTTATTCATGTCCTGGTACCGCTTCAGCGGGCCATAGAAACAGAAGGACGAGAAATCGTGCGGGCCCTGGAACGTACCGTAACGCTGGCCATTTTGGACGAAGCTTGGAAAGAGCACCTGCGCGACATGGACGACCTGAAGCAGGCCGTTCAAAATGCCGTTTATGAACAAAAAGACCCGTTGCTGATCTACAAGTTTGAGGCATTTAACTTATTCAAAAAAATGTTAGGCGAAATCAACCGCAATGTGATTTCGTTCTTGTTTAAGAGCAGCCTTCCGCAAATGGCGATTGGGGCGGCGCAGGCGCCCCCGCGCACCGACTATTCGCGGATGCGTGAAGGCCGAGGAGCTGAACCTGTCTCCTCCACCAACGGCTCGCCAGCCCCGCGGGCGCCTGCGCCGCCCCGCCCCGAACCGGTGCGCGTCGGCCCCAAGGTGGGTCGCAACGATCCGTGCCCTTGTGGCAGTGGAAAAAAGTACAAAAATTGCCATGGCCGTGATCTGTAATCGGCCCTATCCTTACACGTCCGAATCATGGATAATCAGGAACTGGCTGCGTATTTCGATCATACCTTGCTCAAGCCTGACCTCCAGGCAACGCAAATCGTTCAGCTTTGTGAAGAAGCCAAACACTATTGTTTTGCTGCCGTTTGTATTCCCCCTTGTTACGTTGCTCAGGCTGCCACTCTGCTGGCAGGAACTTCGATCGTCGTAGCTACCGTCATAGGCTTTCCTTTTGGCTATCAAAAACCAGAAATAAAGATGGCAGAGGCCAAGGCTGCCATTTCCGATGGTGCCCGCGAGTTGGACGTCGTGATCAATCTAAGTGCTCTTCTTAGCGAAAACTACGCATACGTATCAGATGAAATTCATCAGCTCACATCACTTGCGCACAGCTATAATATCCGTGTAAAATGGATCATTGAATCGGGCCTACTTTCTAAACAGCTTGTGCAGCGCTGTTGTGCCATAGCCGCCTCTGCAGGAGTTGACTTCGTCAAAACTGCTACCGGCTACATTGGCCCAGGCGCTTCGGTGGAGCAGGTGCAACTGCTACGTCAGTGTTTGCCTGCAAACATTGCCATTAAAGCTTCGGGTGGCATTCGTAGCCGCCAACAAGCCCAGGCGCTGATCGATGCCGGTGCCAGCAGGCTGGGAAGTAGTTCTGCGGTAGCCATCCTAAATCAACCTACTTAAGAGTGTTCTTGAGGATGCACGTGAGAACAGTGCTCTTTTTTCTAATGGCAATTTGCAGCACAGAAATCGCTGGGGCACAAGGGGGCAAACTGACTGTTCTAGCCGACTCCGCTGTGCTTCGGGTATTTCAACTGTACCGAACCTTCGTTACTATGGAAAACGAGACGTTCGGCTACCGCATACAACTCGGTGCTGCTTCAAATCGCAACCAGCTCATGGACCTCAAGATTCGGTTTCTAAAACTTTTTCCAGACATGCCTAACTATTTGGAATATCAACCGCCTCAGTTCAAGTTTCGTGTTGGAGATTTTCGTAGCCGAACGGAAGCAGAAATTGTCTTAGAAGAAATACGAAAGCATTTCCCCAATGCCTTTATTACGATGGGGAAAATCCGTACCAGTCGGATCGAATGGTGAGTGAACACAAGCGGCAAACAACACATGCTTCTTCATGAGGTGAAAACCTTGGCTTCCGCCATACAAGGCCAAGTCGTGGAGATGCGAAGACATCTGCATGCCCATCCAGAACTCTCTTTTCAGGAAGAGCAGACCGCTGCTTATCTGTCTGAACAACTTTTGCACTGGGGCATCAAGCACCAAAAAGGGATTGGAGGGTATGGCATCAGTGGTCTGCTGCAGTCAGGTCCCCATAGTGATCCATGCATTGCCCTGCGAGCAGAAATGGATGCGCTGCCTATTGAGGAGCAAAACAAAGTGCCTTATTGCTCCCAAAACAAAGGCGTAATGCATGCATGCGGTCACGACGTCCACATGGCTGCTTTGTTAGGAGCCTTATTCATCTTGAATCAGCTACGATCGGAATGGCGTGGCTCCATCAGATTTATTTTTCAGCCCGGCGAAGAACAGCTTCCCGGCGGAGCCAATTTTATCCTGGAATCGGGCGTATTGGAGCTCCCCAAGCCCCGGGCTATTGTGGCACAGCATGTCTTTGTTGACTTGCGTGCAGGTCAGGTCGGCTTTCGCAGCGGTCGCTACATGGCCGCTTCCGACGAACTGTTTTTCACGCTGAAAGGCAAAGGCGGCCATGCCGCCGATCCCCAAAACACGAACAACCCCATCTTCGCAGCTGCTGCCTTGCTTACAGCCTTGGGCCATCTTCGGAGTGAACTGATGCAGTTGGACCCGCCAGCAATTCTTTCCATCGGAACGATCCGTGCAGGTTCAGCCACCAACATTGTGCCGGAAACAGCAGAGCTGTCTGGAACACTCCGCACACTGGATGAACCGGCACGCCAAAAGGTGGTGCAGCGCATTTCTTCGTTAATACAACAAATCCAGGGTAAACAGCATGTTCAAATAGATTTTTTCTTAAAAAAAGGTTACCCTGTGTTGTACAACGATGAACGCATCACAGAGCTCTGTCGCCAAGCTGCAGCTGCATACGTGGGGAAGGACCGTGTTGCCGAACTGCCCGTACGGATGGCCTCAGAAGATTTTGCATTTTACTTGCAAAAGATACCCGGATGCTTTTACCGCCTGGGAGTAGGCAATCCGGAACGAGGAATCATCCATGGTGTACACACCGCCGCTTTTGACATTGACGAATCGGCATTAGAAATCGGATCGGGCTTATTGGCCTGGATAACTTTAGTGCTACTTAAATATTTCAATCACGACTCATGAAGAGCACATAAACATTAGCTTTAGTCCTTCGGAAGCAATTTTTATAGTTGCGGTCGCGTGCTCCTTATTTTACTTTAGCGGCGCATTAACGGCTCAAATGGAAAACGTTGGTTGGCAAGTTTATCTAGTCATCGCGGTCATAACCTTATTGCTTATCGGATTATGGAAGGAATGGTTGCGCCCCACCATCATGTTTTTGGTGTGTGTCGTGATTTTCAATATCGCGGGCATTCTCAAACCTCGCGAATTACTTGACGGCTTCGCTAACGAGCAAATTGCGGTGGTAATCATGTTGGTTATTCTCGGCGATGTCATTCAGCGCACCGGCGTGCTGGATGCTTTGTTTTACCGCCTGTTTATGAAATATAAAACTTTCAAGGGTTTTTTGGGTCGGATGATGGCTTTTGTTGGCATTACCTCCGCATTCTTAAACAACACTCCCATAGTGGCCATCTTGATCCCCTATGTAAATGAATGGGCCAAAAGAAACCATGTTTCTCCGTCCAAGCTTCTTATACCTCTATCTTATTTAACCATCGTCGGCGGAATGATCACCTTAATCGGCACCAGCACCAACCTGATTGCCAGTGGTATCTTGGTTGAAAACAAGCAGCCTCCCCTTTCGTTCTTCTCGTTTACACCAGTGGGTATTCCTGTTTTTATTGCTATTTGGATATATTTTTATTTTTTCGGACATAAGCTCCTGCCCGATCGCAAACCTGCAGTTACGGAATTTAAAGAGCAAGCAAGGAACTACCTTACGGAATACCGCATCACCAAAAATTCTCCGTTAGCCGGAAAAAGCATAGAAGAATCAGGATTACGGCATTTAGAAGACGTGTTCCTGGTAGAAATCCTGCGCGACCATCAACGGCTGGCCGCTCCAGAGCCATCGGAAATATTGCAGCACGGTGATCGTTTGGTTTTTGCGGGAAAAACCTCGGGTATAGCAAGGCTATTGGAAACAATTCCGGGATTGGAACCGGCTACCCTTGAAACCGAGGCCCTTAACGGAAACATACGCTTGCGCGAATGTGTCATCCCCTACAACAGCAACCTGGTAGGTAAAAAAGTGAATGAATCTGATTTTCGTGCACAATTTGATGCAGCCATCGTCGGTGTTCATCGAAATGGAGTCATCCTGCAAGGCTCTATCGGTGAAATGGTACTGCAGAATGGCGACCTGCTGCTGGTTATTGCTGGGGGCGACTTTGAATCCTTAACCAAGGACAAAGCGGACATCTATGTCTTGCCCGGCATCAAGGAAGTAAGGCAGGTTGACCGGAAAAAAGTCACCGTGCTTACCGGCCTGGTGTTGGCAGCTATCCTAGTTGGAGCCGTGGGTATCCTTCCGCTGTTCCAATCGCTATTGGTGACTTTCTGCCTTTTATTGCTCCTTAAGGTGATCACAGTTAAGGAACTGCGTAAAGGCTTGGATCTTGACTTGCTTGCAATTTTGGCTTTCTCATTAGCAACCGGCAAAGCCATCGGAAACTCTGGCGCTGCCAACTTGTTTGCCCAAGGCATTGTGAACCTCACCTCACCTCTCGGCATTGTTGGCATCATGTTGGGTCTTTACATCGTCACCAATTTTTTGACCAACATCATGGCCAATGCTGCCAGTGTAGCCATCACATTGCCGATTGCCATTGCTGCAGCAGCCACATTAGGAAATCCCTCATTGATTACGCCATTTGCCTTGGCCATTGCTTTTGCAGGTTCAGCCGCATTTCTCACTCCCATCGGTTATCAAACCAACATGATGGTGTTCGGGCCCGGTTCTTATAAGTTCAGTGATTACTTTAAGGCAGGTTGGCCAGTGACAATCATCTACGGGGGATTAACGATACTTATCATTAGCATTTTGTATGGACTATAAAAGCTGTCACCTCGTTACCTCACTCATGACGCGGTGAGCTTCTTTACTCGGAAAACCTCCCGCTCTATATATTTGCAACGTTTTCCCTAACATTCAGACAAGCAAATCAGTTTTCAGCATGTCAAAGTACATCATTCCACACGATCATATCATTACTAAAGAAAACCGTCAGGCCATGAAAGGCCATAAGTCGTGCATCTTGTGGTATACCGGTCTATCTGGTTCCGGAAAATCCACCATAGCCAGCAAGGTCGAGGAAAAGCTTTTTGAAATGGGGATGCACACCTACATTTTGGATGGAGACAACATCCGAATGGGTCTCAACAAAGGATTAGGA
Source organism: Chitinophagales bacterium (assembly GCA_025056305.1). Taxonomy (GTDB): domain Bacteria; phylum Bacteroidota; class Bacteroidia; order Chitinophagales; family UBA10324; genus JANWXQ01. The sequence continues at coordinate 4,828 of JANWWJ010000001.1, read as the reverse complement.
TTTTCTGAAGAAGACCGCAAGGAAAATATTCGCCGCATTGGTGAAGTAGCCAAACTTTTTGTTGATGCAGGCATTATTGTAAGCACGGCTTTCATTTCACCGTTCCGCAGCGACCGCCAAATGGTCCGCAATCTGGTTCAACCTGGAGAATTCATAGAAATTTATGTAAATACTCCTCTCGAAATCTGCGAACAACGCGATCCCAAGGGGCTTTATAAGAAGGCCCGGGCCGGCGAAATCAAACAATTCACCGGAATCGATTCTCCTTACGAAGCACCAGAAAACCCCGAATTGGAAATTCTCACCGAAGGACGTTCGGTAGACGAGTGTGCAGCTCAAGTCATCCGATGGTTACAACAACATCATTATATTCCCGTCGAAGAACCTGCTTTACCTAATTCTTAAAAAATCAATCCCGCATCATGAACAGCCCCCATGGCGGCACCTTAATTAACCGCATTGCTACCGGTGCCCGTAAAGAAGAATTGCTACATGTGGCGCATTCCTTGTTTGCATTGCCAATCGAAGATCGTTATGCCGCCGACGTTGAATTGATTGCCAATGGTGCTTTTAGCCCGTTAACTGGCTTTATGACTAAGGCAGACGCAGAATCCACCATTGAGCACATGAGCTTGGCCAATGGCTTACTGTGGGGCATACCCATTCTGTTGCCTGCCGGCGAAGCATTTGATCATATTCATGAAGGGCAACAGATCGCCTTGGTTGAAAAAGACAGTGGCCTTGTGCTGGCCGTCATGAAAGTGGAGGAAAAATTTACACTGGATTTAAATAATCTGGCTCGTAAATGTTTTAAAACCGACGATGTCAATCACCCTGGAGTTGCTGCAGTTTTCAAAGGGGGCAATCGATTTATCGGCGGTCCGCTGGAAATGATTAATCGCCCTACACGACATGAGGATATAGATCCTAAGTACTACTTAGACCCGGCCGAAACTCGCCAAGAATTTGCCCGTCGCGGTTGGAAAACGATTGTAGCCTTTCAGACTCGAAACCCGATCCATCGCGCCCACGAATACCTAATCAAATGCGCTCAGGAAATTGTAGATGGCGCCCTGATTCATCCCATAGTGGGCGAAACCAAACCCGATGACATTCCGGCTCCCGTACGCATGCGCTGTTACGAGGTATTGGTGAATAATTATTTTAACCCCGACAATACCATGATCAGCGTGCTGCCTACAGCCATGCGCTATGCGGGTCCTCGAGAAGCCATCAATCACACATTGATTCGAAAAAACTACGGTTGCACGCACATGATCATTGGCCGCGACCATGCTGGCGTTGGTTCTTATTACGGCACCTACGAAGCCCAGCAGCTCATGGATCAAGTTGCTGATCGCACCGGAATGACCATTTTGAAATTTGAAAATACATTCTACTGCGTGGAAACGCAGGGAATGGCTTCCAGCAAAACCGCTCCCCGTAATGCGACACAAATCTCACTGAGCGGCACCATGGTTCGGGAAATGTTGGCCAAGGGCCAGCGACCCCCTGCTGAATTTACCCGTGCAGAAGTGGCCGACATCCTCATTGAATGGGCTACCAGCAAGCAGCCAATAACAACTTGAAATTCATTAAATTAAATGATCTCAACCTAGTCTTTTCATTTTTTGAACTGGTTTGATCAGTTTAATTTTATGCAGTGCGGCAGAGAACGTGTAAAAACTTAAGCTTGTGGTTGTGCCCAGATGCCGATAGTATATACTTTTGTTTTAACCTAAAACATTCACCACCATCAAAATTTCTTGCATGATGAAGGCTTTTTATTTATTGACTGCATGTCTTTGCGCCGTTGCCGTGCTTGCCTTCGCATCGCCCAAGCCGGCGAAAATCGTTTACGGCTACATGGAAAACAAAGGTCAAATCGTGGATCAAAACGACAAGCCACGCACCGACCTGCTGTTCATGTACATTGACGATGGATTTCGAGTACACTTGCGTACCACAGGATTTAGCTATGAGTGGATTCAAACCAATTATATTCACGGAAATGGCTATGAATCAGGTGAACTGGATCTAAGCTACGACAACGATGAAATGCCTGACTATCCAGTGCAGTTCATCACTAACCGAGTCGATGTGGAATTTCTGAATCCATCTGCTGCCATGCAAGTAACAGGTCGTGGCGTCTCTCCCTTCTACCGTAACTTTTACAATCACATAACGGGGCCGCAAGGCATTACCTGTGTTCGCAACTACGAAGAAGTTGTTTACAATAACGTTTGGCGAGGTATTGACTTGGTATTCCGAACCATCAAGCATAGCGACGGAAATTACTATCCTGAATACCGTTTCATCGTGCAGCCGGAGGGCGATTTGTCCGACATTCGTTTACAATATCGAGGTATGGAAAAAATGCAGATCGCTCCCGACGGTTCTCTCGAACTTCACGTTTCGCTTGGGCACGTATTCGAAACACAGCCCGTTATCTTGAATGTGGATGGTTCAATACGGCAAACTGCACGTTTTCAATTAAAAAACAACATATTAACCTTTTCAGGTATAGAACGCAAGAAACACGAAACCATCGTCATTGATCCCACCATCCTTTGGAGTACTTATTGGGGCGGAACCGCCAAAGATTTAACTGATGAAATTGAAGTTGATGCCCAGGGCAACTGTTACGTCACGGGCCGCACCCGGTCAGTGGTGAACTACGCCACCTCAGGGGCATACCTCACGGTGCATCAGGGAGGAAACGATGTACCTTTGATGAAATGGGCTCCTGACGGTAATTTGGTATATGCTACTTATTATGGCGGTAAGAAAAACGAAATTGGATTCAACATTGCCGTCGATCCCTATAACAACATTTGGATTGGTGGACACACATTCAGTACACAAGGCATTGCCACGCCGGGTGCACTGCAAACTTTTTTTGTCACCGGTAATTCAGATGACTACAATGGCCTTCTTGCCAAATTCAACAGTGAAGGCTTTTTAGTCTATGGAACTTATCTGGGGGGTTTTGGTCAGACTAAATTCCAGAACATCTGGCCGGATACCGACGGAAGCATATATTGCAGTGGCTTCAGTGAAGCTTTAACGAACGTTATTTATTCACCCTGTTGGGACTGCACCGGCGATACCTCAGGTGCGGTGTTTGTGATGAAGTTTGATAACAACGGCAATCAAATATGGGCCAATTATTGGGGTGGAGACAAACGTGACCGCGGCCATGGAATTTGTGTCTACGGAAATAATGTTTATCAAACGGCTACCGTCCTTAGCGAAGTCGGTATTGCTTACGGAAACCCTGGTGGAAATGCCTTCGATACGACCAATGATGGGCTTAACGACATGATGATTGCCCGTTGGAACAAGATGACGGGTGAGCCTATTTGGATAAGCTACTTTGGTGGCAGTGGCGACGAAAGAGCCCGTGACATCCGTTGTGATAAATACGGCTATCTCTACTTCACCGGCCAAACCGAAAGCGGCTCGGATGGGTTGGCTACCCCGGGGGCATGGAAAACTTCTTTCATCTATACGCTGGAAAACCGTGATGGCATTGTAGCCAAGTTTGATTCTAATTGCAACAAGATTTGGTGTACCTATTTCGGAGGAAATAACATTGATTGGCCTCGTTCCCTACGCGTACGCCCAGAAGGTGCTCCAGTTTATATTGGTGGATATACCAAAAGCGATTCATTCTTTGTAACTAAAAGTACTGCTTACGACAAAAAATTAGGCAAACCTAACGACGCCTTCTGGCTGCGCTTTAACCATGACGGATCGGTACTTCAATACAGTACTTACTTTGGCGGAAAAAAGAAAGAAAGTGTTACCGAAGCTGGCTGGTACGGACCTACAATGACTCTTGATCATGAAAATAATGTCTATCTATCCTCCGGAACCAATAGTCCTGACGCCATAGCGGTTAATGCCTACAAAAACTACCTGGAGCAAGAAGATGAATTCGATTTCTTTGTTGCCAAGTTTGCCGATCCTTGTCCCGATGGTTTTGAACCCAACGGAAGCTTTGCCCAGGCTACTAAGTTGTTTTTCCCAAGCAACAACGTTATAGTACATCAAGCACCCATTCAGGAAAAGAACGATAAAGACTATTATACCTTCACCACCAATGGGGGTAATAACAATTTGAAAGTAACGCTCTCGGGTCAAAGCATCGATTTAAATTTATTCTTGTACAACAATGCTAACGTTGAAATAGCCAAGTCAAAAAATGGGTCTACAAGTGATGAAAGCATTGTGGTCAACAATACCTATGTGGGTCAGTACTTTGTAATGGTGAAAAGCAACAGTACAGCATATGCCGAAGGCATGTGTTATACCTTAACTATAGAGATGAATTCGTCACCGTACCGCTTGCCGGATGATTATAACGTATCGGCCACGGGCTTGTTAACCGCATATCCCAATCCGGCCTCGGAATTCGTCGAACTGACGGTGCCTGCATCGTTGGGAACATATCAGGTGGAAATGTTCGACCTCAGTGGTAAAAGCTGTTATCAATTTGAATATGCTGGCGAAGAACTACCGCTCAAACTAGATGTTGGCCATTTGCCGCAAGGCACCTATGTGGTACGCGTGCGCGGTCCCCAAATCAGTGATCAAGTGCTTGTTCAGGTTCAGCGTTAAGGGGTAGTCTTTTGTAAGTCGATGGAAACTGCATTGATGTAATTTACCCTTAAGCAAAGGGCCTCGTTAAAATTCGAAACCGGGTAATTTTCGGGAGCGTGTTTTAAGCAACGACCGTTGTGGGTATTATGGGCGGCGGGGCCCAAGGTGCCCCCCCCCCCCCCTAAGGTTTTTACGAAAACATACCCAACATAAAAAGCCAAAC
>JANWWJ010000031.1 GCA_025056305.1 Chitinophagales bacterium | reverse complement strand
CGGGGGGGCGGGGTTATGGATCACTACGCCTATACCAAACCGGAACGGCGGGGCGGCGCCCGTCGGGCGCCGCCCCGCTTATTTTTTACATAAAAAAATTTGTTAATTAATGGCAGGGGCAACAGTCGCCAGCTGCTTATCGGTTCATTGTTTGGCCACGCGCCCTGCCCATTGTCCATCCTCGCTACGCACCACCAGCAGATAGCAGCCTGCAGGCAGGGCAGAAAGGTCCAGCATGAGCGGTTCTTCTTGCCTAACTGCGGGCTGCCTCAGCATCACCTGACCATGTACATTGACCAGCATCAACTCGTTGAGCCGGTACGGAGCGTGCAGCCATAAGGGGCCATGCGTCAGGGTAGGGAAGATGAGCAAACCAGCGTTCGTGAGCTCAGCTTGAATACCTTGTAACGGATTTAGCTTCCAGCCCAGATCAGCCAACATGGCCCAGGTAACAGGACCAATACTGTTCACTTTTTTTCCTTTGCTTACAAAGGGCGTCATCAATTCATCAGGGTGCCCGGCAGGATATGTGCTTTCATTCAAGTGGGTAATGCTGCTGCCTAAAGCAAACGTAACGGGAGCATAAAGTCGAGGAGCACTGTTTCCGTTGGCCGCCGTGGCTTGAAGACCGGCAAAATATAAGGAATTGCTGGTGAGCTTCTGGCCTAGCGCAAAAGAAGGATTTTTTAATTCTGTGAGATATTGGCCGTCTTGGTCAACGAGAAAACGGTCATAAATTGATGGAAGACTGTCTAAATCTGGCCAAGGAAAGCTGGTAGTCAGCGGTGAAAAATCACCAGGGGTTAGCAGACCTAATGAGCCCTCCCCATTGCTCACTTTAGCTAACGACACGAAACCCAGGCCATGTCCTAATTCGTGCATAGCCACACTTACAAAGTCATATTGATGAGGAGGAACGGAGCCGGTGGTATCCCAATTCCAGCTTTGGTTGCTGTTGAGGTAAATGTCCATGTCAAATTCTCCTTCGTTCAGCTCGTTGCCACTCATGGCATTTGCCAAGGCCGTAGGGTACCAGGTATCGGAAAATGGTGCTGCAGCAAAATCTTTCCTGCCGTTGGGAAAACAAATGCCCAACAGACTGGAGGGTAACGGCAGCAGCAGGGCATTGACTTTAATGGGAACAGTGGACTGCAGTATGGCGGCCCAACGCTGTGCAGCCAAATCAAAAGCTACCTGCTGCGTTGCTGTAAAGCCGGTGTAGGTGATCTGAAAGGAAGCCTGAGCGGAAAGCTGACGGGCAAGCAGCGTTGCAAAAAGGCATATGCAAAAGTGTTTCATGGCCTTTCGCTGAGGCCAAAATAGGGGGAATGTTACATCAGAAAGGAAAAATTCTATGGTGCTATCCTCTTATCGCATTTCTTAAGGCTAAGCCTATCCAGGAATACCCTAACGACAGGTTGCCATTAATGTTCCCTAATTAAATGACCGGAACTGAAGGAAATGAAATCGAGTTGAACGGCAAATTGGTGGACGCCAAAATCATGATACATTAGAAGTAGTTCTTATACATAACAATTGAGGCAGCCTGTAGGGGGCAATCCGTTCCCCCCTGCTGCAGCTTGCTTTTCAGGTGATGAAAAACCGAGGAAATGAAGCGCCCGCCGGATAATTGGCCGCTGCGAAATTTCTTTTGTCGAACGGTTATTTCAGCGACTCCAATGCACTGAGCGCAGAGGTCGCCTTGCTGACGTCAAACCCGCTTTTAAAGGCCGATGGATTGATGGCCTTGAGCAGGGATTCGGCTTGACCGGCCAGGGCAGCCCAGTTGTTGAAGGATTTGAGCTTGCTGGTCCAGTCTTTCAGGTTGAAGCCCTGCTGCAGAACGGACGGATCCAGTCCTTTAGCCAGCTTACCCAACAGCGAGGTTGCGCCTTTGATGTCATCCAGACTGAGCGATGAAGCCTTTTTGAGCCACTGATCCATGTTAAACGATGACACAAGCGCTTCGGGCTTCAGGTCTCCGGCCAGCATTTCCATGGCGGAACCGATACTGCCTGCCTGGGAAGCTACGGCCCCAGCAACGTGTTTGGCCTGGTCAATGGGATTCTGCGCCTGGAGCGTGGCCGTACCTAAAAGAAATACGCAAGCTAAGACAAGACTTGTTTCATCGCAATAGGTTTCTTTCATTTATCTTATTTGACCCAGTAATGCAAAGGCTATGTTTGAAAGTTTCCTCTCTTTGCTTAACAGTCTTGGTGCGCAGATGTTCGTGCTGGTTGTATTTACGATTATCCCAAGCTGACCTATTGCATAACTTAAAAAATTCATTATGTAACCATCGTAACACTGGTTTTCAATCCATATTCCTCAAAGCCGAGCATTCATCGGTGCATCTGCTGAAGATATGGTAAGGCAGAACTTTAGATATTGCCCAAACTGCCTTTGCCGTTAAGCGGCATCATGCGCCTAAATAAAGCAGGCTTATTGTTCTGCTACAATGTGTACTGGGCATGCATGCCTAATTAAATTTTTAATTTTTCTTTAACCCTTAAATCGTTTTTGCAGTCATTGCTACGTTGATGGGACGCATGGCTGAAAGCCAGACTGCTTTCTATCGGCTCAATTTTGCTAAGGTCAACATGAAATTTTTTCCCAAGAGCGGGGCGCACAACCCATATCTTCAGAGCGGCTAGGTAAGATCACCAGAAGGGACTACGATACTTCGAGATGAAACAAATAGCAATCCACTGCGCGATTTTAATCCACTTGCTCATGTTCAGGAAAACTTTTGGGAGCTCAAAATAGAGTCAACAACGGGGACCCATATAGTGGGTAGCAGGACAACGCCACGGGCCGTAAGGTGGGTAATCTGTTTTCCGTTTAGTTTCGGCACCATGAGTCAGGTGCGTCGGGTGGCTATTTTGGGATCTACGGGCTCCATTGGCAGGCAGGCTATCGAGGTCATTGAGGCTTTTCCTGAAGCGATTGCTGCTGACGTATTGGTTACCCATAGTAATGCAGAATTGCTGATTGAGCAAGCCAAGCGGCTACGTCCGCGACAGGTAGTGATTGTACATGCTGCACTGTACCATAGAGTTTGTGAAGCGCTGGCCGGTACCGGCATACGTGTAGCTGCAGGGCAAGAAGCTGTTTTAGCAGCTGTGCAGCAACCTCAGGTAGATGTGGTTCTGGCCGCAATGGTGGGCTATGCGGGCCTGTTGCCCGTGCTGGCGGCAGCGCAAGCAGGCAAGCATATTGCCTTGGCCAACAAGGAGGCTTTGGTGGTGGCGGGTGCACTGATCACCACGGAGGTACGACGATACGGCGGATGCCTCATACCGGTGGACAGCGAGCACTCTGCCATCTTTCAATGTGTAGCAGGAGAAGCGCACCAAAGTGTGCGACGCATCATCTTGACGGCATCGGGAGGACCGTTTCGCGGCATGAATATTGATCAATTGCGGCACGTACGGCCCCAACAGGCCTTGCAGCATCCGAATTGGAAAATGGGAGAAAAAATCACCATTGACTCGGCGACACTCATGAATAAAGGTTTGGAAGTGATTGAAGCGCATTGGTTATTTGGTCTGCCGGCAGAACGCATAGAAGTGGTCATTCATCCGCAATCCATTATTCATTCCATGGTTGAGTTTTCCGACGGCAGCCTGAAAGCACAACTAGGCCTTCCCGACATGCGGCTCCCCATTCAATATGCGCTGACATATCCTCAGCGGTTGAGTGGGCCCTGGCCACGCCTCGACCTTTTGCAGGTCGGCCCTCTTACTTTTGAGCCGGCTGACCGCAATACTTTTCGTAATCTTGCCTTGGCTTATGAAGCCCTGAGGTTGGGAGGCAACATGCCTTGCGTTCTGAATGCTGCCAACGAAGTAGCCGTGCAGGCTTTCTTGAAGGAGCGCATCTCATTTCCAACCATCAGCCGCATTATTGAGCAATGCATGAGTGAAGCGGATTTTATCGGCCAACCTGGTCTTGAGGACTACATCGAAACCGACCGATGGACCCGCCAAAAGGCCCAAGCCCTGATAGAAACCTCTTAATTTTTTATGCCATGAATGAGGTACTCATCAAAGGCGGGCAATTGCTGCTGTCGCTCTCTATCCTGATTGTCTTGCATGAGTTAGGTCATTACCTGGCCGCCCGCTGGTTTGGAGTGCGTGTAGAAAAATTCTATCTGTTTTTCAATCCTTGGTTTTCCCTGTTGCGTTTTCGTTACAAAGGCACCGAATACGGTGTGGGTTGGCTGCCCCTCGGCGGTTACGTCAAGATTGCTGGGATGGTAGATGAAAGCTTGGATCGAGAGCAGTTGCGGCAACCCCCTCAGCCCTACGAATTCCGCAGCAAGCCTGCTTGGCAGCGGCTCATCATCATGCTTGGCGGCATCATCATGAACGTGCTGTTGGGTGTATTGATCTACTGGATGTTGTTGCTGCTGCGCGGCGAACAATATTTACCGGTTGCAAATATGAAGTATGGTATTGCTGTAGATTCCATCGGTGCTGCGTTGGGTTTCCAGGACGGCGATCGCATCGTCGCCATTGACGGAGAACCGGTAGAAAACTTTGCCGCAGTTCCTGCCCGCATCATCATCGATCGGGCGCGCACGGTAACTGTTGAACGAAACGGCCGACAGGTAGAGGTGACGCTTACCGATGCAGACATTGCCAAGATAGTGGACAGCCGGAATGCCGCTACCTTCATTTCGGTGCGGTTTCCATTCGTCGTTCATGAAGTTATGGCCGGTGGCGCAGCCGACGAGATGGGCATGCGACGTAATGACGTCGTAGTTGCAGTAAACGACATGCCCGTCATTTTCTATCACGACGTGCGACGACTGCTTTATCTGAGCCGTAACCAACCGGTGGCAGTTACCGTTCTCCGAGACGGTCGGTTGGTGCGGTTGGCAGGTACCCTCGGTGCCGATGGCCTGCTGGGCGTGCGCCCGTATTTCTACGACCAATTCTTAAAAACAGAATCAAAAAAATATAATATATTCACTGCTTTTCCGGCCGGCATCAGCAAGGCATGGGCTACGGTGGAAGGCTACGCCAAGCAATTTGCCCTCATTTTCTCTCCGGAGATCCAAGGCTATAAGCATTTAGGCGGCTTCATCACCATCGCCAGTGCCTTCTCGCCAGTTTGGGATTGGGAAGCATTCTGGTCCTTTACTGGATTTTTGTCGCTGGTGCTGGCATTCATGAACCTGTTGCCTATTCCCGCTTTAGATGGTGGGCATGTGTTGTTCACATTGGTAGAAATGGTTACGCGTCGTAAGCCGGGAGAAAAGTTTTTGGAATATGCCCAAATCGCCGGCATGGTTTTCCTGCTGGCGCTCATCCTCTATGCCAACGGCAACGATATATTTAGAATTTTCAGATAAAAACACGTTGGATTGCGGTGAATTTTTTTGAATGGTTTGGTTTGCCCATACGGTTAACCTTGGATGAAGAAGACCTGCGGCGACGATATGTGACGCTGAGCCGACGGTGGCATCCCGATTATTATGCGGACCGACCAGCAGCCGAGCAGGAGGAAGCGCTGCGCATGGCCACCTTCAACACGCAGGCGTATGAAACATTACGCCATAGCGATCGGCGGCTGCGCTACGTGTTGGAACTTGCGGGTTTGTTGGAGGAAGAAGGGCGGCAGCAAGTGCCGAAGGATTTTCTTTTTGAGATCATGGAGCTCAACGAAGCCATTCAGGAGGCCGGAAATGATGCCGAGCGTCGGAGCCAGGTGCAGCAGCAGTTGGATGACCTTTTACAAAAGCTGGAGCACAGTGTACAATCAGACATAGCGTCGTTCCAAGGGGATCTGCATGACCGGCCGCTGCTGGAGCGTATCCGTGATTATTATCTCAAGCGCCGATATCTTTTGCGGCTGCAGCAAAGATTGGATAGCTTTGAGCCGGATTTTTCCTAATGTTGCCCGGGTGACGGAACTGGTAGACGTACCAGACTCAAAATCTGGCGGTGGCAACACCGTGGGGGTTCGAGTCCCTTCCCGGGCACCAGTTGTAAGTTGGGCCTGCCATCGCTTTTTGGTTGCTCAAGATGTCGGCTATTTTTGAGCCCAACACGGTTGCATGAACATTCATGAATATCAGGCCAAGGCACTGCTGAAGCGGTATGGTGTTACGGTGCAAGAAGGTATAGCTGTGGAGAGCGTGGATGCTGCGGTAGAAGCAGCAAAGCAACTCAAACACGAACGGCAAACCAAGTTCTGGGTAATCAAAGCGCAGATCCATGCCGGAGGCCGGGGCAAGGGCGGAGGCGTTAAGGTGGCTGATTCCTTAGAGGCCGTTTATCAAAAGGCATCGGCTATTTTGGGCATGACCTTGGTCACGCCTCAGACTGGGCCGACCGGAAAAAAAGTACACAAGATTCTCGTAGCCGAAGATGTTTACCACGGCGATCCAGCCCAACGCCACGAGTTTTATTGCAGCATCCTTGTGGACCGGGAAAAAAAGTGTAACGTCATCGTTTATTCTGCCCAAGGAGGCATGGACATTGAAGAAGTGGCAGAACACCATCCAGAAGCCATCTATAAGGAATGGGTTGATCCGATGATGGGGCTAATGCCCTATCAGGCACGACGTATTGCCTATCGGTTGTCGCTCAACGGCGAGGCGCACAAAAACATGGTGCAAACAATCACGGCTCTTTACCGGGCTTTTGTGGATTTAGATGCATCGCTCATCGAAATAAATCCTTTGCTTAAAACTGCGGACAACCGAATCGTGGCCGTAGATGCCAAGGTCAAACTCGATGACAATGCCTTGTTTCGCCACAAAGAATATGCGGATTTGCGCGATATCACGGAAGAAGATCCTGCCGAAGTGGAAGCCAGCCGACATAATTTGAACTTCATCAAGCTGGATGGCAATGTGGGTTGCATGGTGAACGGTGCAGGACTGGCCATGGCTACCATGGACATGATCAAACTAGCAGGGGGATCCCCTGCCAACTTCCTGGATGTGGGGGGCACCGCAAATGCTCAGACTGTAGAAGCCGGCTTTAGAATCATTCTGGCCGACCCGAATGTAAAAGCCATTTTGATCAACATATTTGGTGGCATTGTACGCTGCGATCGGGTAGCTCAAGGCATTATTGATGCTTACCGCAACATTGGATCTATTCCCGTTCCGCTCATCGTGCGGCTTCAAGGAACCAATGCCGACGTGGCCAAAGAAATGATTGATAAATCCGGACTTAAGGTGAAAGCAGCCGTGCAGCTGCGTGAAGCTGCCGAGTTGGTTAACCGTGCTTTGGCGGAATGATCCGAACTCCAACACGGCTCCTTTGGTGGATATTAACCTTTGCTGTGGGTTTTTTGCCCGAGGCATGGGGGCAAGGCGGCATTATTCGCGGAGTGGTATATGACAAAGAAGACGGAGAACCGCTTATTTACACCAACGTGATCCTTAAGGGTACCAATTGGGGCGCACAAACCGACGAACAAGGAATCTACAACATCGCAAACATTCCGGCCGGTACCTACACTTTGTGGTGCACTCAATTAGGATACGATACCGTTGAGGTGAGCGTTACGGTTAAACCTGGTTCCATCGTCAATCATAAAATTTTTCTTACCCGCATCGGCATTCAGCTGGAAAATGTGGATGTAACGGCAACGAAGGAAGAAAAGAAAGCCGAGACACAGGTTTCGCTAACCAAAATCACCACACGCGACATTGAGCGAATACCGGCCTTCGGAGGTACGGCCGATCTCGCTCAGTACCTTCAGGTGCTGCCCGGCGTCATCTTTACAGGTGATCAGGGTGGAGAACTTTACATCCGCGGAGGATCACCCATTCAAAACAAGGTTTTGCTGGATGGCATGACCATTTACAATCCCTTTCACAGCATTGGCTTATTCTCCGTCTTCGAAACCGACATTATCCGCAGTGTGAACGTATTTACCGGCGGATTTAGTGCCGAATACGGCAATCGGCTCAGTGCCGTTTTGGATGTGGTCACGCGCGATGGCAACAAGAAACGCTTTGCGGGCATGGCGGCCGCTAGTCCATTTGTGGGGCGGCTGGTGTTTGAAGGACCTTTGCGCAAGCAGGATGAACGCGGCGCCGCCGCTTCATTCTTGCTTACATCAAAAATTTCCTATCTGGACCAAACCTCTCCAGTTTTTTATGGATACATCGACAGCTCTGGCTTGCCATACCGCTTTCAAGATTTTTATGGGAAAGCTTCCTTTTACAGCCCGGGAGGAAGCAAGTTCAGTGTCTTTGGATTTCATTTTGCCGATCAGGTGCGTTATCAGCAGGTTTCAGATTATGCATGGGAAGAGTTTGGCTTTGGCTTTAACTATAACCTAATACCGGCCGGTTCTCGCGTACTGATTGGAGGCACCTTTTCCTATTCCGACTATGCTATTGTGTTGCGGGAATCCGATGCGCAGCCGCGCGAAAGCAGCATCGGGGGGTTCAACCTCATCAACGATTTTACCTATTTCTTCCGCAACGGTGAAGTCAAATATGGCTTCGATGTGAGTGGCCTACGTACTCATTTAAAGTTTTTTAATGCACTTAACCTGATCATCGAACAGGACGACAACACCACGGAATTTGCCGGCTTTGCCCTGCTTCGCTATGTGTTTCAGGAAAAATGGGTCTTGGAGCCCAGCTTGCGCCTCCAGTACTATGCCTCGTTGCCGGTATTTTCCCCGGAACCGCGCCTGTCGCTTAAGTACAACCTGAGCGATGAGGTGCGACTTAAATGGGGGGCCGGACTTTACAGCCAAAACCTCATCAGCACCAAGTCGGATCAGGATGTTGTCAACCTGTTTACGGGCTATTTGACTGCGCCGCAAGGGCAGCTTAGGGATTTGAGCGGAGCTGTTGCCAAAGACAATCTGCAACGGGCAGCGCAGTGGGTTTTGGGCGTGGAAGCAGATCTCTCTCCCTATGCTAACCTGACGCTGGAACCTTATTACAAACTGTTCACGCGGCTGATCAATCTGAATCGCAACAAGCTTTTTCCTACCGATCCGGATTTTGAAATAGAGCGGGGGGAAGCCTATGGAGTCGATGTATTGCTTCGATATCAGCAAAAGCGTTATTACTTGTGGTTGGCCTATTCCTTGGGTTATGTGCGGCGGGATAATGGAGAACAAGTATATCCGCCGCATTACGACCGGCGGCATAACGCCAATGTAGTAGCCTCCTACAGCTGGGGATTGGATTTGAGCTGGGAATTTGCCGTGCGCTGGAACATTGGCTCGGGTTTTCCGTTCACCCTCACGCAAGGGTTTTTTGAACAGATCAACTTTCTGGAGGGCATAAACACCGACTACCTAACTTCCAACGGCTTGTTGGGAATTATTTATGACGATGAGCTCAATGCGGGAAGATTGCCGTATTACCATCGTTTAGATGCTTCTATAAAAAAGGCGTTCTCGTTGGGGCGCTATACGAAATTGGAAGCCAACATCAGTGTAATCAACGTTTACAACCGTAGAAATGTATTCTACTTCGACCGGGTGCGTTATGAACGGGTCGATCAGTTGCCTATACTACCGAGTGCCGGTTTGTCGTTAAGCTTCTGAGCAGATGTTGTGGCAGAAAGCTATTTGTGCAGCCTGACGTACAACATCGCCGCTCACTGTGCATATCGTCTCGGAACCTCAATCCATAGATCGAAGCGAAGAAAAGATTTTTACCTGCAACAATCGCTAATGCGAAGCCTCTTTATTCTGTTGCTGTCAGGCTGTGGGCTCACAGCGGCAGCACAACGAACAGCCATAGACGACGATGCTCAGCGTCCTTTTCAAACCGCCATGACCTTATGGTGGGGGCACCGCTATGGAGCCGCTCTTCCCTTACTGGAGCAGACTATTGAACAGTGCGAGCTACAAGCTCCGCAGTGGAATGAGTTGGGCCTCACCGCTGCGTATTATCGTGCTGTTTGTTCAAAAGTGTTGCAGCATCCCGATGCCGAGCAACACTTGCTCAAGACAGCTACCGAACGCAAATCACCCTTGGCGCGGCGTGCGGCCTTCGAACTTGCCGACCTGTATTTTTCGCGCGGGCAATACAACAAGGCCCTGAGCTGGCTGAAAAAAGTACGGGTAGAAGACCTTTCCAGTAGCGAACAAGATCGGTATTGGTTTCAAGCCGGCATAGGCTACTTGCATCAAAAGGATTATCGGCAAGCACGCTCATGCTTTGACCGGGTGCGTCATCGCAAAGGTGGTTTTTATTATGCAGCCAATTATTACTACGGCTACATCACGTACCGGCAAGCTGAGTACGAGGAGGCCCAACAGGCCCTGCGGGTTGCTGCCGAATCACCGCAATATGCTCCGGCCGTGGCTTTTTATTTGGCCAATATAGCTTTCGTGCAAAAACGGTATGACGAGGTGCTGACGTTGGCCGCCAACGCCCGCTCATCCCCTTACGCTAAAGAGCTGAATCGGCTGGTAGGAAAGACTTACTATGCAAAAAAAGATTATGTGAAAGCTTTGCCGTTCTTGCACGAATATTACCAGCAAACACCTAAGCTGCCTGCCACAGATATTTACGAGGTCGGGTATTGCCAATATGCCTCCGGTTTCTGTAACGAGGCGCTGGCAACCTTGCAGCCCTTGACTGCGCTCAATGATTCCATAGGGCAACATGCATGGTATCTGATTGGCGAATGCCGGCTTCGTCAGGGGCAAAAAGCGGAAGCAAGGCTTGCTTTTGAGCGGGCCGCCAGCATGAAGGCCCATCGTCCGGTGCAACAGCAAGCCCTGCTGAATTATGGAAAGCTTTCCTATGAATTGGGTTATGCCGATGCAGCAATCCGGGCGTTGCAGCAATACCTGACCACCGACGGTGCTGATGCTGAAGAGGCGCGCACGCTGTTGCTGCATGCCTTTGTGGCTACCCACAACTATGGCGGAGCGCTGGAAGTAGCTCGTGCCATTGGGCAGAAAACGGCCGAATGGCGCCGGGCACACCAACGAATTGCCTATGCCAGAGCCACCGAGCTGTTCAATGAAGGTCAATATGAAGCATGTCTTAAACTTTTGGACGAGTCATTGGCGAATCCAGTAGATCCTTCGCTGCAGGCAGCGGCATGGTTCTGGAAGGGTGAGTGTGCTTATCGCCTGCAGCAACCGCAACAAGCAGTGGAATTGCTGCACGTCTTTCTGGATTTGGTAAACCCCTCAATGAAGCTCCCGGGAGGGGTGGCAGTTAGCTATGCCCATTACACGCTGGGATATAGCTATCTAAAGTTGACGGCTTATGCCAAGGCCTTGAGCCATTTTCAACAAAGTGTTGAGTTGATGCCTCAGCACCAAAGGGCCCTTTACGAAGATGCCCTATTGCGAATAGCTGACTGCGAGTTTGTGTTGTCCAATTACAACCGGGCATTGGCTGCTTACCAAGAAGTGATTCGACATCAGCTGTCGGGTGCCGACTATGCCCTTTTTCAATCGGCAGTGGTGCGCAGCCTCCTCAATGACCGAAGTGAACAGATTCGCCTGCTGCGCATGCTGGTTCAGCAATACCCCAAGAGCAACTATTTGGATGACGCATGGTTTGAGTTGGGAAATGCTTTATTGACGGTGCCCGCCTATCAGGATGCCTTGGAAGCATTTCAAACCTTAGTAACCAAATACCCGCGAAGCCTACATGTGGTGCAGGCAAGGTTAAAGATGGGTTTGATTTATTTTAATATGAATCGTGATCCGGATGCTTTGGAGCAATACCGCTGGGTATTGCAACGTTATCCGCGCACGCCGGAGGGCAGTGCAGCGCTCAATGCCGTCAAAGAAATTTTTACCGAACGGGGCGATGCGCAAGGATACATGGCCTTTGTGGCATCATTGCCCGACATCAAGATTAGTGATGCGGTGCGCGATTCGGTCATGTACCTGTCGGCCGAAAACAAGTACTCGCGTGGCGATTGCAGCCATGCCGTGAGTGAGTTTACCAACTATTTACAGCAGTTTCCAGATGGGATTTTTGCGGTACCTGCACGGTTTTATCGGGCTGAATGTTACGTCCGGCAAAACCGCTTTGTAGATGCATTGAGTGATTATGAATACGTGATCAACCAGCCTGCTGGCCGATTCACCGAAAAGGCATTACTGCAGGCCGGTCGGATCTGCTATCAGCACATCCAAGATTTTCCCCGTGCCCTAAACTATTTTTTGACGTTAAGCCGCAGCCCCGAGTACAAACAGTCGGCCGTAGAGGCCAGGCGCGGGGCCATGTATGCGGGCTGGCAGCTGGGGGATTATGAAGTGGTGGTTTCCACCGCCACTCAGTTGCTGTTGTTCAGCCAACTCACCGAAGAAGAGCGGGCCGAGGTGTATTTCTACCGTGGTCGGGCTTATGAACAACAGGGCTTTCCAACCCAAGCCGAAGAGGATTATCGTAATGTCGGGCGGCATACCACCTCGGTTATGGCAGCCGAAGCCGCCTATCGTATTGCTGCCTTATACTATGCCCGTCAGCAATGGGCGAGTGCCGAAGAACAATGTTGGGAAGTAATACGGCAAAAGCCGGCACACGATTATTGGGTAGCCAAATCGTTTTTATTACTGGCAGCTATATATGAACAGCAAAACGATTTGTTTCAAGCTTCAGCTACGCTGCAAAGTCTGATAGATCATTACAAGGGTCAAGATGACATAGTGCCTGAAGCCCAGAGACGCTTGCAATCCATCCGAGAACGAGAGCAGGCGGGATCGAAACTTGAAACCGGACAAGATGTCTTCGAAACGCAACCTGAAGGTCCATGAGGCACAGAATTTATTTGGCCTTGCTCGCTTTTTTGAATGCTGCTGCGTACAGCGGGGCGCAGATTCCTATGGAAGAAATTGATGTTATAAAAAAATACCGGCCTGTACTGTCCGATTTGGCAAAAGTGCAGGTAAAAGCCGAGCCTCCGCCGCGCGATACCACTCGGCTTCCGATCACCTATCGTGCGTGGAACGAACAACTGCGAATGTCGTTTCTGCCGGCGGAGGTAAAACCGCTTGCGGTGCCCCGCCTTGCAGATGAGCCGTTGCAAAACAATTTAATCAAGGCCGGCTTCGGTACGCAACTTTCTCCGCTGCTGGAGGCTTATTTGAGCAAAGGGCGATCCTCGGCTGCTCACTATGGGTTGCAGACGCGCTTTACTTCTGCACGGGCCGTACGTGTCCCTTTCCAGTCCGATAGCCGTTGGGAGGCTATGCTGCACGGAACTAGCTTTTTTCAGCAAACGGCCTTGAATGGAGCTATAACGTTTGATCGAAACCATTTCCGCTACTATGCTTTTTCTGATCCGGTAGAAAAACCTGCCGATTATTGTTCAGATGGACTGTTGTGCACCACTCTGTTTGGCACCGGAGTCCAGGTAGGTTTGCGAAATACCGATCCCAACAAATGGGCCTATGAGGTGCGGTTGCGATATCGGCATCAACAGCAAAACGCACTCCTTCCTCTGCTTCAAGATACGGTACGGTGGCGGCCGCGTGAGGGAACAATCGGTGTGCAGGCAAAGCTTGCCAAAAAAATCAGCGAAGAGAGCCTCGCAAGTTTGGAGCTGCATTATCAGTCAGCAACTTATCATGCCGACCCTACGGATACCTCATTAATCCTGGTGACGGCATCGCCTTCTTACACGCATCGTTTTCGTTCTCTGGTCTTAAAGGGAGGGCTTCGGTTCTATGCGGGTTCAGAGCGAGTAGAGCTTTTTCCGCTGGCCGAAATGCAATACAAGCTGGCTGGCGACTATCTGATTGCATATGCGCAGCTTCACAAGCAATACGCCTTGAACACCTTTCAGCACGTCATCGCTGAAAACCCCTACGTCATCGGATATGTGCCTTTTTCAGGGAAATTCATCGAGGCTTTGGGGGGTATAAAGGGAGTGTATGCAGAGAATCTTTCATATAATTTTTATCTAAGTCATAGGTGGTGGAAAAATCAAATTTTCTACTATCCTTTTCAACAACTTCTTCTTTATTACCATGCGGTAGCACATCCGGCCGGAACGACCCTGCTTTTTGGGGGTGAAGCGCAATACCGAATGGCCGAAAATCTGGCAGTCCGATTCGAGGGAAGCATTAGCCGGTGGCGCCCAGATGGCATGGATCATCCTATAGGCCGAATCCCCCACCAGGGTAAGGTGACGGTGGATTATCGTGTGAAAGAAAAAATTCGGGTTGAGGCAGCGGTGTATGCCTTTACCGGTGTTTATACCGTCACGCCGGCAGGTGACACCGTAGCCCTGACTGGTGTGATTGATCCGAACCTTACCGTCACCTACCATTACCGGCCACATCTGTCGTTTTGGGTTGGAGGGTATAATTTGGCCAACATGAAACAACGGCAATGGTATGGATATATCTCATACGGCATCCGCGCTGCCGGCGGGGTGCTGATTCTGTTTTGAGCTGTGTTCAGTAAAAGTATTGTTGCAGATCACTGAGGGTTAGGGTTTTCTTCGGTGATGCAGGATAGTCAGCGACGATGGAGCCATTGCCCATGACCAACAAGCGATTTCCATATTGCAGGGCGTGCTTGAGGTTGTGTGTAACCATCAGACAGCTGAGGTGGTGTCGCTGGATCAGCTGATCGGCCAGCTGCATAACGGTCTCTGAAGTCCGAGGGTCTAAGGCAGCGGTGGGTTCGTCCATAAGCAACAGGCGTGGCGGATTGAAGGTGGCCATGAGCAGAGCGATGGCCTGACGCTGCCCCCCGCTGAGCAAGCGCACTTCTTTATCCAGGTATCGTTCCAGTCCCATGCCTAATTCTTTGATATAATCATAAACCTGTTTGCGAAAGGCAAGCCCTGTTCCCCAACGCAGCAATTTTGGTTTTGGCCTCAGAAAGCTGAGTCGGAAATTGTCCAGTACGGTGAGTTCCGGAGCCGTACCGTGCATCGGATCCTGAAAGATACGGGCCATCAGGCGGCTGCGGCGATAATCGGGCCAATGCGTTATGTCCAGGCCATCCACAAGCACTGATCCTTGATCGGGGAACAACGTGCCGGCTATAAGATTCAAAAGTGTGGTTTTGCCGGACCCGTTTGGCCCGACGACGACGGCAAAGTCTCCATCGGCAAGCTGCAGATGCACCTGATTTACGGCCAGAACGGCAGCAGGTTCATGCCGATGAAACCATCGGCTTAACTGACGCAGCTCCAGCAGAACGTTCATGATTTTTTATTTCATAAGTATTTTTTCCCTACGAGAGGCAGGGCTGCAACTGCCAACACCAAGGCAGCAATGAGTGCCTTGAGGCCGTTGGGATGAATGCCTGCTAAAAGGGCCCAACCGATGATCAAGCGAAACAGCATGCAGCCAACACCCACAAAAACCAAGCGTGCCAGTAAGGACCGCAATCCCACCAGGTGGGCCAACGCTTCGCCCATGATTACCGATCCCAAGCCAAAGATGACGATACCGATGCCCATGTTGATGTCCGCAAATTGTTGGAACTGGCATATGAGAAAGCCGCTGATGGCTGTACATGCATTAGCCAGAGCCAATCCCGTGGTTTTCATCGCCCCGGTGTTGACTCCGTTAGCGCGCACCATGATTTCACTATTTCCCGTTGCACGCATGGCAATGCCAAAGTCAGTTTTTAACAGCCACCACAACAGCAGGGTCATCATTGCGGCAAAGGCTCCCATCAACAACAGCCAGGTCATTGTTTCAGTTGCAGCGGTAGGGCCGGCAAGCGTGCGCACTTCGACAAGCGCGAGGTTAGAACGCCCCATGATCATCAGGTTTACGGAATACAGAGCGGTCATGACCAAGATGCCAGCCAGCAGCGGGTGAATACCCAGACGCGTGTGGATGAGGCCTGATGCCGTTCCGCTAAGGCTGCCGGCAGCTATGGACAGAATCAAAGCCGCAGGCCAGCTCATGCCATGCAACAAAACCGCTGCAGTGACTGCAGCACCCAACGTAAAGCTTCCATCGGTGGTGATGTCGGGAAGATTGAAAATGCGTAAGGAAATGAAGATGCCCAGGCCCATGGCCGTATAGCCCAATCCAAGTACAACTGCCGAAAGCAAAAATTCCATGTCACTGCAAGGGTATAAATTCCTTCGGGAACTCAATACCGTATTGCCGTGCTACGGAAGGGTTGTACACCCGAACCCTTTTGTTGACCAGTTGAGGCCCCAGACCTTGTAAGGAGCCTTGGCGAAAAAATCGGGCAGCCTGTTGCCCGGCCTGATAGCCCCATGCATAGAGATCGGCTCCATAAGCAGCCACGGCACCAGCTTTGACCAACCCTGCTTCAGAGGTAAAAACCGGAACACGGGCATTTTGGCAACTGTTAATGATGGCAGGAAAAGAGGCAAAAACGGTATTGTCGGGTGGGGCAAAAAACACATCGATCCCTTTAGCTAAGAGGGTTTCAAGAACGAGCTTAGATTCAGATGAATTGTTGACAGGAAGTGCCACAAGCTCAAGGCCCAGGTGCGCACACATTTGTTCCAAGGCCCTCAGGGCATTGCGCGATTGGGGTTCGGCCTGATTGAAAATAGCACCGACACGCCGAGCTTGCGGCAGCAACTGGCGAATCAGGGCCAGGGAGGTATCGATATACCAGGTTTCCTCATATACGCCGAACAAATTTGATGGAGGGTTGCCATGTGCGTCCAGCAGGCCAGCGTCCGCAGGGCTGGGTGATACCATCATACACACCGGAATAGTTCGGGTTTTCTGGCAAGCGGCAATGGTAGCTACGGAAGGGCAGGTGGCGATCAAATCTACCTGCTGAGCGATGTAATAATCCACAATTTGCGTAAGAGTCGGAAGGTCATTTTGGGCATTACGGTAAAGGACACGCAGGGTTTTCTGCTCCTCGCTGTATCCGCTGTCGGCCAAAGCCTGAAAAAAGCCTTTTCGTGCTTCAGCCAAGGTTTCATCTACCAGAGCATCAACGAAGCCAACAAGGGGGACCTTTCTTTTTGCCGGTGCACAGGCTATGAGGGGAATAAGCCACAGGAGCAAAAACAGAGCACGCATGGCCCTTATTGCGCCTCAAAAGTAGGTTGTGGTAAATGGTTTTCGGTTTATGGAGCGATGCGCCGCCCTTGACGGTCTATGACCATGGGTTTTACCGGTGAAACTTCAGATCCCACCCTTTTTTGTTCTTTAACCATCACGCTGGCCTTACCATTGATGAAGGGCAAGGCTAATTCGTAAGCGGGAGTGATAATCCACTTACCTTGCTTGTCGATATACCCCCAACGGCCCGACTCATCGGCTGCAGCAGCCAATTGTTCCCGAAAACCAGCGGCATTGGTAAACTTAGGAGGAATGACCCATCGGTTTTGACGATCCAAGTAACCGAAAAGGCCGGTATTTGGATCTTGTGCGGCAGCTAGCCCCTCGCTGAATGTGACGGCTTTTGGATAAATACACGGAATAACGATGTTTCCTGATTCATCAACAAATCCGTAATGTGTTGTTTTCACCAAAGCCAGTCCTTCGTTGTAGTTATGTATTTCGGTGAAAGAAGGGGGAACCACCCACTCGCCGGCGTGGTTGATGATTCCGTAACGCACGTCTTGGCCGCTGCCCACAGCGGCTACAGCCCTGCCGTTGGAGAAGTCACCGGCTCTGGACCATGGGTAGGTGTCAATCAAACGGCCACTAAGGGTAACGTAAGCATAAGGGCATGGTTCCTGTTCGCAGTCAAGCCTTACGGCAGCCAGGCCTTCACTGAAAAGACTGGCTTCGCGAAAACGTGCAGGGATAATCGTATCCCTCGTTTTTAAAGAAACATAACCGATCAGCCCGTGGCGCTTATATGTATAGAATTTTTGATAAAGTAATCGAGCTTCTGTTCGAAGTTCTTTCGTGTAGGGGTAATTGGGGTATTTTTTCAGAAAGGTTTCTATGGCTTGGGGCTTCCTGACGGGAACCTCCAGGGCAAAAATCTGCTGCCAAGCACGATAAACGTAACGACTGTTTGGAAATTGCGAAATGAACTGCAGATAGCTGCTCACTTTATTGTCGCGGGTATAAAGGCGGTACAAACTGTCTTCGGCTTGTGCGGCGAAGGGACTATAAGGATGCTGTTGCAAAAACAAAGCATAGGCTTCGGCCGATCTGAGGCGCACGCATTCATCAAACAATTTTTGCTCATAAATTGAGCGGGCTTCTGTGGCATAGATGCGCTCGGGAAAGCACTGAGCGTAACGCTGGTAGGCGGCCGCACTTCCGTCGGCAGTATATCGTTGGTAATGGGCTTGTTCAAATCGCTGGCGGGCGTTGGCCACATGGTGAAGCTGCGGATAGTCAGCAACCAATTCTTCAAACGAATCGTAGTTGGCCCGCAACAGTACTTCCAAAAAAAGCGCCTCGTCGCGGCGGCTGAGGGCTACCGTCTTCCATTCACAGCTACCACAGTATTTGAGAAAGCGGCTCCAGGCCTCTGAGGTGTTTTCTGAAAGGGTTTGCTCATAGGCCTGCCGCAGCAAGCGATGACGGATTTGCAGAAGGGCTTGCGGCTCGCATCCTGCCGATAACAGCTGGCGTTGTTGCCGCGGTTTCATGGGCTGTTGCAACAACGAAAGAGTTCGATCTAAATAGAAAAAGGCTGAATCCAACAGGCAGGTTGGCTCGTTTAAAAAACGGTGCAGCTTGTAATAGGAATTAAGCGGCTCGGCTTTTTCTTTCGATTTTTCGCCATATGTTCTGTGATCGCCGGCAGAGGGGTGCACTTCCGGAACATTTATCGTGGACAAGTCCTGAGCACCAATGCCTTCTGCGGCAAGCCATAAAAGCAACACTAAAAAGTTTCGCCCTTGCAGCATGACTTCCCCGGAATTCAATTTGCCGGGCCGAAAATGCTAAATCGTTCGTATGTGGTAAAAAATGATTTTCCCCATGTGGAAAACTTCCGGCTTACCGAACGTGTTGTACCTGCTGAGCCCGCACTTCGGCAAAGCCACGCATGCAAAGAGTTAGACGATAGGCCGGAGGCTGTGGAAGGCCTCATCCTATCTTTGCCGCGTGTACCGAATTCACCTTTCGTTCGAAGAGCAGCACAAGAAGCCCGTGACCATTGAAGGGCGGGAAGGAGAGACCTTACTTGAGGTGGTATTGCGGAATAACATTGAGTTGCACCACAATTGTGGGGGTGTTTGTGCCTGCAGTACCTGCCACATTTACCTAGAGAAAGGGGCCGAACACGTAGAGGAAATGAGTGATCGGGAGGAGGATTTTGTGGACCGGGCGCGCAATCCCCGCCTGACGTCCCGGCTGGCTTGCCAATGTGTGTTGCTGGAAGGGGAAGGGGAGTTGGAGGTAACCATTCCGGACCAATCGGTGATTTTGGGAGAATAAAAAATAAAACTTTTGTCTATGCATGAACCGGCCATTCATTGGAACGATTATGAGGACATTGCCATGAAGTTGTATGAACGCTTCGGCGATGAGTTTAACGAATCGCGCATTTATCGGGTCCGCTTTACCGACTTGCTGGAATGGGTGTTGCAGATTCCCAACTTCGTCGGTAAGCGCGAAGAGTGCAATGAAGGGCATTTGGAGCAGATCCAGTCGGCATGGGTCTATGAGTGGAGGGCCAATCAAAAGAAGAAAACGGAATGACGGCACTTGTTGGTGCGCGTAAAGTGCTGGAGTTGCTTCGGCTTACGCAAGCAGCGGTGTTTGATCTGGATGGGGTGCTGACCGACGGTAGTCTTTTGATTACCGAAAGTGGCGAAGAACTGAGGCGCATGGATGTTCGCGATGGCTATGCCATGCAGGTGGCCCAGCAGTACGGCCTGCGCATCTACGTGATCTCCGGTGGGCACTCCAGCGGCGTGGAGAAGCGCCTATTGCGCTTGGGCATTTCCGGTATCCGCATGAATGTGCCCGACAAAAAGGAGGCGCTACGCTTGGTTGCAGCCTCTGAAGGGCTGGATCTATCCACCACCTTGTATATGGGCGACGATCTTTTGGATGCAGAAGCCCTGCGGATTTGCGGTATTCCGTGCTGTCCGGCTGACGCCGTAGAGCAAATACGTCAGCTATGCGTGTATGTGGCTTCGAGGCCGGGCGGCCATGGCTGCGTTCGTGAAGTATTAGAAAAAGTGTTGACGTTGCAAGGGCGATGGGCGGCTCCTTGAACAACTTTTTATGAAGGTAGCAGGCTTGTTTCGGCTGGTTCGCGGCGGCAACCTGCTGTTGGTGGCCCTCACCCAAGCGCTGGTTCAGTTTACCATTATAGAACCGATCTTGCAACAAGCAGGAATAACCCCCACCTTAACGCCGTTGCTTTCCATATCCCTGATTGTTGCAACAGTACTGGTAGCTGCGGGGGGCTACATCATTAATGATTATTTTGATGTAAGCATAGATACCATAAACCGACCGGGGAAAGTGGTTATTGACCGCTCCATCCCGCGTCGGTTAGCGTTGTTGCTGCATCAACTCTTGACGTGGACAGGCGTGGCCATAGCCACAGCGGTGAGTTGGCAGGCCGGCAATCCCAAGCTGATGTTGGTGCATGTGTTGGCAGCGGCCATGCTGTGGCTCTATTCGGCAGCCTACAAGCGAAAGGCCTTAGCGGGAAATCTTGTGGTGGCCCTGCTTACCGCTCTGGTGGTAGCCTTGATGCCCCTGTACGAGCGGCAGCTGTTTTATCCGAGTACAGTAGAAGGTCGTCAGGCCGCGCGGACTATTCTGATCATCGTTTTCTATTACTTCTCGTTTGCTTTCCTTGTCTCGCTGGTTCGCGAATGGGTAAAGGATCTACAGGATATGGAGGGCGACCGTCGCTTTGGCAGCCGCACCCTGCCGTTGTTGTGGGGACAAAAGCGCGTTCGCTGGTTGAGCATCCTGCTGCTCGGAGGTATCATTTTCATGATCGGAGCAATCCAGCTGATGCAGATCAAAGGGAAGGATTACGCATCGGCGTTTACCCTGTTGGTGATGCTTCAGCTTCCTCTGGTGGCTACCGTGTACATGCTTGTGCATGCCCGGCAGCCGAGCCAGTTTAGACTTGCCGGTAACCTTTTAAAATGGGTTATGTTCATGGGTGTTTTGACGATGCTGTACTTCTATCTGGTCACGCTTCGCAGTTGAACAGAAGGGGATGAGCTAAGCCTCGTCAACCAAGACAAAAGCCAATCATTGAGGTTTTTAATGGCCAATTCCACTTGCCAGCCGTTTCGGCGTCGCCGTTCGACAACATTGGATACGGACCGGATGCTCACAAACGGCATTTTTTCTATTAAACAACAATAAAACAATGCAGCTCCTTCCATACTTTCTACATCGGCCTGATACTTTTCGTGCCGCAACTTACGGGTGGCTTCCGTACCTGTTACCAGATTAACGGTCAGACCTTTTACCTGAGGCAGCCTCCTAAGCAAAGCATCGGGGGTGAATGGATTTTTCAGCCATCCCCGTTTAAAGGGGAAATGGTTGGCCTGACAGAGTTGCAAGTCAAAGACGTCTAAAAATGCTCGGCCATGCTGTGCACCCAGGTCTCCAAACCGCTCGGCAACCACCTGAACGACCTCCCCCAGCTGCAGCGACTTGGAAAAACTGCCGCAAATGCCGGCGTGAATCACCAGATCAACCGGGGAGCGTAGAGCTCGCATCAGATGGCAGGCCGTAGCTACGGCACCTACTCCCGTTATCAACAGTGTGGCGTGCTGCAGTATGGGAACGGTGCTGCGTTGGCGCCATACCTCTATTATTTCCTGTTCTGTTGGAGCAACCAGCAATAGCTTCATGAGCGTTCTTCGATCGCAAATATGCACGTGCAGGTTGTTGCGTAGTTTCGCTGCCATGGTTTATTTAACCCGTCGAGAGCGGTTTAGTGCCGCACATCGGTTGTACCATCCCGGCTTGAGCGAGGAAGAAAATGAGCGCGTATTCGGTCCGTGTGCCAATCCCAATTATCACGGGCATAACTATGAATTGTTTGTAACGGTGCGGGGCGAGCCTGATCCCCAGACCGGATTGATCATGAATTTAAAAGAACTCAGCCAGCTCATTCGGCGTGAGGTTATCGAGTATCTAGACCACCGAAACCTCAATGAAGAAGTTCCGTTCCTGCAAGGCATAGTACCCAGTTGCGAGAATGTAGCAAAGGCTATTTTCCACCGACTGCAGCCCCTGCTGCATGGGTGTGCGCTGCATTCAGTTAAACTCGTAGAAACAGAAAACAATTTTGCAGAATACTTCGGCACTGAGGCGGAGGGCATTCGGTAACGTAATTTCGCAGCACCCCTTTCTTTTTGCTTTCAACATCATGGACACCATACGTTATAAAAAATCCGAACATTTTGATGACCATCACATCAGCAGGTTGCAAACCAATTACGAGGAAATTCTTTTAGCCATAGGGGAAAATCCTCAGCGCGAAGGGCTGGAAAAGTCGCCGTTGCGAGCTGCTCGTGCGTTAAGCTTCCTAACACAAGGCTATCAGATGGATGCGGAAGCCATTCTGCGGTCGGCCATGTTTCAGGAAGAGTATAAAGAAATGGTTATCATTAAAGATATTGAAATGTATTCTTTATGTGAGCACCACCTGTTGCCTTTTTTCGGTCGGGCACACGTGGCCTATATTCCCGACCGTTACATCTGCGGCTTGAGTAAGATCTGCCGTGTTGTGGATGCGTTTTCGCGTCGGCTGCAGGTGCAGGAACGGCTTACCCTGCAAATCCGTGACTGCCTGCAAAACGTTTTAAAACCTTTGGGTGTAGCTGTCGTGATCGAAGCCAAACATCTGTGCATGATGATGCGGGGTGTTCAGAAGCAAAATTCTGTGGCTACGACTTCGGCATTTACCGGCGAATTCGAAAAAGAAAGCACACGCGGGGAATTCCTGCGGCTCATAGCTGCCGACACCTTAGCATGAGGTGTGCACAGCAGGTTGCCTGATCCGTTTGGGCTACGGCTGTCGGTGGGTTATCTTTGCCGCCACTGCTCGGAGATCAGCCGAATCATCTTCATAATAGAAAATTTTAATGCATAAAGCATTTGTGTTTCCCGGACAGGGGTCGCAGTTTCCGGGAATGGGCAAAGACTTGTACGACCGATCGGCGCAGGCGGCCGATTTGTTTCGGCAGGCCGATGCTGTATTGGGCTTCCCGCTCAGTCAAATCATGTTCGAGGGGTCGGAAGAAGATTTGCGGCAAACGCGCGTCACCCAACCTGCCGTATTTGTTCATTCAGTAGTCACAGCCATCGTAGCTGGTCCTGCATTTAGACCCGACATGGTGGCCGGACACTCATTGGGTGAATTTTCAGCGTTGACGGCAGCAGGCGGCCTTTCCTTTACCGAGGGGCTTCAGTTGGTAGCCCAGCGTGCCGAAGCCATGCAGCAAGCCTGCATAGCCGTGCCTTCCACCATGGCCGCCATCTTGGGTTTACCTGATGAAGAAGTCGAACGTATTTGTGCCGAAACCGACGGGGTTGTAGTTGCCGCCAACTACAACTGTCCGGGCCAGGTGGTAATCAGCGGGGAGATCGAAAGCGTGCAAACTGCCTGCGAACGGCTTAAGGCTGCTGGAGCCAAGCGGGCCATGATGTTGAATGTAGGTGGTGCATTTCACAGTCCGCTCATGGAACCAGCGCGCAAAGCCTTGGAAGCAGCGCTACGAAAAGCCACCATTACGGCTCCAGTGTGTCCGATTTATCAAAACGTCACAGCAAAAGCGGAAAGGGATCCGCAGCGCATTCGGGAAAACCTCATTGCCCAGCTTACGGCACCCGTCCGTTGGACGCAATCCATACAACAAATGATTGCCGACGGAGCCACTGATTTCGTGGAATGCGGGCCGGGAAATGTCTTGCAAGGGCTCATTCGTAAAATCGACAGCTCAGTGAACGTTGGCGCACTTTAACTTCCATTAAGAATTTACGTAAAGAAATTTTGGATGAAAGCATATCTGTATCCGGGCCAGGGGTTCCAGTACGTCGGCATGGGTAAGAAGCTGTACGACAATTACCCGTTGGCACGTGAGCTATTTGAAAAAGCCAATCGTCTGTTGGGATACCGGATCACGGACATCATGTTTTACGGTCCGGAAGAAAAGCTGCTGGAAACAGCAATTACGCAGAATGCGATCTTTCTTGTTTCCCTGTTGCAATCGTTAAAAGACGGCGATCAGTTCAACCCCGATTGCGTAGCCGGTCACAGTTTAGGGGAAACCACAGCCCTGGTTGCTTGCGGCGCGCTCAGTTTTGAAGAGGGCCTACTGTTGATGGCGGAACGAGCGGAACAAATGGAAAAAGCGTTTCGCGCACGCCCTGCAAAAATGGTGGCCGTGCTGGGTTTGAGTGAAGAACAGGTAGAAATGTGTTTGGCCCAAGTTGATGGGCTGGTCGTACCTGCCAATTACAATTGCCCCGGTCAGCTTGTCATAGCCGGTGAGGTAGAGGCCGTAGATGAGGCTTGCGACATTTTGAAACAGCACGGGGCCCGTAGGTTGGTTGAACTCAAAGTAGGTGGTGCGGTGCATTCCCCGCTCATGCAGCCAGTGGTGGATTATTTGGAAAAAAAACTGCCGCAAATTCCTTTCAAGAAACCCCGTTGCCCGATTTATCCGAACGTCACCGGTAAGGCCACTACTGATCTGGAGGAAATCAAGCGCTGTTTGATCCTGCAGCAGGTAAAGCCCTTGCTGTGGCAGACAACTATTATCAACATGATTTATGACGGAGTCACTGAATTTGTGGATTGCGGACCACCGCACGTAATCAGCGGAATGATCCGCCGAATCAACGACCAAGTGGCCGTTACGACTTCTGTTTACGTTTAAAAAAAAATCAAGATGGCCTCACCTGCTGACAGCGAGACTTGGATGACGCTGGTGGTCCAGCCTAACGACACCAATCCCTTGGGGACGTTGCACGGGGGGCGATTGTTGTACTGGATGGATGAATGTTCCTCGATTGCAGCCACCAAGCACAGCCGGGCCGTCGTAGTCACGGTGTCGGTAGATGGCGTTTCGTTTCGTCATGCAATTGAGTTGGGCAGTGTGGTGACCATTCGGGCCAGGGTCACCCGAACTTTTCGCACATCGATGGAAGTGTTTGTGGAAGTATGGGCAGAAAACATTCCGCGCAACCAACGCATCAAATGCAATGAAGCTTACTACACCTTTGTGGCCCTGGACGAACGCAAGCAGCCATTGGTGGTGCCTGATGTTGTGCCCACCAATGAGGAAGAACGCCGCCTGTTTGACGGAGCGATGCGGCGCCGTCAGTTGCGGTTGATCCTAGCCGGAAAGCTCAAGGCCGAAGATGCCGATGCTTTGCGGGCCTTGTTTATGCCCGAAAATCCTGATTCAAAAAAGTAAGGGAATTACAGGCCATACCACATTGCCACATGATTAGGGCCTGGGTTGTGATCCAGCAGCAACAGCCCCATCCGGAAGAGATCAATACTGAGGCAAACCGAAGGATGCATGATGAGCTGATGCCATGCCTTTGCCATATCGCCCGACCAACGAATGTCGTCTAAAACAACGAGAGCTTTTTGAGCAAGGATGGGCAATAATGTAGTCATGTATCGTAGAGTAGCCTTTCCGCGGTGATCGCCATCGATAACCACCATGTCGAAGCAGCATGCTCGGGTCTGCAGTACGGAAAGGGCATGGTCGAACGACATTTCCATCAGCTCGACGTTTGAGCATCCCAGCAGCGCAAAATGGGAGCGGGCCAAAGCGGCCAGATGAGGATTCCCCTCTACAGTAATCACCCGCGCTGTTTTCTGCGAAGCGGCCAGATAGAGGGTAGCTAAACCAAGACCTGTTCCCAGCTCTAAAATATTTTGAGGGCAAACCTGAAGGCATAGCCTAAACAGCAAGCGGCCGTATCGGGGTGGTAACGAAACGTGGCGCGTCAAAAAAGATATCGGAGCGTAGTTTCGGCGGTGCCGGCTGCCAGCGCCCCAGCCGGTCACAGGTACCGCTCTGGAATCACGCAGCAGCTGTTGCCGTAGGTGCTCGATTGCATCAAAACAATAATAATGTCTTTTGTCACGCAGCACATGCCGGCGAAATGCGTGCAGAAAGGCATTGTGCTTCGGCAGAGGTTTGAGCAGAAGAATTCCATAACGAAGCCATGAAGCCCACATGCGCCAAGCGCTGAGATGCCAAACATAGAGAATGTCGGCCACTCAGTACTTTTGCTCGAGAGCCGTAAAACATCTTTTGCAACGTGCGGTACACAATCTGCTCTTTTTTTTGGGGGGTGGTATGGTTTGTCGTTCCCGATGCAACGCTTAAAGCAACTCCTAATTCATCCATAAAAAGTATATATCTAAATCGGTTATGGGAAGACACTTTACGCTTAAAGAGTTTTGTGCCAGTGCAGCAAGGAGGCTTGGGTTGTTTTTTGGGATATTATGCTGCACCAGCTGGAGGCTATGTCACAGGAAACAATGTGTATGGGGATCGGGAAAAGGCACAGTTTTTTTCGCTTCAGGCTTTGGGCTATGCGACTCCGGCTGAGCTGGAACGGGTTTTAATCCGTGTGGTCTATAAGACCATAGCTCATCCCGATGCAACGGTACAAATACTTGTTTATGGAAAAAGCCCTGCCTCGTCTTCACCGGGGGAGCTGTTGGCCATCAGTGATCCGATTATGCTAAGCGAGTTGCCCACTAACGGTGAACTAAGCAGCTTTGGTTTTGCGGCGCCCGTCCAGTTGCAAGGCGATTCATTTTTTGTAAGCCTACAGCTTCCCGTACAGAGTGGCGATACCGTGGTGCTGCAATCCACCGACAACGGCTGCCGTCAGTTCCCACACTGGTCGTGGGAACGTTGGGCTGACGGCACCTGGCATACGCTACTGCACTCCTGGGTGCTCGACGTTGACTTGGCCATTTTCCCGGTGGGTACGTTCAATGCCCTAGTTGGTTTTGAAAAAGCCGATGACTCAAATTGGGTTCGGGTTTTTTATAGTACACATGAGGATGCCATCGTAATTCAGTTGGCGAAAGCTGGTCAAAAAGCACGCATGCAGATCAGGTCTGCCACAGGCACCCCGTGTCTGAGCGATCAAATCATCAGCCATAATCCGCATGTGTTATCGGTTCGAAGCTTGCCTAATGGGATCTATCTGGTGGTGGTAGAAACCGAAGAATGCCGAAGCATACACCGCTTGGCCGTAGTCAGGTAACAGTCAATGGGTTGATGATGTCTTTTCGATCCATAAATTAGCGAAGTAAAATTCGACACATGAAAAAGCTTTTCCTTCTTGCAGTATCTATTGGATTGTTGGAGGCGGCCACAGCACAGCACCTGCATGTGCCTATGGGCGGTAAAATGCTTCAGGTACCTCAGGTAAAAGGTAGTAAGGAACAAATCATGCAGCAGTATCGGCAAAAGTTCAAATCGCCCGTGCGGGACATGAACTGGTGGCTGTGTTATGCATTGGATATGGACAGCCTCAACGGATTCATCGCAGCCCTGCATGCAAATTATTTGTTCAGCGATAGCAATGTTTTGGTCAACTTCGGCGATGGCTATGGCGGCACCATAGAGGGAAATCCCTGGGTGCACATGTTGGGCGACGTATTGGATCCGCTGGCATTTGTTTTTTATGAAATCAACGACGTCACCCTGACAAATTCAGATCCCTATTATTTGGACAGTGCGGGTATTGTCATGGCATATTTCCGCAACACCGATGCATCGGTTGTAGATACGTTGCTGGTGTACTATTTCGATAGTCCAGTCGGCGGCACTAATCTGCCGCTGTATTATTACAGTGACCCGTTCTTTCTTCAGAACTACGGTTATGACACCATTTATGTTCCTTTTATTAAGTACAATAAGAGTGCCCACAGGCCAAATGCGGGCACTGCACTAAAGACCATGAAGGTGCCGTTGTATGAAGAGGATTCCAGTTCGTTCTTCTACTTCAAGCTGTTTGATATGAACGACTTGTTCGTGGCTGCCAACCGTAAGGTGGTCATGGCTGTAGCCTTCAAGCCGGGCTATTCTTATTCACCATTTCAAAATATTGCCAACCAATACAATTATGTGATTTTTGCTTCTTATGAAGAAAACGGCCCGCAAACGTATCAAACCTATATTCCACAGGAATACAACGTTTCAAGCATCATCACCACTTCGGTAAGGTATGGCATTGATCAGTACGGGTATAATAACCTCTTCGTGCCTTCTTATGCGTTCTACGACAGCTATGGATTTGAGCGTCATCTGTTTCTTTATAACGTCAGCGATGAAATGACTGGCATCAACGAAGTGGAGGCGACGGCCCTTGCCGACCTGCATTTGATACCCAACCCGGCACAACAGCAGACGGATCTATATTTCACCCTATCGCGCCCGGCCCAGGTAAGTATTCAGCTCACTGACGTAGTAGGGCGTGAGTTGATGAGCATGACACCGCGCACCGTGGGTAAGGGAATTCAGCGTCAGCAAATGGGGGTAGATCGTCTTCAGCCTGGGCTTTACTGGGTCGTTTTGCGCGTTGAGGGGAAGGCCACTACGCTGCCGTTGGTAGTGACCCGTTAGGCGGCTAGTTCATCGCGACCGATAGCAATCTGCTGCGGACCGGAACCCGCCAGCCGAAAGGATCTGGGCGGGTTCCGTATTTTATGCCTTCTAATTCTGCTTTCAGCTCTTTCCACCAGCGTCGCTCCTCTACGGGTGGTAGAGGAATTTGACGGCCGCGATGCATGATTTCCGCTATGGCTACTACACTGGCTGCCGTTCCGCTACCGAAAGCATCTTGCAAGCGTTGCCGCTCGCCTGCATCGATGATTTCATCAATGGAAACTTTGCGCTCCTCGATGCGCAGGCCTTTCAACTTCAACAGCTGAATCAACGAGTCACGCGTAACTCCTTCCAGAATGGTTCCATCGAGCTCGGGAGTGATCACCACATCATCTATAACAAAGAAGACATTCATCGTACCGATTTCCTGAATGTAGCGGTGTTCAATGCCATCCAACCAAAGTACCTGGTCGTAGCCGTGCTGTAACGCCTCCCGCAAAGGCAACATGGTGGCACCGTAATTACCGGCAGCTTTGGCATAGCCGGTTCCCCCCGGGAAGGCGCGCACATACTTTTCCATCGTCAACACCTTTACGGGCCGGGCATAGTAAAGGCCTGCCGGTGAAGTGATGATGATGAACTTAAAGTATTCGGTAGGTCGAATGCCAATAAAACGGTCGGTAGCAAACATAAATGGCCGCACATACAGGGATGCACCCTGTTGGCTGGGGATCCAGGCACGATCCAGCCAGATTAGTTCATGCAAAGCATCGTGCCAGAGCGCTTCCGGCACTTGAGGCATGGCCATACGCGCTGCCGAAAGGTTAAATCGGCAGCGGTTCATTTCGGGGCGAAACAACAAGGGTTCCCCTTCCGGGCTGCGGTATGCTTTCATCCCCTCGAAAATGATTTGGCCATAGTGCAGGGCCGAGGAGGCCGGACTGAAGGGCAAGTTGCCAAAAGGGATGATGTGACAGTCAACCCAGCGGCCGTGTCGCCACTCGGCCACGAACATGTGATCGCTGTACCATTTGCCAAACTGCAACTGGGAAAAATCCACTTCATGCAAATGGCTCACTTCGGTTCGTTCGATGTGGATGGGAAACTTCATGCCAATAGCCCAGAAGGCTAAAGTAGAAAACCTTTTCCGCCAAGCGGTATAGGGCCTTTATCTTTGAGCTGCTCATGCTTGTTTTTCCTGACATCTTGCCCGAAGATTTTATTAAAGGAACGATTTATAACATTAATGTGAGCCAAACCGTATGGTTGGAACGACTTGCAGCCGGTGATGGACCGTTGCAGTTGGCCATATTCCTCAATGCAGCAGCGTACATGGAATTAAACCCCGATGATCGCGATCTGTTAATCAAAACAGTTCAATGGAAAGAGGTCAGCGTTCCTTCTCAGGCAGTAGCCGTAGTGCTTACTCCTCAGCAAGGATTTGAATTTAGAAGATTATTGGAGCAAGTTACAGCACCGTGCTGGCTGGGGTTGGGCATACAGGCGCGGCAGTGGGGCCTAAACCTAGAGGCACCTCTGAACAGGCCTTTTCGCTTTCGGGGCTTACGCTTGGCACTCAGCGAAACTTTGGAGCGGTTGCGTTCCGATGCTGCATTGAAAAAAGAATTTTTCTGGAAATGTCTCAAGCCTCTCCTGGAACGCTGAGCTTGGTGTTTGCCAGTTTCAACAAGCACAAGCTTTTGGAATATCAGGCCATGGCTCCCTTCTGGCTTAAGTTACAAGGGCTAAAGGATTTGCATTTTGACCATGTGTTGCCTGAGCCCTACCAAACCTTGGAAGGCAATGCATGCGCAAAAGCGAGATATGTGGCGCAGCTCCTGCAGGTGGATTGCTTTGCCGATGACAGCGGACTTGAGGTTGAAGCTCTGAACGGAGCGCCCGGCTGGCGTTCAGCGCATTATGCGGGCCCAAACGCCACCGATATGGAAAACATCGAACAACTGCTGGCCTCCTTGCAACACTGCTCTCACCGGAGAGCCAGATTTCGGGCGGTTATATGTTTGATCGTACAGAACCGAGAACATCTGTTTGAAGGTATTTTGAACGGAACCATAGCCCATCATCCGAGGGGACAACAGGGATTTGGTTACGATCCTATTTTCGTTCCTGAAGGATACACCACCACACTTGCCCAACTAACGTTAGAGCAAAAAAATTCTATAAGTCATCGTCGTGCAGCGTTTAATCAAATGATTCATTTTTTGGAAAACTTGCGCTCATAAGGTCTTTGACCGCAAGCCTTTGGCAACAAAGGGTAAGAGGGGAAAAAATTATTTTAGCTTCAGATGAAAACTTGCGTATTGTTGTTTGGGGTTTTGCTGGCTGGGGTGGTAAGGGCTCAGCATTATGCCAACCATCAGATTCCCGTGACCCGCAGCAACGGCAAGCCATTTGCTTTTCCATGGGTAGGGGGCCTCAACAACCCGCAATTCTCTGCAGGTGACTTGAATAACGATGGAGTG
Organism: Chitinophagales bacterium; assembly: GCA_025056305.1. Classification (GTDB taxonomy): domain Bacteria; phylum Bacteroidota; class Bacteroidia; order Chitinophagales; family UBA10324; genus JANWXQ01. Next base: position 176,315 of record JANWWJ010000031.1, on the reverse strand, counting down.
GCCGACCTGTTTGTCTTTGATCGCACCGGCAATAAGGTGCTCACCTTTGTCAATACCGGGAGCGTAGGCAATGTTTCATATCAATATGCTCCGCAATACGAAAGCAACTTTCCTACGATGACGGACTGGGCTCTGCTTGAAGACTATAACTGCGATAATATTCCGGACATCTGGTGTTTTACCCGCGGGCCAGTCACGGATCCGGGTTTTGGTATTCAGGTATATCGGGGTTTTTTCAATGCCAACAACATGATCTATTTCGAAAATGCCGACAGCTTATTGAAATATCCCGTCAGTGGCTTTGAAGTCAACCTTTTCGTTAGTCCCATTGACATTCCCGCTATTGTAGATGTCAACAACGATGGCGACAAAGACATACTTACCTTTCATATCGGAGGGGGGTTTGTAACGTATTTTGAAAATTTAAGTCAGGAAGCCGGGCAAGGGTGTGATACTTTACGGTTTGTCAAAAAAGATGATTGTTGGGGCGACTTTTTTGAAAGTGGGTTTCGGCGCGAAGATTCCCTTAACGTACCATGCCCGTTTCAGAAGCCATCAGGCGACGAGCCCGTGGCTAATCCGCGCCTTCATGCAGGCTCTACCTTGCTGTCGTGGGACAATGATGGCGATGGGGTCAAAGAGTTGGTGACCGGCGATATTTCTTACACCAATCTGGTGTATTTGCACAACTGTGGCAGCACCGCCGACGCCCACATGTGCTGGCAGGATACGCTTTTCCCTTCCTATGATGTTTCTGCAGATGTGTTTGTGTTTCCTGCAGCATTTCTTGTTGATGTGGATAATGATGGACTTAAGGACATGCTGGTAGCTCCAAATGCCGCCGGAGGTTCTGAAAATTACCGTTGCGTATGGTATTACCGCAACCAGGGCAACAGCATCACCGCTTCGTTTGCCTTTCAAACCGACACCTTTTTTGTAGGCGACATGCTCGACTTTGGCGAAGGATGTTATGCCGTTTTTTTTGATGCCAATGCCGATGGGCTCGCAGACATTGTTGCCGGAAACAGAGGCTACTTCCGCCCGGATTTGTTTCAAATACAATTGGGGCAGTTGGCCTACTTAGAGAATACAGGTACCCCGCAACAACCGGCCTTTAAGTTGGTCACTACAGATTATGCCCAAATCAGCGATTTAGGGGTCACGTCCTTACCGCCCACTTTTGGCGACTTGGATGGCGATGGGGATGCCGACATGCTCACCGGAAGGGAAGACGGCACCCTGCTGTTCTTCCGAAACATAGCAGCCCCTGGTGCTCCGGCCAAATTCGTCTTTCAGGCTCCCAACTATGCTAATATTGATGTGGGAAACTTCAGCACGCCTCAACTGGTGGATGTGAACCGCGATGGCTTGCTGGACCTGCTCATAGGTGAGGAAAGTGGCAATCTGAATTATTATCAGAACTCAGGCACTGCTGCTCAGCCTAAATTCAACTTGGTAACGAATTTTTTCGGCGGGGTTAAGGTAAATCTTCCCGGCTATACCACGGGCTATTCGGTGCCTTTTTTATTTGACAACAACGATGGGAACGGCTATCAGCTTCTAGTGGGAGGAGAAAGGGGCACATTAATGCATTATAAAAACATAGATGGAAACTTAACGGGAAATTTTACGCTCGTCGACAGTGCCTATGCGGGCATTAACGTTGGGTATCGCTCTACGGTTTCAGGTGCCGACGTCAACGGTGATGGCTGGGTGGACCTATTGGTGGGAAATTATCGGGGCGGCGTTACTTTCTACGATAGCAAATTCGTAGGCACACCAGAAGTTTTGGAGGCGCAGGAAATTTTTGTCTATCCCAATCCGGCTAAGGATCGAATTTTTTTACGATCCAACCTCCCGGAGGCTGAGGTTATATTTCTGGATGCATTGGGCCGGCTGCGCAAACACACCTTTGTGACCACATCGACTTCAGAGTTGGCCGTGCATGATCTTCCGTCGGGTTGGTACGTGGTTCAGCTGATACATGCTGCGCAACAAAGGGTGAACAAACTTCTTGTGGTTCGTTAACGAGGCTTAAAAATTTAGCTATTTTTATGCGTTAAGCCTGCTAAGGGCAGCGAGCCTATGCGCTTTCCGTACGTCTTGTGGACGTTACTGGCGCTCTCAATCCATGATGGAAGTGCAACGCACATCGTGGGTGGAGAAATGTCGTACACATGCCTGGGTAACAACAATTACCTGATTACGCTGAAAGTTTATCGGGATTGTTATTTAGGTCAAGCCCCTTTTGATAATCCCACTTATGTTTTTATCTACGACGGAAATGGTGCGCAATACACCCACTTGAGTATTCCTTTTCCTGGGTCGGACACCTTACCCAATAATGCCAACAATCCATGCATCATTGTTCCTCCTAACATTTGCGTAGAAGAAGCTGTATTTCAATGGCAGGTTTACTTGCCGCCGAATACTTCAGGGTATAAAATGATCTATCAACGCTGCTGCCGCAACAACACCATTGTGAATATCGTCAATCCAGGAGGTACAGGAGCTACTTATGAAGCGACGATGCCGGGCTCAGGATTAGCTACGTGCAACAGCAGTCCTTACTTCAACAATTTTCCCCCAACGGTGATCTGTGCCAATTATCCTTTTGTGTTCGATCATTCGGCCACCGACCCTGATGGAGACTCCTTGGTTTATGAGCTGTGCGAGCCCTACAATGGGGCCACATCGTTAAATCCATATCCTTTCCCGCCCATGGCATATTCGTATGTGAATTTTTTAGCACCATATTCTGCAACTAATCCCATGGGAGGGCTACCGCCAATGTCTATAGACCCGGTCACCGGTGTTCTTACCGTTACTCCAACCACATTGGGACAATTCGTCGTCGGCGTATGTGTGTCTGAGTACCGAAATGGCGTTTTGCTCAGTAAGAAAAGAAGAGACTTTCAATTCAATGTTGCAGCATGTACACTTCCGGCCGTTGCCTCCATTCCATCGGTGGTAAGTACTTGCGATGACTTTACATTCAACTTTCCGAATTTCAGTACCGGGGCCTCAAGCTATTTGTGGGACTTTGGTGTTCCAAATACCAACAGCGATACCTCTACCCAGTTCAGTCCAACTTTTACATTTCCCGACACCGGCTTGTATTTCGTTACGCTCATTGCCAATCCGGGCTCACCCTGCGGCGATACCGCCACAATGAAAGTGCTGGTGTATCCGACTTTCGAGGGCAACATTGTCTTCGATGATGGATGTGTGAACCAGCCGGTTCAATTTTATGATTCGTCCACGACCACTTTCGGAAATGTAATTAGTTGGTATTGGACATTTGGCAATCTTGGAAGCAGTTTTCAGCAACATCCTTCTTTCACCTTTCCAAGCACAGGCTCCTATCAGGTTACCCTGCAGGTACAGAATTCGCTGGGATGTGTGGATACGGTAACAGCTGTCGTTCACATCCACCCCTTACCGGGAGCATGGGCGAATCCCGATACACTGATCTGTTATTTGGATACGATTCAGCTTTCAGGTTCGGGAAATGGCAGCTACCAATGGTCGCCTACGAATGGATTGAGCAGCAGTACCGTAGCTCAGCCATTGGCCTCACCGGATGTAACTACGACCTACACACTTACCGTTACGAACCAATGGGGTTGTTCCAGCACGGATAGTGTAACTGTGCAGGTGCTGGGGCCTTTTGATTTGGTAACTAGCGCTGACACCGTGATCTGTCCGGGAGGTACGGCGCAGCTTTCTGTGAGTGGGGGATACACCTATTGGTGGGTGCCGGCAGTGGGGCTATCGGACCCGCAGAGTGCTCAACCTACCGCTTCACCCGCACAAAGTACCGTTTATACCGTCACCACTGCTTTAGGGTCGTGTACCGACACGGCCTATGTGGCCGTGATCATTAAGCCTTTTCCTAATATTTCAGCCGGGCCCGATGTGCAAATATGTTATGGCGATTCAACGCAGCTTCATGCCTGTTGTGCCACTTCTTATTCATGGTCTCCTGCCATATGGATCACCAATCCGGCCGAAGCGGAACCCTGGGTTTTTCCGCCTTATACAACATGGTATCAACTTACGGCCAGCGATAGCAACAGTTGTCCGCTCACAGTCGTCGATTCCGTGCGGGTAACGGTCATATACCCTATGCCCCTGCACAGCACGCCCGATACGGTGATGTTCCTGGGTACTTCTGCTCAGCTCTATGCGTGGGGTGCACAGGATTATCAGTGGTATCCTGATACGTACCTCAGTGCCACCGACATCCCCAATCCCATCGTTACGCCGCTCCAGTCCATCACATACTACATAAACGCAATCACGGCTGAAGGATGTCGCTTGTTTGATACCATTTCGATTACGGTCTATGAAGATCCTTTGGTGGTGCTGCCCAATGCCTTCACACCGGACAACAACGGCATCAACGATGTCTTCAAACCCATTTATGTGGGCTTGTTTGAGCTGGAAGAGTTCAGTGTATTCAACCGCTGGGGCATATTGCTGTTTACCACCCAAGATCCGGAAAAAGGGTGGGATGGTACCTACGGTGGCCGACCCGAAGAAATCGGCACATATGTGTGTTATGTGCGGGGCAGATCCCTGAGTACAGGAAAGCCTTATTTTTTAAAGGGAAATTTTGTCTTGATTCGTTAAAACACCCAAATGAAATTGTTGATGATTAGTAAATTCAGATGGTGGGTAGCCTTGGTGATGCTCCTGAGTGCTTCAGGGACGCAAGCCACACATATCGTAGGCGGGGAAATGATTTACAAATGTCTTGGCAACAATCAATACGAAATCACCCTGAAAGTTTACCGCGATTGCTACAATGGTTTGGCTGCGTACGATAACCCGGCTTACATCTTCATTTTTAATGCTTCAGGCACGATTGTTCAAACCCTATCGGTAGCCTTTCCCGGTTCCGATACCTTAGAAAATAACCCGGGTAATCCATGCCTGATTGTACCTCCAGGGATTTGTGTAGAAGAGGCCATTTATAAAACCACCGTCACCTTACAGCCCTCAACAGGCGGCTACTGGCTCGTTTACCAACGCTGTTGCCGCAACGGGGCCTTAATCACCAACCTCATCAATCCGGGAAGTACCGGAGCGACCTACCTGGAAACGGTCCCGGATCCCAACGTTGCCACGTGCAACAACAGTCCTTATTTCAACAAATTTCCTCCCACGGTCATCTGTGCCAATAATGATTTTGTTTTTGATCATTCTGCAACCGATCCCGACGGCGACTCGTTGGTTTACTCGCTGTGTGCTCCCTTTGAAGGAGCCAGTACCGCCAATCCACAACCGACGCCTTTCAATCCACCAACCCCGCCTCCATATGGGCCGGTAATCTTTGCCAGTCCGTACAGTGCCACAAACCCCTTGGGGGGGAATCCCCCGCTCAGCATTGATCCCGTCACTGGACTTATGACCGGCCATCCAACTACCATCGGCAATTTCGTGGTTGGCGTTTGCGTTAAAGAGTACCGCAACGGCGTGCTGATCGGTGAACACAAGCGCGATTTTCAGTTCAATGTAACGACGTGTGCACCGGCTGTTTTGGCTTCCACACCTCCGGTCGTTAACAATTGCGCCAGCTATACCGTAACCTTTGAGAACAACAGCATCGGGGGCAATGTTTTTCATTGGGATTTTGGCGTGCCCGGAACAAATAGTGATACATCTAATTTGTTTGAGCCCACATTTACGTTTCCTGATACCGGTGTGTACACGGTGACGCTGATGGTAAATCCCGGCGCTCCGTGTGGCGACACCACCACTGCCACAGTTTATGTGTTTCCCACTTTGGTGGGCGGTATGATTGCTCCCGATGCATGCCAGGGCCAACCGGTACAGTTCACCGATATTTCTGTGGCCACATATGGTTCGGTGAACCAATGGAACTGGAATTTTGGCGATGGAAGCAGCTCTACGGCAAAAAATCCCACACACACTTATGCCGCGCCTGGAACATATACCGTCACGCTGATTGTAAAAACTTCATTCGGCTGTGTGGACACCATCAAACAGACCGTGGCGGTATATCCATCACCGCAAACCAGTGTGACGCCCGGCGATACCATGATCTGTTATTTGGATGAGGTTCAGTTGTATGCCAGCGGCAGTGGCAACTTTGTTTGGCAACCGAATTACAACTTGAGTAATCCTTACATTCCCAATCCCATTGCCGCTCCCGATGTTACCACTACCTACTACGTGATAGTTTCGAACAGCTACGGCTGCTCCGACACTGCCTCTGTCACCATCTGGGTGTTCGATACTGTAATTGTCAATGCCGGACCTGATGTGGTTATATGCCCGGGCGATACGGTGCAGTTGGCAGCCACAGGCTCGGGCTCCTTTTTTCAATGGTTCCCACCTACATCGTTGAACAATCCGAACATAGCCAATCCATTGGCATGGCCGCCAAGCACTACTACCTACGTGGTTACCAACAAGGTGGGCTCGTGTGTGGGTACTGACACGGTTACGGTGTTTGTTAAGCCGCTGCCCAACATAAATGCCGGCCCCGACCAGCAAATCTGTGAAGGGGACACGGTACAGATAACGGCACAAGGGGGTACCAGCTATTTGTGGGCACCAGCGGCAACGCTATCCGATCCCACAGCCGAAAGTCCGCTGGCTTTTCCGACGGTAACCACCACCTATGTCTTTCAAGCTACCGATTCCAACTCGTGCAACAAGGTAGTGATAGACTCCGTGACCGTATGGGTGATTCCGGAACCCACCATTACCATTTCTCAGGACACGGTCATCATTTTAGGAACGTGTGTTACGTTGTCCGTTTCCGGAGGCACTAGCTACCAGTGGTATCCGCTTTCAGATTTTGAAGATCCAACCAGCGCAACACCAACGGTTTGCCCGCAAACCTCAACGCAATATTGTGTTGAGGTTACCACAGTTGAAGGATGCACTTTTCGAAAATGCGTCATGGTCCGAGTCAAGAATGATCCGGTCGTAACGTTTCCTTCGGCCTTTTCTCCGAATGCAGATGGACACAATGATTTATTTCGCCCCATCGTGGTAGGTTTGGTAAACGTCGAAGTGTTTCGAGTCTATAACCGATGGGGGGAAGTGCTGTGGGAGGTTTCAGGTATTGACGTGAGTGGCGGACCGTTTCCACCTTCATTTGGATGGGACGGAACGCACAAGGGGAAAGAACAACCCGTGGGCGTTTATGTTTATTATCTAAAAGGCAAGGCCAAAGCCACCGACGTGCCGGTTGAATTAACCGGAAACGTCACGCTCGTTCGCTAAGCTGTGGTATACTACTTTTGCTGCACTGATTTGCCCGGGTGGTGGAATTGGTAGACACACCATCTTGAGGGGGTGGCGCCGCGAGGCGTGCTGGTTCGAATCCAGTCCCGGGCACACCGGCTTTCATCGGGGGGCAGAAGGATTTCGGTATGAGCGAAAGAGGCTCTGCCAGCGCATGCGTAACACCCCTAATGCGGCTTCCCGAACAATGCTTTTATTCATCTTTGAGCTGCCTTCAATGCGATCCACAAAAATGATTGGAACTTCTTTAATTCGAAAGCCAAGGCACCAGGCTGCATATTTCATTTCAATCTGAAAAGCATAGCCGACGAAGCGTATGCGGCTCAGATCGATTGTTTCCAAAACGTACCTGCGGTAACACACGAAGCCTGCCGTAGTATCCTGCACAGGCATCCACGTGATGAGCCGAACATATACAGAGGCGTAATAAGACATGAGCACGCGAGCTGCGGGCCAATTCTGCACACCACCGCCTTTGACGTAGCGACTGCCAATGGCAACGTCATAACCTTGCTGGGCACAGGCATCGAATAAGTCTTGGATGTAGCGAATGGGATGCGAAAAGTCGGCGTCCATTTCAAAGATGAACTGATAGGTGCGGTTCAAAGCCCAGCGAAAACCCGCTATGTAAGCCGTCCCCAGACCCTGCTTATTTTGGCGCCGCATCAGGAACAAGCGGTCGGCATATTCCACCTGCAACGCTTCCACGCGTTGGGCCGTGCCGTCGGGTGAGTTATCGTCCACTACCAACACATGCACATGCGGGTATGCCCTTAGCAATTCCGGCAATAAGCGGACGATGTTCTCCCCTTCGTTGTAAGTGGGGATGATGATGAGGCTATCGGCGACAGTCAAAGTCAAGAAGTTGAGCGGCGGTGCAAATTATTCTGCATTTATCGTTAGATGAAATTCCGGGGCGTTAAGTCTGCCTGTGCCCAGCCGTAACAAGGCCAGCAAGTGTCTCTGCGCCGAGGCCACCCCAAGAGCCCGAACTCATCAAAAGCAACACATGAGATTGCCATCGAATCGACTGCAAAAGGGCGACCAGGCTTTCAGCATCATAAGCCACTCGAAGTCGATGGTCGGCAAAAGCGCGGCGCAAGCGATCCGGTTCAAAGGGGGTCTGTCCTTTTCGTAGCACGGTGGAGCGATCCAAAAGCACAATGGGCACATCAGCCTGAGCTAAAGCGTGTTGGTACAAGTCAATGAAGCGTTCGTTCAGGCTGCTGAAGGTGTGCAACTCCAAACATGCCACCAGCACCCGATCGGGGTGAGTTTCTCTAACGGCTTGAACACTTGCACGAACTTTTGAAGGGGCATGGGCAAAATCATTATATACCATGCAATGATCGTTGATGGCTAAGAGTTGTAGCCGTCGGTGGGCACCGGAAAAGGTAGTGAGTGCTTGTAGGGCATCGCTTAATGGAATGCCGGCCACGTGATGGCACAGCGTAGCTGCTCCCATGGTATTTTGCATGTTGTGTTTACCGATCAGTTGCATTGTGTAATTTTTTCCGTTGAAGAAAAGAGTCCAACCGTTCATGTCTATATGGTAGTGCGGCGTTGCGTAAGGAACCGTTTTCAGGCGATGTTGGTGTTTTTTTACGAGCCGATCTAGTGTGGCGTCTTCAACGCAATAAATCACATGGCTTTCGTTGGCCATGCCGTTTAACAGTGCATCAAAAGCTTGATGGTATTCTTGTTCTGTAGGAAAAAAATTGATATGATCCCAAGCCAGTCCGCTGATCAATGCCGCATGAGGCTCGTAAACCAGAAACTTCGGTTTTCTGCTGAATGCTGCATCGGGGTATTCGTCGCCTTCAAATATCATCCAGGGGGCATCGGTACTGAGCTGCACCGATTCGTCAAGCTCGGCAGTGGTAGCGCCTAGCAGATAATCACACTTCAGTTTTGCCCATCGAAACACGTGCAAGACCATGGCTGTAATGGTTGTTTTGCCATGGCTGCCGGCTATCACGACCCGTCGTTTGTGGCGGGCATGTTCCACCAGAAAACTTGGATATGAATACACGCGCAGCTCCATCTGCAAAGCCTGCTGAAGTTCTGGGTTGTCGGGGCGTGCGTGCATGCCTACGATCACAGCATCCAAGCCACGGTGGATGCGCTCCGGATGCCATCCTTCCTGCTTCGGTAAAAGACCATAGCGTTGAAGACGGCTGCGTGCAGGGTCGTACAGAACATCATCAGAACCGGTAACAGTATGTCCGGCTTTGTGTAAGGCAATAGCCAGGCTGTGCATAACACTTCCCCCGATGGCGATGAAATGAACGTTCATTACCTTCTCTTTGTGCTACTGAAATGTTTTACTTTTGAAGAAAGCAGATCACAACCGAAGGCAAAATCATCAACGCTTTTTTCCAATGGTTCAACACAAACTTCTTTTAAGTTTATTACTGTTGGTTCTTAGCCTGGCATGGGCTTCCTGTGGTACCACCAACAAGATGGGTTGCCCGGGGCAAATTAGTCAGCAGAACGGATCAGAGGATGTACGTAGCTGAGCGGCTGCATTAAGCGACAGCATCACCGGCGCATTTCCTTGATTTATTTTAGTCGGAACGTATAGGTAATCGTGCCGAACTGTTCTTCGGCAGCATCAGGGTCGGGATTTATTCGGGTTTTCATGGCTGCCTCTTCGGCAAGTCGGAACAAATAGGCATCCGTAGTGGTAGAACCTCTTTGCGTGGCTTTTGCATAGATGACATTGCCGGCTCGGTCAACTTTGATGTTTACGACTACGCGGCCGGTTTTTTGAGATTCATCTTCTATGGGAGGATAATAGATGATGCGACGGCCGCTCATGCCCAGCTGAGGTCCGCCCCCGCTTCCGCCTGCGCCAATTCCACCCAGTCCAGCTTGACCTGTATAATCGGTTCCAAGCGGGCTGCCGTGAGGGCGACCCTGGTCGCCGGCCTGCGTGCCGGTTCCCTCTCCCGTTGAGGCTACCTGCTGATTGCCAGGGTATAGAGCCTTTGGTTTAGGTGGAACGGGGGCTGCTGAACCTTCCGTTTGGGCTGTAGCTGTGGGGTTTTTTGACTCAGCAGCGGTTGTTTTGGGTTTGTTGTTTTTCTTTTCTGCCCATACTGGGGCCTCTTCGGTTTCTTGAGTAAGCACGGGCTGCGGGTTGGCCTTAACTGCAGCAGGGGGGGTGGCCGTAGCCACAGGTGCTCTTAATTGCTCAGCAGTGCCCTGAGGCTGGACTTCACCCATGCCAATATCTACCAAACCCAGGTTAAGAAAAACGCCGCTGGCGCTCAACGGTGGATAGGGAGGTCGGATGATGATATACAAAAAAATCACTAATATGATTCCGTGAATCAGTAAAGCCAGCATCAGGCCGTACCAGCGGGCCCGTCGCTCTACAGCAGCATTTTGTTGTTCAAAAGCCGGGTTGATGTCGGCTTCGTGCTTCAGAAAATTAAACGGATTGTAGGGCACTGCCATGGCAACAGGCTAACGCTTCGGCTGTGTGGCCAGTACCATTTTCGCTTTCAGCCGGGTACCGATATCTATGACATCTACCACATCCTGAATGGTGAGCAGGTGATCTACACGCAGCACGATGGTGGGGTCGGCCATACCGGCCAGCTTTGCGGCCAGTTTCGCCTCCAGGTCGGGGAAAGCCACGGGCTCGTCATCAATGGCATAGTTGAGGTTGCGATCCACCGAAAGCGTGATCATCTTTTTAGCTACGGTCTGTTGGGTGTGTTTCGCCCTTGGCAAGGTAAGCCGGATGACCGAGGGGTTGATCATCGTGCTGACGATGAGGAAAAACAGCAGCAGCATGAACATGATATCGTTCAGCGAGGAAGTGGCGACTTCGGCGCGGTGGCGTCCGTTACGACGGAATCTCATGCGGCAGGTTCCTGAATGAGGTCAATGAAATCGACGGCGGTTTGTTCCAGTGTGTAGCTGACGCGGTCAATCATGCTGTTGAGCATCTGATGGGCAATGAAGGCAAATATGCCGACAATCAGGCCGGCTGCTGAAGTGATCATTTTTTCGTACAAACCTCCAGCAATAGCATCAATGCTGATGTTGGCTTCAACAGATATATTATAGAAAATTCTAATGACACCGCTGATGGTGCCGACAAATCCCATCATGGGGGCAACCCCCGCAATGATGCTCAGGTAATGCAGGTTCCTTTCCAGCTTGTAAATCTCCAAACGACCTTCGTTTTCTACGGCTGACTCTACTTCTTTAATCGGCCGTCCGATGCGCTTAATTCCCTTGAGCAGCAAGCGTGCAATAGGGGTGTTGGTGCTGCGGCATAGGGCCAGAGCAGCATCCATTTTCCCTTGTAACAACTGGTCACGGATGGTGTACATAAAGCTTTGGTCAATCCGTCGGGCCCGGTTGATGACCATGAAGCGTTCCAAAGTGAAATAAACGGCCAGCAGCGAAAAAATACCGATGGGAATCATAATCCAGCCGCCTTTGATCAGAAGATTCAGCAGAGTGAGCGACTCCTGCATCGGTGCCTGATTCTGGAACACATTTGAAGAAAGCGTCAGGCTATCTACGGCGGCCTGCGTGATCTGAATGAGCACCATAAACTGCAGCTTGCAACTGTGAACGAGCGAGAGGTCAGGTTATTTTGTCTGCGTAAAAATACCTGACGTGTCTGCGCAGAGGTTGTCGAGTATTCACCGGCGTTTAGCCAGGTGTATCCAATTGCCTACACTAAAAATGCAGATAGTAGGGCTGCAGCAGCCGGCGAAACTCAGCCGTATATTGTCCTTGATGGTCGCAAATGAGCAGGTGCTGTTGGTGCACTTGTACTGGTGCTTGTGCCAACAGGCAGGCCACACAATGTGGCGGACGTGTAGGCGAGGCTTGAATAAATAGTTGTTGTTCTAAATACATACGGAACGACACCGACAGTCGCATGAGTGCGGACAGTTGGCTGGCCGGCCACAGCACTGCCAGCTTGCCTTGAAGCGGTTCCAGCATCCTTTGGGCAGCCACAAATACATCATTAAGTGTCAGGCTGACATCATGGCGAGCCTGTCGGCGGCCCATGTGGGCCGGTAAAAGTTGATTGCTAAAAAACGGAGGGTTGCAGACCACAAGCGTGTACGTGCGATCGGCGGTATAAAACCGGATGTCGCCACATAAGAGCCGGAGGCGATCAGCCCAAGGGCTGGAAGCAAAGTTGGCAGCGGCAGTGCGCGCGCAGCCGGCATCCAGTTCAATGGCATCAACCGGCAAGGCGGTGCGCTGGGCTACCATAAGCGCGAGTAAACCGGTGCCTGTGCCCAAGTCCAACACAGCACCTTGCTGAGGCACCTGGAGCCAGGCGCCAAAAACGCAGGCATCAGTCGTAACCTTCATGGCACAGCTTCGCTGTTCTATACGAAAATTTTTAAACTGAAAGTAGGTCCGCGCCATGGGTTGGCCTCAGATAAGCAGATGGCGAAGCTTTTTTTCGTTCAGGATAAAAATCTTAATATCTTTTATTTCAATAAGTTTTTTTGTCTTGAAAGCGCTGAAGGCTCTGATGAGCGATTCGGTGGCGGCGGTGTGGGCTGGGTTTTGGCGCGAATCAGCCCTTGCTGCCTGATCGCCGTGTGTTTTTCGGTACCGGGGGTAGCTGAGCAAGAGTTCATCGACTACCCGCTTGCGCACGGAATTGCAGGCGAGGGGCAACAGTTGTTGCTTCATGTCGGCCAGCTTGCTGGCCAAGAAACGAATGAAGGTGCGGCGGATAGCCGCACCGGTGCAGATGAGTTGCTGCAACACCTGACGCGGCATAAGCATTAGTTCAACGTCGTCGAGGGCTTGGGCTTCGGGTAATGCGATGACGCCGAAAAATTCCCGTGACGATAACAGGTGCGTAATTAGTTCTTCCCCGTCCTCATTGTGTCGATACAACTTCTTTATGACAGTCTTGCGTTGGCGCGTTTCTCTGGCTTTGGGCAAGTCACTTTCAGAAAAAGATTTTGTCAGGTAGTCATCGGCACCCATTTCCATGCTTTTGTGCCTTTTGGCTTTTTCAGACATGGCCATCAGAAAGAGGAATGGGATGGCAGCTGTTTCAGTAATCCCACCAAGCATATGCCGAACGTTGTACCCGTTTAAGACTGGCATCATGATGGCGCGTAAGATCAGGTCAGATCGTGCTTTCTAGGCAAGGTCCACTCCACTTTTTCCGTCATTTCCATCAAGCACACGATAGTTGGCCGGTTGGAGCTGCGCTGCATTTTTTCGCACATCTTCAAAGTCTTCAATGAGTAGCATCTTTTTCACGTTCTTCCTTGGACATGGTGATGCGAGATTCTGATCCAACTTCTGGGTTGCTGATTAAGCTCAGCTTTCCATTAAGCAATTTCAAATACTTCTGAACCATGTGCAAGTTTAAGGCAGTGCTTTTAATGTGCAGCGCAATGTTTTTTCTGAAAAATCGGTTGCCCTGATGGGGCGAGTCTTTTTCAGGAATGTTAATGCCGTCGTCTTTAACGCTGATTTGAATGGTGGCTTCAGCGACACGAGGATATACATGGCCACAACCCTGGATAGGGGTAAATTTTAGTGCGTTGCTAAGCAGGTTGAGTAGGATGTTTTTGAGCAGGTGAGAGGCGGAACATACTTGCTCCCCCCTATGCAAGAGGTACTGACCTGCGGTCCCCCAGGAGCAATTTCTTGCATGTCGTTGACGAGCGTCTGCAGGCCTTTCAGGCTGACGGATTGGAGCTCTAATGGACTTTTTAGTTCCTCCAACAGGTCTATTGAGAAAAAATCCACCAGGTTGATCGTGAAATGCGTGATATTTTTCTGAATGCGCTGGATATGCCGTAATTGCGTATCGGTTTTTTTGCTGCGCACATATTTTACCAACAGCTCTGCTGAAGCGAATTGTGCTCATGGGGGTGCAGAATTCATTTAAGGTCACGATCAGAAATTGCGACTACAGGTCGCTGAGCTCCCTTTCTTTTACCAGCGTAACAGCTAACTCTCGACGCGAAAGTTATGGTTGGTTTACAGCTTCTTTGAGTTGGTTTGTGCGCTCCTTTGCCGGTTGTTGCGGTTGGGTGTTCGGCAGCTGAACTTCTTCGGCATGTTTGTGCAGCACCTGCTGGCGCAACAGAACTTTCTAATTCTTTTTTCGAACAGTGCGGTGGTTGGTGAAGGCACCGGTTGAGGCCCTTGCTCGGTGTGGTAATGCCCCAGGCTGATGTCTACCGCAAAAACAGCCCCGTCTTTCCGACGACCGTAAAGACCACGTCCAACACCCATAGGTCAATTCTGAATGTCATTCATAAAATGATGGCAATGTTCCTAATGAAGGGCACGAGATCATCAGGCACAAGCATTTTCACGGGCATACCTTACAATTCTTTTGTGCTTAAGCCAAACAGTTGCCGCTCATAGTGCTTCTTACACAGGAGCGCTTCGCTTTCTGCCGGCTTTAGATCGCCAACCATCTCTTATGCTATTACAAAAAATCACAGGACAAAAGCCGGGTAGTCAGATTGGTTAGCTCCGGGGCTGCTGGTTTGGTGAGCTTACGAGAAGCTATGTATGCAAAAGCAGTGTTTGGGGACAAATGGTTGTTGATAACTTTTTTAAATAAGTATTGCCAAAAGATTTAGAGCTGTACTACTTTTTCGCTCTGTAAATTAGATTTACTCACCAAAAACCTCTAACTGTGGCTACTAAAAAGAAACCCGCCAAGAAGAAGGCAGCCCCCAAGAAGAAGGCAGCTGCCAAGCCGAAAGCCAAGGCCAAGCGCAAGCCGAATGAAGCGTTCATGAAGCCCATGACCCCTTCGCCGCAACTGGCCGTGATCGTGGGCAACAAGCCCCTCCCGCGTACCGAAATCACAAAGCGTGTGTGGGCTTATATCAAGAAAAACAAGCTTCAGGACGCTAAGAATCGGCGGCAGATCAATGCCGATGCCAACCTGCAGGCCATCTTTGGCGGCAAGCGCTCGGTCAGCATGTTTGAAATGACCAAAATGGTCAACAAACACTTGTCTTAAGGCTTTTCGGTCAAAAAGCAAAAGACGGGTAGGGGCTACCCGTCTTTTTTTTTGGCCTTTAGAGACGCCACCTTTCCGCATCCAGTAACTTCGCCGCAGTTATGACGGTGTTATTCACGCCAGAGGTGTCACCCGATGTGGCTGTAGAGTTGGGTTTGTTACCCGAAGAGTTTGAGCGCATTGTTGGGTTGATGGGGCGGCTGCCCAATTTCACGGAGCTGGCTATGTTCTCGGCCATGTGGAGTGAACATTGTTCCTACAAAAATTCTATTCGGTGGTTAAAAACATTACCGCGAGAGGGAGGAGCTCTGCTCACCAGGGCAGGGGAGGAAAATGCCGGTTTGGTGGATATCGGTGATGGCTGGGCCTGTGCTTTCAAAATCGAATCGCACAATCACCCTTCAGCCGTTGAACCTTATCAAGGAGCAGCGACAGGGGTTGGCGGAATACATCGCGACATTTTCACGATGGGGGCTCGACCCATTGCAGCGATGAATTCACTGCGCTTTGGCTTGCTAACGGAAGCGCGAAGCCGCTTTTTGCTGCGCGGCGTAGTCAAAGGCATCAGCGATTACGGTAATGCCTTCGGTGTGCCCACTGTCGGTGGTGAAGTGTATTTCGAACCGTGTTACTACACCAATCCACTGGTAAATGCCATGAGCATTGGCATTGTACGGATCGGAGAGGCGGTGTCGGCAACAGCAAAAGGGCCCGGCAATCCCGTATTTATTGTCGGCAGCGCCACAGGTAAAGACGGTATTCACGGCGCCAGCTTCGCTTCTCAGGATATCGGCAAAGACGCCCACGAAGACCTGCCAAGTGTGCAGGTTGGCGATCCATTTACGGAAAAGCTGTTACTGGAAGCAACCCTTGAGGCAGTAAAAACCGGTGCTATTGTAGGTATGCAGGATATGGGTGCAGCGGGTATCACCTGTTCCACATGCGAAATGAGTGCGCGGGCAGGAACCGGAATGGATATTCACCTGGATCGGGTCCCGCTGCGGCAGTCATCCATGCAGCCCTGGGAAATATTGTTGTCAGAATCTCAGGAGCGCATGTTGTTGGTAGTCGCAAAAGGCAGGGAGGAGGAAGTGAGTCGTATTTACGAAAAATGGGATGTTCCCTGTGTTTGTATCGGAGAAGTTACCGACTCGGGGCGTGTGCGCTGTTTCATGAGCGGGGAGTTGGTAGCTGACCTTAAAGCATCGTGGCTGGTGGTGGGGGGTGAGGCCCCTCAGTATGAGCGCTTGTACCGGCAACCTTCATATTTGGAAAAACAAAAATTGTTTTCTCTGTCTGCCCTTGCCCTTCCTGCTGACTTGCGGGCAGTGGCCATGCAATTGATAAGCCTGCCCAACCTGGCTGCAAAAACATGGATCAGTGAGCAATACGATTCGATGGTTGGGCTGGTTAATACCAGCACACGCATGAGATCAGATGCCGTAGTACTGCGTTTACCACATTCACAGCGGGGTTTAGCCGTTACTGTTGACTGCAATGCGCGTTACGTCTATGCCGACCCATATACCGGTGCTATGATAGCCGTGGCAGAAGCAGCCCGCAATGTGGTTTGTTCCGGCGCCAAGCCTTTGGCAATTACCAATTGTCTGAATTTCGGCAACCCATACGACCCCGAGGTGTACTGGCAGTTTGTGCATGCGGTCAAAGGGATGGGTGATGCCTGTCGTGCCTTTGGAACACCGGTTACCGGAGGCAACGTAAGTTTTTACAACCATTCGGAAGAAGGGCCGGTATTTCCAACCCCGACCATTGGAATGATAGGCATCCTGGACGATGTAACGCAAGCCATTCCCGCCTCTTTTGACAAAACAGGTGATCGAATTTACCTGATCGGTGAAAGCCACAATGACGTAAACAGTTCCCAATATCTGGTGGCCATCCATGGAATTGAGCATTCACCCGCACCCTACTTTGACCTTAAGCAGGAGTTGGAGGTGCAGCGGACCGTCTCTTTACTAATCGCGCAGCGCTTGATCCGATCTGCCCACGATGTTTCAGAGGGTGGGTTGTTCCTCACGCTGCTGGAGTCAGCATTATGGGGCAATAAAGGGTTTGACATTGGCACCGAAAGCCACATCCGTGCCGACGCATTTTTATTTGGTGAGGCCCAAGGTCGCATTGTGGTAACCGTTGCGCCTGAACACGAAAACGAGTTTTTGAAATGTTTAATGGGTCAGGATGTAGAGTTCAGTTGCTTGGGGCAGGTCATCGATGAGCGAATAATCGTAAATCACGATGACTGGGGCGTTCTGAGTGAATGGCGTGCTGTGTACGAGGGCACCTTGCCGCGCTTGCTGGAAGGCACGTAGTTTCGTATAACGAAACAAGCTAACGCGCTATAGGTGATGCATCAGATGGAGCCGGTCATCCCCGAACAGCTTTTAAGACAACTGACCTTATCAAATGCGGTCCGCCAGATCGCTTACAGGGTTGTTGAGGGCAGGAGATTAACCATTGAAGAAGGATTAAAGCTGTATAATGAAGCACCACTGGCCTTGTTGGGGGCCCTCGCTAATTATCTTCGACAGCAGCGGTACGGAAAAAAGACATTCTTCAACAAGAATTTTCATTTAGAACCTACTAATCGCTGTGTTTTTGACTGCAAGTTTTGTTCCTATGCCCGCAGCTTTCAACCGGCCGACGATGCATGGGAATTGAGCGAAGAGCAAATGATGCAAGAAGTATTACGGCGGAAGGAACAGGGCTTTACCGAAGTGCATATCGTAGGCGGCGTGCATCCGAAAATGAGCCTCGTTTTCTTTGAACAATTGATTAAAAAAATACGTATGCATTGGCCAGAGGTGCACATCAAGGCCTTCACCGCCGTTGAGTTGGAATACATGTTCCGCAAGGCGCGCGTGTCTGTCAAGGATGGCTTGCGCCGGCTGCAGGCGGCAGGCGTGAATTCACTTCCTGGTGGCGGGGCTGAGATTTTTCATCCGGAAATACGCATGCAGATTTGTGCCGACAAAGCCGATGCTGAGCAGTGGTTGACTATTCACGAGACGGCCCACCGCTTAGGTATGCCCTCTAATTGCACCATGTTGTATGGTCATATCGAAACTTATTACCACCGGCTACATCATATGGAACTCTTACGTCAGCTACAGGATCGCACTGGCGGGTTTAATTGTTTCATCCCCTTAAAATTTCGCAATCAGAACAATGAAATGAGCCATTTGCCGGAAGTGCCGGTTACCGAAGACCTTCGCTGCTACGCCATGGCGCGTATTTTCATGGATAACATTCCACACCTTAAGGCTTATTGGCCCATGATCGGCCGTCAAAAAGCTCAATTGTTGCTCTCTTTTGGTGTAGATGATTTGGACGGAACCATTGACGACTCCACGCGCATCTACAGCATGGCCGGTGCTGAAGAACAGCATCCTGCCATGACCACTGAAGAACTGGTGAGCTTGATCCATGATGCCGGTTACGTTGCCGTAGAGCGTGATTCACTCTATCATGAGCTGAAACAATACGAGGCGCCGAAGACACCGGTAGCTTACGCATGAATTTTTTGCCATGGGACTCAAGCAGGCTATCCGCAAGCTCAGGTTACATACCATAGGCCGCATTGATCGGGTAGACTTTCCTGAATTGAACCTCTACGATGTGCCGGCAAAAATTGACAGTGGTGCATACACTTCCGTTATCCATGGCGAAGACATTGAAGCTTTCTATCACGAAGGGCAACATCTGGTTTCGTTTCGCTTGCCCGGACTCAAACAAAAAATCACCGTTCCGGTCCATGCCAGTAAGCAAGTGCGAAGCAGTTTTGGACACACGGATTACCGCTACACCATTAAGACTACTGTGGTTTTGTTTGGTAAGGAATACATTACTGAGTTGGCACTTACTGACAGGTCGGCCATGAAATATCCTGTACTGTTAGGAAGGCAATTATTGCGCAACCGCTTTATTATAGATGTCACGCGCATCAACCTGTCGTACCGCCAGAAATTGCGGCAATTGTCAACCAAAAAATAGATGGATGCGCATAGCAATCCTTTCCCGCAGTGATCGCATATACAGCACAGCCCGCCTGCGCGACGCCTGTATAACCAAAGGGCATGACCCCATCATTTTGGACTATCGGCACTGCTACATGACCATCGAACAAGGACAACCTAAGATATTCTTTAAGGGAGCTGAAGTGAAAGGGATTGAAGCTGTAATTCCACGTATCGGAGCCAGCTATACTTTTTATGGCACGGCCTTGGTCCGGCAATTTGAGATGAAACGCATTTTTTCGGTCAACGAGTCTCAGGCAATAACACGCAGCCGCGACAAGTTACGTTCGCTTCAGCTGCTGGCCCGTGCCGGCCTCAACATCCCCAAAACGGTTTTTGCGCACGATGCTCATAATGTCGATGAGCTTATTGCCATGGTGGGAGGACCTCCCGTAGTTATCAAGGTAATTGAAGGAACCCAAGGGAAAGGCGTCATTCTCGCCGACACCCTTCAAGTAGCTCGCTCTACCATCGAAGCATTTTGGGGTCAAAACATCAACATTCTGGTACAGGAATACATTCATGAAGCTGGAGGTGCCGACTTGCGTGTGTTGGTGGTTGGCGACCAAGTTATAGCAGCCATGCGGCGGGTTGGGCGCAAAGGGGAATTCCGTTCCAACCTGCACCGTGGGGGTAAGGGCGAGGCTGTAGCGATTAAGGCAGAAGAGGCACAACTTGCGCTTCAGGCGTGCCACACCCTGGGCCTTGGAGTGGCAGGCGTCGATATTATTCGCTCGGCACGAGGGCCTGTTGTGCTTGAGGTGAATTCATCGCCAGGCCTTAAAGGGATTGAGGCTGCCAGCGGAGTGGATGTGGCCGCTGCCATAGTTGCCTATGCTGAAGCTCATGCTCCTGCGGCCAACGTGCACGATTCGGTAGGCTACTAAAAAATCAGGGGCGGCTCATGAGGACCGCCCCTGATTTTTTTTGAATCAACTTATCGTTTATTTACCGGCTACGATAAGGTTACCCGTAAACACGTTTGTTCCATCATTTACCTGAACCACATACATGCCGTCGGTCAGATGACCTGTATGCAACCGCACACGGCTGCCGTTAACTCGAACCCCCGTCAAATTTTGTACTACCTGTCCGTTAATAGAGCTAATCGTTATATCTACTTGAGTAGCGTTATTGCTGAGGGTGATTTCATAAGCGCCATGGGCAGGATTAGGATAGATTTTCACCTCCGGCCGTACGGCAGTCTCTTCTATGCCAATAGTAGGAAAGTCCGAATCGGAAAATTCTATGCCCTGAACATAATAGTGCGTGTGCGATACAATGCCGTCGTATTGCCCAGAGGTTGCAAAGGAAACAGTCACTGGCACTTTGTAGGTTGATCCGTCATAGAAGCAATAGTCACCCACAAACATCCAGTAATTGTCTGCACTTAGGTTGGTGAAGTTGCGTCGCGTAGTGGTATCACCTTTGTTTGCGCTGATACGCCAGCCTTTACCCCAGATATCCG
The DNA here is from genome assembly GCA_025056305.1 of Chitinophagales bacterium. Taxonomy (GTDB): domain Bacteria; phylum Bacteroidota; class Bacteroidia; order Chitinophagales; family UBA10324; genus JANWXQ01. Next base: position 155,527 of record JANWWJ010000031.1, on the reverse strand, counting down.
GATAAAGGTTGTACATCTCAAAACCGGGATCCGTATCCATCCATAGGAGGAAATACGTGTCGCGATCAGGGCTTTGAGCTACACTGATGCGTGCATCCCACGTGAGCTGGTCGGCAAAGGGAGTGACGTTTTGATCTACCGGCATGGCTGAAATGGTAGTCAAGTATTGGGCATCCCATCCGGTAGCCGTTTCATAAACATCAAAGATTTGCATGGGGTAGGTCCCCGTTTGTCCATCGATTAAATAATATAGTACCGAATCGGGGTGATTGGTGTATTGACTGATGACTTGACAAACAATGTGTAGGCGGTTGTCTTTGTCCAAAAACATGTCCACGCCATTTTCCGGCAAGAAAAACGGTCGGTATGAACCATCGGTAGAGGGGAATAAGTATTCTTCCCAAACGGGGATATTACTGAAATCTACATTTAGTTTACTCCATGTATTACCGCCGTCAGTGGTTTTCATCAGTATAGGCCAAATGGGGTAGTTACCCAGGGCCACCTGATCGTTATCACAACCGATCACCATCACATAGCCAATCTGCCCATCAGGAGACCATGCTTGATTTCCTAAGGTGTAAAAAAGCTGACCGTTTACACCATCATCAAAAATGCTGTAGTCAAGATCAATGATTTGATAAGAGAATGAATTAGTACTGCTATTCCATGTTCCTTTCAATATGAAAGAACCATAAAATGGATCTGTGCCGTCGAAGTCGTATCGTGCACCAATAGCATAAACATTATTTGTGGCTACGTGAAAATCGATGCGAGCCATATCGCGGGTACCATCTACGTGAATGTTGGCACTGACGCCGCTGATATCGGTGTTTCCGGTTTTCGCGGAAGAAAGGTAATTAGCTATCCACGCAGCCCCATCAGTAATAGGCCCTGAAACGGCAGCATAAGTACCGAGGGGGCTGGTGTTGCCAGGGGGGTTGTAGATACCTCCCTGAGGATAGCGGCCACGTGGATATGTAGTGTTCTTATATGCCAGCGTCCATTGGGTGGTAGAATCCCACGTTTGGCCCCCATCGAGTGAATATTTCATGATGATGTCGCCACTATTGGTGCTTTTGCTCACGTCAATGCGATGAACAAAGCCTACCATGTTCATTTCGGGACGGACGGTAACACACCGCTGCTCGGAAACCAACAGAGTATAGGCGTTGTAAGAACTTCCGATCGGCACCTTGTTCACTGTTCGCACACTACTGGCTGTTTGCTGCCCTGAAGGGTGTGCCCACAACATGCGATTGGTGTTGAGCGGGACCGTCCGCTCCGGATCCTTCAGGCCGTATTTGACGGCAAAATCCGGTAACGGCATTTTTTGGGGCACCAATTTTGGAGCCTGTGCTGAGGCCCATCCTGCAAGCAGAAGGGTAGCTGTGCTGAGTAATAAATTTTTCATGATTTGGTGATTTTTAAGTCAAACATTTCACTGGCATCAAAAGTACAACTTTACCGCAAGGAATTACCTCAAGGGACTGAAAAATTCTGATTTTTAGCGATGACTCCGCTGCTTCTGACGTTCACGCAAACGCTGCTGCTGTTGTTTTTGCAGTTGTTCTAAACGCTCTTGCCATCGTGATTTTTTCAGAGGTCGTTTCTTGTTTTCCTGAATTTTTCGATGTATGGCTTCTTCATCTATAAACCATTTCTTGATGGCAAATTGCTGAATAAAAGCAAAGACATTGCTCAAAGAATAGTAATAGGTCAATGCTGCCGGCAGCGAGTTAAAAAATCCCAGCAGCATTATTGGCATTAAATAGGCCATCCACTTCATCGGGCCTTGAACCCCTGCTAACTGATTATTGTACACCGCAAATGCCACGGATGTAGCAGTCATGATGATGGTAAACAGGCTGACATGGCTGCCGTAAAAAGGGATGGTAAAACCCAGCTCAAGAATAGAGTCGTAGGTAGAAAGGTCGTCGGCCCACCAGAGCTTTTGCTGGCGAAGTTCTACAGACAAGGGGAAAAAAGTGTACATGGCTGCCAGGATAGGGAGCTGCAGCAACAGGGGAATACAGCCACCAAAGGGATTGACACCGGCCCGTCGAAATAAATTCATCTGTTCCTGCCCAAAGCGGGTCGGATCGTCCTTGTATTTTTCTCTGAGCTCGTCAATTTCAGGTTTAAGCACTTTCATTTTGGCTGCCGACACGAAAGACCGATAGGTAAGCGGAAAAAGAATGATGCGAAGAATAACGGTCATGATCAAAATAATCACCCCGTAATGCAGGTGATAGTTGTCTAACCAGTTGAACAGGGGAATAATGAAATACTTATTCAACGGCAGCGACATGGCACCAAACAGCCCTGCACCTAAAGGAATGATCTGCTCCAGACCTAAACCGGTGCGTTTTAACGCCTGATAGTTGTTGGGGCCGGCATAAAGGGAAAAGTGATACTGAACCTGAGGGGCCGGTTCTAAAGGCAAAATCAGCTCGGCGCGCAAGTCTTTGACGAACGTATCGTTTTCAGCAAAAGCAGAACTAATGCGCCCTTCATCAAACAGCTCTTTAGAAATGAGGGTGATGTTAAAGAAGTGGGTTTTTGCCGAAACCCATTGAATATTTCCGGGCAGGTGCTTTTCGCCTGTACTTCGTTCTGAAATTCCGTCCACATCCCCCTCGCGGGTACGCAGGTAAATAGTGCTGTTATTCCGCTCTGTAGCCAGATCTTTTTCGGTATGATTAAAGCGCACCATCCAGTTTAACTGCATATAAGGACTGGGCGTGCTGATCAGGCTATCAATTCCGTAGAGAGAAAACCGGTAAGAAATGGCCGCGCTGTTGGGTGCCAGAGCATAATAGTGCTCAAGATGGCTGCCGTAAGGGCCATAAGCATGAAACCGGATCCAAGCGCTGTCGCCCTCTTTGGCTATTGCCGGTCCCGTCTCAACAGCATAAACTACGTCGGCAGTTTGTACTTCTTGATTCTGCGCAAAAAAGATATAATTCAGCTTGCTGTTTTGCGGACTGAACAAAACCAATGGTTTCTGGTCGTAGGTTTTGTAATGTTTGATTTCGACGGAAGCGGGGTATGCTCCGACGGTTGAAAAGGAAACGCGAAGCAGGTCGTTTTCTAAAGTAAAAAATTTTGGTTCTGTTGTGGTATCTCCACGGAAAAGAGCGCTGGCAACTGGTGTCGGCTTTTCTACAATCGGTTGGGGCATCTCTACTTGCTCGAGCTTTTTCTGCTCCTGAGCACGGACAGCAGCTATCGAATCTGCAATTCGCTGCTGACGTTCTAATTCCTCGGCCGAGGGAATATTATATAGGGTATAGGCAATGATAAGTAGGGTGATGAGCAGAAAGCCGATCACCGTGTTCCTATCCACAACAGCAAGAAGATTGAAGCGGCAAACTTAGGTAATACCCCTCGAATGAAAGCAGTAATTACAAGGGAATACCTGCAGCCGAGGCTGGCGACGCTACCTCGGCTTCTTTTGTTTGACGATAAGCCATGGCCATAGCCACAAACCGGATGAACAGCGGATGTGGATTGTCAACCGTGCTTTTCAGCTCGGGATGGTATTGTACGCCGATAAACCACGGGTGGTGGATGAATTCCATGACTTCCACCAAGCCGCTGTTGGGGTTTATGCCACTGGCAATCATGCCGGCCTGTTCGAACATGCTGAGGTATTTGTTGTTGAACTCATAGCGATGGCGATGTCGCTCGCGGATGCGCTCTACACCATACGCTTCGAATACTTTGCTCGGTTTCCGCAATTCACATTCATAAGCACCCAAGCGCATGGTGCCTCCCTTAACTACGATTTTTTTCTGTTCTTCCATCATGTCTATGACGGGGTGGGGCGTATCGGGGTTCATTTCGGTGGAATGCGCTCCGGCTAATCCCAACACATTTCGGGCAAATTCGATTGCAGCACATTGCATGCCGAGGCAAATGCCAAAAAACGGCACCTGATACTCGCGGGCATAACGAACGGCGGTGATCTTGCCCTCTACCCCCCGGTGGCCAAAACCGGGTGCAACCAAAATTCCGTCGAGCTGGCCCAACTGCTGCGCCACATTAGCTTCATTCACGTGTTCGGAGTGAATGCTGATCACTTCCACCTGACAATCATTGGCAGCTCCGGCATGAATGAATGACTCACGTATCGACTTATATGCATCGGGCAGTTCCACGTATTTACCTACCAATCCAATACGCACGCGGTAATGCGGATTATGTATTTTTTCTACAAAGCGTATCCATGAGCTTAAGTCCGGTTCGCGGGTGGTTTCCAGATGCAGTCGCGACAATACTATACGGTCTAGGTTTTCTTTATACATCAGTAACGGGACATTATAAATGCTGTCTGCATCAATGGATTCGATGACGGCCTCGGGAGCCACGTTGCAAAATTGAGCCACCTTGCGACGGACTTCTGGCGACAGCGGGTACTCGGTTCGGCAAACCAAAATGTCGGGCTGCACCCCTTCTTCCAGCAATTCCTTGACTGAGTGCTGCGTGGGTTTGGTTTTTAATTCTCGGGCCGATTTTAAAAACGGCACCAACGTAAGGTGAATGACAATGCAGTTGGTATTTCCAAGTTCATACTTCATCTGACGGACGGCTTCGATGTATGGCAGCGATTCGATGTCGCCTACGGTGCCGCCGATCTCGGTGATGACTATGTCGTAATTGCCGGTATTTCCCAACAGGGTGATCCGCCGCTTGATTTCGTCGGTAATGTGAGGGACTACCTGAACGGTTTTCCCCAGATAGGCACCCTGCCGCTCGCGCATGATCACGTCAAGGTAAATGCGACCGGTGGTAACGTTATTGGCTTGCGATGTGGGCGTATTCAGAAAGCGTTCGTAATGACCCAAGTCCAAATCGGTTTCGGCACCATCATCCGTAACGTAACATTCTCCATGCTCGTAGGGATTAAGCGTGCCGGGGTCCACATTGATGTAAGGGTCTAATTTTTGAATGGTGACGCGCAAGCCCCGTGCCTGCAACAGCTTAGCCAAAGAAGCCGAAATGATACCCTTTCCTAAAGACGAGCTTACTCCTCCCGTAACAAACACATACTTGCACGGCGCCGACTCCATGACTTTTGCTACGGACCGTAAAGGTAACAAAAGGGTTATCGCACTTTAGCATTAGGGTAATCGATAAATTGCTGACAGGGGGTCAGAAACTGTATACGACTGAAGAAGGCACGCTTAAGGCATACCCTATCTTTGCAGGCGGAGAGATGGCAGAGTGGTCGAATGCGGCGGTCTTGAAAACCGTTGAACCCGTGAGGGTTCCGGGGGTTCGAATCCCTCTCTCTCCGCCCCTCACCCAGCAGGCTGCACGGAAACATTTTCCAGGATAAACCGAAACCAGGGGGTAAAGCAACTTGGATTGCTTTGCATTTCTTTGCTTAGCTCTCGGGCACTAACCCACCGTAATGCATCGGTTTGTTGGGGATCCGGTGAAAGGGGAGCATCGCAAAAGCCAACAAATACATGATCCATTTCATGCTCTGTCAGACCGCTTGAAGGATCGAAAAAGCAGTAGCGTATCACCGCAATTTCCTTTAACTCAGCTTCAACACCCAGCTCCTCACGCAGCCGACGTTCGGCTGCCTCGGCGGTGTTTTCTCCGGGCCTGGGATGGCTGCAGCAGGCATTGCTCCATAAGCCGGCAAAATGGTATTTACTCGGTGCCCGGCGCTGCAACAACATTTCTCCCTGCCTGTTGAATAAGAAGATACTGAAAGCCCGATGCAATAATCCTTTGCGGTGAGCCTCGATCTTTTCCATGCTTCCAATAGCTTCTCCTCGGGCATTTACCAGAATGACCTGCTCCATCAAAGTTTGTTTGAGCAAATTAAGTTCATAAGTGTCAAGCACTATTACAGCCGGATAAGTTTTGACGATGGAATGATTTGTTTTGCCGTATGAAGCTGGACTTGCTGGCCTTTGGTGCTCATCCCGACGATGTGGAGCTGTCGTGTGGAGGAACGTTGCTTCGCCACCTTGCTCATGGCTTTAAGGTGGGCATTGCCGATCTCACCCAAGGGGAATTGGGTACGCGCGGCAATGCAGCGCTACGGCTTAAGGAAGCAGAGCTGGCAGCACAGGTGCTTGGGATAACGGCACGCTTCAACCTCGGCCTTCCTGATGGTCACCTCAACGAAGCTGACGTCCACCAGCGGATGGCCGTTATCCGGCTGGTGCGACGTTGCTGTCCCGACGTGGTCTTGTGTAATGCACCCAGGGATCGTCATCCCGATCATGGCCATGCTGCAGCGCTCGTACGCGAGGCTTGCTTTTTGGCCGGTTTGCACCGGCTGGCTACTGAAGACAACGGAACACCTCAGCAGCCCTGGCGCCCGAGGGCTCTTTATCACTACATTCAAGATCAGTGGATTGAGCCCGATGTGGTGATTGACGTCACAGCTTTCTGGTCCAAACGCATGGAAGCAGTACGTTGCTTTAGCTCCCAGTTCTACAACCCTGAATCTACAGAGCCCACGACCTACATTTCCCAGCCTGATTTTTTAGAATCGCTCGAGTGGCGGGCTCGCTGGTTGGGAAAACGCATCGGTGTCCAATATGCCGAAGGATTTCTGGCACAACGGATTCCGGCTGTAGATCATTTCTTTGTGCTGCGTTGAGTTATGAGTGCAAAAAATTTTTTGGAAGAAATCATCGAAGCCGATCTAAAAAGCGGTAAGTACCAGCGCATCGTAACCCGATTTCCCCCCGAGCCTAACGGATACCTGCACATCGGTCATGCGAAAAGCATACACCTCAACTTCGGCCTTGCCGATAAATATGGAGGTATTACCAACCTGCGTTTTGACGATACCAACCCCACAACCGAAGAGACCGAATATGTGGAAAGCATCAAACGCGATATTCGCTGGCTGGGCTACGAATGGGAGAATGAATTTTACGCGTCCGATTATTTTGAAAAACTTTATGAGTTTGCCGAGCGGCTGATTCGCAAGGGCCTGGCCTACGTTGACCATTCTTCGAGTGAAGAAATTGCAGCCATGAAAGGCACCCCCACCACGCCGGGTATGGAGAGCCCTTATCGAAACCGGACGGTGGAAGAAAATCTGGAGTTGTTTCGGAAAATGAGGGCTGGGGTCTTTCCGGAAGGAGCCTGCGTGTTGCGCGCCAAAATAGACATGGCTTCACCAAACATGCACATGCGCGACCCCGTCATGTATCGCATTAAATACGAAAGCCATCACCGCACGGGAAATACCTGGTGCATCTATCCCATGTACGATTTTGCCCATGGCCAGTGTGATTCGCTGGAGGGCATTACCCACAGCATCTGCACTATGGAATTTGAGGTGCATCGTCCATTATATGAATGGTTTATAGAAAAATTAGAGATATTTCCATCCAGGCAGTATGAATTTGCGCGGCTCAACTTGTCGTACACGGTGTTGAGCAAACGCAAGTTGTTGCAGCTGGTTCAGGAAGGGCATGTCAGTGGATGGGATGACCCGCGCATGCCCACATTAGCCGGCTTGCGGCGCCGCGGCTACACGCCCGAGGCCATCCGTGAATTTTGTGAACGCATCGGGGTAGCCCGCCGCGATAATCTTGTGGATGTCGGGTTGCTTGAATTCTGTATCCGAGAAGATCTGAACCGGCGGGCCTTACGCCGAATGGTCGTGCTTTCGCCGCTTAAACTGATCCTGACCAACTATCCCGAAGGTCAAGTCGAATGGTTGCCTGTCGAAAACAACCCGGAAGACCCTGCGGCCGGCACCCGTGAAATACCCTTCTCGCGTGAACTGTTCATAGAACAGGAAGATTTCATGGAAGAGCCCCCCAAAGGCTTTTTGCGGTTGGCACCCGGCCGTACCGTCAGGTTGAAGAGCGCCTATGTGATTCGATGTGATGATGTGGTCAAAGATGATCGCGGAAACATTATCGCAATCAAGGCCAGCTATTTTCCCGAAACACGAAGCGGGAGCGATTCCACGGTAAAGGTCAAATCCACGCTTCACTGGGTCAGTGCAGCCCATGCCGTGCCGGTGCGGGTCATGCTCTATGACCGTTTGTTCAAGGTAGAAAATCCTGCTGCCAGCGAAGAGCCATTGGGTAGTTTGATCAATCCCAACAGTCTGTTGGTGGTCGAACGAGCTATGGCCGAACCGGATCTGCGAACGGCAAGCTTAGGAGTGCATTATCAGTTTCTGCGAAAAGGCTATTTCGTATTGGACCCCTCATCAACGCCCGATCTGCCCGTATTCAACCGCACGGTAACTCTTAAAGACCATTGGGCAGCAAAAACTTCCGAGCATTAGTTCAATAGCCGGCCGCATCGGCTACGGCATCCGGAACCGAAAGACCAAATACCAACATGCGCGCTACTTGCTGTCGGAGCCTGACGGTATCGCCAAGTTCATAATACAACAACATCAGATTATGATTCCCCTGTGGATCTGCAGGTTCTCGTCGCAGGTATTCTTGCAGCCATTCTATAGCCTGTTTTCGGTCGTTCTTTTCGAACGCTACTCGGGCCAAATGAAAGTAGCAACTGTTCAAGTCGGACTTTTTGAGTTCTCGCAGAAAATAAGGTTCCGATTGCAACACCGAATCCCGATGCTGTAACAAAACGCCCATGTAATAGTTGATGTATTTCATTGATGAATCCATACGGTATGCGAGCCGCATCAGGGAGTCGGCACGCTGAGGCTCAATCTTTTCAATGCGAGAAGCCAGCATCATCTTCGCATAGGCCGAGCTGGGGCTGTCGGCTACTGCTTTCTTCCAGAAGGTCACGGGATCGTTGAAGTAGGCGTGCCGCTTTACATTAACTGCGGAAAGGACAACGAGAATAAGGACGGCCGCCGCACGAACGGCCCTGGGCTTTTGATGCAGCCAGTCCGGTCGCAAGGCTGTTAACGCCACCAGCAGGCCGACCAAGGGTACGTAAAGGCGATGCTCGAAATCCTGGTCATTGAAGCTGAGAGGCACCAACAAAGCAGGCATAATAAAAATGACATATATAAACAGTCCACCTACAAAGCGTTGCCAATCCACATCTCCTTTCCGCATGGTGAGCCACAGCAAAGTCACAAGGGCTAACGCGGAAATGAGGGCTGGCAGCCAGGGTGTGTCTCGCTGGACGGGAAAAACACTGAGGTGAACCGGCAAAAACACCTTGCTCAGGTAATACAGCAAGGTGGGCAGCCGCTGGAAAAACGCCTGCACCATTTCCGTGGCTTTGATCTGCTGGTGTTCCAAAGTGGCTTGTGCCCGCACCGCATACCAAATGACAAAGGCTAAAAAACACAGCGCAGCAACATAAACTGCTGAGCGATGCGCCCATGGTTGCCGTAATACCAGCAGCCAAAAGGCAGCCGCAGCCAAGGGGGTAAGCACCCCTGTCTCTTTGGTAAAAAAAGCTGCCGACAGCAGCAGAAGTTGACCCACGGCATTCCAGATGTTCGGGCTGCGGACATATGCCGTGAGCAACAACAGGTATCCGAAAACAAAAAGAGCCAGCAGCGAATCATTACGGCCCGGAATCCATACTACAGCTTGGGCCAATACAGGGTGGACTGCAAAGACGGCGGCAAAAAAAGCAGAGGCCAACAAGCCGCTATTTATTCTCAATAACAAATAATAAACCAGCAACACATTGCAGCCATGCAAGATCATATTGACCCAGCGCCAGCCTTTGATGTTTTCTTCCGCCAACTGGTAATTAAGCAGAAATGAATTCAGCAACAGGGGCCGGTAGTAGATGTCTTTAGTTTCGTGAAAAACTCCACGCTTGAATGAGGTGATCAGATTTTCCCAGTTTTTGTGATACACGCTGAATTCGCGGATGAATATGGAATCGTCTAATTCGGTGAAACCCAGCTTAAGCGATGGGATATATACCGCAATGCTTAGCACAAACAGTAGGGGCGCTATTCGCCACGGACGCCACCATACCGACGGCTGCGCTGTCTTAGCGGCTGAAGTTTTTCGCTGAACCGTTGCTTTCTGCCGGCTCATCTGTTGAGGGCACCTCTAATTCAAAAAATGTTGCTTTTGTTTTTTATTAACCGTTGTCGAAAAAAATAAATTTTTATAAATAACACTGGGTGTTGTGGTTCGATCGTTCGAAAAACACACCTCAACAGAACAACGACTACATAAATGTTGATTGCGGAAATATATAAAGTCAAGGGAGCTTGTTTAACGGTTGATGAGGTCTGAAATGGCTTTTTTAACCTGTATGGTTTATTTAATGTTTTCCCCTTACCTTGTGCGACAATAGAATTTCTTCCTTAACTGAAAAAAGTTGTTATGAAGCGAACCCTACTCCCAATTACAGCCGTTTTTCTGTTTTCTGCTTTTAAGCTTTCAGGCCAAAACGAGCGTGCCCGTTGGCTGGTGGGTGCTGGCATTAATGCCATTGACTTTCACGCCGTAAATGGCGGAGGCCTGCTGCAAACGGAAAATTGGAACGTCACTCCGGCTATTTCACACTTAACGCTGGGAAGGCATTTGAATCATTTTCTGGCAACCGATCTGCAGCTGGGATTGGCTCGTACCGAAACCAACGCCGACGGCAATAACATCAGTGGCGAAGGATTTTTTAATGTCGATTTGAATTTGCGTTTCAAACTGGATAATGGGGTTATGCTCAAGGAAGACTGCAAGATTGGCCCATACTTGTTTGCCGGCTTAGGGGCTAGCCAGCTTAGCGGTGACCAGTTGAGGCCCAACCTCAACGGCGGCCTGGGCCTTAATCTGTGGCTATGGCGCGACCTGGGGGTTTATGCGCAAACAGCCTACAATTGGGCTACTGAAAATGAAGGAAAGTCGATGAGCTTCATGCAGCACTCTGCAGGCATGGTCGTGCGTTTCGGAATGAAAGACTCCGATGGCGACGGCATAACTGATAAAGAAGATGCATGCCCCGATCAAGCAGGTCCTGAATCAACGATGGGCTGTCCCGACAGCGACGGGGACCAGATCGCCGATCGATCGGATGCATGTCCCACTGCAGCTGGCCTTAAAGAATTGGACGGATGTCCTGATGCAGATAAAGATGGCATTGCCGATAAAGATGATGAATGCCCCAATGCAGCCGGTGCAAAAGCCTTGAAAGGTTGTCCGGACCGTGATGGCGATGGTATTGCCGACAAAAACGATGCTTGCCCCGATGTAAAAGGCTTAGCTGCATTCCGTGGCTGCCCGGATACCGATGGCGATGGCCTTACCGACGCGGAAGACAAGTGCCCGACCAGGCGCGGAGCCTTGGCCTTGAAAGGATGCCCAGATCAGGATAATGACGGCGTAGCCGACGATGATGACCGTTGCCCCACCGAACCCGGCCCAGCTACCAATGCAGGTTGTCCGGTACCTAAACAGGAAGAAATGGAAAAATTGACCGTTGCAGCTCGTGCCATCAACTTTGAAACCGGTAGCGATAAGATCCGACCTGCTTCCTTTAAAGTGCTCGATGAAATTGTTGACATCATGAACCGCTACCCCCACACCAAATGGAGTATTGAAGGCCATACCGATAATGTTGGCGATGATGCGCGCAACATGGACCTGTCAACACGGCGAGCCGCGGCCGTTAAAAATTACTTCATCTCCAAAGGTATTTCTGCTGATCGACTACAATCGGCGGGTTTTGGGGAAACGCGACCCATTGCCGACAATAAGACCGCCGAAGGGCGGGCCCAGAACCGACGTACGGAAATAAAATTAATTGAGCAGCCAGTGGGGAAGTGATTTTTGCGTGAATGCAAGCGGTGTCAAGCGGTCAGGGCTGACAGTCTTGGCCGCTTTGTTTTTTGAGCCCTATAGGCACGAAATGGGTCTTTAAAAGTTTTTCCTGCGTTCAACTCTTAAAAAACTATTATTTTAAACTTTCAAGAATTTATCAAAAGCGAACCATCAAGCGCATTCCTTTAAAATTTTTTAGAAAAAACCTGCAACATGACTTTTAGCTCGGTAAAAACTTGCTGTTTTCTTTTTTTGATCATAGGGGCTTGTAAAAAGGCGAATGACCCAGATCTGGAGCATGCCAAGTGGCTTTTGGGAACATGGGAGAGTGTTGCCGCTGACGGCAGCGTCTATGAGTCCTGGCAGGAATCAGCAGATCAAGTCTTGTTAGGAATGAGCTATATGCTCGACGAGGTAGATACCGTGGTTTTTGAACGAATGTTCATGAAGCAGGAGAATGGAAAAGTCTTTCTTGAGACTCAAGTGGCGGGTCAGAACGAAAATAAGGTGGTACGCTTCATGGCCAGCGTCCTGAATGAGCATCAACTAAGCTTTACGAACGCCCGCCACGATTTTCCTAAAGTAATCACTTATACCCGCATAAATCCCGACTCTATTGTAGCTGAAATTTCTGGAATGGTGCAAGGCACTCAGCGCAAACACACCATTGCTATGCGGCGCATCCCTTAACACCGGTTCATCGGTGAGTTTATTGGATGCGGTGACCTGCGATGGGGGGACGGCAGGCTTTTGTGATGTTTTAATCCGAACCAAAACATTGGCCAGTGTTCAAGCATGTGCGAACATGACGTAACTTACTAGGATGATGCATTTAGGCCAATACTTTTGATACAGAATTGTTGGATTTAGCCATGACGCCCTGTGCCAATTTAAAGCCAGCTGCCACCCCTGCTGATGTTGCTGGGGCTGCGCAGTGGTTGACACAGGCTGGGCCTGCCCAAACATTACTGGTGCTTCGTCCGGATGCCACCCAGATCGAGTTGCTGAAGTACATGCTGGCCGACATGTTCTTTCGGGAGGAGTTGGCTTTAGATCATTTTGAGACCAGCCGGATTCACGCCAGCAGGCTGGGCTATGCTCGGGTAAGTATTGGGGCCAAATTTCAAGCCCGCAAGGCCCGGTTGCACGAAATGGTAGCCTTGTTCCCCTTTTACAAAAGGCCGGATAAAAAAATCGTGTTCCGCCACTGGTTGCAGATGGTGCTGCAAACGACCCGCAGTGAAGCCAATCTTAAATGGAAGCTGATGCAGGACGAAAACTACATGCAGGGCTTATTTGAAAAGTCATGGTTGCACCGCTTGTTCGGAGGAATGCGCTTGTCGGCCGAAGGAAAAAAGTTACAAAAAAACATCATATATCATTTTAATGAAATTGACCAAAAGCTGGCTCAACAGCTCAAACACGGTCGGCAGCAGGCCTTGCACGCCTATCATAGCCTGGCGGGAAATATATTGTTGCTGAACTCTTTTCGTTTTGAACTGGTGGCCCTCATTGGCGCGGAGCTGGCGCGCCTGGATGATGAGCTGGAAACCGGAACGTCGGTAGTACCGGGTACCTGAAGGCTACTGCTTCCTACAGGTCGGCCACCAGCAAGCTGCAGCCTCTGAGTTCGGCGTGTTCCATGCGGCCCAAGACTTCGAATCCCCCGTCGGCATGAAGCACACCCAAATCATCGGTGGCGATAAAGCTACAGGAATCCACATTGGCCAAATCAATGATGTTTAGTGCACCTTCTGCTAGTCCGGTCGTGATGCGAAAGGGGTCATCGGGATCGCGAATCAACACCTTCATCCAGGGAGGAGCATAAAAAATTCCGCGGCTAACCGAATATGCCTGCGACAATAATTCCGTCATGCCGTATTCACTCATGACTTCCTGTACCTGAAAAGCCTGGCGCAGCCGTTCATGCAGTTCTGGCCGGCTCAGTTCTCTTCGCCGCCCTTTCATGCCACCTGTTTCCATAACGCGCGTATGGCGCAAAGCCATGCCATGTTGTTCGGCAAAGTCCAGCAAAGCGTATGAAATACCGAAGATCAAACCGGGCTGGCCTTGGCTTTCGTGATGCTCCAACCACGACACCAACTGACCGGGCCGATGCAGGTAAAAACCGCTACCGGCTACCGCTGACTGTTCTATGAGCTGACGGGCCATAAACGTCAAGGAGGAGTCCGGTCGTTCCGTTTCATCTGGAATCAGGGCGTAAATGGCCGTTCCCTCTACCTCGCCCACAGCCCGACGAAATCCTTCCAACAATACCTGACGGTACCAGCTGGCGCTGCGCACGTAGTGCAGCGAATAGCCGGTGGCGGTGGTGCCGCTGGAGCGAAAAACGCGCTCCGCATGAAACCGACCTGTGACGACCTTCTCATGTTTGAATGCCGATATGGGCAGAAAGGGAATCTGGCTAAGTTCTCTTACTGCATCCGGGCTGATTGGTAAGAGATCCACAAACCGGCGATACACCACGTTGTGCTCGTATTGGTATCGAAACAAGCTTATTGCAGCAGCGGTGAAACCGGCCTGATCAAAACGGAATAATTTCGCCTTGAAATGGCTGAGGTTCATTTGCCATGACGAAATTAGCGACACATGCCATGACCAAGGCGCTCAGTATCTCAGCTCTGCTGTGCTTGGGCGCTTGTCTCAGACCTCCCGACTATTCCATAATTCCTACCATTGCATTGGATTCATTAAGCACTTTGTATATACGTGCCGGAGTTGACTCATTAAAATTTTTTATTTCCTTCACCGACGGCGACGGCGACATCGGTTCTGAAACCAATCCCAACCTGTTTTTGACCGATAGCCGAACAGGTTATACCGATAGTGTCAAGGTGCCCTACATCACTCCAGACGGTTCACTCAAGGCAATATCGGGTGTCATCATCTATGTACGAAGTCAATTTAGTTGTATTCCCGGAAGAAAGACGGATAGCCTTACTTATACGATCTACCTGGAAGATCGAGCCGGTCATGCCAGCAATTCAGTTACTACTCCGGTGATCTATCTCGAGTGTCAGTAAGGATGTAAGCTCAGGTAGGTAAGAAAAACAGGAATGCTTGCTTCATTACATTTCTGCTCAGTGAATGTTTTGCTTCTTTCGAAGTTGCAGGTTAGAGCCCATTGCGTTCAGCTGCTTTATTCGAAATCATCGCGCAGCAGATAAAGGTGTTGAAACAAATGGGCGTACCATAAAGAGTAAAGACTGCCCCAAGCCGTTTGTACCTTTCGGCCATGTGGCAGCAAATAAGATGGTTGACGCACAAAGAGTTCGTTTATGAATGGCGCAGCCGTTACCTGTGGGTGGGCTTGTTGTTGTACCTATCTGCAACAACATTTCTGGTGTATTTGGGCATTCCTCAGCCGGAACCTTCCCTGTGGGTGACCATTTACTGGATTGTTCTCTTTTTCGTCGCTGTCACGGCCGTGGCCAGAAGCTTTTTGCAGGAAAGTCGTATGCGAATGATTTATATGCAATCGCTTGCATCACCGCTATCTCTGTTGCTGGCCAAAATGATCTATCACGGATTTCAGCTGGTTGTGCTGGCATTTGTGGCCTGGCTCTTGTTTGCGCTGGTGTTCGGAAGCCCCATTGTGCAGACGGCATTGTTTGCGCTGATCATCTTCAGCGGGTCTCTGACGTTTGTGCTTGCCTTTTCCATGATGTCTGCTATTGCCGCAAAGGCTAATCAGGCAATGCTGATGACCCTGCTGTGTTTGCCGGTAATCCTGCCGTCGATGCTGCTGATTTGGCGGTTATCTGAGGGGGTGCTTTCTCCGAAAGTTGGTTCATTTCCATGGGCCGATTTCTTGATGCTTTGGGCTCTGGATGTGATCCTCTTGCTGCTGGCCCTGATCTTATTTCCTTACCTTTGGCGCGATTGATTCCATAAATCTGTTGGTGCCACACCAATGTACAAAAGCATGGTTGCCCGCTACGGATATAAATTAGTTGGCGCGGCATTGGTGGCCTATTCGGTAGTTATGGGCCTGTGGATTGAGGTTCCGCAGCTGCCCATTTTGGGGCAATCGATCCGTAATTTGTTTTATCATGTCCCGCTTTGGTTTTCCATGACTTTTTTGTTAATGCTGTCTGCCGGCAACAGCATCAGGTATTTGTCGTCCAGCGATTTGCGCTGCGATGCATTAGCCGCTGCGCAGGTACGCATCGCGTTATGGTTTGGCTTTGTTGGCATGCTCACCGGCATGGTGTGGGCTCGTACCACCTGGGGCGCCTGGTGGGTAAACGATCCCAAATTACTGGGTGCTGCCGCAGGAATCCTGTTTTATCTGGCTTATGAGGTTTTGCGTGGTGCCATAGACGATGCCGATCGCCGGGCTCGGATCGCTGCGGTTACTAATATAATATTTTTTTGTATGTTCATTCCCACCATTTTTATTATTCCCCGCCTGACGGATTCTTTGCACCCCGGCAGTGGGGGCAATCCGGCTTTCAACATTTATGATTTGGATCATCGCATGCGTTGGGTGTTTTATCCGGCCGTTGTCGGTTGGATGCTTGTAGGCGTTTGGCTGGCATCGCTTTCGGCACGGCTGGAGCTGTTGCACCTCATTGCTGCAGGGATTTTGAACAAATCGGCATTACGTAGTTCTTCCGGTCATGAGGGCTAACTTCTGCTTTTTTGCTCTGGTGCTGATGCATTGCGCTGTCTTATGGGTTGCCACACCGGCCAAAGCACAGTCGCTTGACGAGCAGGCAGCCGCCATCCTGATGGGCAATGAGCGACTTAACGCGGTCATCCTCGTCCTGCTGATTATCTTTGCCGCCCTCATCGTTTTTCTTATTCTGCAAGAGCGTAAAATCAAAAATTTGGAAAAAAAGATCCTTAAGTCCTATGAGTAAAAACGGTCGTCGCACCACCGAAAGTTTTTTTCGTAATGTAGAGCGTTACTTCGACAAGGCTGCAGCATTTCTGAATTACGATACCGGGTTGCTCAATCAAATCAAGGCCTGCAACAGTGTTTATCAAATGCGTTTTCCGGTAGTGGTCGAAGACAAGAAAACGGGCAAGCAGAGCGTGCAGGTGATTGAGGCATACCGCGTTCAGCATTCGCAACATAAGGTGCCGTGCAAGGGGGGGATCCGCTATTCGATTGACGTCAATCAGGATGAGGTTATGGCTTTGGCGGCCTTGATGACTTATAAATGCGCCATCGTAGATGTCCCTTTCGGAGGAGCCAAGGGAGGGGTAAAAATCGACAAGAAGCAATACAGTGACGAAACCATCGAACGCATCACCCGCCGTTACACCACTGAACTAATAAAGAAAAATTTCATAGGTGCTGCTATTGATGTGCCCGCACCGGATTATGGCACTGGCGAGCGGGAAATGAGCTGGATCGTAGATACTTACCTTGCTTTCCATCCCAACGACATCAACGCATACGGCTGTGTGACCGGTAAGCCTATTTCACAGGGAGGGGTACGCGGTCGTAAGGAAGCTACCGGCCGTGGCGTTTATTTTGGAACCCGGGAAGCCTGCAGCATCGCTGAAGACATGAGGCCGCTGGGGTTGTCAACCGGTATTGAAGGAAAAAGGTTTGCGGTACAAGGCCTGGGAAATGTAGGCTACTATTCCGCCAAATTCTTCGTAGAGGCAGGGGCCCTGTTGGTGGGCGTTGCGGAAATTGATTGTGCGATCATCAATCCCAAGGGACTCGATTTGGAACACGTCATGCAATGGAAGCAGGAGCATGGCGGGTTACTTCAGTATCCTTATGGAAAAGTCATCAAAAATCCGCAAGCGGTCCTAGAGGTTGATTGCGATATTTTGATACCGGCGGCTCTTGAAAACCAAATCACAGAAGAAAATGCCCCACGCATTAAAGCCAAAATCATTGCTGAAGGGGCCAACGGGCCATGTACCCCAGCTGCCGAAGAAATTCTGTTAAAGAAAAATGTTATGATAATTCCTGATATGTATTTAAACGCGGGGGGTGTTACGGTGTCTTATTTTGAATGGCTGAAGAACCTCAGCCATGTGCGTTTTGGGCGCATGGAAAAGCGGTTTACGGAAAACACCAATTTGCTTTTTGTTCGGGAAATCGAACGCCTCACCGGTCAGCACATCGGAAGTAATGAACGCAAATTGTTGTTAGAGGGAGCCGATGAAGAAGATTTGGTCAACAGTGGACTGGAGGACACCATGATCACCGCCTATCACGCCATCAGAGATACGATGAAGCGAAATAAGAAAATCAAAGACCTGCGAACAGCTGCCTTTGTGCTGGCCATCGACAAGGTAGCCTCATCGTACACCACGCTGGGTATTTGGCCGTGATCCGAAACTCAGCTGATAAAAACTTTTTCAATCAGATCAATTCCAAAGCGATACGGAATTTCAGCCACCGACGAAATGGGTTTTGTGAGGATCAGGTTGGCGCGTTTGCCTATCGTAATGCTGCCCAGCTCATCTTCCAGTTCCATGGCACAGGCTCCGTTTAAGGTGGCCGCATTAATAGCTTCAGCCGGAGTCATGCGCATCTGAATACAAGCCAACGAGACCACAAAGCTCATGCGGCCCGAAGGGCAAGAACCGGGATTGTAGTCCGAAGCCAACGCTACCGTGAGGCCGGCTTCGAGCATGCGACGTGCAGGAGGGTAGGGCAGCCGAAGAAAAAAAGCCGCTGCCGGCAGCAAGGTGGCTATGGTGCTTGAGGCTTGCAAAGCAGATATTTCTTCTTCATCAATTTGTTCCAGATGATCTACTGAAACAGCGTAGTTGCGCACACCTGCCTGTACACCCCCACTACGTGCCAACTGATTGGCATGAATTTTTGGCTTTAATCCGTATTTCCAAGCCGCTTGCAAGATCTGATCTGTTTCTTCGGGAGTGAAAAAACCGTTTTCGCAAAACACATCGCAATAATCGGCCAAGTGTGCGTCGGCAATGC
Source organism: Chitinophagales bacterium (assembly GCA_025056305.1). GTDB lineage: Bacteria > Bacteroidota > Bacteroidia > Chitinophagales > UBA10324 > JANWXQ01. The sequence continues at coordinate 136,873 of JANWWJ010000031.1, read as the reverse complement.
GTGGCAGCATTTCCTCCAAAATCAGACGTATGTAATCTTGCCGCCGGTGGCGATACTCTGCCGGCAAAGCATGGGCGCCTAAAAAGGTTGCTTTGATAGGTATCGGTGCTGATGCTTTGAGCCGTGCAATCACACGCAACATCTTCAATTCTCCCTCTACCGAAAGGCCGTAGCCGCTTTTAATCTCAACTGCGCCGGTCCCCTGGTCGATGATCTCTGTTAGTCGCTGCCACGCTTGTTCATAGAGAATTTCCTCATCCGTGTCGCTGAGTTTTCGTGCAGAGTTAAGTATGCCTCCCCCTTGGGCAGCAATTTGTTCATAAGTAAATCCTTTGATCTTAAGCTCAAATTCTTCAGCGCGCCATGCAGCAAAAACCAGATGGGTGTGGGAATCACACCAACACGGCATGAGTATTCTTCCGCTGCAATCGAACTGGGGTAAATCAGCATGCTGCTCCAAGAGGGCAGTGTCTTCCATTTTGCCGAAGGCACTGATGCGCCCCCTGCGCACGGCCAGCCATGCCTGCGGAAGTTGCGGCAATTCCTTCATCGCCTGACCCGACAGCCGCTTTTCTTCTTTTTGCCTGATGCCAATCAGACTCTTGATATTTGTAAACAGACAATCCATGACCAAGGAGTGATGATGAAAATAGCAGTTTCTGTTTTAGCGCTGGTGTTGAGCCTGAGTCGAAGCTGTCAACGGACAGAACAATGCGTGGATCCACAGCGCATTGATACATTGCGTGCGTGCACGCGTGAGTGGAATCCCGTCTGTGGTTGTGATGGCAAAACCTACGGGAACCCCTGCGAAGCTGAACGACATGGATTGCTGCGCTGGTCGCCCGGCCCTTGTCCTACCGACACATTAAAAAATTAATTGCAAACACGCAGATTGTGGCATCCAACAGTTTAGGTCAGCTTTTTCGCGTAACGACTTTTGGGGAATCGCATGGACCGGGAATCGGCGCTGTCATCGATGGTTGCCCTGCCGGCTTGCCCATTTCGCAAGAGGTTATCCAGCGCGATTTGAACCGGAGGAGACCAGGCCAATCAGCGTTGACCTCGCCGCGCCAGGAACCCGACCAGGTTCGCATTCTTTCGGGTGTTTTTGAAGGCCGCACCACCGGCAGTCCTTTAGCTTTATTCATTGCCAATGAGGATGTTCGTTCCTCGGACTACGACCATTTACAGGGTGCCTTTCGCCCTTCACATGCCGATTTTACTTATGAGATAAAATATGGCTTGCGAGATCATCGCGGAGGAGGGAGGGCCAGCGCACGCGCTACGGCTGCCCTGGTAGCGGCAGGTGCAGTGGCCAAACAGCTGCTTGCGACCTACGAGCTGCGGATTGCTGCTTTTGTAACCCAGGTGGGTTCAGAAGCTGTAATCTTACCGTTGGCTACCGAGTCGCCACGGCTCGAGGAATGGATAGCTGTGGCGGAGAGCAATCCGGTTCGTTGCCCTGACGTAGAAGCCGCTTCCCGCATGATGGCCGTCATTGAACAGGCACACGATGCCGGAGATACCGTGGGGGGCATCATTACCTGTGTTATCGATCCGTGCCCGGCAGGCCTAGGCGAGCCTCTGTTTGGAAAGTTGCAGGCTGATTTAGCTCATGCCATGCTGTGCATCAACGCCGTTCACGGCTTTGAATACGGTAGCGGCTTTACCGGCGCAGCCATGCATGGTTCGCAGCATAATGATTTGTTTGTTTCAGAAGAAGGAAGCATTCGTACTGCTACGAATTACAGCGGGGGCATTCAAGGAGGAATTACCAATGGAATGCCCGTTTATTTTCGGGTTGCCTTCAAACCGGTTGCTACCCTGATGCAGCAGCAACAGTCGGTGAATCAGCAAGGCGAGGTAATTGAGCTCAAAGGCCAGGGACGCCACGATCCTTGTGTTCTGCCACGGGCGGTTCCCATAGTGGAAGCAGCTGCAGCCATTGTCATGGCCGATCATTTGTTACGCAGCCGCACGGCACGGCTGTAGAATTGCTGCCGGATCGAAGACACGTGCTCACGAATCCGTCCCTTCTGTTTTATTCAAAACAAACTTCATGTATTCCTGAAGGTTTTGAACTGCAGCTGCGGCCGCATCTTTATAGGTGTTGTCGGAAGAGGCATACAATATGCTTCTTGATACTGCTGCCAAGACAGGACCGGATGCCGTAAGGGCTGCCTCGGCCACTGCAGCTAAGCTTCCGCCCTGATGGCCTATGCCCGGTACCAGCAGTACATGTTGGGGAGCCAGCGCTCGCACCCTTCTGAGGAGTTCCGGCCTGGTCGCGCCCACAACATACATCAGATTGTCGATGTTTCCCCACTGTTGTGACGTAAGTACTACCTCTTCAAACAACATGGTTCCACGACTCAAATGCTTCAACTGAAAATCTTCTGCTCCTGAATTAGACGTGAGGGCCAACAGAGCTACCCACTTCCCCTCGTATTGCAGAAACGGCGACACGGAGTCTTGCCCCATATACGGAAAAACGGTAAGGGCATCAATGCGTGATGGCTTGCCATTTCTCAGAAAAAAAGCTTCGGCATACTTTGCTGCTGACGAGCCGATGTCGCCACGTTTGGCATCAGCAATGACCAGCACATCAGGCGGAAGCAGTTCTGTGATTTGCCAAAAGAAAGACCAACCATCAGGCCCCAGAGCTTCGAAAAAAGCCGTATTGAGTTTATAAGCCACAGCGTGAGGGACGGTAACCTCAATGATATCGCTGAGAAACTGTCGGATCCCGTCAAGTGTATGCGGTAATGATTGAGGGAATTGATTGTAATCGGGATCTAACCCCACACAAAGGAACGATTTCTTGCGCCTAATGAGCTCGAGAAGCTGGGTGCGGTTCATGAGAGCAATTCCACGCCCGCAACCTCAGGATAGAGCGTGCGGATGGTGTCGGTGAGGCCAGAGATCATGGATGTACTGGCCATCGGGCATGACTCGCAGTTGCCCGTGAAACGAAGCTGAACAATGAAGTTATCGGTAATGTTTACCAATTCGACGTCTCCTTCATCGACACGTAAATAGGGGCGAATTTCTTCCAACGACGCATTGATGCGTGCCATCATCTCTTGTTTTTTTCTACGGCTCAGCTTGGCCACACAACTTAGGCGCCTACGGACACTTCGCTGCGTTCAAAGGTAGCATTCTGTACGGCAATCTGACGAGCCACTTCGCGTGCCAAGGCACAAAAAGCAGTCTGGATTACTTCGGGTAAATCCAAAGGATTTGCTGTGGTGCCTTGATCTTCCTTTTCCCGCAAAGCAGGAGATAGAGGTATCTGACCTAACAAGGGCACACCAAATTCATCAGCCAGCCGCTGCCCGCCTCCCTCTCCGAAAATAGGGTAGCGACGGTCGGGCATATCGGGAGGGACGAAGTACGACATGTTTTCCACAATACCCAGTACGGGTACATTGATTGGCTTCATGCGAAACATAGCAGTGGCTTTGCGCGCATCGGCCAGGGCTACCTCTTGTGGAGTGGTGACGATGATCACGCCGCTGAGTGGAACCGTTTGAACCAACGTCAAATGGATATCGCCGGTCCCCGGCGGAAGGTCAACAATCAAATAATCCAATTCACTCCATTGACAATCGCTGACGAATTGTTTTAATGCAGATGAAACCATAGGTCCCCGCCATACGACAGCCTGGGCATCTTCTATCAGCAAACCGATGGACATGACTTTAACACCTGCTATTTCCACCGGTACAATTTTCGGCTTGCCTTCTATGTCCACTACTTCAGGACGCACGCCTTTAATTCCCAACATAACTGGAACGGAAGGCCCATGAATATCTGCATCCAGTAAGCCTGTCGCTGCGCCTTCGCGGGCCAGAAACAGCGCCAGATTCACAGCAATGGTTGACTTGCCAACCCCGCCTTTGCCTGAAGCTACCGCTATGATGTTCTTTACACTGGGTAATATCAGCCGGTCAGTATGTCTGGTTGTGACTTGCGCATCTACGCTGATGTGAACTTCGGGAGAACCTATGATGAACTGCCGAATTGCATTTTCACAAGCCCGCACCAATACCTCTTTCAGCGGGCATGCAGGAGTTGTGAGCACAAGTCGGAAGAAAACCTGATGGCCTTCGATTTTGAGGTCACGAATCATGTTGAGGCTGACCACATCCTTTTTCAGGTCGGGGTCTTCAACATAGCTAAGCGCTTTGAGCACAGCGTTGATGCTCAGCGGCAGTTTTTCCATATCAAGGCAAAGGTAGCCCTTCAGAGGTGACGCCAACGCAACAGCAATGAGTTGCCTATGACAATGACATCACTAAAAGCCATGGAAAATGCTGCGATGATAGGCTGTAAATAGCCTAAGGCTGCTATTGGAATGGCCAACGTGTTATAAAAAAATGCCCAAAACAGGTTTTGGCGTATGGTGCGCAGGGTCAGCCGGCTCAGCTTCCACGTTTGTTGGATTTTGCCTAAGTCATTATGCAATAAAATGATTTGTGCTGCATCTATGGCAATAGCCGTGGCACCGCTTAAAGAAATGCCGACATGAGCCGCGGTCAGGGCGGGTGCATCATTGATGCCGTCGCCTACCATGACCACTACACCGTTGCGGCGTAACTCGTGAATTATCTTCAGCTTGTCGTCGGGCAACATAAAGGCATAATGTCGTTTAATCCCTAAAGCTTCGGCAACTCTCTTTACCCGAAAAGCGTTATCCCCACTAAGCAATATCGCTTCTATGCGGTGAGTTCGCAAAAAATGCATCAATTGATATGCCTCCGGTCGAATTTCATCCTCCAGGGCCAGGCGGGCAACCAAGCTGCCGTTCTTAAGCAACACAACATTCCATGGGCCTTCTGTAGGTTTCTGAAGCAGGCGCGCTGACCCTAACTGGTAAAAATTTCCCGTTTTGTCAAACCCGCTGATAGCAAGCCCTTTCTGTTCCGATACTCCTCGCATATGCATGGGCTTAACCTCATGGAAGATGGTCCGCAACGATGCGGCCAGTGGATGTGTTGAATGTTGCTCCAATCCGGCTATGATAGCCTTTGCTTCTTGCTCGCTGATTCCGAAGGTTTCCAGCGCTGATAACTGAAATCGACCTGTGGTTAGTGTTCCGGTTTTATCAAAAACCATAGTCTTGGCCTGCACCAGCAGCTCGAGGGCTTGTGCATTTTTTACTAAAATGCCCATACGTGCCGCACGGCCTACACCTACGGCTACGGCCGCTGGCGTGGCCAACCCCATGGCGCAAGGACATGCAACAACAAGTACAGCTATTGCCGGCATGAGTGCGGAGGCAAACGCCAGCCCTGCAACCCAGTGGCCAATAGCCAAAGTCATTGCAGCGACGATCAAAACCAAAGGCACAAAGACAGCAGTGACTTTATCGGCTTGTCTTTGTATGCTCGCTTTTGTGCGCTGTGCTTCTTCTATCGAGGCAATGATGTTGGCCAACACCGTCTGTGGTCCGGTAGCGGTAGCTTTTACTCTGACGGATCCTTGTACCAGCACCGTACCGCCGATCACCCGATCGCCGATTGTTTTTTCGATGGAAATGGCTTCGCCCGTGATCATGGACTCGTCGGCAAGAGCTGTGCCGTGAAGGACGATGCCATCGCAGGCAAACCGTTCTCCTTGGTTAACTTGAATTATATCTCCCGGACGTAAGCTTGCCGCCGGCACTTCACGGATCATTTCGAGGCGCTCATCCCCACTTAACTCAACACGACGGGCCTGGAGGGGCTGCAGTCGAATCAGCTGTTGCACGGCATTGCGGGTTTGGGCTACAGCTCGTTTTTCAATTACGTTGCCCAACAACACGAAGGTGATGATAGCTGCTGAAGTCTCGAAAAACAGGTAGCGTGCTTCGTTCAGAATCAGCGCACCATAAACGCTGTAGGCAAAAGCTGCACTACTTCCTAAAAAAACCAGCACGTCCATGTTGGTCACACCCAGGCGCAGGGATTGCCATGCACTACGGCCAAACTGGTAAAAGCCGATAATCATAACCGGCATGCATAAGCCAAATTGCAGCCATGCTTGATGGAGTAGGGGTATAGGAAAAAACATATGCAAAAGCAGGGGCAACGTAAGGACGGCAGCTATTAAAAAGCGACCTTCAAGACTGTTGATGGTAACAGGGATTTTATTTTTCCTACGTTGCCGCTCTTTTACAGGATAACCCAGCAGGGCTAACCCTCGCCTTAATTCATCCTCATCACGGATGTCACCCTCAAATGATACGCGACCCGTTAGGTAATCCGATTTTACATTGTTGAAACCTTTCTTCTCCAGATACCTGGTAATCGTGTGCGCACAGGCGGAACACGTCATGCCTTCAACTTCCCATACGGTTTTCTGTTTCGTCGCCTCTTCGTAGTGGTTCTTTGACATGCCCTAAGCTTGCACAACCTCGCTGGTAATGAAGCCCATGCTTTAGCTTTACACCAGCTTATTTTTAAAACATGAAAACGGCAAAATCCTTCACACGTCGCGCTTTTCTCAAGCAAAGTTCAGCATTATTGGCGGTGGCCGTTCCAGCTATCTCGGCAAAATGGCCCGCTCGCCCCTTTCAGAACGAAGACATACATGCACACGAACATCACCCTCACTTTCAGTTGCCAGCCTTACCTTATGCCTACGAAGCTTTGGAGCCCTATATAGACTCACAAACCATGCGGATCCACCATGATCGGCATCACCGATCTTATGTAGATAATTTAAATAAGGCCCTCCTCAATGCACCGGAATGGCAGCACAGTTCCATCGATCATCTGATGAATAACTTGAGTAAGGTTCCGGAAAACATTTTCACTGCAGTACGTAACAATGGTGGAGGTCACTGGAATCATTCTTTCTTCTGGAAGGTCATGTCCCCGCAACGCGGAACGGCACCCCAAGGTCGCCTGCGCGATGCCCTCCTGGCAACCTGGGAGTCCGTGGAGCGATTTCAAGAAGAGTTTAACAAGGCGGCTCTGGGCATCTTTGGTTCGGGTTGGGCATGGCTCATTAAAGACGCAAATGGCCGACTGATGATCACCACTACACCTAATCAGGACAATCCATTGATGGATATAGTTGCGCAACAAGGTAAGCCCATTCTTGGCGTAGATGTATGGGAACACGCCTATTACCTCAAACATCAGAACCGCCGTGCTGACTACCTTAAAGATTGGTGGCAGGTAGTCAACTGGCAGCAGGTCTCCGAAAATTATGGCTGAATGAGTGAGATACGTTAAACCGAATAAAGGATAAGCTTGTTTAATGAAAAACTTAAATCTGTTTGTTGCCAGGATACAGACTCTGGATGCCATTTAAGCCATCGATTAGTGCACACCTAATTATCTGTGAACTGTGTGCGCGCACTGAGCAATTCAACGGCTTAGTTGGGCAGGGTTGACAGTTCCAAAACAAGTTACTTGCATAAGCGGGCAATGATTTTACAAGCCGGAATATTAATCCGATTTTAACTAATCGTCAGCATTCATTTAAAGCACTTTGAGGATGATAGAAAAAATTTATCTCTTGCTTTTTACAGGCATTGATTCACATGCTATGCCCACCTCATATTATCTGAATATCCACCCACGCACATGAGTGTCTTTCCACCGATTTTATTTTGTTGATTGCTCAGAGGTTACCGGCAAATCAACAGCGGATGCCGTACGAGTTCCTCCTCTGTTTCGCATTCCAAAACGTAACTACCAGCAGATAAACCCTGTAAGGGTATAGATAATGCGGGTTGGCTGTGGTCACAAACCACATGGGCTACCCTTCGGCCCCATAAATCATACAACCGAATCGATTTTATTTTCTGATGAGGACCGCTGACGATCCTGCAAAACCGGTCGGCAGGATTTGGATAAATTCGAACTGTGGCGCTGGTGGTAAGCTGTTGACCAACGGCCAAGGCATCGTACACGCCGAAATAATCAATGCCTGCCTCTACAACATGACCGCTGCTTTGTAGATCGCTGGTCTGAAAACGAATGGTAACATTGTCCCATGCATTCAAATAATTTGCAACATGAATTTCATGATAGTTCCATTGATGCATCGGAAAGTTGTTGGCATGGATTTTCAATACATGAATCATTTGCGTTCCGTCTGATAAAGAGACGCGCAGCGTGTCATTAGGGAGGCTCATGCCCCCACCATTGGCAAACCATGCATAGAAGCGAATCACCGGATCGCCATAATTGCTCAGGTTCATAACAGGAGAAGTGAGGTTAACTATGCCGTTATCGACGTCATCTTCTCCTATGGAATTAGGATCGCTGACATTGTTTCCGGTAACATAACAGTCATCTCCCCAATCGCCATCAATGTCTTTGTCGGGATTATAAGGCACATTGAACAAATAAGTACCAATAGGCTTCGTCCGAACCCATTTGCCGGTAGTTGCTCCACCGCTTACCAACCATCCTTGATCCACCACAAAGTCGTCGTAGTATCCTTTCCGCAACAATAAGGTCACCGGCTGACTGTTGGCATCAGCCACGTAAGTGTAAATTCCTTTTTCCCGGTAGCCCCACTTCCCAGCATAGATGCTATAAGTGTCGTACAACGCGAATACGGAAAAAGCACCTGAAGCATCAGTCGTTGTCTCGTAGTTAGTTCCTGCAGTGCCACTCAAGCGTACGCTGGCCGAAGCAATAGGTTGATTGGTAACCGAATCCAGCACCCAACCGCTTACCAGAGCTGTGGCTACGGGCACTAGAGCCACATTCAACACAGTCGTGCTGCCGGCTGAAAGCACCACATTGGAAATGGTAGTCGTTTGATAGCCTGAACGCCACACTTCGACTGTAAATGTTCCGCTGCCAGCGACGCCTGTTTTGTAAAATCCACTCAGGTCGGTGGTTTCAGTGATCGAAGCACCTAAAATGCTTACGGTAGCATTGTATAAAGGAGCCCCGCTGTTTGCATCCATAACAGTGCCTTGGAGCCGTGCTGCAGGTATGTATTGGGGGGTTAGCACAAATAAACCATCTTCAATGTTGGAGGCAACAATAGTTCCTGAAGGAAACCACGGATATACCCCCCAGGTGCCATTAAATCCGCTGCCCGAACCCGCATATGTGTCGTATTCGGCTACCTTAACCATGTTCGACGGATCGCTGACATCATAAATAACCACGCCGTCACGGTAATAAGCCGCTACGAGAAAAGTATCGTTATACAAATGAACATTGTGTACGATGCTGCCGGTTCCCGGATGCGCTTGAGCCCGATCTACCTCGGTGATGTTGCTCAAATCGCTGACGTCGTAGGCCGTGATATAGCTGTTGGTCACCTCGTCGGTGGTAAATACATATCGGTTGTCAGAAGTTGGCCATGCATTGTGCGTAAATGCTCCTGGCGTAGGCACATCGGCTAACACCACAGGTGCTGCGGGATTGCTTACATCCATAATGCGCAATATGCCATCGTATATTTCGGAAGCCCACAACGTATCACCTCTCACAAATCCATCATGGATATAATGTTGGCTGTACTTGCCCAAATATGTTGGATTGAGCGGGTCGGCCGTAAGGTCAAAACAGGTATAACCTTGTGCATAGTTACCTCCGAAAACAAACAATCTGCCTTTTTCATCAATCCATAAGGTATGGCCGGTAGTTTGCTTTTTGCCGTTGGCGTCCTGGTAAATAAACTGATATTGTTGGATAGAATTCGGCAGGTTTTGAAGGTCAACGATCAGCAAGCCATTGTTTTCCTCATTGGTAGCATAGGCATAATGCTGCCATGTTTTTACCTCACGCCAGAAGCTGAATGCCCCATTATGTTTCACGTCAAATAAGACCACAGCATTGTCGGGGTCGGTAACGTCGACAATCGAAATTCCCTCGTAAGTCCCCACTAAGGCATATTCCCGTCCGTTAGTGTAATAACCCCAAATACTGGCGCATGTGTAGGGATAAGTAACCTGATCGCGAAACGTTAGATTGAAATTTTGGCCAAAACAAAAAAAGGTGCTTTTCAGCAGCAGGCACAGCAGAACCCCTTGTTTAGTGTTCATGGCATCTGATCACGTAGCCAAAGTAAAAGAAAATGATTTAATGAAGTTCAAATTCACCACATCGCTTTTTGACATGCTGCGCAATGAAGCTCCCACTGATTGAACTGCTATCTTTGCCTCAACAATGGCATTCGTCCCGAATTTAGAAAGAGAAATCGGATTGGCAGCCGTCGCCGAGGACCATCGGGTCGGTGGATCAACCCCTCGTTTTTACATTGAAACCTATGGCTGCCAGATGAATTTCAACGACTCGGAAATCATAGCAGCCATTTTAACCAAGCATGGATATCATCCAACAGAAGACTTTCATTTGGCTGATCTCATCCTTTTGAACACATGCAGCATACGGGAAAACGCCGAGCAGCGGGTACGTGCTCGCCTAGGTGAATTTCATGCTATAAAGCGTCGGCGGCCGGGCCTCCTCATTGGCGTATTAGGCTGCATGGCCGAAAGGCTCAAATCCAAGTTATTGGAAGAAGAGCACATCGTTGATTTGGTGATCGGCCCTGATGCCTATCGTAGCCTACCGGCCCTCATAGCTCAAGCGGAAAGTGGGCAGAAAGCAATAAATGTGTTGTTGTCGCGTGAAGAGACTTATGCCGACATCAGCCCTGTAAGGTTGGCGTCTAATGGCGTCAACGCCTTCATTTCCATCATGCGCGGCTGCAACAACATGTGCTCTTTCTGCGTGGTTCCTTTCACCAGGGGCCGTGAGCGTAGTCGACCGCCGGCTTCTATTCTTCGCGAAGCCCGCGAACTTTTTGACCTTGGCTACCGCGAAGTCACCTTGCTGGGTCAAAACGTAGATAGTTACCGCTGGGAAGATCCTGCCACCCATACCGTCGTCACCTTCGCTCAATTGCTGGCTCAGGTAGCGGCCATCAGCCCAAAACTGCGTATTCGGTTTAGCACGTCTCATCCCAAAGACATCACTGATGACGTGCTTTTTACCATGGCCGACCACCCCAACATTTGCCGGTATATTCACTTGCCTGTGCAGTCGGGAAGCTCTGCAGTATTGCAACGTATGTTCCGTAACTACGATGCCGAATGGTATCGGCGAAAGGTGGACCGCATCCGTGAAGTGCTCCCCGATTGCGCTTTGTCTACGGACATCATTGTGGGTTTCTGCGGCGAAACCGAAGACGACCATCAAAAAACCTTGGAGATGATGGACTATGTACGTTATCATCAGGCTTTCATGTTTCGATACTCCGAACGACCCGGCACCTATGCTGCCCGTCATTTTGCTGATGACGTGCCCGACGATGTCAAAGCCCGTCGCCTCCAGGAAGTCATTCAGCTACAAAACCAGCACCAGCTCCAGCGCAACCGCGAACAAATCGGAAAAATTCACGAAGTGCTTGTTGAAGGGCCGTCGCGCCGCTCGGCAAATCAATTAGCCGGTCGCAACAGCCAGAACCAGATGATCGTTTTCGATGCAGGCCAGGCCCGTAAAGGTGAATATGTATTCGTACAGGTAACCGGCTGTACCTCTGCTACCTTATTGGGAACTTTGTCTCCCACCTCAACACCCAGCACCAATTGATGGCTATTCCAGATCTGCAAACCATAAAGAACCGCTTCAACATCATCGGCAATGCGCCAGCGCTGAACCATGCCCTTAGCATTGCCGTTCAGGTAGCTCCCACCGATCTCACAACCCTCATCATCGGTGAAAGCGGTGTGGGCAAAGAAATTTTTTCACAGGTCATTCATCAGCTTTCGGCCCGCAAGCATAATCCGTTTATTGCCGTAAACTGCGGAGCTATTCCCGAAGGCACTATCGACAGCGAACTGTTCGGTCACGAAAAAGGGTCATTCACCGGTGCCCACGAGGCGCGCAAAGGTTATTTTGAAACCGTAAATGGCGGCACCATTTTCTTGGATGAAGTAGGAGAGTTGCCGCACGGCACGCAGGCCCGCTTGCTGCGTGTTCTGGAAACCCAAGAATTCATCCGCGTCGGCTCTTCAAAAGTGCAGAAGACCGATGTGCGGGTTATCGCCGCCACCAATGTAAACCTGTTGGAGCAGGTCAAAATGGGCCGCTTCCGCGAAGACCTGTATTACCGACTCAGCACCGTGCCCATCCGCGTGCCCCCCTTGCGCGAACGAAAAGAAGACATCCCACTGCTGTTCCGGCGTTTTTGCCTGGACTTCGCCGAAAAATACCGAACCACACCGGTAACGCTGGATGAAGAAGCCCAACAGCTGCTGATGAATTATCGGTTCCCGGGCAATGTACGGGAGCTTAAAAACCTGGCCGAGCAGGTTTCTCTTTTATCTCCCCAAAAAGTAGTTACCGCCGACATTTTACGCTCTTTTCTTCCAGAAGACACAGGAACCCACTTGCCCGCCTTATTGCCGTCGGCAAATGAACTCTCTGAGCGCGAAATCTTATATAAAGTTTTGTTTGATATGAGACAAGATATCAATGAACTGAAAAAGATCGTTTTCAACTTTAGCGTTTTGCCCGAAGAGCCCACTGCCGCCACACCGACGGCCGCTCATCGGACCATCGAACCGCCTCTGATGGCCGCCAACCATCACGCCAAGGCTATAGAGGTGGAAGAAATCCGCTCGCTGCAGGAAATAGAAAGGGATGCCATCATCAAGGCTTTGCGTCGCCATAAAGGCCGGCGGAAAGATGCAGCACGTGAGTTGGGCATTTCCGACCGTACCCTTTATCGAAAAGTTAAAGAATACAACCTGCACGACATCAAGTGAGCTGTTGTTGCAGCAACCCTTTGGCCCTTGCCGCTGCCTTGATCTATATGGTCGCAGGCTTTTGCGCTTGTGGTATCTATTCTTTCACCGGCGCTTCGGTGCCGCCCTCAGCCCAAACTGCTACCGTGCAGTTTTTCCCTAATCATGCCCCCATCGTCGTGCCTGCCCTGAGTCAACAGTTTACTGAGGCACTCAAAAACAAAATTCAGTCCACGACTAATCTCACCTTGGTTTCATCCAATGGCGACTTGGAGTTTAGTGGTGCAATTACCGACTACCGGATTCAACCGCAGGCCGCATCTGCCAATGAGATTGCAGCCGTTAATCGACTGCTTATCACCGTCCAGGTGGATTTCACCAACCGGGCCGACGACAACCTTAGCTGGTCAGCCTCATTCACCCGTTATGCCGACTATAGCAGCTCGGCCGACTTGACGGCCGTTCAGGATCGGCTCATTACAGAAATCGTTGACCAACTGGTAGAGGATATCTTTAACAAAGCCTTGGCAAATTGGTAGCATGAATGTTGACCTTCTGCGCTTACTTGAGGATCCACGCTTGCTGCACACCATTCCCTTGCCACAGTTGGAAGCCTGGGCCCGGCAGCTGCCGGCATGTTTTTTAGCGCAAACCTTGTTGGCTGCAAGGCTTAAAGGCTCCGAGAGCTACGAGCGCCAGCTCGCTCATGCCTCTTTGATGGCTGCCGACCGTGGATGTTTAAAAGATTTTATGGAAAAATTTTTGGAAAATACTGGCGCCTCTTATTGGACAGAGGTTCTTGTTACGGCTTCGGCATTGCCCGAAGGGGGAATCACGCCTCAGGTGCACGTAGAGGAAACACCAATGAACACCGATCCGGTCGAAGATATTGCCGAACAACAGGCAATTATGCTTCTTGAAGAAGAGTTTGCCGAGGAAGCTTCTTACGAGCGACAAGAAGAAATGTTGTTGGTTAATGAGACGGCTGGCGGAGGCGCCGAATACCTGCCGATAACGCTGGAAGAACAAGTGCAGGAACCAGTGCTGGACGACTACTCCGACGATGTTGAGCCCCGCACTGCTTTGTTGCTGGAAGAACACATAAACGAAAGTAAAGCATCGGCTGAGCAGTCCTATGCAGCAGAACAGTCACCACCACCCGGCCAATTTTTGCCCGATAAGGTTATGCCTTTTCAGCAATGGTTGAAACTTTTCGCCGCGCAACCTCAACCTACCCAACCGACACAAACGCCTCAGACACCAGGCCCTGCCGACGAAGAAGCCGAACGACGTTTTGCTCGGCAACATGAGCAGGAATTGTTGCTCATTGATCATTTTGTAGCTACCTATCAACAGCAGCCGCCGCGCCAGCAATCCATCCCTTCTGTGGAGGAACTTTCGCGTCAAAGTGCGCAATTGCGTGATGACATTGTCAGCGAAACGCTGGCGGCCATTTACGAAAGTCAGGGCTTATGGGAGCAAGCCATCCGCCAGTACGTCAAGCTCAGTTTGAAGTTTCCTGAAAAAGTTTCGTTCTTTGCAGCCCGCATTCGCGAACTCAAGCAGAAAAAGCGATAATGTACACCTTTCTCATCATCCTCATCATCATTGCCTGCATTTTGCTGATGATTGTGGTGTTGATTCAGAACCCCAAGGGTGGGGGTCTGGGTCAGACCTTCGGTGGCCTGTCAAATCAGTTTTTTGGCGTTCAGCAAACGACCGATTTTCTGGAAAAAGCCTCTTGGACGCTCATGGCCGTCATTGCAGGACTAAGCATCGCTACCTACTTCTTTCATCCCAAACCAGCTGAAAACGAGGGGCCACGCTCCGAACTTGAACAAGTGGATTTAGGAGGAGAACCTGTGCTGCCCGCACCAGAAAATGCTCCGGTTCCGGCCCCTGAACAGTGAAAACAATTTTGCTTACCTCCGCTTCGGTAGTGTGGTATTTAACAGAACGATAAGGATTTTACGGGTAAAACAACCGTTAGTAATTCTCCAAAAAACACCAATACTTTTCAGGAGAATTATTTAATGTTTATACTGGCACAATGCTGCTGCATGTTTGTTAAGTCAAAGGGAAAACCGAACTCTATCTAGCTCCATAACATCACAAGTCAAGGCAGAGAGACGTCGGGTTATTTTGAAACACTTTGATTAAAAAAAGCTGGTGTTCACCATTCCGGCCTGGAATAATTCTGATTATACTTTTCCTCAAATTACCGGATCATATATCCACTCAAGCAAGAGTGCCTCCGTTTGCTTTCAATGGGTGTAAACAAGCCATGCCCTGACCGTGCTGGCATCCACCTTGGACTACGCCGCTACCGATGCCGCGCAGGCGCTGGTCAACGCTGTTAATTCATTTACTAATATATATTATCATTGCCTACAAGCAGGCTGCACGGAGCCTTGGCTCGGATAGACCCTAATGTCCTGCCATCAGGCCTTTACTTTTTTGAGATGCGCTGACGTAAAGTTTTCTCGTTTCTTTGTCAAACTTTTGCTCATACAGCTTTGAATCCTAAAGCACTTCGCTGTAGCAATTAAATTTCAACTGAACGCTCATGCACCAGACTCTTGGGAAATGGCTTATCGTGGCTGGTCTGTTGTTGGTAGTGGTCGGGGGCATTATCTATTTACTGGGTAACAAGTTCGGCTGGCTCGGCCGCCTACCCGGCGATATCGTAATCAAAAAGGAAAATTTCACGTTTTACTTTCCCATCACGACCATGCTGTTGCTCAGTGCTGTACTCACCTTATTGGCGTGGCTATGGCGCTGGATCAGTAAAGGTTAACCGGCGGTCAGTTTAAACGAGGATTGTCGGGAAGGTTAGCTATAAGCTTGTAACGGGAGCCCATGTGGCGCAATACGGTGCGCCATAGCCGCTTGGGGTCTTCTTCAAAAACATAGCTTGCCTGCACGCGACTTACAAACCAGGCCTGCTCTTTAAGTTCATCGAGGATTTGCTGGCCGTCCCAACCCGAGTAACCCACATAAAAGCGGACTTCATCACCGCTCATCTGACCGGTATCCAACGCGGTGATGAGCCGCTGAAAGTCGCCGCCCCAGTAAACGCCCTCGGCAATCTGAATGCTGTCGGTAAACAAATCCCCTCGCTGATGCAAGAAATGCAGCGTGTTGGGCTGTACAGGCCCCCCGTAGAAAACTTTATTGTCGATGGCCGGAAAATCTTCGATCAGATTGCAGACTTTTTCCTCAAGCGGGCGGTTGAGAATAAGCCCAAAAGCACCATCCTCGCGGCTTTCACACAACAAAACAACAGAACCGCGGAAGTTAGGATCTTCCATAAACGGTTCGGCGATGAGCAAGCTACCGGCTGGAGGTCGCATACGGTGTTGCATGGCTAAAATACCTCACGAAGTGATGTACGCCAAGCACGGTCGTGCACGGCTTCACGGCAGCTTTTGGTCATTTTTTTGCGTACAGTAATTTTGTGCTGCAGTCCGTTCGGGGCTGTGATGATCCCGTAGCTCAACTGAATAGAGCATCTGACTACGGATCAGAAGGTTTCAGGTTTGAATCCTGACGGGATCACAGGCGAGGCCGGCACGTTGTGCCGGCCTCGCCTTTTTATGCCCCACAACAATGCTCCAAAATGCACATGCCACACCAGCCAAAAACACTTGAGCAAATTGTGGAGGAACTTTTGAACAAGCAGCAAATTTTGTTAGCGCCCGTAATGAATGTTATAGAATTTTTATCTATATGACAAACAACCTTACAATACAACTTTGCGGCCAGAATACATCTATTGTTTGGCTACATAAAGCAAAACCATAGCCATCAGTGCTGCGAACATCCCCATTTGCTTAATTCGACCAAACCGCTCCCGAAACAAGATTGCTGCGGCCAAAGCCGTCAATACGACGATGCCCACATTATTGATGATGATGACCGAACTGCTGGGCAACATTGGCCCACCCAGTGCGCGGGTGAGGAAGTAGAGCGAAAAATAGTTGGGAACGCCGAGCAACAAGCCGGCAAGTAACGAACGGCCTGGGGGTAGGCGTCGTCGCCACAGCATATGGGCCAGGAGCGCAACCGCCCCCCATACAGATGCCGACAGGAAAACTGCGATTGAAAAATCATGCAGCTCATCGCTGGTAAGACAGCGTTGTACGGCGTAGTTGACCAGCGTGTCGTTTGCGCCAGAGCCCAAAAAGATTACCAATGCCGGAAAGATGGCATGGGTCCAGGAAAAGGAACCGGCAGCTTCGGTGTCCCACGAATACAGCACTACAGCAATAACGGCAAGCAGCAGGCTGATTGCCTTCAATGCGTTGATGCCTTCACCGAAAAAGATCATGGCTATGCTTACCGGTATCACCAACGACAGCTTGCTGGCCAACGATGTCAAGGTGGTGCTGATGTGGCGCGCTACATATCCCATAATATTGAATATGACGAAAAACAACAGGCCCAACACAGCGGCTATAGGAAACCATGCTTGATGAAGCCACACCTCTTCGGGCCGGCCCTGCGGTGCTACCAGCATACCCGTCGCTACGCAGGTCCAGTAGTTAAAAACAATTGCATGAAAATTTGAAATGCGAAAACGCTCATAATAACGAAAGCACAAGACCAAATAAGTAGTCAGGATAATGCTCAGCAGCAGGTCGATCATAGCGGATTTTTATAGATCAATAATTTGTCGGGATACAGGGCATGCTCACTATGCACAGCATTCAAGATTCGCGGTGCAGCTATTCCATTTCCTAAACGGACGGGACTCACGAGAACACGGGCTTCATCCCATAAGTTCATGTCGATGAAAGATTGTAGCAAACGTGCGCCACCTTCAACCAGCAGTGAAAGGATGCGCCGCTGCCAAAGCTCTTTCATCAGGTCGGGAAGCAAGCAGCCGAATGCCATTTGGAGCACTTCAGCATGGGGCGGCCGCGCCATCGGGTTTTCGGTGATCAACAAGGTGCTGGCACTGCCGTCAAAAAGGTTGAGAGTATGTGGCAGTCGGCCTTGGCGGTCCACCACAATGCGTAAGGGTTGATGACCTTTCCACAGGCGGACCGTCAGTCGGGGGTTGTCCACCAACGCGGTTTGTGTGCCGACCATCACGGCGGCTTCTTCACTGCGCCAGCGATGGGCCATGATTTGAGCCACCATGCCACTTATAGTCGTGCGCTTACCCATTTTGCCTATAAAACCATCAGCCGACTGAGCCCACTTTAACACTACATAAGGTCTTTTTTTCTCATGAAAAGTGTAAAAGCGGCAATTGAGCTGTTTGCATTCCTGAGCCAGTACATCGGTCAACAACGTACAGCCTGCCCGACGTAACTGCTCAAAACCTTTTCCGCCTACTTCTGGCGAGGGGTCGGCGGGGCCGGTCACAATGTGGCGTATTCCACTGCGAAGAATCAGATCGGTACAAGGAGGTGTTTTACCGTAATGACAGCACGGTTCCAGATTTACGTAAAGGGTGCTCTGAGGCAAGACAGTTCGGTGGCTTACCGACTCAATAGCCTCAACTTCGGCGTGGAGCCCTCCGTAACGCCGATGCCAACCTTCGGCTATGATCCGTCCGTCGTACACGATAACAGCCCCCACCATAGGGTTGGGAGCCGTATGGCCGGCTGCCCGAAGGGCTAATTGCAGACATCGGCGCAAAAACAGCTCATGCATGCAGCAAATGTAGGTTGGCGCTTAAGCTGAAAGCATTTTGCGCAACGGTTCGGAAAAAATAACCTGATGTCGTGACAAATGATTTATGAAGAAATCACTAATGAAACTTCTCCGTGCTAGATCTCAACGTAATGAAGATGCAGAGATCAATTCACCGATCAAAATAAAATTCTGTCGGCTATCCCTACACAAATTATGCGCCTTCTGAATTTTTGAATTTTCTCTCAAGACAGAAATATTTTTCCACAAACAAATAGCAAAAGCGCCTTGATCCCTCAAAAATGTATAAACCGAAAATCTTGATTCTGACTTCGTCAACATGCCATTCGGCGCCTTGGGATATGTGTGTAAAAAATCCACCCGTAATTTCCTGTTGTGACTGTTGCAGAGGTTTATCATAGCCTACGCAAACATTTGCAATCCCTCTATGCCGAAGGCGAAGCTGCAGCCATCGGCAGGCTGGTGGTTGAGGCAGTCAGTGGGATCGAGCCATTCATCCCATCGATTCATGGCAATCGGCCCATCTTGCCTCACCAAGCGGATGCCGCAGTTAAGGCCCTCATCCGGCTGCAAAGGGGAGAACCGGTCCAGTATGTAATCGGCTA
The DNA here is from genome assembly GCA_025056305.1 of Chitinophagales bacterium. Lineage (GTDB taxonomy): Bacteria > Bacteroidota > Bacteroidia > Chitinophagales > UBA10324 > JANWXQ01. Next base: position 117,892 of record JANWWJ010000031.1, on the reverse strand, counting down.
TGCCCATTTCGACGGCATGAAGCTGCGGGTTTCGCCAGCCGTGCTCATCCCTCGACCCGAAACAGAAGAGCTGGTGCATTGGGTTGCTGATGAACTTCACACAAAGACTGCTGCCCATGTGCTTGATGCCGGCACCGGCTCTGGTTGCATTGCGCTGGCCTTAAAACGTCGGTTACCCCACCTGCACATTTTTGCCGTTGACATCAGCCAAGCAGCCTTAGAAATAGCCCGACACAATGCCAACGCACATGGCCTTGACATCACCTTTGCCCAACACGACCTGCTATCAGCAGAACGTCCTTTCCCGCATATTTCTTTCGATTGTGTGGTTTGCAACCCACCCTATGTATTGGCCGCAGAGCAGCACACCCTGGATGAACATGTAATGAAACACGAACCTCATGTGGCATTGTTTGCCCCTGCCCCTGACCCTTTGATCTTTTACCGACATGTTGCCGAAAAGTTTTTCATTGCAAGTGAAAACAAGGCAGTGCTGTTTTTTGAAATCAACCCCAGACTGTATGAGCCCCTGAATCAGTGGTTGACGCTTCAAAAATTGCCCTATGAATTTCGTCGCGACTTTTCGGGTCACATGCGGCTGCTTCGCATTGGGGGAAACTGATCGATAAAACCCTACCTAAAAGAGCGCCTGCCATCTATTTTTGACGCCCTTAATCAACGGCATATGAGCTCATGGTTTTACGCAGTGCCCTTGTTGGGTGGAGTGGGATTGTTATTTACGATGTACCGAGCCTGGTGGGTGAGCCGTCAGGAAGCCGGCACCGAACGCATGCAAGAAATTGCCCGTTACGTGGCTCAGGGTGCAATGGCTTTCCTAAAAACAGAATGGCGCATCCTGGCCTACTTCGTCGCCATCACGGCCCTTTTGCTGGCTTTACTCGGATACAGCAATCCGGAATCGGATTGGCTCATAGCCCTGTCATTCATTACAGGGGCAGTGTTTTCGGCCTTTGCCGGCTTTGTGGGTATGCGCATTGCCACGCGTGCTAATGTGCGTACGGCACATGCAGCCCGAACCAGTTTGGCCCGCGCTCTTGCCGTTTCTTTCAACGGAGGTTCCGTTATGGGCTTAGGCGTCACAGGCTTGGCTGTGTTGGGCCTCGGTTCCCTGTTTATTGTTTTTTACCACTTATATGTTCAACCCGGCGAGCCCAAAGGTTTGGTTATTGCTCTGGAAGTGTTAACCGGCTTTTCACTGGGGGCCGAAAGCATAGCCTTGTTTGCCCGCGTAGGTGGGGGCATCTATACCAAAGCAGCCGATGTAGGGGCCGATTTGGTTGGAAAAGTTGAGGCCGGTATTCCCGAAGACGACCCACGCAACCCCGCTACTATTGCCGACAACGTAGGCGATAATGTGGGGGATGTGGCAGGTATGGGCGCCGACCTCTTTGGTTCTTACGTGGCTACCGTGTTGGCTACTATGGTGTTGGGTCGGGAGGTCGTTTCTAACGACAATTTCAACGGTTTAGCACCCATCTTACTGCCTATGATGATTGCCGGCATCGGCATCGTCTTTTCAATCGTCGGAACATTTTTTGTGCGCATCCGCGACCGCGCCGAAGCCTCCGCCGCCGACGTCCAGCGCGCCCTCAACACCGGTAACTGGTTAGCCATCATCCTGACGGCATTGGCCACATGGTTTTTAGTGGACTGGCTTTTGCCCCAGCAATTGACACTTCGTGGCGAAACATTTACCAAATACGGCGTTTTTGCTGCCACCATGTTGGGGCTGGTAATAGGCGGGTTGATGAGTATGATCACCGAATACTACACAGCTATGGGCCGCAGGCCTGTGAATTCCATAGTGCGAAAGTCGCTGACTGGCCATGCAACGAACATCATCGGTGGCCTGGCCGTGGGTATGGAAAGCACCATGTTGCCGGTAATTGTGCTGGCTGCCGGCATTTTCGGTTCGTACCAGCTGGCAGGTTTATACGGCGTAGCCATTGCTGCTGCCGGGCTCATGGCCACCACTGCCATGCAATTGGCCATCGATGCTTTTGGACCTATTGCCGACAATGCCGGTGGCATTGCCGAAATGAGTGAGCTGCCTAAAGAGGTGCGCCAAAAGACCGACATCCTCGATGCGGTAGGCAACACTACGGCGGCGACCGGTAAGGGGTTTGCCATCGCTTCGGCTGCCTTGACAGCCCTGGCCTTGTTTGCGGCTTTCGTGGGTTTGGCAGGTATCGACCGCATCGACATCTACAAAGCAGACGTATTGGCCGGCCTGTTCATCGGGGGCATGATCCCCTTCATCTTTTCATCTTTAGCCATTTCAGCCGTGGGGCAGGCGGCCATGAGTATGGTTCAGGAAGTACGCCGCCAGTTTCGGGAAATTCCGGGCATCATGGAAGGAAAAGCCACGCCTCAATACGATCGTTGTGTTGCCATTTCGACCAATGCTTCCATCCGTCGCATGATGGCTCCGGGTTCAATTGCTCTGCTGTCGCCGGTCATTATCGGCTATTTGCTGGGTCCCGAGGTGTTGGGCGGTTTTCTGGCCGGAGCCACCGTGTCAGGGGTGCTCATGGGCCTGTTCCAAAGCAACAGCGGCGGTGCCTGGGATAATGCAAAGAAATCATTCGAAAAAGGCATAGAAATCGAAGGGCAGGTTTATTACAAAGGCAGCGAGCCGCATAAAGCCTCAGTCACCGGCGATACCGTGGGTGATCCGTTCAAAGACACCAGCGGACCGAGTATGAACATTCTGATCAAGCTTATGTCGATTGTCAGTTTGGTAATTGCTCCCTCCATACCTGATGAAGGTTTGTTGCGCCTGCACAAAACCAACGGTGCCGTAGAACTGGAATACGGCCAGGCAGAGCCGAGTTGGCCCGAGCAGACCCACGTGCTGGGAAGCAGCTATGCCGAAGAGTGCAGGCTGCATCAGGTTTCATTCAAGTAAGACAAGGGTGCGTTGACAAGGCCCCTGTGCACTGACGAATCTGGCATAATCTTCGTTTTGTATGGAGCAAAGGGGTCAATGATGGAAACCAAGATTTGTGAAACAGTGGTTCAGGGCGAAGCCATCCACTGTTCAACAGTTGAGCCCGGACAAGCAGGTACCCGCTGATTGCCGGCTGCCATAGCTAAAGGTTTTTCGGAAAAAAGCCGAAGCGTTTGGTTAACTTCGGTCAGACAACTAAAACGTTTCGGCCATGAACCTCATTAAACGCATCGAAGAGTGGGGCGACCGCCATCACCCCAAATGGCTCGATCTGCTGCGCATTTTGCTGGGACTTATCATCTTAGGCAAAGGATATGTTTTCATCAGCAACACTGAAGGGGTGAAGCAGATCATCGAAAACAGTCGCTTCGGTCAGGTTTCCTTCTGGCTGGCTCACTACGTGGTGTTTGCCCACTTGATCGGCGGCGCCATGATTGCCTTAGGCTTGCTGACGCGCTTGGCCATCTTATTCCAGTTGCCCATCCTGATCGGCGCCGTAGTATTTGTTAACGCCAAAACCGGCTTTTTCTCGGCTAATTCCACAGAGCTGTGGTTTTCCATCATGGTGCTGTTTCTGTTGCTTTTCTTCCTGGTGGAAGGTTCAGGGCCTTGGTCTATGGATGCCTATATGAAAAGTCATCCCGAAAAAGACGATTGGGAGGAAGAGCTGAAGAAAGCCTGAGCATGATGATCAACGAATTTTTGGGCGGAGCTGATTTATTTTCATTAACACAAGTGCATTTGAGGCGAGTGCACTGAGTAAAGTTTTTATATTAGCAAACACCTTTTATCATGAACACCGATTTTTACTTAGATTCTATTAAACAGGGCCCCCTTTATCGCGAGAATTATGATACAATTTTGCTTGACCCAAGGTGGAAAGCAAAGCGAAGTGAGATTTTGGCCAGAGATAACCATCAATGTGTAATTTGTAAGTCAGATCAGCGCTTGCATATTCATCATAGGCAATACCATTTTTCAATGTCGTTGAATACGTTTAAGCATCCATGGGATTACGACAACCGCTTATTAATAACCCTTTGCGAAACCTGCCATTACAAAGGACACAAACTATACAGTGTCCCCATTAAATATGTAAAATAATCATTAACGTAAATTTAAAATAATGAAACTTTTTGACCTGATTTTTAATAGAAATAAGCCCCAGACCGTTGTCGATAACAATGCAAATAACATCACAAGAAACGCGGCAGAAAACGGTATCCCTGAGGACGTTTTTGTTGAAAAAAGAGATCCTCAGGAACTACCACCAATAAGTTCTTCAAATGAAGAATCGAAAGGCATTGATAAAATTTATTCATTTCTTAATAGAAATTACGAATCAATGGGATATCATGATGCTCTGACTAACTCAGACTTAAGTAACATGGCAAATGGAATAAAGATTCTTAAGAACAATGTGAAAATCATAATAATGAAAGAAATTAGCGAATATGAAAAAGCAATAAAGGATATCGATCTTAAAATAGATTTGTTGGCTAAGGCTGGTTTAGATAATACGGTACAAGACCTTAAAAAGAACAAAGAGAAAATAATGATAGACATCAACAGAATTAAAGAAATTGAAGATCAGATTAATAACGATTCAGGGCTATTTGAAAACGTCATCCTATCGTATGAGCGAGGTTTTAAACAAGGATTGATTGCAATTACAAAATCAGAATTGGCATAATAACGTTTTATGAAAATGTCTAAATATATTAATGATTTTATTCTGTGGCTAAGCTGCTTTATTACGGGGCGTAATTACCTTATTCTACAAAACTGTAGCGAGGCAAGCGTTAAATCGGTGAAAAAATATTTTGCTGCTATTCTTATAATTAGTATCATATGGGGATTTATTGGCTACACGTTTGCGCAAAGATACTTACGTGAAGACTTATATACATCCGTGGCTGTTGCTTTAATCATGATTATAATTGTAATTAGCATCGAAAGACAAATTATTCTATCTACTCAAAAAAAGTTTTGGTCGAGTATATCGGGTTTATTCAGAGGATTAATTGGTGTTGTCATGGCCGTGATTGGTTCGGTAATCATTGATCAGATGCTTTTCAAGGAGGACGTTGAAAAGAAAAAAATTTCCAACATACAAGAAGAGGTCAATAAAATTCTTCCACAAAAAACCCAGGAACTTGTTGCTCAGATTAATAGCCTGGATTCGACCATCATGATCAAAGAAGCCGAGGTTAGATTATTAAGTGAAGATATTGAGAAAAATCCTACAAGAATAATTTATGAAGTCGATCAACAATACGTGATTGACACAGCCGGAAAACGAGTAGCTACGGAAAGACGCGTAAAATCGCGACACATAGAAAACCCAAACATTGCACGACTGAATGATTTAGAAAAACAAATACAAATCCTACGTGATAAAAAGTTAGAGTCAGAAAACAGACTTTTTGCCATCCGGGAGAACCTGGAGGCTGAGCTGAAATCAAAAACCGGTTTTTTAGACGAATTGATTGTGTTATTTTCGATTTTACTCTCAAATGCTGTCGCTTTATTTATTTGGTTCTTCTTATTTTTATTTTTTTTTGCAATAGAATTATTTGTTTTAGTAAATAAATATGCTGACCAGCAGGATGATTACGATGTGATTGTATCGCGCCAGAGAGAAGTTTTTATTAAAAGGATGGAATTGCTTACGAATCAAACAAGCGAAAAGTATCTTCCTGCAAAAGAAGGCTTATCTCAAACATAAGAAGGCTTAAAAGCCTTCGTTTATTGAATTTTGCAAGGTAACCAAGGACGAGAAGTCCCCCGTATGCGAAAGTTTTTGTTCACGAGTACCTCAAGAAAGGACTTAGTGAAGCTGAAAAAATCAATCCAATCGAAATTCAAAACCGCACCAGCCGGCTGGTGTAGCGCATGCCTGTGTACAGGTCGGTGAGCGTGAGGTAGTAGGTGCCCGAAGGCAGATCGGATACGTTGATCTGCTCCACATCGCTGCCCCAGAAGGTGGTTTCGCGCTGTTCCAGCAGGCGACCTAAGGCATCGGTGACGGTCAACAGCACCGGCGTGGGATCTTCCGTCTTCAGGTTGACATAATATATGCCTTCATCATTGGGGTTGGGGTAGATGACCGGCGCCAAAGGCAAAGCTCTCGGGTTATATACTTGGATGACACCGGTGTACTGATAGGCTCCGTCTTTGTCGGTTTGGCGCAAGCGATAATAGTTCAGACCCGGCAACGGGAAGCGATCCTGCCATTGATAACGGGTAACGGCCACGCTGGTGCCTGCGCCGCTGATGCGGGCAATTTCGGTAAACTCTTCTCCATCGGCCGAACGCTCTAAGGTGAAGTAATCGTTGTTGTGTTCGGTGGCCGTAGCCCACGATAGGTGGTTGATGCCGCCGACGTTTTCTCCGTTAAAGTACAGCAGGTCAATGGGCAGCACGCAGGATTGGAAGGAGGCGCCACCGCTTAAGGTCCAGTTCATAGTGTAGGAAGCAGAGCCAGAGAAGATATCCAACAGCAGCACGTAGCATTGGCCGGCTGTTACGGGCAATGCATTCACATAGGCATGCACCACGCCACCACCTGCAGCTGTTTCTGTGGTCTGAACTGCGGTTTCATACAAAGAGCAGCCTGTAGAATAAGGAGGCAGAGCAGGATGAGGGTTGGCAGCAGCTGTGGCATACGAGCAACGTGTGGGAGCAACATTTATGGTTCCACATTTATTGGTACAATTCGTGGGCTGCCAGATGGCAAAGTCAGCGTCTTGGAAGACGCCTCCGACACTGGCGGCATTAAACTCAAAAGTGCCACCAGTGGCAAAGGAGAACCAATACCAAGCCGAGCTGTGTTCGCCGCTTACAAGACAGCCCCAGGTTGCTCCGTTATGTTCCTGCTGTCCTACGCCGCTGTTGGTCATAGAGAAGCTGCTCGTGCCGCATACTTGTGCCGATCCTGCACAGTCAGTGATTGATGCTCCTACAACACAGATGTTGAAACTGTAATTGTTGGTGTTAGGATTGTTTCCAAAATCATAAACCCTAATGTAGTAGGTGGCACCTATACTAAGACCGGTGGCTGTGAGCGTTTCGGTTACATTAACCCCACCGGCATTTTGGCAATACAATGAGGTCAAGGCACTACAACTGCCGCTATAAAGCTGGATGACAGGGTCCATGGTAGCAGTTGTGGGCGCTACCGTAATGGTTTGAGTAGTGTTGTTTGCCGTGAACCGATACCAGACATCGTCGTTGGCCGTTCCGGTGCAACCCGGTAAACTTTGCGTGGCCAAAAAGGTAGTTCCTGAGGTATAAACGCAGTTTGCTGAAGGGGAAAGTTGAATGGCTCCAGCGCATTCGTTATTGGCCGGAGCCGAAGGGCAGGTAACGCAGCTTAACTGAATGTTATGCCCGCGGCGCGAGTCGATGCCGTCGCTTTTTACCCGGAACGTAACGCTGGTGCCGGTGGTGGTAGCGGGCGCGCCGGCAGGATTGCTGTTGCTATTTGTGCAAAAACCGGCATTGGCGCCCCATACCAGACTGGTCAAGAGCGGAGAGGCCGTGCTGGGGCCATTGTGGATCCACAAGGTATCATTCGGGCAATAACCCATTGCATTGAGCGGAAAGCTAAGCTGAAAGCAGTACCCCTGAGCATTGGTGACCGTAGTTATCATGTCCAGGCTGTTCTGATAATTCAGTGCGCTGTTGCTGTTGGGTGGGCATAGAGCATCGCCTCCCGGGCCCGGGGGTGCAATGGAAATATCCGGGTCAATGACGTAATAAGTAACTCCGATGGGTGGTGGGCAGGTCAGGTTTATCGTGCCGGGAACCATTTCATAGTAAGTGGCTTGTGCTAATGCGGTAGTGCAGCTTAGAATGAAGCTGCCGCACACCACGAATTTTTTTAGCATGTGCGCGTGAAAAATTTATGATGTAATTAGGTACTGCAAAGAAACGAAAAAAAATAGGATTATTTCCCTGCTGCCTGTGAATAATCCACCATTTACGCTAAGGTGTAGGCGGAGGTGTTTCCGGCCCTTTGGCCAGGGATTCGCGCATTTGAGTGTCGGCCTGCAGGTTTCGTATTCGGTGGTAGTCCATAATTCCCAGGTTACCGTTGCGGAAGGCTTCAGCAATGGCTATAGGCACCTGTGCTTCAGCTTCGATGAGCTTGGCGCGCATCTCTTCGGCCTTGGCTTTCATTTCCTGTTCTAAGGCCACGGCCATAGCGCGGCGTTCCTCAGCCCGGGCCTGAGCAATGTTTTTGTCGGCATTGGCCTGATCCATCTGCAGGTAGGCACCGATGTTTTTGCCTACATCGATATCGGCAATGTCAATAGAAAGGATTTCGAAAGCGGTACCTGCATCCAGGCCTTTGGCTAAAACCACCTTGGAAATGGAGTCGGGGTTTTCCAGAACAGATTTGTGGTCGTTGGCTGAACCAATGCTGGAAACAATGCCTTCCCCTACGCGGGCCAGTACGGTTTCTTCACCGGCGCCCCCAACCAGCTTGTTGATGTTGGTACGCACAGTGACGCGGGCGCGCGTGATGAGCTGAATGCCATTTTTGGCAACAGCAGTAACCGGGGGCGTGTCAATCACCTTGGGGTTAACCGACATCTGCACGGCTTCAAACACATCGCGGCCGGCCAGGTTGATGGCCGTAGCCATTTTCCAGTCGAGCGGTATGTTGGCCTTGTCGGCCGAAATCATAGCCCGGATCACCTGGTTGACGTTCCCGCCGGCCAGATAATGGGTTTCGATGTCGTTGGCCGTAACCTTGAGCCCGGCTTTGGTGGCATTGATCAGGGCATTGACCACCAGCCCCGGCGGAACCTTGCGGATGCGCATGGCTATCAACTGCCCGATGCTGACCGGCGCGCCGGCTACCAGTGCCGTGACCCACAGGCCCAGCGGCACAAAATACAGGAACAGAAAAATGGCGCCGAGAATCAGCAGAATGAAAATGCCCAGAACGATTAGATCCATTACGAATTATTTTTATGAATTTGTTTTACATAAATCTTTCCCAGGCCGATGCGGGTAACTTCCACTTCCGAGCCTTCTTCAATCCATTCGTGGTGCGAATGTACCTCATAGGTATCGTTACCGAAGAGGGCCTTGCCTGCCGGAGCGATCTTAGAGAGGGCCAGGCCACGGTCCCCCACATGAATGCGCGTTTCATCAATGACGTTCATGCGGCCTTCCACCTTGCTTTTGAGGGTCAGCCAGCCCAACAGGCCGCTGCGAAAGCCGTAAATGATGCTCAGCAACGTGACCACGGCCGTGCCCAACAGCGTTACGGTGCCCCACAGCGCGCCGAAGTGGCTGTAGGCCAGCACTACACCGGCCAGCATGGTCAGCGAGCCCACGATGGCTAACAGCGTGATGCCCGGAATCAAAAACACTTCCAGCATTACCAGCAGCCAGCCTAAAAGCAAGATCAAAACGATGTGCCACCAGGCCATGTGGGCACGCAAAGATAGTACGGTTACAAAGGGACGTGCGCTACATTTTTTTCTTCGGCCCGCTACAAATCCTTATTTATGCCTGTAACAAACACCTATGGAGTTGTTGTTCGACTTTGTGGTTTTCGCATCGGCACTGGTGGTGTTGGTGTATGCTGCACGGGGCTTCATGCATGGTGCTACACGCTTGGGCAATTGGTTGCAATTGCCGCCGTTGGTCACCGGCATCTTCATCGTGGGCATGGGCACATCATTGCCTGAACTGGTCACGGCTGTTCTGAGTGTCCAGCGGGGCGTTAGTGAGTTGGTGGCCGCCAATGTGGTGGGGGCCAACATTGCTAATCTCTTGCTGATTACCGGACTGGTGGCGGCTCTAGTTGGCAGCACCATATATCTGGGCAGCGGCTATCTGTATATTGACCTGCATTTTATGATAGGCAGTATCGTTTTCCTGTCGGTTCTGGCTTATGACGGAGCCATCACATTTCTGGAATCGTTTATCGGCATGGTGATTTTTGCCGTGTACACCCTTTACATTGTACGGGGCGAGGCCAACCGCGCCGAAGAAGTGCCGGAAGAAAAAGCTTTTCCAAGCGGTGCTTTGGGCCTTTTAGTGCTGGCCTGCATCGGCATTTACTTCAGTGCCGAATTTGCCATCAGCGCACTGCAGGAAGTGGCCCTGGGCCTGGGAGTGCCGGCCACCTTGGTGGCCGTGACAATGTTATCGCTGGGCACAACGCTGCCGGAGCTTGCCGTTAACATTCAGGCTTTGCGGCAGGGCCGTGCAGAACTGGCAATCGGTAATGTGCTGGGTTCGTGTATTTTCAACTCAGCTATGATCATTCCCATAGCTACGATGTTCGGTCCGCTGCACATAACGGACGATATCGTCGGGTTTTCACTGCCGCTGATGGCGGCCAGCGGACTGTTGTTTTACCTGCTTACGCAGGATAAAAAAGTTTCGGCATGGGAAGGAATGCTGTTCCTCTGTTTGTATGCCTTGTTTCTCATCAAATCAGTGACATTCAGATAAAAAGAAAGCCTATTATTTTTAGCAGAAATTAAATGCGATGAAAAACGCTTCGTTCGAGCAAACAGTACCAAAAGTCATTTTGGATAGAGCAGGCTCTCTTGATCCAAAAATGAGTAATGATGATGAACAATCATTGTGTGGTTGGTTTGGCAATGGCGGTGGTCATTCTGCTTGCAATCGGGTTTGCTGCCGACTTTGCTTCATTACCGCTGTGCTTAAAAAAAGGAAAAGTTTGTTGGTTTAACGCATTTTTTAAATTGTTATGAAAAAAAACATTGCTGAATTTATCGGAACATTTTGGCTGGTGTTGGCCGGTTGTGGCAGTGGTTTGATTTCCGGTCGTTTCGATGATCTGGGCATCGGATTTCTGGGGGTATCGTTGTCTGTGGGACTGGCTGTCATGGCCATGATCTATGCTGTGGGGCACATTTCCGGCGCGCACTTTAACCCTGCCGTTACGCTCGGCGCATGGGCCGGCGGCCGCTTGAATAGTCGCGACCTCTTGCCTTATGTAGCTGCTCAGGTGGCCGGCGCCTTGGTGGCTGCCACCATGCTCTATGTGCTGTTGACGCAGGCAGGCCGCGATATCGGCACCTTTGCCGCCAACGGTTATGGTACACATTCGCCCGGCGGATATAGTCTATTGGCTGCATTGATCGCGGAGCTGGTATTCACCTTTTTGTTTGTGTTCATTGTGCTCAGCGTTACCGATGAGCGTGCGCCCCGCGAGTTTGCAGGGATAGCCATAGGCTTGGCTCTTACGGCCATTCACCTCATCACCATACCGATTACCAACACCTCATTAAATCCGGCACGCAGTATCAGTCAGGCCGTATTTGTAGGCGACTGGGCGCTGGCCCAACTTTGGCTGTTCATCGTAGCGCCGCTGGCCGGAGGCTATCTGGCGGGTCAGCTTTATCGCTACATGAAATAGTTAAGTCGCTGATGGAGTACTGACTAGCCTTTTCAAAACTTACAAAGGCGCATTTCACGCAGGTACTATGTGCAACTTCCCATTTCCGCGTCAAGGAACAGGTTTACAAAGCACCTAACTTTTCAACTGGCAACAGCCATGACTCATGTTGATCAGCATCGTGTTGCTTTCCACAACCAAAGATCCACAGGCAACGGAATTGTACAATCGCTATGTGTTGCGGCTACGGAAGTATTGTAACATAGAAAGCCGTGTTTTAGCGGAAAAGAAGTCGGGAAAGCAAGCTTGGCTGAACCGTTCTGATGTCGTGGTTGCCCTGGACGTGCGAGGCGTGAGCATGAGTTCCGATCAGTTGGCTCAATGGCTACAGCAACGCATAAATGAGGGGCGAAACTTGGTTTTTGTCATCGGTGGTCCCGATGGGATAGATGATCGTTTGCTGCAACAGGCCCATTGGAAGCTATCGTTATCACCCATGACCCTGCCGCATCATCTGGCACGTGTCGTATTGGCTGAACAATTGTACCGTGCTTTTACCATCATGCATGGTCATCCATATCATCTGGAACATTGAGCACAACTTTTCATAATAACAGAAGTAATCTGGCCATTTTATAATGGTCGTGAAGGCCTGCGGAAGCGGTGTAACCCCAATTCCTTACATCAGGAAAAGTGAAAGGCAACACCAAAAAGATGGGCAACATCAGGGGCGTATGCACAGCGCCTCTTCTCGTCGCCTGGGTTGCCTTTCACCTACATTTCCTGATCCATACTTTATAACTACGTGCACAGCAGCACAACAGAACACAATGATTCATGGCAGCATTAATTGCTCATTGGGGCTCTTGCTGTGCCACAGAGCATCATAGTACCCGTAAAAAAACAAGAGGCAGCACAGCGGCACCATAGCGAAATCTCGCTATTTTTTCGGTATGAATTTTGCAGACAAATGAATTTTTATTGAATAAAAAAAAGAAAAATAAACTGCCCTTTTATTCGGGCAGCCTTAGGATACGATAGGGTTGTTTCGTTTGTTTTTCCCTTGCGCTGCTTAGCCTTCAGGGCCGGCGGAACCAGACATGTGGTGCCTGCTGGGATTGATATTTAGCCCTCGCCTCACCCCATGAGTTGATATTCCACACGTCCGTCTTTCCGCCGGCACAAACCTGAAGTATATAGCATACCCATGACCCCGAAGCGCCTGAAGCCTCCATATAAACCGACGGACAGCTTTGAGCTGCCATCGTTGTGCTTCATCATATTTGGGTATCATGGCGGATACAAAAGAATATAGCCGTGTATGGTATGCCAATAGCGAAATCTCGCTATTTTGTTGGCACTATTATTGTTGATCAGCCCACTTCCCCCGGGGGGCTTAAAGTGCGGGTTCTTTAGCATACTTTGGCGCCCTGCTCATGTCCGTAGTTCTGATCATTATCCTGATAACCGTGTTGTTTTCCTATTCGGGGTTTCGACAGCCTTTGTTGTTGGAACGCATGGCCATGAGGCCTTATGCCATAGCCCACCATGGTGAATGGTGGCGCTTTATCACCTCTGGCTTGATTCATGCCAACTGGCCGCATCTGCTCATTAACATGTTAGTGCTTTATTCATTCGGAACGGTGGTGCTCCGTTACTACCAGTTGTATTTTGATCCCTGGGGCACGGCATTGTTTATTTTGCTATATGTCGCTGGCATAGTTGTGAGCGACCTGCCCACGTATTTCCGTTACCGGCACGTGAGCTGGTACGCCAGTTTGGGTGCCTCAGGGGCGGTGTCGGCCGTAACGTTTGCTTTTGTGCTGATCGACCCGCGCAACACCATATTTCTCATGGGTATGCTGCCTATGCCTGCCATCGTTTGGGGGGTGCTGTATTTGGCGTATTCGCACATCATGAGCTATCGCGGGGGTGACAACATCAACCACAGCGCCCACTTTACCGGAGCCGTGTTTGGTTTGGCCTTCACGGCAATGTTGCGGCCAGCCTTCATGGAAGAGTTTTTGCGTAAGTTGTTGGGCTATTAGGAATTTTGCTCATGCAATTTTTTACTCATGGTTATTGATTTGCGCAGCGACACAGTAACGCGGCCTACGGCGGCCATGAAGGCAGCGATGATGGCAGCACCCTTAGGGGATGATGTTTTTGGCGATGATCCTACAGTGAATGCCCTGCAACAGAAGGCTGCAGACCTCTTTGGTATGGAGGCGGGCTTGTTTTTTCCTACGGGCACCATGAGCAACCAAGTAGCGATCAAGACGCATACGCAGCCCGGTGATGAAATAATCGTAGAAGCCAGTAGCCACACTTACTTATTGGAGTCGGGCGGCATGGCATTCCATTCGGGTTGTTCGGTACGTCCGGTTCAGGGCGATCGGGGACGACTGCGGCCTGAACAAGTTTTGGCCAACGTCAACATGCGAAACGATCATCATCCCATCACAAGGCTGGTTGTCATCGAAAACACTTGCAACCGAGGAGGCGGCAGCTTTTATTCTCTGGAGCAGATGCAAGCCGTAAGCGACGCAGCCCGCAAAGCAGGCCTGTGGATTCACTTAGACGGTGCCCGCATTTTTAATGCATTGGTAGAATTAGACCTGGCCCCACAACGATTAGGGCCGCTTTTCGATTCTATTTCGTTTTGCCTATCGAAAGGATTGGGCTGTCCGGCCGGAACCGTGCTGCTGGGAAGTACCGAATTCATCCTCAAGGCCAAGCGGTACCGAAAGCTGTTTGGAGGAACCATGCGTCAGTCGGGCATCCTGGCAGCTGCCGGCATCTACGCTTTGGATCATCATGTGCAACGACTGCGCGACGACCACCGGCGGGCCCGTCACATCGGCGAGGCCTTGCAACGCCAAAGCTGGGTGCGCACCATCTGGCCGGTGGATACCAACATCATCCTGTTTGAGCTCGCTGAGTCGTTGTCGGCCACAACATTGGTCCGTTATCTTGCATCGCAAAATATCTTATGTGTTGCAACGGGCCCGCAGCAGGTGCGCATGGTTACGCATTTGGACATCACAGACGATATGGTCACTCATGTCGTCGAAGCTTTGGAAGCATTTAAACCGGTTGCGGCATGAAAGCATTGGCATTATCCATAGCGTTGCTTACAGGGGTTCGTGAAGGCAGCGACGTAAAGCCCATCATGCACCAACTGGCAAACTACGATATCCACGTTCTGGCCGCTGAACTTCGCGACGAGGTGGCCCGCCGTGCCTTCTGGCTGAATTGTTACAACGCCTTTGTGCAGATCTTACTCCAACAACACAAGCCCGATCTGACCCGAGACGACATCCGCCGCACGTTTTTCCAGCAACGCGTTATCACCATTGCTGGGTTACACCTATCGTTGAATGATATCGAGCATGGCATGCTTCGCTACTCTAAAGTTTGGTGGAGTGGGGGATACCTAACAGATCCCTTTCCGGACCGTTGGCAACGGCGGCTACGTGTGCCTTTGGATTATCGCATTCATTTCGCCCTAAACTGCGGTGCCGCCAGTTGTCCGCCCATTAGATGTTTTTCAGACAGTACCCTGGAACAAGACTTGCAGTTGGCCACTTCCTTTTTTCTGGATACCGAAACGCGGGTTGATACCAACGAGTGCACCATCTATGCTTCGTCTATATTCAATTGGTACAACGGTGATTTCGGCGGATACGACGGCGTTAAAAAGCTGATCTTGTCGCATCATGGCTTGGACGCCGGCCAACACCGTGCTTATCGGTTGGAATTTCTGCCGTACGACTGGTCGGTGTATGAGCATTATTTTTCACCATAATCAATCTTTTATTTTTTCTACTAAAAAATATCCGTTTCGTTGAATCTCAAACTGATGGGGCTTGATGTGTGGCAGGTAATGTTGTGTCCAGGAGGTAGTGACTGGAACCCTACGAAAGGTGCGGTAGATTTTCCCCCACTCGTAACGATAGGAATCGGCGATGGCAACCGGTAGGGAAAAGCCGTTTTCCGAGCTGTTCCAACGCAGCCGGACCAGCGTACCCCTGCGCTTTTTGTGCACGCTATACAGCAATCGGGGAGGCTGTGCGTGCCAGAGGTACTGACGAAAAAATGCAGTCCAATCGTTGCCGGTAAATTGATTGACGAAAGCGATGAAATCCTCTGTAAGTAAGGTGCGCATTCCGTAGGTTTCCTGCAGCTTCTGCAAAAGCTGAAAGAACACAACATCATTGTTCAGGGCATTGCGAAAGGTGTGGATCACCCACGCGCCCTTATAATAAATGTCGTTGTCGGGAAAACGGTAGTTGATGCCCCGAGGGCCGACAAGGGGCACCTGATTTCGAATTTGCAACGCTTGCTGATTTAGGTATTCACGCGCTAAGCTGTCGCCCGACAGGCACTCCAGGTAGATAGTTTCGGCATAGGTTCCCAACCCTTCGTGCAGCCATAAGTCGGCATAATCGGCAGCCGAAACGTGGTTGCCCCACCACTCATGCGCCGTTTCATGAACCAGTATGAAATCAAATCCCCATTTGTTGTTGATGAACTCATTGCCATAGCTGATTGCGCTTTGATGTTCCATGCCCCAATAGGGCGTTTCCACAAGTTTGAATCCATCACGCAAAAAAGGATATGTGCCGAAATAACTACTGAAGCAGGTGAGCAGCGACCGTGTTTGCTGCAAATGAGGCTCGGCAACAGCACGGTTATAGTCCAAAACGTAATAGTCTAAAGTGAGTGTGTCGGAGTTGAAAAGTAATACATCTCTCCAATGAGCATAGTGAGCAAGGTTTACGGTAATATTATATGTGTTGATTGGATATGAAACATGCCACAACCAGGTTGAAACGCTATCTGTCTGCTCGCGAAAAAGCAAACGACCGTTGGCTACACAAATAAGTGCAGCGGGGACCGTAAATTTCAACCACACAACAGCAGGCTCGTCGGCAAGTTGGTCTTTACAGGGAAACCAGACAGAAGCTCCCACCCCTTGGCAAGCCACACCTACCCATGGGCGGCCCTGAGCGTCTTTCTTCCAAACAAAGCCTCCCTGCCAGGGAGGCTTTGCTGCGGTTTGGGGTGTGCCTCGATAATACACCGTCAGGCTATCCCGCTGCCCGGTATGTTGCCTTGTTGGAAAAAAAACGATGATTGAATTATGCAAACGGCGATAAGCCAAACGCTGGCGGATGCCGACAATACTGTCCACCGTGAAATTGGAAAACAGATCTATTTGAAGGCTGTCAAAATCGTTAAGCACCTTGAAGCTGATGCGATTGCTGCCCGTGATGTAGCGGCGGCCAATGTCGATTTTCAGGTCAAGATAGTAAGAGTGAACATCATAGCATGAGCGTAGAGGGTTGTTGCCTCCTCGTAAAAGCTGGTCGGGTGTGGGTGAGTTGACTTGCGCCTCACTAGAAGAGACCATTAGGCTACTGAGAATAAGCGGCAACAGCAATTTGTTCATCACGGACAAATTTGGTCGTATTTGTTGATGGTTCAACTTTGCTGCAGCTGACGCCTTATGATGGCCCTGTTGCTTACTGTGGCATTGTTGTTGGCCACCGATGTATATGCCTATCAATCGGTAGCCACGCTTCTGAGAGGGAAGCGGTCGTGGGGCAAGACAATCCGGGCCTTTTATTGGCTCTTGGCGCTTTCAGGAATAGCCGTGCCCTTGGTGTTCTATTTCTACGGATGGGAGCGCCTGGGTTCAGTATGGCGCAATTTAATGTTGAGCTGGATGGTTATCCATTATGTGCCGCGCATTGCGGTGGCGGGTTTAATGATTATGGAAGATGTGTATCGTTTGTTGCGGTGGCTTAGCGAAAAGGTTTTCCCGTCAAAAACCAATGGACCGGTTTCGCTGTCGCGAAAAAAATTCTTGTCGCAACTTGCCGTGATTGGCGGCGGGCTGTTGACGGTTCAATTCATCTATGGCATGGTGCGCACCGCTTATGACATCCGCATTGTGCGGCAGCCCCTGCGCCTGCGTGGCTTACCTAAAGCCTTTCAGGGATTGATGGTCGCCCAGATCAGCGATTTACACCTGGGTAGCTTCATGAGTCTGAAACCGGTAGAAACGATGGTTGAAAAACTGAATGAACTCAAACCGGACGTGATCTTTTTCACCGGCGATATGGTCAACAACCGCAGCAATGAAATTTTCCCCTATTTATCTGCACTGAAACAAATACAGGCGCCCTTGGGCGTTTATGCGGTTCGGGGCAACCACGATTTTGGGGATTACTACAACTGGCCCGATGAACAACACCGCAAGCATGACGAGCTGGCTTTGATTGATGCCTACCGGCAATTGGGTTGGCGGCTGCTGATAAACGAACATGCACTCATCAGCAGGGGAGACGAATGCATTGCTGTGGTGGGTGTGGACAATTGGAGTGTACACAAACGCTTTCGCCGCTACGGAGATTTGAATAAGGCATTAAAAGGTACAGAGCAGGCTGCCGTAAGGCTGTTGCTGTCACATGACCCAACGCATTGGGATGCTGAAATACTAAGCGCTGCCCTTCCGATTGCAGTCACCTGCAGTGGACATACCCACGGTTTTCAATTCGGGGTGGAAACAGCCGGAGTTCGCTGGAGCCCTGCCCAGTGGCTTTACCCGCGATGGGCCGGCCTGTATCAGCAGGATGACAAGTATTTATATGTAAACCGGGGCATAGGATTCGTAGGTTACAGCGGTAGAGTAGGGATAAAGCCAGAAATTACTGTTTTTGAGCTACTTATGGTCTAAAGCCTCTTTATTTCTTTCATGTCTTTTTCGAAGAAAAATACCCAAGGATTTGTTCAAAACTATTTTTCGAAAAATCTCATGGGTCAAATGCATGCACCTTTTACATTTGCAACAGGGCAAGCCTTTTACGACCAGCTCCTGCTGAACACCCCCAGGGTCGGAAGGCAGCAAGGGTAGGCGGTTGTAGCGGTGCGATAAAAGTCACTTGCCCTAATTTTTTTGTCATGAAGTTTTTCATTGATACTGCCAATCTTGACCAGATTCGCCAGGCATTAGCGCTTGGTATTCTGGACGGGGTTACCACAAACCCCACCTTAATGGCCAAAGAGGGTATAAAAGGCGAGGAAAACATCCGGAAGCATTACCTGGCCATTTGCGAGCTGGTGGGCAAAAACGTCAGTGCCGAGGTGATTTCTACTGACTTCGACGGCATGACTAACGAAGCCAAGCGGCTATCGGCACTTCACCCTGCCATCATCGTTAAAATTCCGATGACTACTGAAGGAGTAAAAGCATTAAAGTGGTGTAGTGACAACAACATAAAAACCAACTGTACGCTGGTGTTCAGTGCAGGCCAGGCTATAGTTGCTGCTAAAGCAGGGGCCAATTATGTTTCGCCGTTCATCGGCCGAATCGATGATTCAAACTGGGACGGCATTCAGCTTATCGAGCAAATCGTTCACATCTTCCGCAACTACGATTTTCGTACGCAAGTGCTGGCAGCTTCCATCAGAAATCCATTGCACATCGTGCGATGTGCCGAAGCCGGTGCCGATGTTTGTACCTGTCCGTTGGAAAGCATTCTGGGTTTGCTTAAACACCCCATGACCGATATAGGTCTGGAACGCTTTTTGGCCGATTACCGAAAAAGTCAGCAGAGTTAATAATCCCTCCGACTCTAACGTAGCCATAGTTAGGAGGTAAATCCCGGTGCTCAGGCATCGGGATTTTTTTTGAGCCCAACCTTTTAGGCATCAGACTGTGCAGCAGAACCAGATTATAAGTTAAAAAAGCGGCCTATAGGCCCGCATGGAGTAGCATTAAATAAAAACGTTATGTTTATTTTCTTCAGGGGTTGCCCACAATGTCATCCTTCATCGGAGCCAGGATTGCCAACAACTCATTTTGCAAGTCGGCTGGTACGTTTAATGTGTTCATGGCCATGACCAAATCGCCAACCAGAGCGTTGAATTCCTCATCCGTAATGTTTGCTACGTTGGCGCCGGGGTTGGTGGCTGTGCTGTGGGCTTCTTTCATAGATAATCCTTTATAGATACAGGGGCCACCGGTGGCTTCACAGATCTGGTCAATCAGATGCAGGCGCAAGGCCTCGCCGTTAGCCGTAGTAAAGCGGTGGTTTATGACCGGATCGTTAATCACATTAACGAGAAATTGATCTACTACGGCTGTGATTGCACTGATTCCCCCCAAACGTTCGTACAATGTTGGTTCGAGTTCAGGCTCTTCTTTTTTACAAGAAAGAAAAAAAAGTGCTGCGATCAGCGGCAGCAACGTAAGCAGTTTGGTCGTTTTCATGTTTTGTGAGGTTTTAAGATTGTTTATGTATTAATGCAGGAAGTCGAACCAGCTTCGGTACTCATGCAGCCAGCCGTGGGGAACAGGACATTCGCCCGGCCCAGCTTCGATCAAGGCACCCGAAAATCCTGACGCACTGAGCAAATGCAAGAAATCTTTTTCAGACACTTTGGCATCTTCAAAAGCGATAGCCACAGTGCCTTGCTCTGCGTTGAGGTTTATGGCTCGAATGCCTGGCAGTTGTTTCATGGTCTTTTGAATTACAGATGCGGATGAGGCATTTAATCCCTCAACGGCGATGCGGCAAAAACGTACGTAGGGTTGAGGCGGATTACCCAAAGGCCTGATGTAGTGGGCAAGCTTCAATGCTGCAGCAAACAAAGCCACCAGCACGGCCGCGCTAATCCAAAAAGCTTTTCTCATTTTAAACACTCAAAAACATATACGAAAAGTTTGCTGCGTTGGATTGCGCAAATAAAATTTTTTAAAGAGCTATAGGACTTCCTACATGAATTTTAAACTCTCGAAAATTCATAAGCCACCTGCGAATAAATGTGCAGGCAGATCTTCAGGTGCCGATAAAGGTAGGGGCTCCCGGACCAAAAGGAAGATCAAAGACGAGCCACAGCACAAACAAGAGCGACCAAGCCATGAGAAACAACACCGAATAAGGAAGCATGGTTGCGATAAGGGTACCCAGGCCGGCCTGTTTGTCGTAGCGTTGTACGAAAGCAATTATCAATGCGAAATAAGACATCATAGGCGAGATAATGTTGGTAGAACTGTCGCCGATGCGATAGGCCGCTTGCACCATTTCAGGGGAAAAGCCCAGCAACATGAACATGGGAATAAACACAGGGGCCATAATGGCCCATTTAGCCGAAGCGCTGCCCATGAACAGGTTGATGGTAGCTGAAACCAGGATGAAAGCGAGCATAAGAGGAATGGGACCCATGCCACTTGCTTTGAGCCAGGCAGCTCCTTTTACCGCAGTGATCAAGCCTATATTGGTCCAGTTGAAATAGGCGACGAACTGAGAGGCAAAAAATACTAATACGATATACGCTCCTAAAGTTTCCATGGCTTTTGCCATGCCTTTTATCACATCGGCATCATTTTTATAGGCGCCAGCACCGATGCCATAGGCAATGCCACAGACGGCGGCCGTTAAAAAAATGAAGGCAACAATTCCTTTCATGAACGGCGATTTCAAAACGCTGCCGGTTTGCGGATCGCGTAAGAAACCTTCTTCAGGGATCAAGCCCCAAAGGATGATAGCTGTAAGGGCAATGGCAGCCACAGCAGCCCACACCAGGCCGCGCCGCTCAGCCGCCACCAGAGGTTTGAGCTCTACGGCGCGCTCTGCTCCTTGATAAACACCCAAACGGGGCTCCACAATTCGTTCGGTAACCCATGTACCAACGCCGGCAATAACGAACGTGGAGGCAAACATGAAGTAGTAATTACAGGCTGCATTGACGGAATAATTGGGGTCCACGATGCGCGCAGCTTCTTCAGAGATGCCCGCCAGCAGTGGATCGATGGTGCCCAGCAAGAGGTTGGCGCTATAGCCACCAGAAACCCCGGCAAAGGATGCTGCCAACCCTGCTACGGGATGCCGGCCAACGGCTAAAAAAATCATGGCACCTAAAGGAACCAATAAAACATAGCCCACTTCGGATGCTGTGTTGGAAATGACGCCGGCAAATACCACCACGAAGGTGAGTAGCCGAGGTGGCGCTTTTAATACCAACACGCGCAGGGCTGTGCCGATTAATCCGCTTCCTTCAGCAATGCCAATGCCCAGAAGGGCAACCAAAACAGTACCCAGCGGGGCAAAGTCAGTAAAATTTTTTACCAACATGGTGATGATGCGGTGCAATCCCTCGCGGTTGAGCAGGTTTACCGGTTTTATCACCTCACCGGTGCCGGGATGCTGCACCGTGATGCCTAAAGCGCTTACCCACCAGCTCATGAAAAGCGTAAGCACAGCCAGCAGGGCAAACAGAGTTGCCGGATGTGGCAACTTATTGCCCACACGCTCTATAAAGCGCAACAACTTATCGGTAAGATTTTGTTTTTGTGCTGTCGCCATAATGGGGTGGTGAATCGGATTCTCAAATAGATCTGCGAAAGATGATGCTAAATTTCGATGGATCAAAAAAACAGCCCTAAAAGGGGCCGGGTGCACTTTGGTGTGCCGAAAGAAGCATTGCATCTTTGCTGCACCTCGCGTGAGATGGATACCTTTTCGACCTATTTGCCCATTCTGTTGCAACTGTTACTAGCAATAACTTTCGTTGCCATTACACTTTTCTTGACCCATGTGCTCGGCCCCCGGGTCCTCACCAAAAAGAAGCTCAAATCTTTTGAGTGCGGCATCAAGTCCATAGGCGACGCCCGTCAGCCCTTTGCCGTACACTACTTCCTTACTGCAATCCTGTTCGTGCTCTTTGACGTGGAAATCATTTTCTTTTATCCCTGGGCCATCAACTTTCGTGAATTAGGAACAGTTGGCTTAATCAGCATGGGTCTTTTTATAGCCTTGCTGCTCGTTGGCTTTTGGTACATTTTGCGCAAACAGGCCTTAGAATGGGAGTAAGCGTTCGTGTCGTACTTTTACCCATAGCCAGTGCAGGCAATTCCTCATTGACAACCAGCAGACATGAGTAAAGAGCAGCAAAGCGGTAAGAGAAGCATCAAGATTGTTGACCCTCCACCTGGTTATCAGGGAGAGGGATTTTTTTTGACCACTTTAGATAAAGTTGTAGGGTTGGCCAGAAAAAACTCGATATGGCCTTTGCCTTTTGCGACCTCGTGCTGTGGCATTGAATTTATGGCCACGATGGCGTCGCACTATGACTTGGCCCGCTTCGGCAGCGAGCGACTTAGTTTCAGCCCGCGTCAGGCTGATCTGCTGATGGTCATGGGTACGATTGCCAAAAAGATGGGGCCCATCCTAAAGCAGGTTTATGAACAGATGGCCGAACCCAAGTGGGTGATGGCAGTAGGCGCCTGTGCCAGCAGCGGGGGCATCTTTGATACCTACTCTGTTTTGCAAGGCATTGACCAGATTATTCCGGTTGATGTATATGTGCCGGGATGTCCACCTCGACCAGAACAAATCATTGACGGCATCCTTAAAATTCAGGAGTTGGTACAAAACGAGCCTCTTCGACGTCGTTACTCTCCTCAGTACAAAGCCTTGCTGCAACGTTACGGAATTCAGACCGTTGAAGCCAATTGAACAAACACGGCTGATCGTTGGCCATGCTCACTAACGAAAAAGTTTTGCAACGGCTCACAGAGCGTTTTGGAGACAAGGTTCTTGACGCACGAGTACAGTACGGCATGATGAGCGTAACGCTGGATGTCAGCGTACTGATGGAAGCCATGCGTTTGCTGAAAGAAGATGAAGCCCTTCAATTTACCTTTCTGACCGACCTGTGTGGTGTGCATTGGCCTGACCGCGAAAAGAAATTCGAGGTGGTCTATCATTTGCATAATTTGCGCAGCAACTTGCGATTGCGTATAAAGACTCCCTTGGCCGGCGATCCGCCCCGTTGCCCATCGCTTACTCCTTTGTGGTCGGCCGCAAACTGGATGGAGCGGGAAACGTACGACTTTTACGGGATTATTTTCGAAGGACATCCTAATTTGAAACGTATCTTGAACGTTGATGAAATGACCATTTTCCCAATGCGCAAGGAATATCCATTGGAAGACAACACGCGCAAAGACAAAAACGACGAAATGTTTGGACGTGATCCTGCATTGATCCGAGCAGACCTTTAATGCAACCATGCTTACCGGCAGCCAACATATACGCCTGGAAGAGGGTTCCCTTGAAAAAGAGACCATCACGTTAAATATTGGGCCAACCCATCCTGCCACGCACGGCGTGTTTCAAAACATTGTGGAGGTGGATGGCGAACGCATCATCAAGGGGGAAGCCACCATTGGCTACATTCATCGGGCATTTGAAAAAATTGCCGAACACCGGCCCTATTATCAAATTACGCCCCTTACCGACCGGCTGAATTATTGCAGTGCGCCCATCAACAACATGGGCTGGCACATCACGTGTGAAAAACTGCTGGGCATCCGCATTCCAAAGCGGGTGGACTATCTGCGCGTCATCATCATGGAGCTGGCCCGAATTGCCGACCACATCATCTGCAATTCTATTTTGGGCGTGGACACCGGGGCTTACTCGGGCTATTTGTATCTGTTTCAGTTTAGAGAAAAGATATATGAGATATGGGAAGAGATATGTGGATCGCGCCTGACCACTAACATCGGCCGCATCGGGGGCCTGGAACGTGACTTTAACGATATTGCATGGCGCAAGCTGGACGAATTTTTAAAAGAATTTCCCCGCACTCTACGCGACTTTGAAAAGCTGTTCACCCGCAACCGCATATTTCTGGACCGGACCGTAGGGGTAGGAGCCATTTCGGCTGAGCGCGCGCTGAATTATGGTTTCACCGGGCCCAACCTGCGCGCTTGTGGCGTCGATTACGATGTTCGTGTCTTCAATCCTTATAGCTCTTACGAGGATTTTGACTTTCAGATCCCGGTGGGGCGCCACGGCGACACCTACGACCGGTTCATCGTACGCAATGAAGAAATGTGGCAGTCGCTTTCCATCATCAAGCAAGCTGTCCAAAAGCTGGAGCAATTACCCGATAAAACCAGCTTCCATGCCGACACGCCTCACTATTACTTGCCGCCCAAAGAAGAGGTATACACCAGCATGGAGGCCCTCATCTATCATTTCAAAATTGTCATGGGAGAGATTCCCGTGCCTAAGGGGGAGATTTACCAGGCTGTGGAAGGCGCCAATGGAGAGCTCGGTTTTTACCTGATCAGCGAAGGCGGTCGCACGCCCTACCGCTTGCATTTCCGCCGACCCTGCTTCATTTATTATCAGGCATTTCCCGAAATGGTTCAAGGGCAGTTAGTTTCCGACGCCATCATCACGCTGAGCAGTTTGAACGTGATTGCGGGCGAACTGGATGCTTGAACCACCTGTTATACAAACAAGCACCGACAAGCTGTGTGCTCATGAACGAATTGCATGAAAGATGAACTTGTCTGTTTGATCCAGCAAGCTGCTGGAGGTTCTTTTCTTATTTTCGCCGCAGCAATAAGCAGGCATGCTGGCCGTTCGCAGGGGTAAAAAAGTTGAATTCAGCCCTGAAGTTTTAGAGCAGGCGCAACAAATTATTCGTCGGTATCCGGAAGGGCAGCAAAAGTCAGCACTCATTCCTCTCTTACACCTGGCTCAGGAACAGTTTGGCGGCTACCTCTCGGTCGAGGCTATGGATTACATAGCCGAGTTGTTGCATTTGAAGCCCATAGAAGTATATGAAGTAGCCACTTTCTACAGCATGTTTCATCTAAAACCAGTAGGGCGTTACGTGTTGGAAGTATGTCATACTGGTCCATGTGAAATCAAAGGCGCTGAGTGGTTAATCCAAACATTAAAGAAAAAATTAGGTATTCAGGAAGGGGAAACCACCGCTGACGGCCTCTTTACGCTTCGCAGAGTGGAGTGTTTAGCCGCCTGCGGTTATGCTCCCATGTTGCAATGCGGAGAGCGGTACTACGAATTTTTAGACACGGAAGAAAAAGTAGATGCATTGTTGGAACAGCTCAGACAAAACGCCATAACCTGAAGGCTGTTATGCGACGCTTATTGCTTTTAGAGAAGGCTCATATCGAAGAAATAGACCGGTATGACATCTATCGGCGAGAGGGGGGCTATACCTCCGTTGAAAAGGCGTTGAAAAGCATGTCGCCACAGGAAGTGGTGGAAGAAGTCAAGAAGAGCGGCTTGCGTGGAAGGGGGGGAGCCGGCTTTCCTACGGGATTAAAATGGTCCTTTTTAGACAAGAAATCAGGGCGGCCCCGCTACCTGGTTTGTAATGCCGATGAAAGCGAACCAGGCACTTTCAAAGACCGCTACTTGATGGAAAAACTGCCTCATCTGCTGATTGAAGGCCTGATTGTCAGTAGCTATGCCTTAGAAGCAAACCGTGCCTTTATTTATGTTCGGGGAGAATTCAAATGGATTATCAAAATTTTGGAACGGGCTATTGAAGAAGCGCGCACTGCCGGTTGGTTGGGCAAAAATATTTTGGGCAGCGGCTTTGATTTAGACATCGTGGTACATCCAGGTGCAGGGGCTTACATCTGTGGGGAAGAAACGGCTTTGCTCGAATCATTGGAAGGCAAGCGCGGTCTGCCGCGCGTTAAACCTCCGTTTCCGGCCGTAGTGGGCTTGTATGGTATGCCTACTGTGGTCAATAACGTTGAAACTTTGGCTGCAGTGCCCTGGATCGTTCTGAATGGAGGCGATGCTTATGCTTCTATTGGTATAGGTAAAAGCACGGGTACGAAACTGATCTCGGCTTGCGGCAACATCAAAAAGCCTGGCGTGTATGAAGTGGAGTTGGGCCTTTCAGTAGAAGAGTTTTTGTATTCCGATGAGTGGTGTGGGGGAATGGAAGGGGAATATGGACTAAAGGCCATTGTGCCGGGAGGTTCCAGTGTACCGATTTTACCGGCGCATCTGGCGTTGAAAACCGCATCAGGACAGCCGCGCTTATTGAGTTATGAATCGATGGCTGACGGCGGCTTCGAAACAGGATCGATGTTAGGCTCCGGAGGTTTTATCGTATATGACGAAGCACAATGCATCGTGCGCAATACCTACAATTTTGCCCGCTTCTACCACCACGAAAGTTGCGGTCAATGCAGCCCCTGCCGTGAAGGCACAGGTTGGTTAGAACGCTTGCTCCATAAAATTGAAGAAGGCCATGGCACGCTCCACGATATTGATTTGCTCTGGGATGTACAAAAGAAAATAGAAGGCAATACCATTTGCCCGCTGGGCGATGCTGCTGCTTGGCCGGTGGCCTCAGCCCTGCGTCATTTCCGTCAGGAGTTTGAAGCCCATGTACATCAGCCCCAGCAATGCCTGTTCCGGCGACGCGCCTCCTTTGTTTTTGCAAATGCATCTGTTGAAATCGCATGATCCGAATCACCATCGACGATATTGAAACGCAGGTAGAAGAGGGGACCACCATCCTTAATGCCGCCCGTAAGATCGGAGGCAAGATTGTACCGCCCGCCCTGTGTTACTACAGCTCATTAAAAGGCAGTGGCGGCAAATGTCGGGCCTGTCTGGTAAAAGTGGAGCAAGCATCGGCACGCGATCCGAGGCCGATGCCCAAGCTGGTGGCTTCGTGCTGTACGCCAGCTCAAGACGGCATGGTGGTGCGCAACATCACCTCGCCCGAGGTGCTGGAGGCCCGGCGCGGAGTGGTCGAATTGTTGCTCATCAACCATCCGCTGGATTGCCCGATCTGCGATCAGGCCGGAGAATGCGACCTGCAGAACTTTGCCTATGAGCATGGATTAGAGAAAACACGATATGAATTTCCGCGCCGCACTTTTGATCCCATCGATATCGGCCCGCACATCCAATTGCACATGACCCGCTGCATCCTGTGCTACCGCTGCACCCTGGTTGCCGACCAGCTTTCCAATGACCGCGTGCACGGCATTTTATGGCGGGGCGAAGTCAGTGAGATTTCTACCTACATCCAAAAAGCTATTGACCATGAATTTTCTGGCAACATGATTGATGTTTGCCCGGTAGGCGCCCTTACCGATAAGCACTTTCGGTTTCGCAACCGCGTCTGGTTTCTTATCCCCATGGACGCCCACCGTAATTGCGCCAAATGTTGCGGAAAAGTGGTCTTGTGGTTACGGGGGAAAGAAATATATCGCGTCACAGCGCGTAAGGATGAATATGGCGAAGTACATGAGTTCATCTGTAACGAGTGCCGATGGGAACACTACAACCTTAACGATTGGGTGGTAGAAGGCCCCCGAGCTTTCCAACCCTGGAGCGTAATCAATGCCAATAAGTATCATGCAAATACCAAAGAGCTGCCGCATACTCTGTATTCCAAACTGGATAATGAACGGTGGAACGAGTTTGAAGGTGTCAACTAATCCGAAAAGCTCTTAACTAGGCCATGACCTTGTTGCCTACGATTATTTTAATGCTGGCCATCTTCGCACTAACCATGTTGGTGGCCTTGTATTCCACCTATGCCGAGCGCAAAGTGGCTGCTTTTCTCCAAGACCGGCTGGGACCCAACCGAGCAGGCCCGGGCGGACTGTTGCAGCCCCTGGCCGACGGCATCAAGATGATCATGAAAGAAGAACTGATTCCGGTCAGCTCTAACCGGTTTCTTTTCGTGTTGGGCCCGGCCGTAGCGATGATCTGTGCTTTGATGGCCGGCGTCGTGATCCCATGGGGGCCTGATCTGAATCTTGGGGGACACAGCTACCGCTTGCAACTGGCCGATCCTGATTTTGGAATCTTATATGTTTTTGCTGTGGTGTCTATAGGCGTTTACGGCATCATGATCGGGGGATGGGCGTCAAACAACAAGTTTTCTTTAATGGGTGCTTTGCGTGCCTCTTCGCAGGTCATCAGCTATGAACTCAGCATGGGCTTGTCTATTATTGCTTTGGTTATGGTAGCCGGCACTCTGAGCATGCGCGAAATCGTCGCACAACAACATGGCTTCAATTGGTACATCTGGTATCAGCCTCTGGGTTTTTTGATTTTTCTGGTTACCGCTTTTGCTGAAACGAACCGTACTCCTTTTGACCTTCCCGAATGCGAAACAGAACTGATCGGAGGGTTTCATACCGAATACAGCAGCATGAAGCTGGGCTTTTACTTGTTTGCCGAATACATCAACATGTTCATCTCATCGGCGGTCATGGCTGCCTTGTACTTCGGCGGCTACAACTATCCGGGAATGGATGCGGTACAGGCTTGGGTAGGGCCGATCTTGGGATCGCTCATTGGCTTTTTGGTTTACTTTCTCAAGATTGCCCTATTTATCTTTTTCTTCATGTGGGTCCGTTGGACGGTGCCTCGTTTCCGATACGATCAGCTCATGAAGTTGGGTTGGAAAGGTTTGCTGCCGTTGTCGCTGCTCAATATTTTTATCACTGCAGTAATTCTCAAGCTGGTTCCTTAATCTAAAACGTGTACATGGAAGGTCAAGGTTATTTGTTAACGGGTCGCGCAAAGGTGCTGGACCGGCCACGACTAAGCTGGGCAGAAAAAATGTATTTGCCTGCAATCGTAGGGGGCTTATCGGTAACCATTAAGCACCTGTTTCGCCGCAAGGCTACCGTTCAATTCCCAGAGCAAAAGCGACCCGTGCCGATAAGTTACAGAGGTTTGCATGTATTGAAGCGCGACGAAAATGGCGCCGAACGTTGCACGGCCTGTGGCTTATGTGCTGTAGCTTGCCCTGCAGAAGCCATTACCATGGAGGCGGGCGAGCGAAAGCCAGGGGAAGAACATCTGTACCGCGAAGAGAAATACGCCATCAAATATGAGATCAACATGTTGCGGTGCATCTTCTGTGGCTTGTGTGAAGAAGCCTGCCCCAAGGAAGCTATCTTTTTGGAGCCCACTTTTGCCCCGGCCGGCTTTGACCGCAACGACTTTATTTACGGCAAAGACAGATTGCTGGAAGGGAGCAAGCGTGAAGAAATCATACCTCCCCTCACTTCATAAAAGCTGCTGTCCAAAACTTCTGCTGTGCTGGCATTAACCTTTTACACCTTAGCTGCAGCTACCATAGCACTTGCGCTCATGGTTATATTGGCGCGTAATCCGGTACATAGTGTTTTGTTTTTGGTACTGGTCTTCTTTGGAATTTCTGCTATATACCTGTTGCTGTTGGATGCATCCTTTGTCGGCGTGGTCAACATCATTGTGTACGCTGGAGCAATTATGGTGCTTTTTCTATATGTAATCATGTTGATGAACCTGAATGAAACGGGAGAACCTCGGCCCTCGCGCATGCATTTGGTCGGTATAGCAGCGATTGCCGGTCTTTTTCTGCTGACGCTGACCTCGACAGCGACACATTTTTTGCCAGCGCAAACATCGGATTTACAACAAGCCGTGCCCATCGGCACTGCGCGCGCTTTGGGTCAAGTGCTTTTCACCCAATACATTTTACCCTTTGAGGTTGCCTCCATACTTTTTTTGGTTGCCATCATCGGTGCCGTTGTGTTGGGGCGGAAAGATGTGGCATTGGCTCAAGCTGAAGCCGTCAAACATCATACAAGCAATACATAATCATGGCGCAAATATTTCAGCAAGTCCCTCTACATCATTTTATTCTGCTTAGTGTGGTGTTGTTCAGTATCGGCGTTTTCGGGGTGTTGTTCCGGCGCAATGCCATTGTGATCTTCATGAGTGTAGAGTTGATGCTCAACAGTGTTAATTTGCTATTGGTGGCTTTTTCGGCTTATCACAACGACCCGGCCGGCCAGATTTTTGTTTTCTTCGTAATGGCTGTGGCTGCCGCCGAAGTGGCAGTAGGTTTGGCCATCATTACGTTGATTTACCGAAACCTGCGGACGGTTGACGTAGGCCAACTCAGGGCTCTGCGTATTTAAACGGCCGCTGAGTACGACGCTTTGGGGTTTATCCCGTAATTTGCAACTCACGAACCAAACAGCGTGCTAAGCGAAAAGTTTTTTTCAACGGATGAAGATGGCGATGCGCGCCAGCAGGTAGTCTGGTACGACTTAGGACTTCAGGAGTACAAACGCGTTTGGGATTTCCAAGAGCAGCTTTTTGCCAGAGTCGTTCAAAACAAACTGAAGCGGCGCGAGGGCAACCAAACCGAACCTCTGCACTTTTTAATCACGTGTGAGCATCCACACGTGTTTACTATAGGTCGAAACGGCAACGAACAACATTTATTGATCAGCCCGCAGGCGATGAAGGAACGTGGCATAAGTTATTATCGTATCAACCGTGGAGGCGACATCACCTATCATGGCCCAGGACAGTTGGTTTGTTATCCGATTCTGGATTTGGATCTGTTTTTTACCGATATCGGTCGCTATTTAAGACTGCTGGAAGAAACCGTCATTGGCACGCTAGCTGACTTCGGAGTTACTGCCGGCCGATCAGCTGGTGCTACTGGCGTATGGCTGGATGCCAACTCACCTGCACGGGCAAGAAAAATCTGCGCCATCGGCATTCGCTGTAGTCGTTGGGTAACCATGCATGGACTGGCTTTTAACGTCAACACGGATCTACAGTTCTTTCGTTTGATTGTACCGTGCGGTATTACCAACAAGGGCGTAACCTCTTTACAAAAAGAGTTGGGCAAGGAAATCCCTATGGAAGAAGTCAAAAAGGTATGGCTCAGATGGTTTAGCAAGCTGTTTCGTGTTTTTCCGCAACCTGCAAACCAAGAGGTGTTCCATCAGTATGCTTAAAGACATAGATTTCTTGCGTGTCGAGGATATTGCTGTGGCCATTGTTCCGGAAAGCGATAGCAACAGCCAAGGCGATTGGTACGTGTATCTGATCAATCTGAAGCCTGACGCCATTGATGGTGTGCTCATTACCAGTAAAGGCTACGGTGTCGTAAACGGCAAGAACGTCATCACGTCCACCTTGCGGCAATACATTCGCAGAGTAGAAGGACGGCAATATGTGGGTATTGAATTGATGCGCCAAAATCTATGTCCCCTCAACAACGAATTCTGGGTTAGCTTTTGGCATCAAGGAGCGTTGTATGATAAAAAATATGTTTTTGTTACCGACAGCCTGGTACCGGATAACTTTACGCTGATTCCGTTGTTAAATCGGTGGGGCGTCATGATCCGATGAAGGGCAAAGGTGCCGAGCCGCGCGAATTGGTGAATCAACAATTTCGCTTGGTTGTTGACGCCGGCCAGAAACCGGTACGCATAGATCGCTTTTTGCAGAGCCGCATAGAAGGGGTTTCTCGTACTAAAATTCAACAGGGCATTGACGCCGGTTGGGTACTGGTCAATAATCGCTTGATCAAAGCCAATTACAAAGTGAGGCCCGGCGACGAAGTCATCATCAAGGTGCCGCGGGAATTGGAGGAACAACCCGCCCAACCGGAAAATATACCATTAGACATTGTTTATGAGGATGATGATGTTTTGGTGGTGAACAAGCCCGCGGGAATGGTGGTCCATCCCGGGGCTGGCAACCGAAGCGGCACGCTGGTAAACGCATTGTTGTATCATTTTCGCCAGCTACCCACTGTGCCCGGAAATGAGCAACGGCCTGGTTTAGTGCATCGCTTAGATAAAGACACCAGTGGCTTGTTGGTTGTAGCCCGAACGGAGTTGGCTATGCAGCATTTGGCACGACAGTTTGCGCAACATACCGTAAAACGAAGCTATTTGGCACTCGTATGGGGCGATTTCCGAAAAGACAGCGGCACCATCACCGGACGCATCGGCCGCAGTCAGCGGAATCGCCTGCTGATGGATGTGTACGATGACGATGAACTTATCGGTAAACCTGCGATTACTCACTACCAGGTATTAGAACGATTTTACTACGTCACGCTCGTGTCGTGTCATCTAGACACGGGCCGCACCCATCAGATTAGGGTACACATGAAATACATTGGCCATCCGGTGTTTAATGATGCTACATATGGAGGCAATCGCATTTTAAAAGGTACTCTATATCCACGCTACCGCCAGTTTGTAGAAAACTGTTTTGCCCTATGTCCGCGTCAGGCCTTGCATGCAGCGCAGCTTTCTTTTATCCACCCGCGATCGCATCAGCAGATGAATTTTCAAGTGAGCTTGCCTGCCGACATGCAACAAGTTATTGACCGCTGGCGCAATTATCTGCAACAGTACAATAAATAAAATAGGCCGCTGTAGAGCGGCCTGTACTTTTCCTAATCAATAAGGTTTTACTTGCTGACCATGAAGGGTTGGCGCAGAACATGCTGCCCGACTACCACTTCAATCACGTACAAGGCCGGAGCCCAGTTGTAAACCGGAATGTGATAAACATTGGAACCTGGGACTGCCAGCGCTTGGCCTGCAAAAAGTCGTTCCCCCATTAAGTTATAGACGTGCACTTGAGCAGGTCCCTTTTCGGCAACAGTAAACTTTAAGGTGAGTTGTTCGGAAACGGGATTCGGATAAACCACGAGCTGAGATTCAGCAGGAAATTCGTTTACCGTTTCCCCGTCTTCAGCGTAACGGAATGGGCTGGAACTGGTTTGTACCAACAGGTTGTAACATTGCGTGGTGCTATGTGCACCGTTCCAACCATAAACCTGAATTTTATATGTACCTACCGGACCATTGTTATAGATGATCGTTTCGTTGGTGGTTCCGCTGTTTTCGGAGGTTTTGACATTGGTGCCGCTGGGATTGTATAATTTGATATCGTAGTCAGCGGGCAGGTTGGTCAAGGTGATCTTAATGTGCTTTGCCGAGCTGCTGTTGCTGAATGAATACCAGTCTTTGTCGGTAGAGCTGCTGATCTGTGCCGAGAGGGTCGTGCCCACCGTGATGGCCATAGGAGTGGAGCTGCTGTTGTTGCCGGGTTCGCCCACATCGGTACAGGTAGAGCTTCCTGTTTGAATGTTGAGTGAATAATCTTCCACTTCGCCGTAATCAAAAGATCCGCAAGAAGGAGGTGCAGAGCCGTAACGCATGCTCACGCGCATCCGTGTTGTACCCGTGGCCGCAGTTGAGGGAACACTGATTGTAACCGAAACGTTCCCGCTTCCAGAGCTGCTGAATGAAGCAGCGGTCTCACCGGCATCGGCAAAGTCACCGTCAATGTTCCAATCGATGAATACTGCCCACTGCTCAGTATAAACCGTTCCGGTGAAGCCGGCACTAACCGTGAGGGTGTAATTGATACCCTTATTTACCGTCGTAGATAGAGAAGTTCCGTTATAATAGCCCCCTGCTTCAGCGCCGCTGGTCCGCGCTATACTTCCGATGGCTACATAGTCGATAAACTCGTATTGCTGACTGTTACCATTGGAGGCACAGTAGGAGGGCCCACCTCCCGAAGATGAAGTGGTAAAGGAGACTTGGGATGAATAGGCGGAAGAACCGCCGCTGCAAACAGCTTGTACCTGTACGTTGTAGGTAGTGCTGGCAGTTAATCCCGTTAGAGTTACTGAAGTGGAGGAAGAGGAAATTGTAGTCCATGTAGAGCTCGAAGAGGGCTTATATTGAACATTGTAGCTAGAAGCTCCACTGACGGCACCCCATGAAATTGTAGCAGATGAGCTGGTGATGGATGAAGCAGTAACACCTGTAGGGGTGGCACAACTGGTTGAAGGCGGTGTGCAGCCAAGTGAAGATGCGAGCGAAGCACGCGCACCTCCTGTTGCCAGCACAGCCCGCATCCGCGTTTTTTGGCCCGCAGTAAACATGTTCATGCAGGCATCATTGGTGTAATCCATGTAATTCATAAACATGATGCCGTTAGGTCCCCCTGTACATGCATCCGTTTTAGGAAAAGAAGGGCATCCGCTCGTGGCACCAGCTTGGTTTGGGGTATCGGACACTTGATCGCTGCCGGAGCAGGAGGTGCCGTCATCACCCCAAATGTGGTACAGGTTGAGCCAATGACCCACTTCATGCGTGAGGGTACGACCTAGGTGAAATGGCGTTCCGCTTCCGGGACTGGAAATACTACCCACCGTCGTGTAATGAACGACAACCCCGTCTGTTGAGGCATTGCCTCCGGGAAATTGTGCATAGCCCAGCAGCCCACCACTGAGGTTGCCAATCCAGACATTGAGGTAACTGGAAGCCGGCCACGCATCAGAACCTCCCGTGCTGTTGAACTTGATATTGTTGTTGCTGGAAAACGAAGTCACCGTTGTGGACTTTCTGATGATTCCGTTAGTAGGGTTGCCATTGGGGTCACGCTGCGCCAAACAAAACTGGATTTCACAATCGGCGGCTGTGGATTGCCATACCGAAGGAGTGTTACTGGCATCGGAGTTGGTGCGGCGAAAATCGGCATTGAGTTGATCCAACTGTGCCATGATCTGCGCATCGCTGATGTTTTGTGCCGAGGTGTTGTAAACCACATGAAAAACTACCGGTATGGTGTAAACCGTACGCGGAGCACCGGCATTTTCGGCAATCCATTTTTGCGTGAATTGTTCAATTGCCTCACGCCGTGATTTCAAAGCAGGATCCTGCACCATTAGCCACTCCATGTATTCCATGGTACCGCACTTGCGCTGTCCGTGGCTAACACCCGACAGCATGACGATTGCTAAGGGAAGAAGAAACAGTTTTTTCATGACTATTAGCCTTTGAGGGGAAAAGTTTCTTGACTAAGATATATAACTATTGCAAACAGTTGTTAATGACTGTTTATAATAAAAACACGATGTGAGTCTTGTGAGCTGTGATTTATCGAGCGACAATAAATGAACGTCGCAAGAGAGACTGCGGGGTTGCGGCTGTTATACCATACCAGCCATTAGGCCATTTTGCTACGTCAATTTTCGTGACGTCTTGAGTCCATTGCTGATAATGAATCACTCGACCTTGAATATCGACCACCACTAAAGTTGCGCCTGCAGCTGGAGTCAGGGGTGATAAGACAAACAGATCATGAGAGGCTGGTTGAGGAAACACCGCCAGATCTTTTACTTCAATAGCGTGTGTTGCAACGGCTTCCTGGCTCGTAATTCCTATGAACCATTTCGAAGTTTGTTGCCACGGCTTGATTATGTTCTTGAAACCAACTCTGATAAAAGCCGTGTCAATAACGGGGGTGGTGTATAAGTCTAAAATGAAGGGAAGGTTCGTTTCAGGCATGACCACGGCATCAACCTTTTTTACAGAGGGCGAATAACATATAGAAAGGCATATAGCTGCAGACCATCCAACGGGCAATAACTCCTTTTCTTTCGAAATCAAAACGTGTGCACAAAGTGAATCATCTTCATTTACCAAATTGGTTTGAAAATACAGCACACTTCCGGGGGCTCCATATTGGATGGTGTCGGCAACAGAAAAATCGTACACAATCGAAGCCCCACACCCTATATCAGTGGTCAGATCAATTCCCAGAAATTGATCCAGAGTTTCCCCCAGCGGCTCTCCCGGCTGATTGAACCAACCCTGTTTGGCATAAAGTATTCCACTGGTATCGATGACGTAGGCCGTCACCGGACCACACTGCGAAGCAATCCAGAACTCATTGCACGGCCCATCGATAACCAGCGGTACGTCAATGCCTAATGCATCAACCATCTGCTGCGCCGTCTGCTTTCGTTGACCATAGGTGACTGCCTGAGCAATTAAAATGCCTTCGGACAAGTTTTGCTGCATCACATTTACATAACCATAATATGGGCTTACAGAGTCAATGGGATGCGCTTCAACGGTATAAACCAGCAAAAAATCTAAGTAATCGGCATACAAAACGCTGAGGTTTTTGAATTCCGGAAGACGTTCGCGAAATGCAGGACATGAATAGCTGCAGGTAAGTAAAACCAGAGGTTTCCCCCCTTGCAACAATTGTTTTAAGTTGACGGCCGATCCCCCGAGGTCATACAGGGTAAAGTCGTGAAGGGGTTGCCCCGCTTGATATCCGATCGAATTAAAGTCATTCGTTATCCGAAGGGGAATTTCACAAATGCTGTCCGTATCATCAGGATAGGCATTCAGCCCTATGGAGGGAAGCAGTTGGCTTCCTCCTTGCGCCCTCGTTTGAGTTGTGACCAGAGTACAAATTATGACGAACCACAATAACACATTTGCGATTTGGATCATCATGGGCAAAACAATTACAAAATAATTAGACCTGCAATAATACTGTGCACGCCTGAATATATGTCCAGGGCTATGGCATACTCTTTCTATGAATATGCACAAACACAGTTTGAAAAAAAGGAAAAAACGACAAAGGCATGCCTGTTCAACAGCTACCTTTGCAATTACGCCTCACAGTTCTTGAGGTATCAATTGCATAAAAACTTGTCAAGTGGCTAACGGTCAAAAAATTATCCCTGTCAACATCGAAGAGGAAATGAAAACGGCCTACATAGATTATTCTATGTCGGTCATCGTTTCCCGTGCCATTCCCGATGCCCGTGACGGCCTTAAGCCGGTACAACGACGCATCCTTTATGCCATGAACGAACTGGGCTTGCAATACAACAAGCCATACAAAAAATCAGCCCGCATCGTAGGGGAGGTGCTGGGAAAATACCACCCTCATGGTGATAGCGCTGTTTACGAAGCTATGGTCCGCATGGCGCAGCCCTGGTCGCTACGCTATCCCCTTATCGATGGGCAAGGCAATTACGGATCAATTGATGATGACCCGCCGGCGGCCATGCGTTACACCGAGGCTCGGCTCGAACGCATCAGCGAAGAGCTTTTAGCCGATATTGACAAAGATACCGTTGACTTTCAGCTTAATTTCGACGATACCCTTCAGGAACCTACTGTCCTTCCCAGCAGAATCCCGAACTTGTTGATCAACGGTGCTTCTGGTATTGCCGTGGGAATGGCGACTAACATTCTGCCGCACAATCTTTCGGAAGTATGCGATGGAATTGCCGCTTACATCGACAACCGGGACATTTCCGATGAGGAATTAGTAAAGATTATTCCAGCCCCCGATTTTCCAACCGGTGGCATCATCTACGGCTATGAACCCGTCCGGCAAGGCATGCTCACCGGAAAAGGTAAGGTGGTAGTCAGAGCGCGTGCCGAAATTGAACAGCTCAAAAACGGACGCGAGCGCGTAATCATCACCGAAATCCCTTATCAGGTTAACAAAGCCGCCATACACAAACAGATCGTCGAGCTCAGCAATGAAAAAATTATTGACGGTATTGCCGAGGCCCGCGACGAAAGCGATCGTGAGGGCATCCGCCTGGTCATTGACTTGAAAAAAGATGCTAATGCAAACGTCGTATTGAATCAATTATTCACGCATACCCAATTACAGACCTCTTACAGCATCAACAACATCGCCTTGGTGGGCGGGCGCCCCAAGCTGCTCAGCCTCAAGCAAATGATTGAGGTATATGTGGAATTTCGCCATCAAGTCCTCATTCGTAAAACCAACTATGAATTAAAAGAAGCCGAAAAGCGTGCCCATATCCTCGAAGGGCTGCTCACGGCCTTGGATCATTTAGATGAAGTAATTGCCCTGATCCGTGCTTCACGCTCCCCCGAAGAGGCCCAGCAGGGGCTTATGAGTCAATTCCAGCTCACAGAAATACAGGCTAAAGCTATACTGGACATGCGCTTACAGCGCCTGACCGGATTGGAACGCGAAAAAATCAGGGAAGAGTACAAGGAAGTTCGGCGACTCATCGAGTATTATCAGGATGTGCTTCGTGATGAAAAGCTTCGGTATGAAATTTTGAAAGATGAAATCCTGGAGATTAAGAAAAAATACGGCGACAAGCGACGCACCGAAATCGTACCCGTGGCTGAAGAATTAGAAGTCGAAGACCTTATCCCTGATGAAGAAATGGTGATTACCATAAGCCACATGGGCTACATTAAGCGAACTCCTATAGCCAACTATCGACGCCAAAGCAGGGGCGGCCGTGGCGCTCAGGCCAGTGTTGCCCGCGACGAAGATTTCATAGAGCATCTGTTCATCGCTTCAAACCATAATTACCTGCTCTTTTTTACCGAAAATGGGCGTTGTTTCTGGCTGCGGGTCTATGAAATTCCTGAGGGCGGAAAAAATGTCCGAGGGCGCGCTATTCGTAATCTCATTAACCTGCCTGCCGACGACAGCATTCGTGCCATCATCAATGTTAAGCAATTGGACGACCCGCATTACATAACTCATAACTATTTGATCTTCTGCACGAAAAAAGGCATAATCAAAAAGACCACTTTAGAAGAGTTTAGCCGGCCGCGCTCTAATGGCATTATTGCATTGAGCATCAAAGAAGGAGATCAATTGCTCGATGTCAAGCTTACCGATGGCAAATCCGATGTGCTGATCGCAGTACGTTCGGGCAAAGCCATCCGTTTTCACGAGGAAAAAGTTCGGCCTATGGGCCGTAGTGCAGCCGGCGTGCGCGGCATTGATGTGGACGAGAAAAATGACGAAGTCATCGGCATGGTGTGCGTCAGCCGTAATGACAAAAATCGAACCATCCTCGTTGTCAGTGAGAAAGGCTATGGAAAGCGCACACCGCTTAGTGAATACCGCCTGACCAACAGAGGCGCTAAAGGCGTCAAAACTATAAACATTACTCCCAAAACCGGGATGTTGGTGGCCATCAAAGACGTCAGCGATAACGACGATTTGATGATTATCAAAAAATCAGGTGTAGCCATTCGAATGCCGGTTTCGGAAATCCGGATAACGGGGCGCAACACCCAGGGGGTCCGGCTTATCCGTCTCGACGATCAGGACGACATAGCCGCCATAGCCCGAATTGAAAACGAAGAAAACAACGCATCAGACCGGCACGATGAACCCAAGCAAGGTGATATCTTCAGTAAAAATTAGTGGATTCATGAAACGTGTACTCTGTCTGTTAGCAGGGCTTTTTGCCATCACCTACGTGTTTGCCCAATCGGCTAAAGTGCAATCGGCTTACAACTACATGCGCAATGGTGAATTTGATTTGGCAAGAATTGCTATTGACGAAGCCATTAAAGATGTTAAAACCGCAGCCCAGGCAAAAACATGGTTTTATCGTGCCGCCATCTATGGTCAGTTATACGCCACCGACAGCAACTTCCGCAAACAAAACCCCGACGCATTAGAACAGGTGATCCGTTCTTATCAAAAAGCTATGGAATTGGACCCTAAAAACCAGTGGAAAGATGAAATTCAATTACAGCTCTTCGAACATGCCGTAAAAGCTTACAATGAAGCAGTAAATTATTTTAACACAAAAAATTATCAGGCCGCATATCAGCGGTTTTTGCTCTCATCGCAGACTTACGAGTCTATCAACAGATACTTCAATCAGCAACTCATTGACACGTTTGCGACACTATACGCCTCACGCTCAGCCCTGAAATTGCAAAAGTTCGAAGAAGCGGAGCAGTTGATCCGTCAGCTTCAAAGCCGGAACATTCATCGTCCTGAGATGTATAGTTCTTTGGCTGAAATAAAGCTGCAACAAAAAGACACTGTCAGCGCGAAAGCCATTTTAGACCAGGCCGTGGCTATGTTCCCAAACGACAAAAATTTGATGATCGATCAGCTTAATGTATATCTATTTTCGGGTAATCCCCGGGAAGCAATCACACGCTTGAATGAGGCGGTGAAAAAAGACCCGGATTTTGTACCTCTTTACATTCAGCTCGGCATCATGTACGAGCGCATTAAAGACACGGCAGCGGCTGCAACTTCGTTTAAACAGGCTATCGGCAAAGATCCATCCAACTTCGATGCGTATTACCGCCTTGGTGCCATGTATTACAATCGTGCCGTGGATATTAATAATGAGATGAACAAACTGGATTTAGATCAGCAAAAACTCTACGATGCCCTTAAAAAGCAGCGTGATGGCTATTTCCACACATCACGCCCTTATCTAGAAAAAGCTTTTGAGCTCAACCCGAAAGATCCCGATGCCGTGTTAGCTTTGAAAGAGCTTTATGCACGCCTGGGTATGATGGATAAAAGCAATCAGATGAAAGCTCTCCTGGAAGAGCTTAAAAAGTAGCCGGCCAAAAGATCTGCAGGCACAATAACCATTTGTTTTTTGGACTTTAAACAGACCGGCAATGTTTTTGCCTTAGGGCATGCCCTGGACCTAAAGCGGCTGCTTACGTGAAAAGGAGGGGAAGCCCTCACATCAGCCTAGTTAAGCATCCTTACCGACAAGCAGCTACCTAACTTAAGTTTTAATTGCCTATACTTTACATAATATCAATTATAGGCACATGGGGGTTATAAACCCCAAAAAGACTTCAATAGCAATAGCCGCAAGCAGTTCTGCCTATGGCTATAGCATCCTTTTTCGAAACCTGGCGAACGGTACCCTTGCAATTACTTAAACCCCGACAATTTCGATAGCGATGGTAACGGGTGGCATAATTGCCTTCACACAGCCATACACCATCGGCACCGGTAATTACCCCTTCGCCACCGACAATGTTTTGACGCTCTGGCTGAGGTATAGACCTGTTGTAGCTGCTGTTTCCATAACACAAAAGACAGCCAGTTCTTGCAGCGGCAACTGCTTCAGACCGACTTACTGCCGTTATGGCTGCTTTACAACTTTGAAGACCCTCACAGAACCGCGTTTTGTGAAATTTTCGGGCATATGGGCTGTTGCAGATGAAAACGGTATCGGATGAAGCTGAGGCATCGGCAACCCTTTCGCTGGTGCACGCCGCCGGCGGCTTTAGACCGTTTGAAAAATCCAGCTGTAAAAATGCCGTGTGCGCCAACACTTTAAAGCTCAAAGAGGCCGAAACGCCAATGAGAATCAAAAAAGCTCTTACCATGTATCTTGTTTTTTACGAATATACAAAATTTTAATGATCCAAAATCCCTCACGATAAAACCCTTTGCAGCAGCTGGTTGAGCACAGGCTGACATGC
Organism: Chitinophagales bacterium; assembly: GCA_025056305.1. Taxonomy (GTDB): domain Bacteria; phylum Bacteroidota; class Bacteroidia; order Chitinophagales; family UBA10324; genus JANWXQ01. Next base: position 76,792 of record JANWWJ010000031.1, on the reverse strand, counting down.
TATTTTCGCCCCGTGGAACGCATCCTCATTGCCGATTTTGGCTCGCAATACACCCAGCTCATTGCCCGCAAAATCCGCGAGCTGAATGTTTATTGCGAAATCTACCCCTATTATGACCTTCCGCAACCCGATGACACGTGCAAAGGACTTATCCTTTCGGGAAGCCCGGCTTCAGTGCACGACCCCAATAGCCCTCGCCTGAACCTGCAGCCCTGGCTAAACCGCCTGCCCGTCCTGGGCATCTGTTATGGTGCCCAGCTTATCGCCGACACTCTAGGTGGTACGGTAGAAAAGGCCACGGCACGCGAATACGGCCGCTCCTACCTAAATATTTTGAACGAGCATGAAGTACTTTTTAAGGAAGTACATCAAAACAGCCAGGTATGGATGAGCCATGCCGACACCATTACACGCCTTCCGGAAGGTTTCAGCGTCATTGCCCGCACAAATGATGCCGGCATAGCTGCCTATCGGAGCGACAATGGCCGTTGGCTTCAACCCGTCTATTGCCTGCAGTTCCACCCGGAGGTGGTCCATTCCGTTTATGGTCAACAAATTCTTCGAAATTTTTGTTATGAAGTCTGCCGCTGCCGAGGTGAATGGGTAGCAGCCTCGGTTGTCGCCACGGTCATTGCACAGCTGCGTGAAACCATTGGACGAGATCACGTCTTGCTCGCCTTGAGTGGCGGCGTAGATAGCACCGTTGCGGCTGCCCTTTTGCATCAGGCCATCGGAGATCGGCTCCACTGCTTTTTTGTAGATAACGGCCTGTTGCGAAAAGGAGAATTTGAACAAGTAATGCAGGCCTACCGTTCCATGAAGTTGAATGTCAGAAGTATTGATGCCCGTCAACGATTTTTGGATGCGCTGAAGGGCATTACTGATCCGGAACAAAAGCGCAAAATCATCGGGGAGCTTTTTGTCCGCATTTTTGAAGAACAGGCCGCAAGTCTTGCCCAAGTTCAATGGCTAGCGCAAGGAACGATATATCCTGATGTCATTGAATCTAGGCCGGTACATGGACCATCGGCCACCATCAAGTCGCATCATAATGTAGGTGGCTTGCCTAAAACCATGCAGCTCAAGGTGGTGGAGCCATTGCGCATGTTTTTTAAGGATGAAGTGCGTCGAATTGGAAAAGAATTGGGCATTCCTACCGAAATCTTGGAGCGACACCCCTTTCCCGGACCGGGGCTGGCCATTCGCATTGTGGGTGAAGTCACTGCTGAAAAAGTACGTCTGGTGCAGGAAGCCGATGCATTGTTTATCGATGTGTTGAAGCAGTCCGGGTTTTACAATCGGGTATGGCAGGCCGGTGCTATATTGTTGGACACCCGCTCTGTTGGCGTCATGGGTGATGAACGTACTTATGAATATGTGGTAGCGCTCAGAGCTGTAGAAAGCACTGACGGCATGACTGCCGACTGGAGTCGCTTGCCTCATGAGCTATTGGCAAAAGTGGCTAACGACATTATCAATAATGTAAAAGGTATAAACAGAGTTGTTTACGATATTAGTTCCAAGCCTCCTGCCACAATAGAATGGGAATAAGCAAGTTCTTCCACTCAGTAGTCATCCTATCGACGGCCTGTTGGTGTATTACAGCTTCAGCTCAACCTAGCGATAGGTTTAGTACACAGGGTACTGTATTTCAAGTTGGCCTGTTTTTACCTCTCAATAGCAAGAGCATCTTTCTAAACACAAAAGACGACTTTTATTTCCCTGAAGAAGCTCAAATAGCTGTTGAATATGCGCAAGGGTTGATGCTTGCTTTTGAGGAGCTGGCCTCAAAGGGGATGAAAGCCCAGCTACATATAGTAGATATTTTAGACAGTACGGATTTTTCCCGTGGGCTTAAACAGTTAAGTAATGCTCATTTGCTGTTTGGTATGTTTCATGGAAAAGAGCTGAAAACCATAAACGAGCTTTCGTTTTCCAATCATATCCCGGTTGTTTACGCCCTACCCACGTTGACATCGCCGGTTTCCGGAAATCAATATTTCATCTTAGGTTCTGCCACCTTACGGAGCCACTGCGAGTATCTGTTTGAATACGTTTACCGCCGTCATTTTGGCGATCGGGTGTTGCTTGTCGGCCGCAAACAGGTGGCTCAGGAAATGGAAGTGCTTTCTTATTTCCAGAGCTTAAACCAGAAAAAAACAGAAGCAGGATTGTATCCATTGCCCTGGATTGTGTTTCAGGATACCGGTCGACTTGCTCTGCGAAACCTTGCCGACTCTTTAAGCCACTTGCTTACAAACGTGGTGATTTTGGCTTCCAATGATGCCCAATTCATAAATTCAATCATGCATCATTTGTCCAAACATGCAGAAAAAAGCATAAAGCTAATTGGCATGCCCGGGTGGAGAACGTTGGAGCGCATATCCCCTTCTTTATTAGATAGCTTCGATTGTTTGATTTCTACCTCGTTTTTTTATGAGCGCACCGATAGCGCAGTCCAGCATTTTCGCAATAATTATCAGGCTCGCTTTCTGGTTCCCCCCTCAGAACATGCCCTAAGGGGCTATGATCATGGCAAATACTTCGGAAATCAGTTAGCTCAATTTGGCCGATGGATGCTTGGAGTTTTTCCGCCGCCGGCCTCACCGCCTGTGGCCTCTGTCTTTAAGGTAGTGCCTGTAATGCAAGGCGAAAACGTATTGTACCGGGAAAACAAAGGGGTGTTTTTATTGCGCTACACTCAAGGTAAATGGCAGCGATTTTCTGGTTCGTGATCGGGAGAGGGCGCTCGCAGTAGTTCGGGGAAAAGCTTTTTAATCTGCTTTAGCTTCGGTAATATAACGTATTGACAATAAGCAGTATGTGTATTCATATTGAAATAGTTTTGATGGTAGTCTTCTGCCTCATAAAACCTCGCCGCCTTAGAAATTTCTGTTACTATAGGCCGCATAAACACTTTATTAGCTTCTAAATCGCATACAAACTTTTCAACAGCTTGTTTTTGTTTCAGAGTGGTATAAAAAATTACTGACCGGTATTGTGTGCCCACATCAGCACCTTGGCGATTCAATGTTGTAGGATCGTGTGCCGAAAAAAACACTTCTAAAACCGAATGCAGCGGTAATTCTCGAGCATCAAACAATACTTCCACTACTTCAGCATGACCGGTAGTGCCGCTACATACCTGTTGATAAGTAGGATGAGCAATTTGACCGCCCATGTACCCACAGCGAACCCGAAGCACACCCTGCAGCTGACGAAAGACGGCGTCAACACACCAAAAGCACCCACCGCCCAGGTAAATAAGTTCAGGCTTTTGGATCTGTATCATACCCTCGGTGGTGGACATGTTCAAGGATTTTAGTTTGAAAATTCATTTTCTGCCCGCCGGGCATTCCTTAATTTTAACCATTTGAAAATACTCATAGCTCATGAAACAGGTTGCGCTGTGGCTGGTTTCATTGTGTTGCCTGACAGCTTCAGCCCAGGTAGTCATTAACGAATACTCATGTTCGAACCGCAATATTATTGCAGACAACTTCGGTGATTACGAAGATTACATTGAGTTGTATAATGCAGGCACTACAACAGTTGACCTGTCGGGTTGGTACATTTCAGATGATCCGGCCGATCCATTGAAATACAAGATTCCCAACGGTGTCAGCATAGCTGCTGGACAGTTTAAGCTTATTTGGGCATCGAATCGTAACCTGAACACCTCTAACCATGTTCATACCAACTTTAGGCTTACTCAAACCAAATACGAGCACATCGTTTTGAGCGATGCCTCTGGTAACCTGATAGATCAGGTTGCTCTGACCCTAACACAAAAAAACCACTCCTTCGGCCGCTCTCCCAACGGGTCATCTAATTGGGTGGTATTTACTTCTCCCACACCCAACCAGAGCAACGGCACCGGATATCCAGGCTATGTCGCCAAACCAGTTGCCGACATGCCCGAAGGCTTTTACTCCGGGTCGGTAACCATAACGTTGACGTGTTCCGATCCCAATGCGACCATTCACTATACGTTAGACGGCTCTCGGCCCACCACATCATCTCCAGTGTACACAGGGCCCATCACGCTCACCTCAACAAAGTTTCTGCGGGCGCGGGCCTTTAATGCAGCCGCAGGCTTGCTGCCTAGTTTCGAAGTAGCCAACACTTATTTCATCAACGTAACGCATGATCCGCGCTATTATATCCTTTCGCTTGCTTCCGGTGAGTTCAATGCTTTGTTTAACAGCTGGGGCACTTTCGACATTGATGCATATCTGGAGTTTTACGATAAGGATCGAATTCTGCGAGGCGATGGAGAAGGAAAGGTTGACCCGCATGGCAACGACTCATGGGCCTTCCCCCAAAAGGGCATTGACTTTGAAATGGAGGACGATTACGGCTACGCCCACAACATACCCTATAAGATTTTCACCGACCGCAGTCGGCCTTCCTTTGATCATTTGATTTTGAAAGCTGGTGCTTCGGACAACTATCCTTTCAGTTGGGGTACAGCTCCCTGCCATATGCGCGATGCCTTCGTACATACGTTGGCATTACGCAACAATCTGGAAATGGACCTGCGCGCCAACGAACACGCCATTGTTTACATCAACGGACAATATTGGGGCATTTATGAGGTGCGTGAAAAAATGGACGAGCCCGATTTTACCGAATATTATTATGATCAAGAAGAAGATAAGATTGACATCCTTGCCTATTGGGGTGGGTTGAACGTTAAGTACGGAAGCGATACCGCGTGGGTTAATTTATATAATTTTATTATGAATAATTCTATGGCGGTACAAGCCAACTACGAGTATGTCAAGCAACGACTCAATTTGCAAAGCGTCATTGACTACATGATGCTCAATACCTTTCTGGTCAACTGTGACTGGATCAATTGGAACACGATGTGGTGGCGAGGCCGTGACCTGACCGGAGGACGCACCAAATGGACTTATTCGCTTTGGGACGAAGACAATGTATTAGGGCTGGGACAGAACTATTCCGGCTGGCCTACGACCAGCTACACGGCCGATCCCTGCGACTTGAATGCGGTGTTTAACAACGCGGGACCCAGCATGGGTCATTTGGACATTCTGGATGAACTGCTCAAGAACGATGAGTTTAAGGCCATGTATGTAAACCGGTATGCAGAGCTGCTCAATACCGTATTTACCTGCGACAATATGATTGCATTAAAGCAGGAATTTGTCGATCTGCTTTCTGCCGAAATGCCCGGCCACACTGCCCGGTGGGGCGGATCGGTCACCGGCTGGCAGAACAATTTGAGTTATCTGGAAAACTTTATGCTGCAGCGGTGCGCGGCTATTGCTGCCGGTATTGTGGATTGTTATCAGGTAACCGGGCCTTACCAAATCACCGTTGATGTTTACCCAGCAGGAGCCGGTACGGTAACCATAAACACCTATACACCAACAACCTACCCATGGTCGGGGTCGTATTACGGAAACATTAATCTGGGTTTCAAAGCCAAAGCATATCCCAACAACAACATGGTATTCAGCCATTGGCTGGTCAACAACAACGTAATCAATCCGGGTCCAAACGTCGATTCCATCTTTTTAAACCTTACATCGGACGATGTAGTCACAGCAGTATTTAAGACTAACCTGCCGGAATTTGCCGTAACCTTTGACGTTGTGCCGGCCGGAAGTGGTACATTGATCGTAGAAGGAACCAGCATCAGCAATTTCCCCTACTCAGCCACATACCTTAGCGGTACGCATATGGAGCTTCAGGCCGTACCGGCTACGGGCTATCAATTTGATTACTGGTCAGCCAACGTTCATTACCTCAATCCCAACAGCACCAGTGCAGCGGCCACCTTTGCCTTGTTTGGCAGCGATCAAATCATCGCACATTTCGAAAAGTCGACCGGAATCAGCAATGGCACGCTCACGGAAGTCATGGCCTTTCCGACTTTGACGCATGACCGATTTACCGTGGCCTATCGCTTGCTGGAACCGCAGCCATTACAAATGCGGCTGTTAACCCCCTCAGGTTTGGAGCTGCGCAATCTTACGGCCGAGAATCCCTCTTTAACGCAGCCCGGTCAGCATCGTATAGAGATTAGTCTTAATGAATTGCGGCTGCCTGCCGGCATGTATTTGCTCGAGATGAGCTATCCGGGCTTTCATCAGACCTTCAAAATGGTTCTGTTACCACAGTAATGAAATATTTTCTAATGCATTTTTCAGCCAATCTGTTAAAGGGGTTGGCCGTATTTTTTGTCAGCATAATAGGAGCAAAAGAATTCTGCAATGCGCAGCAGCTTATTGGTGGGGTCATCAATACGTACTACCCGGTTATGTCATTGGATATTTGCAACAACCGAGTGTCGGTGCCCTTTTTGGTGAATAATCTGACTATCGGCGACAAAGTATTGCTAGTACAGATAGACGGTGCGGAAGTGGACCTGAACGATGCCGCGGGCTACGGAACGGTGCTTGATCTTAAAGGCAGTGGCTTATACGAGTTGCTTACCGTAAAAGACGTAACGTTCAACAATGTTACCTTTCAGGAGGCCATATCTACCTCTTTTGATCCTTCGGCACGATTGCAGTTGATTCATGTGCCCCAATATGGTGGAAACGTTATTGTAGCTGCGCCTTTGCAGGCTCAGCCATGGGATGGTACAAAGGGAGGAATCATTGCTTTTATTGCTTCAGGCACCGTGCATCTGATGGCAGATATCGATGCCAGTGGAGTTGGCTTTCGAGGAGGGACAGCAGTGAATGATGTCGGTTGTTATGCAGGAGGTAGCGGCTTTTCTGGTTACCGAGCAGTTTCATCAGCCCATGGTGCACTGAAAGGCGAAAGCATCAGCGGCACGCTCGCCGAACCTTACGGGCGCGGAGCACCGGCGAACGGCGGAGGGGGCGGCAACGACAGCAATTGTGGAGGCGGCGGTGGCTCAAACGTAGGGGCAGGAGGCCAGGGTGGGCAACGCAGTAACGCTTCCGCTGGCTGCCAAGGACAGTATGGCGGCCTAGGAGGGCATCCATTGCCGCCTGTTGGCAGAGTGTTTCTTGGGGGAGGTGGTGGTGCCGGCGACGGCAACAGCGGAGCCTCAACAGGTGGAGGAAACGGAGGCGGAATCATCATCATACAGGCACAGGCTATAGAAGGCAATGGCTTTGCCATTCGTGCCAACGGACTTGATGTTGTTGCCCCTGCTGTTGCGGACGGCGCAGGGGGAGGTGGCGGCGGTGGTATGGTACTACTGGATGCAGGAACGATAAACAACGTAGTCCTCGAAGCGCGAGGCGGTAAAGGTGGTGATGTGAACAACAGCACTTTTGCCGCAGACTCTTGTTTTGGTCCGGGTGGTGGAGGTGGTGGAGGATTTATTCAGGTATCGACAGGAGCGCTGCCGCCCGTAAACGTTAGCGGGGGAGCGGCGGGCATCACCACGGGTGCTGCCTGCATCAATGCAACCAATCATGCTAATGCAGGCAGCGATGGCACTGCGGCTACAGGTTTGGTTTTGGCAACCCCTTCCCTACCTTACACCCCACTGACCTTGCAGGTATCAAACGATACCATCGTCTGCGTCGGTACGCCTGCTTTACTCAAAGCAACGGCAACGGGTACGGGTACATTAACATATCAGTGGAGTAATGGCGCAACAACGGATACAACGAGTGTTTATCCTACCGGCCCGACAACGTATCAAATCACAGTCACCGATAGCCGGGGCTGTTCTCTGACCAAGACCGTGACTGTTGATGTTAAGTCGATCAGCACCACCGCCTATGCGTATCCGGACAGTATTGTAAAGGGATGGGAGCCTGTTTACTTAAACGCCGATACTACCGGAATCCAATCATTTCTTTGGCAACCAGCGCTTTGGCTCAGTGACGCCACAATACATAACCCCGTGGCAAACCCCGAAGACACCATAACCTATTGTGTGATTGTTACCGGATACAATGGTTGCCGTGATACTGCCTGCGTGGATGTGATGGTTGTGATTCCTGAGCCCAAGGTACATATTCCAAATGCCTTTACGCCCAACGGGGATGGCATCAACGATTTGTGGCAGATCATGATGCACAGTTGCTACAAAATCAATACTGTTAAAGTGTGGAATCGGTGGGGTATGCTTATTTATGACTATGAACGAGCCGGTGGAGTGCCATGGGATGGTACATTTTTAGGGCAACCTCAGGCTATGGAAACGTACATGTACTACATCAGCGTTACGTGCAGGGAACGTAACGAAGAGGAAGTATACCGAGGCACGGTCACTTTGATCCGATAATTAAGGCTACTGCCCTCCTACTGCTGGCAAAAACGAATAATGGCGACCGTAATACATCATCTGAGGGAGAAATTCTTTTGGATAAGAAATTTTTACATCTACAATTTGGCCTTTCTCGTCGCGTACGGGATGCAATAAGGGTTGAATGAAGCCGCGGTAGGGAGCGATACCGAGTTTACCGTAGCGGTCCAACACTTCGCGGTGCAGGTTTTTGTCAATTTTTACACCGTAGTTTTCCACCAATTGTTTTCCGGCTTCGTAATCGCCTTCTGATTTGATGCGCTGTACTTCGCGCAACAGCCGAGCAAACAAGGCACGTAGTTTTTCATAGTCGTTGATGACGAAATAGGTTTTTCCGTTGACGACTTTTTTTTCAATGATGTTTTCAGCCCTACCCTGTTGATACGCCCATGAAGCGATGAGCTGCCGGCAACGCATATGCGCCTGTTCCAACTGCGTTTCTGTTGCCGACAAGCGGGAAAGTTGTACCATTAAGCCATTGGTGATATAGCGATCGTAAGCTGCCTTACCGTATTCGGGATTAGGTAATACACCAATTTCTATCAGCTTAGGATCAGTGATGAAATATAAGGCTACCAAATCCGCACGTACTTCTTCCAAGGTGCTGGCATAACTTTTCAGTGTTTCATGAAAGGGTCCTACGCCTTTGTTGATTTGACCGGAGGCATGCCCCAACACCTCATGCAGGTCGGTATGCACGTTTTCGGCCAAAGGCCCGCAGGTCTTGAGTCGTTGAATGACAGTTTCATCGGCGTAAAACTCTTCCAACACGCCGCTGTGCTGGCCATCCTGACTATAGGCATAGGTGATGTTGCCCAAGGTTACACTTTTGCTGCCATACTGTTCGCGAATCCATTCTGAATTGGGAAGGTTAATGCCGATGGCCGTGAGGGGGGCCAAATCTCCGGCTTCTACTACAACATTGATCACCTTTGCCGAAATGCCTTTAACATCTTTTTTCTTGTGCTCGTCCATGATGGGGGAATGCTGCTCGAACCAGGCTGCATGGTCGCTGATGGCTTTAATGCGTCGCGTGGCTTCCAGGTCTTTGATCGACACATAGGCTTCCCATGATCCTTTATAGCCCATGGGATCGTGATACACTTCAATAAAGCCGTTTACAAAATCAACCATGCTACTGGTATCTTGCAGCCAGGCGATGGAATACTCGTCGAACTTGCGCAAATCACCCGTGCGGTAGTATTCGATGAGCAAAGAGATGACTTTGCGTTGCTGATCGTTTTCGGCCACACGCTCCGCCTGTTGAAGCCAATAGATGATCCGTTCGATGGCAGGACTGTACATACCGCCCAAACGCCAAACTTTCTCTACCAACCTGTTGTTTTCTTTTAACAACTTACTGTTTAAGCCAAAGGATGGCGGATTTGCACCGGCCCGTTCATATAAGCTCTTGTAATAATCGGAAACCTCTTGTTGCGTCACTCCTTCATAGAAGTTGACGGCGCTGGTGGCAACCAGATCTGCTCCGGCGTCTTTGTTGACCCGTTTCGGGGCTACGGTGGGATCAAAAAGGATGGGCGTGATGAACTGTATAAATTCCTGAACGGACTGGTTGGGCATCAGCGGTAAGGTTTCTGGCTTACATGCCCGTATTTGTGCGGCAAACCAGGTACGAGAAAAAGTGGGCAGCATCTTCTGATTGGAATACACGTGATGAATTCCGCTGCAGAACATCACTCGTTTGGCATATTCTTCAAACTTTTTGAATTCTTCACTTTTACGATCTACTTCTCGGCTGGCCAAAATTGCCTCTAACGTTTTTCGGACCAGTAGGTTGTATTTGTAATTCTGATCCCAGAAAATGTCGCGGCCACTTAAAGCCGCTTCGTACAGGTAATAGCAAAGCTCCTTTTGCCGGGGGGTGAGTAATTCAAAGCCGGGTACCTGATAGCGGAGGATCCGAAAATCGGCGAACTGTTCGGAGAAGAAGGCAAAATCACTAGTGTCTAACTCTTCCTCCATAAGAGGCTGTTCGCCGGCCCGTTGCACAGGCATGGCTTTTATTACCGTTTTGTCGGCGGGTTTAACGGGTTGCTGCGCATTCGATGTGCTGATTCCCAACACCAAGGACATGGCAAAGCAGAAATGATGTTTCATGGCAGAACACAGAGGCGAACAAAAGTAACCGGCAAACAAACAGCTTGCGCTCAGGAGAATTCCACCGCCGTCTTCAGGTCAATTTCCTCGAGCACAGCACTGACATTGAGGCATTCGGTCCATGGCCCTCGATAAACGACACACTTTCCCTTGTGGTGAACCGTGTAGGCCATGCGTTCTGCCTCCGCAAATGAGCATCGGATTGCTTTGATGATTTGCGCAATTACTTCATCGAACGTATGCCAGTCGTCGTTAAAGAGGATGACGCGCGCTGATCCGTCAACATCGGTGCCGGTATCAGCAACTTTTTCTATGGTGAGCACCTCTTCCATACGTATGGCAAAATTAGTTTGTGTTTTTTAACGACACATGTATAGAATTCAATTTGTGCCCATGACTGAATGTCTATTTTAGGCGCAGCGCAAAAGCAATGAGCACAGCTCGCACCTTTCGCAAAGAGATCGGCTTGTTTGATGGCGTAATGTTGGTTGCCGGTACCATGATCGGTTCCGGCATTTTTATCGTCAGTGCCGATATTGCGCGCACGGTAGGCTCGTCAGGTTATCTGTTGCTGGTATGGGGCTTGTCAGGTCTTTTGACGATCGTGGCTGCTCTATCCTACGGTGAGCTGGCAAGTCTGTTTCCAAAAGCTGGCGGTCAATATGTGTTTTTGCGAGAGGCATATAATCCCCTCCTGGCTTTTTTGTATGGATGGACGTTGTTTCTTGTAATCCAGACGGGGACCATTGCAGCTGTTGCTGTGGCCTTCGCCAAATTCTCCGCCGTATTCGTTCCAGATGTGGGAGAAGACCGAATAGTGTTGCATGTAGGTTCGGTCCGGATCTCGGCAGCACAATTGCTGGCCATCGGTGTCATTGTGGTGTTGACGATGGTTAACATCAGTGGGGTGCGCACCGGGAAATGGATTCAAACGCTATTGGGCAGCACAAAGATTTTGGCTTTGTTTGGATTAATTGCTGCCGGCCTGTGGTACTGGAAAGACGAGGTGCTTGCGACCAACTTTAGTCAACCTTGGCAGGCATCACGCACAGTGGTACAGGAAGATGGAACCATAGGGCGCATTCCCTTACAGGGCTGGGCTTTGATTGCAGCAATAGGAATGGCTATGGTTGGCAGCCTGTTCAGTATGGATGCATGGAACAACATCACCTTTGCCGGAGATGAGGTGTTGAATCCTCGCAAGACTTTAGCACGCAGCATGGCTATCGGTACCGTACTGGTAACCTGCATTTATCTTTTGATGAATGTGATCTACCTGGTGCATTTGCCTTTAGCGGGGGAGCCGCATACAGAAACGCGCAACTTATATATGCGGGGCATACAGTTTGCCACGCATGATCGCGTAGGTATTGCGGTAGCCGATGCCATTGCCGGCCACACGGCTGTATTGATCGTTGCCGCCTTGATTGTGGTTTCGACCTTCAGCTGCCTGAATGGATTAATTCTTGCCGGCGCACGGGTTTATTATCGAATGGCCGCCGACGGTTTGTTTTTTCAACACATGCAGCAGCTAAACGGAAACGGAGTGCCCCAACCCGCATTGGTGTTACAGGCCTTATGGTCATCGCTGCTGGTATTATCCGGGACCTACAGCGATTTGTTGGACTATGTCGTTTTTGCTGTCTTGTTGTTTTACCTGTTTACTATTGCAGGCCTTTTCGTGCTACGGAAAAAATTTCCGAATGCAGAACGAACGTATCGAGCACCTGCTTATCCTTATCTGCCTATCTTGTACCTGGCCATGGTTACGTTGATATGCATTATTCTACTTATATACAAGCCTTCCTATACGTGGCCGGGACTGATTATTGTGGCTTTGGGGCTGCCGGCCTATTATGTATTTCGCCGTCAGCAACGAACGTTTAGGTCGGCATAGGGCAGCGAAGGCAACCGTTGTTTGCGGCAAGGATCATCATAGATTGATGTTCAGGTAGATATCAATAGGGCAATGGTCGCTGCCCATAACTTCCATATAGATATTGGCTGCTTCAACGTGGGGCATGAGCGCATCAGTTACAAAAAAGTAATCGATACGCCAGCCGATGTTGCGCTCGCGCGCACGGGTGATGGGGTCCCAGTAGGTGTACCACCCTGGTTCTTGGTTGAAATACCTAAAGGAGTCAACGTAACGCATCTCAACAATTCGGTCAATCCAGGCACGCTCTTCCGGAAGAAAACCACTGGTTTTTTCATTTTCCTTTGGTCGTGCTAAATCGATTTCTTTATGTGCGGTATTGTAGTCGCCACAAACGATAATCTTTTTTTTCTCTTTGCGCAGATTTTCGACATAGTCGAACATTGCCTCATAAAACTCCAATTTATACTGGACGCGCTCCGGACCGCGTCCGCCGTTGGGGAAATAGACGTTGAACAAAACAAACGACCCATAATCCAATTGGAGAACTCGGCCTTCCACGTCAAAGCGGGGAACACCGAAACCCGTGAGAACTTTTTGGGGTTTAAGTCGTGTATAAACGGCTACGCCCGAATAACCCTTTCTTTCCGCTGGAAAAAAATATCCCTCGTAATCCATGAAATTCACCATTTCATCCGAAAGCTGATTAATGTGAGCTTTGGTTTCCTGAATGCACACTACGTCAGGTTGCTCTTTTGCAAGCCATTCAGGAAATCCTTTTTTCCAGATGGCCCTGAGGCCGTTGACGTTCCAGCTTGCAAGGCGAAGTCGTGACGCCATGGCGACAGTAAGGTATTAACTTCAGCAAAAAAAATGATTTCGCCCGAGCTCTTCGCTGACGTAGACATCCGGGTAGGAACAGTCGTTGAAGCACAGCCGTTGACACGGGCACGAAAGCCGGCCTATTGTTTAATAATTGATTTTGGTCCGATGGGCTTTCGGCAGTCGTCGGCGCAAATCACCGACTTTTACCGACCAGAACAATTGGTAGGCCGACAAGTGATTGCCGTACTCAACCTGCCAGTTAAGCTGATTGCTGGCTTTAGAAGTGAGTGCTTAGTATTAGGAGTTATGACGCAAGAGGGGGTGGTGTTATTGCAGCCCGAACGGCCTGTACCCAACGGCGAACGTATCGGTTAACGTTTCTTGAACCCTTACTAATCAAAAAGCAGCTTTTGGTGAGGTAGTTTTCGAAATTGCGAACAATCGAGTGGAGGCATTCGGCTTTCACCAAAATACTTTTTATATGTCATTTGAAAAAGTTTCTGAAGAGCTTGGGCAAAAGCACCCTCCCCTCTCATGCGAATACCAAAGCGTGAATCGCTGAGAGAACCGCCGTGGAGGTCGCGGATGGCCTGGAGTACACGGGCGGCCCGATCGGGAAAATGGCGTTGGAGCCAGTCGGAAAAAACTATAGCCACATCGCCATTCAGGCACACTAGCAACAGCGCACATGAGCGAGCGCCGGCAGCCGCCGCCTCTCGAACCAGCGCAGGTATTTCGTCGCTGTTTAAAAAAGGTATTATGGGAGCTATGTTGACGTTTACCGGAATGCCCGCCTGTGCCAGCCTTTGAACCACTTCCAAACGTTGGTGCCCGCTTACGGCCCTCGGCTCCATTAACCGCCGTAGCGACTCTTTCAACGTAGTGATAGAAATAGTAACATGAACCAGCTGGCTTGCTGCCATAGGTCGGAGCAAATCAAGGTCGCGGAGAATCAGCGCATTTTTCGTGACAATACTTACCGGATGCCGGAATTGCCACAACACCTCTAACATTGCCCGTGTGAGCCGTAGCTTTCGTTCAATAGGTTGGTAGCAGTCGGTATTTCCTGATAACATCAATGGCTTTACGCGATACGCCGAATGTGTGATTTCTTTCAACAAAAGACGAGGAGCATGCGGCTTGATGATAATTTTCGTTTCAAAATCCAATCCGGCATCAAACCCCCAGTAATTGTGGGTATTGCGAGCATAACAATAGACGCATCCATGTTCACAACCTTGATAAGGATTTGCCGAATACTCGGCACCTACATCAGGACTATGCACTTCGTTAATGATGCGCCGCGGATAGTCGGCAAAAATTTGCGTAGGCAAGCGTTGATAGTCTGATGCTTCATCGGCAGCATCAGCAACGTAATGCCAGAGACGATAGCGATTATGCGGCCTGCATTGGGCTCCTCGGCCCCGGTGGGAGCAGGTGGTAATACCGTCATTTCTCACAACAGGAAAATACAAAAAGCTACGTCAACAGTAGAGTGAAGCCCCAACAGTGCTATGCATTGACACCGGCACATCAGTGCCGCCGCTTCATCGTAATTTTTGCTCTCAGCCCCTTTTAAATTTTCCTGTTGCGGAGAAAAATGTGATTGACAAAGTGCATTGAGTTGATAAGGGCTGAAGGCACTTATGCAACCTGTTTCCTTCAAAGTGTACTCGACCCGTTGGAAGTAAAACCAGGGGAGCGCCATTCTCGGCTTTTCAGCTTGATTATTGCAGAAATCGGAGCATGTTATCTGTTAAACAGTAACCCATCGAAAAGCAAAATATAGCAACTTAATCGCTCAATACTGCTTCGTTTTAGCCAGCCGGAGTCAGAGGACGTTTGTGAAACGCGGAGGTAGAGCATTGCAATAAGGGAACCAACAACGATTTGCGTACAAATAAGCCGCGGCTTAACGCTTCGTGCGGTGTATCTGCCTTTTGCCTTGCAGGATTGGCAGTCACATGTCATAGAGTGGAGCAAGTCAACAGGCAAAAAAGTCACATAAAAAAGCTGACGAGAGTTGGTCATTTTATTAGGAGCCATGTAAAGGAAGAATGTACAAGGGGTGAAAAGGAATAACCTAAAATGGTATTTTGCCCACACCACGAACAACAGATTCGGCACGTGAAATCAGCATCTTAATTAAACCTTTCGTATCCATGACGGAGCGACGCGAACAACGTTTTCGGCAAGTGTTGCTGCGACGGCAAAGAGACTTGACGGTCATCTTCGAGCATATAGACGACCCGCACAACGTGGCGGCATGCCTTCGCAGTTGCGACGCAGTCGGAGTCAGCGATGTATTTATTCTCACCAGTAAGGCGAAAACCCAGTCGAAGCTCAGTGAAAAGACCTCAGCATCGGCTGCGCGGTGGTTGGACATCCATCATTTTCAAAATGCTGCTGAATGCGTTGCCGCTGTTCGGAAACAATGCAAGCACATTTGGGCCGCAGCGCTCACCGACGAAGCTGTGTCGGTTTACGACATTGATCTGGTGCAACCTACGGCTGTGGTTTTCGGAAATGAAAAAGAAGGTATCACGCCCGAATTATTGGCTCTTTGTGATGGGTTGGTACGCATTCCACAAGTTGGCATGATTCAAAGTCTGAACATCTCGGTAGCTTGTGCAGTGATCTTGTATGAAGCATTTCGACAGCGTTGGTTGGCCAGACGGTATGAGCAGCCCCCCGATGCCGTATGGCTTGAGCAGACATTTATGCGATGGAAACAGCGGGAGGAGCGCCATTCGGTGTAAAAATTTTTTTTCCAAGTCTTTTCTGCGAACTTTAACACACGTCGTTTGGGTGAGGGTATGAATGAAACTTCGGCCGGTGCTGTCAAGCCTCCAACCGTTTCGCGCATGGCTGATTCCCTTGTGGGAAGCGAAATCATCCGCATGGCATGGGAAATCAATGATTTAATCAAGCAGGGAGCCACTATTTTCAACTTTACCATCGGCGATTTCGATCCCCAAATTTTTCCGATTCCTCATGAGTTGGAGGAACGAATAGTGACGGCTCTGCGGCAAAAACACACCAACTATCCGCCGGCCAACGGAATTCCTGAACTCCGAAGGGCAGTTTCCTTTTTCCTGAAACAGATGGCCGGCATCACCGTTCATGCTGACGATATCCTGATTACCAGCGGAGGCCGACCGGCCATCTATTGCATTTACATTTCTTTATTGGACCCAGACGATAAAGTTGTGTTTCCTGTTCCGAGTTGGAACAACAATCATTACTGTCATTTAGCCCGAGCCGTAGCCGTGGGTGTAGAAACGAAGCCGGAAAATCACTTTATGCCAACTGCTGCGGAGCTGCGCCCACACCTAAACGATGCGGCCATGGTTGCCTTATGTTCTCCGCAGAATCCCACCGGTACGGTTTTTTCAGAACAAGGACTGCGTGAGCTGTGCGAACTGATTCTGGAAGAAAACAACCGTAGAGCCGGGGTGCGCAAGCCCTTGTATTTGTTTTATGATCAGATGTATTGGGCCTTGACCTACGATGGAGTACGTCATTATGATCCGGTATCGTTGTATCCGGAGTTGCGTCCGTTTACCATTTATGCCGATGGCCTGTCGAAGGTTTTTGCGGCTACCGGTTTGCGCGTAGGTTGGGCTTTCGGGCCCCGATCTATTATAGAAAAAATGAAATCCATATCGTCGCACATTGGGGCTTGGGCCCCTAAGCCCGAACAAGTAGCGGCAGCCGATTTTTTGCAGGACAACTCGGCGGTCAGTCAGTTTCTGACGCAATTTCGGCAGCAGCTCAACCAAAGGCTTCAACACTTTTATCGAGGATTGATGCAGATGAAAGATGAGGGATTGCCGGTGAATGCTATCGCACCTCAAGCCGCTTTATACTTGACCGTCCAAATTGACTTGAGAGGGCGCCGTACGCCAGAAGGCCGCACCCTACACACTACCGCTGATGTTACCGACTATTTACTGCACCAATGCGGCATAGCATTGGTGCCTTTTTATGCTTTCGGCGCTTCGCCCGAATCTTCCTGGTATCGCCTCAGCGTGGGCACCTGCAAGCTGGAGGAAATGGATGAAGCGCTTAGTCGGCTGCGCGTCGGCTTAAGTCGCCTGCGCTAATAATCGTTTTTAATGAACCGCTGAACGAATAGCTGATCCGCGCTCCGGATTTCCAACAAATACATACCCGAGGAAAGAAAGCTGACATCAACCATTACGGGTTGAGCTTCGCTGAACTGTTGATGTTGCAAAACTTGTCCCTGCAACGAATACAGGGTAATTGCGGTTGGGCCGTCAAGTCCCTTCAACATCACCTGAAGCACGTCTTGAACTGGGTTAGGATAAACATTTACCTCGGGCTTTTGCAACGGCGTCTCAAAGTATGTGCGCATGGGTGGAGTCGTAAAAGTTTTAATGTCCGTAAACGCCGACGGGCTGTTGGAAATGTTGGCGCATTTACTCTTGATTCGATATTCATAGGTGGTTTCAGGCATCAGGTCTTTAAGCCGCTTCTGAGGTTTATTGGTCCCCTTGGTTTTCCAGTTTGTGGTGCCTTGTTTTCGATACTGTAAGTCGTAACTGGTGGCGTTGGTTGCGGGCGCCCACACCACTCGAGCTGAAGTTGGCTTTAGCTTGTCCACCGTGATGGTGGAAGCCGAGGGGCGTGCACAGGGCTCCCACACATGCCGTTGTGCTCGATATACAGCATCTGCACTGTTTAAAGTAAGCTCCCACACCACCTGATTGTTGACGTCTACTTCTGTAAACTTGGGAGCGCCAGGTTGGGCAATCGTTAGTCCCCAACAAATGAAGGTGTTTCCGTTCGACAGGCGCTGCACATTCCCCATGGCCTTGCTGAACACTTTGCTACTGCCGATGACCCGAGAATAGCTCCATACCAATGTGGCGGTCTTGTTTACTTCGTCCAGAACATATTCCTTGACTGCAGTCAGGGGCGGGTTGTGATAAACACCATTATCAAAAAGCAACATGTTTCCATTGGGCAAGCGGTGCGCATCATGCTGAAAAGAAATTTTGTTGTTGTCGTTGATGAAGGTGAACTGATTCTTTTTACCTCCGAAACGCCAAATGATGTTGCCGGTGTTGGCGTCAATTTTGGTTACTTCGCTTAGGTGCCGGCTGCAAAGCCAGATATGGCCATCCCAATCTTCGAAGATGGCATTTGCATGCACGTAATCCACAATTGGGTTTTGAAAGAATATATTGCTGGCATCCATAATATCTATATGATCCCAACTGCGCCATTGCAGCAGGACATTGCCGGCCGCATCTATCTTTTGGAAAACACATCCTATGACTGTGGCTGCCGGATGATAGCTCGGGTTGTAAACCGTCATGTCCACGATTTGGGGGTCATAACAAAGCATGTAATGGGTGCCGTTGGGGAAAATGACGAATTCGTGCACATCGGCGATATACCCATTTTTCATCTGAAAAGTATCTATAGGCAAGTAGTTAGAGTCCAACATAATGAATGTGGAGTCTAACCGGTTGTACAGCGTCAGGTAACCGTTTTCATTTAATTCAAAATTGTTGAAGTTGACTGTATCCCATTTTCCGTAAACGGAGTCCCCATTGCTTTTAATGATGCAATAGTGGGGATCACCGATGCCGCCAAAAATGGAAAAATGGCTAAAGAATACTTCGCCGGCAGCCGGTGCTGTGTTGATGTTGATGGTAAAATCAGGAAATCCGGATTCAGGACCTCCCTTGGCGGCATAATAGTTTATGTCGTCTTCACGGTAAACCTGCTGCATGTGTTCGGCCACACGTTTTCGCTCCTCAGGAGTCCAGTACGGCTTGGTTTGAAACTTAAACTCGGTACCACCGATAACACGGCCCGAACGTGTGGTCAATCCCGGCAAGATGGTAACCGTAACCGTTTCTCCTTCGGCAAAAGCACGAAGGGGTTTTAGGTTCAGGGTTTTCCCATCGGTAGCTAAAGAAATCGTAAACTGGTGTACTCCGGACTGCTCACCTACAATATGAAAAAGGTGATGCTGCCTTGTCACTTCGGGCATAAGCTCCTCCCCTTCCCTGATGATGATACCCGTTTTGACCGGATGATATTTGGATCCAGGCATTGGGGACAAATACTGAAACTGGGCCCCTGCCTGTTGACCGAGCACAGAGGCAAGGATGATCAAAAAAGACAGATTCCTATGAAATTTCATAAAACGGCACTTAATGCTTCAACAAAGCTAACTATTTAAGCAAGAGTGGAGCAAAGGCATTGTAGGAAAGGTCAACATCTTGGGCTGCCTTCGTGGGCGTGAATCTCCAATCGGGAAAAGTTTTTGGCCACATCTACAACATAGATGTTTTTTGAGCGCACTTTTTTGAGGCCCCGCACGACGCGGCCATCCGCCAATACCTGGCCGGGCACAAAGGGCAAGCCGATCAGCTTTATGCGATACATATCATAAGGAGAAGCAAACATGCCACTCATGGATTGGGTAAGCACAAGTTGAAAAGTAGAACCTTGCAACTCAAATTTTTTCTCACAATAGACGCCTTGTTCATAGGCAAAGGTGTCGCCATGATCTTCATACAGAAATGAGTTTACATGATAAGGAGCATAAAACACGTTAAGCGGCAGGGGGTTTACGGTTTTTTCTCCAGTGTATTGCATAACAGGCCATTCCGGCAAAACCGTGCCCGCTTTTACAAAAAGCGGTAAAGTGTCTAAGGCAGCTGCAACCTGATGGATGCGACCGCCCTCATAAAGTTGCAGGCACCAGTAGTCGTACCAAAGACCTTTCGGTAGATAAACGGATCGGCTCTCTGCATTGGGTTCAACAACGGGGGCTATGAGCAGCTTGTCGCCAAAGCAGAAGCATTCCTCAAACTTCAAGGTGTCTGGGTTATGCGGTTCCATGACGATGAGGGGGCGCAGCACCGGAAAGCCATAGCGGCTGTTTTCCCAAAAAACCGAGTAGATGTACGGCAACAACCGATAGCGTAGTTCCATATATTTTTTTACAATACGTTCTACCTTGACACCGAAGGTCCAGGGTTCTCGTTGGTTTGAATTTCCGGCACTGTGTACGCGCATAAAGGGTGAAAACACCCCTAATTGTATCCAGCGCACATACAATTCGGGCTCACAGTTGCCGACAAAGCCACTAATGTCTGATCCGGCAAAAGAGACGCCAGATAAACTGAGCCGCTGCAGCATTAACGAAGCAAGCTTTAGATGTGCCCAGGTAGCCTGATTATCGCCGGTCCATGTACAACCATAACGTTGCATGCCGGCATAGCCAGCCCGCGTAATGACGAAAGGTCGCTTGTCGGGTCGCAACTTTTTTACACCTTCCCATGTAGCTCGGGCCATGAGCATGCCATACACATTATGGCCTTTGCGATGTGACCCTCCTTGACCGTCATAATCGTGGCGAACGTCGAGGGGAAAAGTACCGGTGCCAAAAACAGCGGGCTCATTCATGTCGCACCAGAAACCGGCTACCCCCTGCTCGATAAATCCGGCAAACAAGCCGCCCCACCAGCGGCGTACCTCCGGATGGGTAAAATCAGGAAAGCGGCAGCGGCCGGGCCACACGTGGCCTTCCATGAAATAGTCGTCGCCACGTCGGCAAAAGCGGTTCTGTTCTTTTCCTTCCTTAAACACCCAATATGCTTCATCTACTTTAATGCCGGGGTCAACGATGAGTACGGTCTTGAACCCTTGCTGCGCAAGGTCAGCTATCAAGCGCTTGGGATTGGGGAAATGCCTGCGGTTCCACGTAAAACAGCGAAAGCCATCCATGTAATCGATGTCCAGATGGATGACGTCGCACGGCAGCTTTTTCTGCCGAAAGGTAGCGGCTAGCTCGCGTACCCGTTTTTCCGGATAATAACTCCAGCGCGACTGATGGAAACCCAAGGCCCATATCGGGGGGAGCGGTGTGGTACCCGTTATTTGCGCATAGCGCCGAATGACATCGATGGGATGGGGACCATAAATGAAGTAGTAACGCATTTCCCCTCCCTCACTCCAAAAACTAACGGTTTGGGGGTCTTCCTGGCCGAAATCGAAAAAAGTTTGGAATGAGTTATCAAAAAAAATCCCATATGCTTGCCCCTGGTGTAACCCAATGTAGAAAGGAATGCTTTTATAGAGTGGATCGGTGTACTGGTCGTAGTGATAAGCATCGGTATTCCAAAGACGCAAGCGCTTGCCCGCTATGTTGAGCGAAACCGGCTTATCTCCCAATCCGAGAAAAATCTCGTCGTTGCGTCGTTGTTTACTGCAATAGACGTAATATCCGCCGTAAGCAACGTTTTCCTCCCAGTGCAGCGGCAAGCGGTCAGCATTGATTAAATAGCCGTCGTTATCATAAAAGCTCATTTTACCGTCGGCAAGCTGAATACGGCATTGAAGCGCATTGGTAGTAAGGTAGAGAAATTGTTCATCGCTGTGGGTATCCAGGTGTGATAGCTGACCCTTGAGGCTGGTGACGGCATAGCTGAAATCGTCAAGAAACTGACTGTGCGGCGCTAACCGAATACGAAAGACCTCGTCACTAATGACAACCATCTCCACTGTTGCGCGGCCGTCGCTGAGCCAAAGACGATTGCCTTCAACACGCCAGTTCGAAATAGCCCCCAGGTATTGCTTGGTGACGGGGGGCACGTCTAAAGAAGGAATATCGGCACTGGCTTCGGTAGTGTCAGGTACAACAAACTCATCTCCGGTGTTTACCGATTCTTTAGCTGTTTCCATAACGAGGCGTCAAGTTTACGCGATTTAGCTTAAAAAGCTAAAAGAGCTCGGTGTGTAATACCCACAAATTAGTTGGCCTCATGCGGTTACAAATGTGTCACGACGCTCTAATACCTTTGCCGCCACTTCTGTTACCCATGGAACAACAAAAAAGCTCTCGAGCGATTTATTGGTTTCTGACGCTGCTGTCAGTTACAGCCATGATTCTCTTGTTTGTTTTTAAGCCCGAATGGTGCTGGGTATCTTTTCCTTTTGTTGCCACATTCTTAGCCGGAGCCCTTGATGCAATTTAGACCCACTTCAGGTCAAGAGCATCACCAACATCCATTGAAGGAGCATTTGTCCATCTACCAGCATGGGGTAGTAATAGGGTGAGCTGACTTGATCAGCCCGGCTTACTGCAAAATAGGCGGCTAAGACACTAAGCGTCAGTGCTATGGCCATCGCAGCAGAGGGCCATAACAGAACGTACATAACTACAATCAAAACAAACGAAGCTGCCGTCAAGGCTCGATACAGATAAAGAGTAAAATCCATTCCAAAGCGTACCGGTATGGTCAGAAGGCCACGTCTTGAGTCGCTGATTTGGTCGCGTGCATCGAAGCACAGGGCCAACAGGCTGATGAAGGCAAAGCGATTCAGAAGCATTAAAGCCAGGTGCATGTTATCAGCAGGGTGCTGGGCATTCCAGGCTGGAATCAACACAGTAGCAGCAGTCCATACCGCAGCGATAACGAAAGTTTTCAATAAAACCAGCCGACCGCCAAAAGCATGTGTCAAAAAATCCCGAAAAGCCTTCAGCTCATAAGAAACAACAATAAAGGCCAGCGCCACTGCGAGAAGCTGCGCGGGCAAGCGCAGCTGAAAAAAGAAAAAACCGGCACCCCCCACGCCTATGATACTTAACAGCAACACTCCGAAACGATGGTTTTTCACCCAAAAGGCCTGAGGTGTTGCAGCGGCTCGGTTCATCCCCATAAGGTGATGAATATTGTACACGCCTAGAGTCGCAAAAAAGACAAACACAGCAGGTATCCCACAGGTTGGTTCTATAGTTAACTGCCGGCAGGTTACCATCACTAAGGATGCAGCGCACAAGGCGATGAACAAACTTCCGTATAACACTGCTTGCCCCAAGCGAAGCAGTTGATCCAACACCAGTTTGGCCAGCCAGCTCCGTTCGTTCATGAAAAATTTCCCTGCAAAGGTGTTTTGTTCTTGATTTTCGCTGTAGAAAAAATGCAATTTATCCGTGAACGTGTATCCCGGCAATGGCTCACCGACTTGCCGGAAACCAGTCTAAACAGAGGGTAAATTCAAAACATGTGGCTGCCCAACGTATACTACCGGTGCGGCTGAAAAAGTCTGCTTCCCACACCTTTCTTTTCTTAAACTGCCGTGCGTTGGCTCTCTTTCTGTAAAAACGAATGCGGTCAAGTGGTGACTGATACATATTGAACTAAAACACATAATTACTCACGCCGTTTCTTCAGAACCTTTTCCCCTGCTTCAGAAACGCTGAACTCAAAAGTTTTAGTGCCCATCCATTTCTTCGAAAGCTCCCCGCAGCCATCGGCGACGTTTCTACCTTTGCAAGTCCAAGGCATGGTCTTATGTTGCAGCAAGATTTAGCGCAACAATTTGAAGCTGCATTGCTTCAGCTGCGCAACGAAATAAATGCATACACGCACCACGATCGGCTGTGGAAGACGGATGGCGACATAAAAAATAGCGGCGGCACCTTGTGTGTTCATCTTATTGGCAACCTCAGCTACTATATCGGTGCAGTGTTAGGCCTATCCGGTTATCAGCGCAACAGAGAACAGGAATTTGCCGGTAACCCTGTTCCCTCCGGTTCTTTGATCAAGCAAATAGATGAGCTGCTCTACCAAACCAAGACGACGATTGCATCGC
Source organism: Chitinophagales bacterium (assembly GCA_025056305.1). Lineage (GTDB taxonomy): Bacteria > Bacteroidota > Bacteroidia > Chitinophagales > UBA10324 > JANWXQ01. Next base: position 53,060 of record JANWWJ010000031.1, on the reverse strand, counting down.
TGACCGACGACCAACTTTTTGGTAATTATCCCCTCAACGATGGCAAGCCATGGAAAACCACCGTGGCCCGACTTCTGCATCTGTTAGCGCACTTGAATTACCACCTCGGCCAGATCAACTACCACCGAAGACTGTTGGATCCGCCGGTTTCACTTCCTGCTGACGTGAATAAGCTGTAAAGGTCTGCATGTTCTCAGACGTGGCGGCTCTTCCATCTGCCTTGTTTCAGATATGCTGCACACAGCACTAAGGCAGCAATCCAATACACAGCCTCTGCAAGCCAGAATTTGGGCAAGCTGGGCGTTTCCGATCGGATCACCAGCCATAAATAAAAGATATATATGAAGATACAGATCACCTCAATCAGAAGGGCCATATGCGTGGCGCCGGTGCCCGACACCGCGAAGATGAACAACACCGAAATCGACAACAGCACGGTAGCCAGCGCAACTACCCGAACAGTGGTAACACCTGACTCAATCAGTGCGCCATCGGCAGTATAAAAGCGAAGGGCTTGATGCGGCAACAGGTAAAGTAATAGCGCAGCTGCCAATGCATAAACAAAACTGATGAAACTGATTTTTGCCAAAAGGTGAAACACTTTGTCGCTGTGTCCTTGACCGATTAAATGACTGACCATTGCATTGACCGTCGATCCCAAGGCCCACACCGGCATGCCCGCTAAAGTGTACAGCGAGCGGCTGATGTTGGAAACAGCCAAAGCTTTTTCACCCAACACCTGCTCAATCGCTACGAAAAACAGAAACCATGCCCCTATGCTGATGAGGTTTTGCGCAACCAACGGCGCTGCAAGCCATACGATATGGCGAATTGGTTTCAGATGGAACGAGGACCATCGAAACAAGGCGAATTGCTTATGAAAGGCATGTGCAAACAGATAAACAAAAAATATAACTGTCGCTACGGCTTCAGCCAGTACAGAAGCTAAAGCGGCACCGGCAACCCCCATGGCAGGCAATCCCAGCTTTCCGAAAATGAATACATAGTCCAGCACAACATTGACCATGGCCATGGCCAATGTGCTGTAAATGTTCACTTTCGTATGTCCAATGGCTAAGTAAAAGGCCATGAGTGCAGAATTTGTAAGACCGAAGAAGATGCCCCAACTACGGATTTCCAGAAAATGAATTGCATGCTGCTGCACATCTGTTGAGTGCACCAAGCGTTCCAAGACGAAGCCACTACCTGCATACATTACCAGAAAGAGCAACATCGCAACCAGGCCCATCAATACGAAGTGATGATCAACGGTTAGCCCCACCTGAATGCGATTGCCTTCGCCGGCACGCCGCGCGGCTATGATTTGCATGCCGGTGTTGAACGCATGACCTATCAGATATAGGACGAAGTAAAAGATGCCTCCCAGAGCAGCTGCGCCCAGAGGAACAGCACCCAGTCGACCGAGAAAAGCCGTATCGGCAAACTGAATCAGATTTTGCCCCAAAGAGCCCAGAATCATGGGAAGGGCAATGGATAATATAGTGCGATACGACAGGTAGGAAATGGCCACGGCCCCAATTTGCGTTACAGCAGCGACAGGAACGCCTTGGCCAACTTCAGGGTGGATGAGGGGACTTGAACCCCCGACCCCCAGATCCACAATCTGGTGCTCTAACCAACTGAGCTACAACCACCATTTCGCGCCTGCCTGCGGCAGAACGCTCCACTCAGCTTTGTTGGCTGAGGCATGCTCAGGCCCATCTACTGCCTGTAACGAGGGCGAAATTACGCCATTACCGGCGAGGCGAGAAGACCCACTGCCCGCTCTTCGGAAATGCAGATCGCGCCAGACTATATTGTTTCCTTCACGGCTGAATTCAGAACATGACGGAAATGTCATATTGCCCGGCACAATGGCCTTCAATGAGGCAGTTAAATCAAGACATCGGGCACCATCGTTTCATTAAAACTTTTCACATGGAAAGAATTGGCTGCATTCTATAGATCATTCAGACTGTCTTTGTCTTTGATCATAGCATTGTTGTCAGAAACACAAGCGCTGAATCTTTTGGTCATGAACATCAGGGCTGTCATTGCTCACTCAAATGAATTTGCACGAAAAGCAAGCCATATTTGACCTTTTCAAGCTTTATTTTTCGCAAATGAAACGCATAGCTGTTTTTCCTGGTTCTTTTGATCCGGTCACCATCGGGCACGTGGATATCGTTCAGCGTGCCTTGCCGTTGTTCGATCAGCTCATCATTGGCATTGGCATAAATAGCCGAAAACAATACCTGTTTCCTTTAGAGAAACGTATGCAGTGGTTGCGGCAAATTTTTGGCCATGAACCGCGCATTTCTATTGAAAGCTATACCGGACTTACGGTAAACTTTTGCGAGCAGCGATCGGCACAATTCATTTTGCGCGGCATCCGCAGCTCTGCCGACTTTGAGTTTGAAAAATCCATTGCTCAAGCCAATCGTGTTTTAAGCAGAAGAGTTGAAACGGTGTTCTTGTTGGCCAATCCAAGCCTTTCAGTGGTCTCTTCCTCTGTGGTACGAGACATCATTCTCAACGGGGGTGATGTGAAGGCCTTTGTGCCCGAAGAGATCGAAGCCAGCGTGCGTTTGGGCGATTAGCTTGGCGTTTTCTGCCTGCCCGCCTAATTTTACGCGCCCCGATAAAGCCGTCATACCTTGACATGATTGTCGGCCTGCTGAAAGAACCAGAAAACGAACGCCGCGTAGCCCTGTTACCGCAGGCCATCGAGCAATTGAAAAAATGGCAATTAGAAATCCGGGTTGAGCAGCAAGCAGGGCTGAAAGCTTATGCCAGCGATGAAACCTATCGGGCTGCCGGTGCGCAGGTAGTTAGCCGTCAGGACGTATTAGAATCCGATCTTATCATCGGGATTCACCCCCTGGAGCAGCAGGAGCTGGAAAGGCTACGGCCCAATGCATGGCTGATCGGTCAATTTCAGCCGCTGGTTCAGCACTCTTACGTGTTGCGACTTGCCGAACGGCGTATTACGTCGTTCAGTATGGACATGGTACCCCGCATTACGCGGGCGCAGGTGATGGATGTGTTGTCGTCGCAAGCTACCGTTGCCGGCTATCGCGCCGTTATGGTAGCAGCACAATATCTGCCGCGGTTTTTCCCGATGCTGATGACGGCGGCAGGCAGCTTAGCTCCGGCCCGTGTGCTGGTATTGGGGGCCGGTGTGGCCGGCCTGCAGGCCATTGCGACAGCCCGTCGGATGGGAGCCGTGGTTGAAGCTTTTGACACACGCAGTGCGGTGAAGGAAGAAGTACAATCATTGGGAGCCAAATTCATTGAGGTGGCAGGTGCCCTGGAATCGGCAGCCGCAGGAGGCTATGCCGTTGAGCAGCACGAAGAGTTTCTGCAACGACAACGGCAAAAAATTCGTGAGCATGCCATCAAAGCCGATGTGGTGATCTGTTCGGCTCAGGTACCCGGAAAACGGGCCCCGTTATTGATTCCCCATGCCACGGTCGCCGACATGCGCCCAGGAAGTGTCATCGTCGACCTGGCCGCAGCCTCCGGAGGCAACTGTGAGGATACCCGCAACCAGGAGGTGGTGCGTACCCCGAATCTGGTCACTATCGTGGGAAATTCTAACCTAGCCGCCGACTTGCCCATCGATGCCAGCCGCATGTATGGCAACAATCTGATCAGCTTTTTGAAACTGCTTATCCGCGAAGGAAGTTTATCGCTCAACCTGGATGATGCAATTGTAGCGGAAACCTGCATTACGCATCAAGGCGAAGTGATTTCGCCACGGGTGCGCGAAGCGCTGGCTCTGCCGGCAATCGGGTAAACAGGTTCAGCCGTTTCTTCACTGTCATGAACACATTTAAAGAAAAATAATGGAACAATTGATGAATTATCTTTTGGAACATCGGGAGATGGTTTTCATCATCATCCTTTCGATTTTTCTGGGGGTAGAAGTCATTTCCAATGTGCCTACCGTATTGCATACGCCGCTGATGTCGGGTGCCAATGCCATTCACGGCGTAGTAATCATCGGCGCCATAATCGTCATGGGGCAGGCCGCTGCCGATAATTACCCCGCCTTGGTCCTGGGATTTCTGGCAGTAGTGCTGGGTACTCTGAATGTAGTTGGAGGCTTTGTGGTCACGGATCGGATGTTGGAAATGTTCAAAAAGAAAAAAACCAAAAAAGAAAGTTAAAACAACAGGGATGTACGAATTCTGGGTTTGGTTCAGCTACGTGTTGGCTTCGGTGACCTTCATCGTGGGATTAAAATTTTTATCCCACCCAGAAACAGCCCGTCGAGGCAACCTTATCGCTGCGGCGGGCATGACCTTGGCCATTTTGGTTACCATATTTCTCTATCGAAACGCTGAGGGTCAACCCTTAGGCAATCGCGGCTTGATTTTTGTCGCCATAGCTTTAGGTACGGCCATTGGCTGGATTGCGGCCAAGCGCGTCAAGATGACGGCCATGCCCCAAATGGTTTCGCTGTTCAATGGCATGGGTGGCGCCTGTGCAGCCGTCATTTCCTTGATGGAATATCCCCACCATTCTTTTGAGGGCGGCCGCTGGACGCTGGCTGCCGTCATCGTAGCAGGACTGCTTATCGGTGGTACTTCCTTCTCTGGAAGCATGATTGCCTTTGGCAAGCTCAACGGCAACATCGGAGATGTGCGTTTTCGAGGTCAGATGATCCTGAATTTGTTGTTGCTGGCAGCATTATTAAGCCTTGGAATTTACCTGACCGTTCAATCACAGCCCAACATGCCCTTATTTATAGTTATGGCTGGTCTAACCTTGCTTTATGGCGTTTTGTTTGTCGTTCCGATTGGTGGTGCCGACATGCCTGTGGTTATCTCTTTGCTCAACTCATTTACCGGAGTGGCCGCAGCCTGCGGTGGATTTATTTATAACAATCAAGTCATGCTTACCGGAGGCATTCTGGTTGGCTCTGCCGGAACCATATTGACCATCCTGATGTGTAATGCCATGAACCGCTCGTTGATCAACGTACTGGTTGGTCATTTTGGATCCACAACAGCGGCAGATGGTGCGGGCAGCGACAAAGGTGCCATCAAAGAAATATCCATTGCCGATGCAGCCATTTTGCTCAGTTACTCGCGAAAAGTAATGGTGGTGCCTGGCTATGGACTGGCCGTGGCCCAAGCCCAGCATGCCATACATGAACTAGAGAAGTTGCTCGAAGAAAAAGGTGTAGAGGTGAGCTATGCCATTCATCCGGTGGCAGGGCGCATGCCCGGACACATGAATGTGTTACTGGCCGAAGCCGATGTGCCCTACAGCAAACTCCTCGAAATGGAAGAGGCTAATAATGAATTCCCCAAGGCCGATGCCGTTATTGTTGTTGGAGCTAATGATGTAGTTAATCCGGCTGCCAAACATGATCCGTCCTCCCCTATTTACGGCATGCCCATCCTCGACGTCAGTCAGGCAAAAAATGTGATTGTGATAAAGCGAAGTATGAGTACCGGCTATGCTGGTATTGAAAATGCGCTTTTCTATGACCCTAAGACACGCATGCTCTTTGGCGACGCCAAGGCCACCCTTCAGAAGCTCATTTCTGAAGTAGCTGCCAATTGAGTTCCGCACAACGGTGGATCCTCAGGCTTAACAATATTTTACTGAAATTTCAGATTTGATTACCTTTAGGCAAGGCTCAGTGCTCTCTGCCTGCATGCTGTTGAGGGGAACAAGTCTGGCACTCCTAATAGGCTTTTTGACCGGTGCCCATGCATCATGGGCACAATCGTACAACATGTCGAACGGTAGCGTTACCACTTGTGGGGGCACTTTTTACGATAACGGCGGCAGTGGTGCCAATTATTCCGACAACGCCAATTTTACAATGACTTTTCACAGCAGTACAGGTGAGTGCCTCGTTTTTACGTTTACATCGTTTCATACTCAGGGCGGCAACGATATTTTGACCGTATATGACGGTCCCAATACCAGTGCGCCGATCATTGGAAATTTTTCCGGTAACAAGTTGCCTCCTGCCATCGTTTCCAGCACATCTTCAATAACCTTTCGTTTTGTTTCCAACGGTTCTAATAACAAGATGGGATGGGCAGCCAGCATATCATGTGCGCCGTGTGGCACCATTTATACCCTAAGCAGCAATGCCACATACAATACCTGTGATGGCCTTTTCTATGATTCCGGAGGCTCAGGGGCCAATTACGGCCCTAACCAGAATTTTACGCAGACCTTTTGCTCTTCGGCTGGTAACTGTGTACAGTTTGTGTTTTACAATTTTGACCTGGGATCGGGCGACACGTTACGTATTTACGATGGGCCCGGTACCACAGCACCCCTTTTTGCTGTATATACCAATACCACGGCCTTACCTCCGGTCTTTTTGAGCAGCACAGACTGCATCACCTTTTCTTTTAAGTCAAATGCTATAGGGGCAAATGCGGGATGGACTGCCGCCATCAGTTGCGTTCCCTGTCCATCGCCACCAGGTCCCGTTGCCAATTACCTGCACCCAACCGTTGGTTTGGCCAATTCCTACATCGGAGGTACCATGATATCCACTTGCTCGGGAACATTTGCTGACAATGGGGGTCTGGCCGGAAGCTATGCGAACAATGTTAATTCCATTTATCAAACGTACTGCCCTTCCCAAATCAATCATTGCTTGCGCGTTCAGTTTCATCATGTCGATATAAAAAGCGGTGACAAGCTGGAGGTGCGTAACGGTGCTGCCATGCAAAGTCCGCTTTTTGCCAATGGAAACATTACCAATGGAACATGTGCGAATTATCAGGCCTGTGTCGCACGAGGTTGGGGCCCCTATCTTTCCAGTGATCAAAGCGGGTGCATTACATTTATTTTTTCTTCAAATTTTAGCACGAATGGTCCAGGTTGGTCGGCTACCTTCGACTGTGTTCCTTGTGCGTCCGGACCTAACGGCATCGACAACAATGATTGCATCCGCGCCACACCGTTATGCACCAGTACGACCTTCTCCGATGCCAGCACAGGGCCGGGGGTCATCAGCGATGTCAGCGACCCGTGTTTGATCGCAGAAACATTTACCAACTGGTACGCGTTTACGGTAACTTCTGGTGGCACCCTTGGCTTTGTAATTGACCCGCTCTCCACGGGCCCGGGACCTCCCGACGACTACGACTGGGCCCTATACGGACCTAACGTTTCGTGTTCCAACCTGGGCAATCCCATCCGTTGCTCCACAGCGACGACTCAGGGGCAGAACAACAACACAGGCAATGCAGGGAACACGGGGATCAGTACCATAAATAATCAAACCTATCCGGGTTTCTGCAGTGTCTCCAACAACGACACGTGGGAAGATGCCTGCGGCAACTGCTGGGTTAACGACCTTCCGGTATCTGCGGGCCAAACCTACTACTTGTGCATCAGCAAGTGGTCGGCGGGGGGCAGTGGCTTTAACCTGAATTGGATTCTGACCAACGGCGCATCCATCGATTGTCCGGTGCTGCCTGTGGAAGTGAGTTCTTTTGCCTGTCTCGTGCAGTCGACTCAAATTGTGCTGCAATGGACTTCAGAAAGTGAATACAATAACGAACGCTGGATCATAGAACGTTCAGCAGATGGCGAAATATTTGAAACCATAGGAACACTGAAAGGAAAATCATTTTCTACCGTGCCCACCCAATATGTTTTCGCTGATCCTCGTCCATTACCGGGACCTAACTATTACCGCCTCAAACAAGCCGACACAAACGGGACCATTTCGACGATCCAGTCAACTTCTTGTACGTTTCAATTGCCGGATGAACCGGTACGTGTTTATTGCTACGACCTGGCAGGCAAATTATTTCTGCAAGCTGTTTTGCCTCTAAACCAGATTTCTTCCTGGTCCAATTCCTTGCCCTTGCCGAACGGCGTTTATGTACTCGTATTGCATTACGGCAATGGCCTGATTGAGGCGTTTCGATATGTGCACGCAAAACACTGATTCGTAAGTCCTATCCATTTTTTCAGTCTGACTTGCTCAGATGGCGATTTACGTGAATGGCCGCGTTAAACTCAAAACCAATCAGCAGACTAAGTGAATTGTAATAAATCCATAATTGGGTAAACAACACTGTGCCTATTGAGCCATATACCTGGTTGTATTGTATAAACCGGGTGATGATGGTGGAAAAGGCCAGCGTAACCAATAAGAGCAAGATTGTGCCCAAAGCCGTACCGGGACTAAAAATATTCATCGGCCTGCTGGTGGCTGGTCCGAAATGATAAATAAGCCCGACAGAGACATAAAAAGCTGTGATTACAACGGTGAACCGCAAGACCGTAAACCATAAATAAAGCGGAGCATGTTGCATCTGCATGCGGCTGACCACCCAACTCACCAACCACTCGCCCCCGATAATCAAGGTGATGGAGAGCAGAAGCAGGGCAAATAACAAGGCCAAAATTTTTAATGCAACCAGTTGTTTCTGCCAAAACGAACGTTGGCGAAACCCGGGATGCATTTTGTCAAAAGCATCCAACATACTGAGCACGCCGTTGGAGGCAAAATAGAAGGAGAGCAGCAAGCTTACCGACAACAAACCGGTACGGGGCTTCATGACGATATCGGTAACGGCCTCTTCGATCAAATGAAATACTTCTTGAGGCATAGACTTACTCAACAAGTCAAGCAACTCTTCTTGAAAATTTCTTAACGGCAATAACGGAATCACAGTGAACATGACTACCAATAAAGGGAAGAGGGAAAGGAACAGAGAAAAAGCCATGCTGGCAGCACGTACATTCAGGCTGTCGCGCTTCCATTCTTTAATTAAAAACGCCACTACATCATAAACAGAAACATCGGGAGCACCGGGGAACGGCCATCGCTTCGAAGCGGCCACCAGCAGGTTCCAGCCGCTGCGTTGCCTGATTTGCTGCCAAAGTGAGTTCACTCGCTTAAATAAGGACGGAGCAGATCTTTAATGAACTGGGGACATTCCAACGGCCTACGGGTCGCTTTATCCAAATAAACCAGTGTGGTGCGGGCCTGATTGATCAGTTCACCCTGAGGATTAAACATTTCATAATGAAACTCATGACGCGTGGTAGGCATCTTTAAGATCATGGTACGGATGCGTACCACATCATCGTAATAAGCGGGCTTGATAAACTTGATGTGCAGGTCGCGGACAGGAAGCAGATACCCCAGTTCTTCCATGCGCTTGTACGAAATGCCTAAGGAACGCATGGTTTCCACACGCGCTTGCTCGTAGTAAAACGAGTAATAGCCGTAATAGAGGTATCCCATCATGTCCACCTCACCGTAGCGGACCCGGATTTCGATTTCATGCGCGTACATGGCAGTTAACGGTAAATTCCTTGTTGCGACAACCACTGTTGATACCGGCGAGCATTACGCTTGTGTTGGGCTAGTGTATGGGCAAATACATGCGTACCCGGTTGTTCGGGATTGGCACAAAAGTATAGGTAATTTGTAGGGGTTGCTTGCAAGACGGCATCGATGGTGGCCGGTTGGGGGGTGCAGATGGGCCCCGGCGGCAGTCCCGAAACCAGGTAGGTATTGTAAGGGGAAGGTGTTTGGAGGTGATGCAGCAGCACGCGCCGCAAGCCAAAATCCCCCACGGCAAATTTGACCGTTGGGTCAGCCTGTAATTTCATGCCCCGCTGTAATCGATTCAGATAGACCGACGCAATGATGGGCTTTTCCGGTTGATGATTGGTTTCTTCCTCAACGATGGAAGCCAGCACTACCACCTCTACAGGAGTAAGTCCTAATTGCTGCGCTTGTTGACGCCGCTGGGGCGTCCAAAACCGCTCGTATTCACGATACATGCGGTCAAAAAAATCGCGCGCAGAGGTATTCCAGAAAAATTCATAAGTGTTTGGTATTATGATTGCCAGGCTCGTGGCTGGTTTTAGTCCATACGAGCGCAAAAAAACCGAGTCTTGGAACAGCAGCAGCAAAGTTGTTTGATCTGCCTCCAGGCGGTTAGATACGTAACGGACTAATTCCTGTGCACTTCGAAACTTATTTAGCACCAGCCGGACCGGTTCTTGACGACCGCTGCGCAGCATAGCCACCAGTTCGCGATTGGTCATACCGTTACGGATCCGATAACGCCCTGGCTGTACGTGATTAGGCAAATTCATCTGACGGGCTGTCCAATCAAAGTGTTCGATCTTCCGAACTACGTTTTGCTGCTGCAACAAGGCCAAAAGTTCTGTATAATTCGTTCCCGTCGGTATATACAAAAAATCTTCTTCATCCACGTGCACTGAAGGGGCATAAACTATTTGGTAGAAGCGGTATGCCATTGCTCCCGCCGAAAACAGCGCCAGCACTAAAAGCACCAAAGCCACCCGTTTGCCCCGCTGAAATGCCCCTCTTTGCTTACGGCGACGCACCATAGCTGCAAAGAAACCGTTCAGCCACCGATCTGCCGCATGGCGGCCAATGCCTGGGCATTATGCGGGTTAAGCCTTAACACCTGCTGCAGATGCTGGCGTGCCGCTTGCCGGTCTCCTAAAGTCCACTCGAGGGCGGCCAGATTCAGCCACGCCTGTTCATAGTCAGGATCGAGCTCTAAAGCGCGTCGAAAGCACTCCCGGGCTTGAGCATGATTGTTTCGTTGCAGCCACACGTACCCCAGGTTGTTCCAGCCCGGAGCATAGCGATCATACAGGGCCACTATTCGCCTAAAGACTTGTTCGGCTTCTCCCAAGCGCTGCTGTGCCATCAGGCTGCTGCCGTACTTATTCAGAAAATGCACATCCAAAGAATCGTGAAGCACAGCTCTGCCGAAAAAGGCAGAGGCCTGTTCATAGTTTTTCTTTTGATAATAAGATTCACCTATGCGATAGGCAGTCCAGGCAGAAATGGTGTGCGGGTCCAGACGAGCCGCATAGTCAAGGACCTGATCAAATTGCTGACGCAGAAATGCCAACCGTACGCCTGTTTCGAAATAATGTTGATCTTTCTTTTTAACTCGACTCAGATAGTAAGCAGCCGAATCCAGCAAAAAGGGTTTTTGTTCAAAGGCCTCGTATGCCTGCAGGTAACCTTGAGCCATCAACAGCGGGGATGGATTTTGACTCGTCAGGCATTCCAACCGTAAAAACTGTGCAACTTGTTCTTTTTCCTTTCGGGCCTGGGGCACCTGGATGCGATGATCGTGAACGGTGACATGCGGAATATCCAGCGTTTCGGAAACCGGCATGTGACAGGAATAACAGTGATCACCGACGGCTTGGCGTTGCATCAGCGGCAAAGTACACGTGTGTTTTACACCGTGACAACTTTTGCATGCGTTGTTGAAGTGCTCTTTCGGCGTAACAGTTACACTTACATGAGGATTATGACAGGTCAAGCAGGTCATTTGCGATTGCTGGTAACAGCGGCTTTGTTTTAGGCGATCTACATGAGAAGCCATGATGAAACGGGGTGGATCACCAGCGTAGCGGGGCATGAAGACTTCCATGACTTCATTCAGATACATGCCCGGTTTAAAGTCTGTAAAGCGTTTACCCGGTTTCAGCACGGTTATGCCCTGCAAATGGCAGCGCATGCATACCTGCATTTGAAGTTCCCTCGGCAAACGGCGGGGATTGACAATAGAATAGTCCGGAGCCTTCAATGTATCTGCGCGTAGTCCTTTAAGTTTTTCGGCTACATGAATACTGCCTGGGCCATGGCATCGCTCGCATTCAATGCCGGTGCCAATACTGAGGTAAGCATTTTCCGCTCCTACCCTGGCCTGCGGATACATGTTGTGACAGGTCATGCATTCCATGTTGATGGCGCGCTGCCAGCGGCTGTTTCGGCCGCCCTCAAAGCCAGGAGCCAAATCCCAAACACCTTTTTGGGTGTAATAGGTAATAGGGGCCTGACAGAGGTATCCTTGATGCCACCACAGGTGTGAGTTGGTATGTTGGCCGCTGCCTACGATAAATGTGACCTGCTCACGGCGCCGATATAACGTATCAGTCCCCCTGAGGCGATATTCTTCGATATACATGCGATCTCCCAGCCAAAACGGTCTGTACCAGAAATTTTTGAACGAATCATACACGGCTTCATGACCGGTCAGTCGGGCAGCCGATTTGCTGGGAGTGGCTGCCCCCCACGACTGTCCCATTCCGGTACGTATAAACGTTTGATAAATATCTTCATGGCAACCGCGACAGGCCTGCATGCCCACGTAGTAGGCCGTGTCACTTAGATTGCGATAAGGCCTTTGGTGTGGTTGCTTGCCACAGTGGGTTATGGCCCACGAACCAAACAACAAAAAAGTCGTGAGCGCTGCCACCAGAAAGCGACTGCCGACTTTCATTCGTTCAAAAGTAGCGGCAAAGGTTCAGCACCCGCCTAACGTGCAGGGGTATGCCTGCCGTAACAACTCGTCCAGGCCTCAATGCCACCCCTAAGGTTCCGCACCTGCACGTAGCCGACCTGCTTAAGTAAGGCAACTGCCTGTTGCCCTCGCTGCCCCCGCTGGCAATGAACAACAATGAGCTTATCTTTTTCAAAAGGCATCGACGGCAGCATGCCAGCCAATTCATGAAGGGGTATGTTCTTCGCTCCTAAATTGAATTCCTCATACTCCCAGGGCTCCCGCACATCAATAAAATGAAGCGGATGGCCGGCATCCAGCAAGGTCCTGAGTTCCTCAGCAGTTATTTCATCCATTGCTAAGGCATTAAAAACAACCGGGCACGAAAAATAATCTTATCGGCATTGTCGCGCAGCACCATGATCAGACAACCTCGTGGCAAATGGCTTGTATCCAAGATGATCGGTTCACCGTATGCAGCCGATCGGCTTAGCCAACGGCCTGTCACATCGTAAAAATCAACAGATTGAATTCGGGAGCACTCCCCTGCGATCTGGACTTGATGCCTTGTTGGGTTAGGAAATACCAAGTACGGCCCCAAAGGGGGCATTTCCTGCATGCCCACACCAAAGGGAATTTCTTTTCCGATCACTGCCCGCAGCATGATGGCACCGGGCAGTTGTGATGATTGCCACGTGCCGTTTACATTAAAAAAAAGGTGCTGCATGGAAGTATCGTTACGGTCAAATCCGACATCAGTTTTCATATCGGTAAGCAACGAGACCTGCTGCCAGCCGATGTAAAACGTGTCTTCCACATAAAGCGGTCTGGAAAAACGATAAAAGACAAAATCATCCAGGCCGGCGCCATAGGCAGGAAAGATCAGCTCATCGCGCAACAGACTGTCTTCCGGGTTTAACGATTTCCATACATATAGGTTTATGAGTTGGTTTGTGAAGTCCACCTCGGTGCGTGGAAAATAGATTTGCATGCCGCGTAAGGTGTCGGGAGCATTCACCACGAACCTCAGGGCTAATGAGGCAGGAGAACCCAGTAACCGATATACCCCTTCTGCAGTACCATCATCATAGGCTAAAATGTTGCTGAAAACGGTGTAGCTGTAGGCGGTGTCGTTGGCCGCTTGTACATCTCCGCTAAAGCCAGGAATTAAATAAAATTTGGTAAGCAGGGTAATGGTGTCGCCACTCAGTGCAGAAAGGGTCGTAGTAGCATGCTGCACCGGTGTAGAAGACTGGGCCGGAAGGTTATACGCATTCTGAGGGGACACATACAGCGATTGGCCGTTTGCTGTGTTGATCACAGCCATTTGCGTAGTGATGTTCGTAGGCTGTGTCCGGTTGATGCGTATGCTGGAGAAAACATGAGCTGCACGTTCTTTGTTTTGATACGCATAAAACTGATTCCACGGCATGCTGCGGTAATGCCCCAGCAATGACGTAGGCCGATATTGCATGGCGGCATCATTGAGCACATCGTTGGCAGCGGATCGGTTCTTATCCACCCGAACATAGTCTATGTGCCAACAGTCGTATTGACCGACGAGCGTGGCATAATTGCGGAACCGGAACTGAAAGTCATTATGAAAGAAGGCAGGTGATTTAATCGGGATCAAAACCTGCGTGAATGGAGTGGGACCCATCACTCCGTCGGTGGCCCATACTTTTTTCCAAATGCCGGCAGCATCTTTAAACTCCAGCACTAAAGAATCGCCAAAGGAAATTCCATAATTACTGTTATTGAAATAAGCGGTATTGGGGAAGTCTGCCAATCCACCCGCTTGATAAAAAAAACTCAGATATACAGAATCAGCAGGGGCAAGCAAGCCCAAAAGCAAGGGCTGCGAGGTCAAGGTATCGGCTCCGCCGATGACGTTGAGCTTATAGCTGGTAGTGTCGTAGGGCAGGCCGTTTTCATTGAGGCCGTCAAGAGTTACTGCACCTAAAGAAGGGGGATTAATGCCATAGGTATAACTGACATATGCCTGACGATCGACCCAACGCTGCGGATCCGGTACGGGACCTTCATAAGAAAAATCATCTATAAAAGGAAGACTTAAGGCTGAACGTTGGGCAGCCTTGATCGGTGCCTCCAGGGGCATGCTTCGCAGCGGCAATAATACCTCCTGTGCTTTGGAAGGGAACCACCACAACACTATGCTTACCCAGACCGCCTTCCACTCACTCTTCGTCTTGTTCATAGTTGCGCGGTGAAGTTACGAATACGTCAACGCCCTCGCCCAAATGCATCATGGCTTCAGGGGTGGGTGCTGGCAGTTGTTTGTACACAATAGCATCCAAGGTATCGCCGACCACGCTCTGATCTGCTACCACAGCTCCCAAATGCAAGCCCGTACCTTCCAACACAAAACGAGCTTCGCGCAACGATAAGCCAACAAGATCTGGAACGGGCACTTCAGTAGCTCCCAAGCCATCACCCAACACAAGGTCAATACGCGAACCTTTGCTGACCTGCGTGCCAGCCTGTACGGTTTTCCCACCCAAACGCATTTCTAATACAACATCTTTGGCTAAGTCGGGGCGGTAAATCAACTGTCCGGGCTTCAGTCCGTAACTCTGTAAAATGGCCGCCGCCTGCTTTAGGGAAACATCTTTCAGGTCGGGCAAGACAACCTGTGGTGGAATTACAGAATTAATCGTTAAATAAATTTTTCGATCCTTTTTTACGAAAGATCCGGCTGCCGGCACTTGATCCAGGACGGTCAGCGGTGAAGCATCTTCTTGATAGGTAGAGTCGGAAATCACTGCCTGCAACCCTCGCTGGTGCAACGTCAAGGCTGCTTGCTGAATGCTCATCCCCTTAAGGTTGGGTACGTCTATTTGTTCGCCGTGATGCGTGTACCAGCGTACACTCAGAGCAAACAAGCCGATAAATCCCAGATAGAAAACGACTACCAATCCCAGATGCCGGCCTATCAGGATCCAAATCTTTTTGCCCGTGGTCTCTTTTGCTGACATGAAGAAAAACCTTATGCGTTTTTCAGGATTTGATCAATGAGATCCAAGGGGCGGTAATGGTGTAAGGCTGCTTGATGGAACAAACATGTTGCCGGGGTCATACCTGGCAGGGAGTTGATTTCTAAGATGATGGTTTCCACCGTACCCTTTTCATAAATGCGTACGAAGGCATCGATACGGCAGTAGCCCCTGACGTTGGCAACACGGGCGGCTTTTTCGAGTTCTGCCTTAACCTGTTTGGTGATGCGCTCGTTTTCGGCAGGGTCTTCCGCAAATCGAGCCGGCGTAATGTTTTGCCCCTCCCCTGCCAGGAATTTCTCTTCCAACGACAAAATCTGATCGCTAGCCAGCACTTCACTCGGCTCAAAAACCTCGTAGCGGAGTTGGCCGTTTGCCGTGCGGTGAATGAGCATGCCTCCGGTGATTTCCAAAAACCGAACAGCACTTCCGCGGGTTATCAGCTCTTCGACCAGCATTTGGTCTTTGGCGGGAAACTCTTCACTGGGCTGGAGGCCTAACACCGAGCCAGGTCCTTTGGGAACGGTGGCACTGTTGCGAAAGAGGAGCTTGCAATAGGCCTCGAGCTGGCTTCGCTGCTCAATTTTTTTTACGGCAGCACTGCATCCATCATCGACCGGCTTACAAATAAATGGATAGGAGAATTGCTCCTCAATTAACTGAAAAAACCGGCGTGGATGCTGCCGCCACTGCTTGCGATAAAACAACTGATGTCGGGGTACCCGCAGGCCATGACGCGCCAGCAGTTCGTTGGTGGCATATTTATCGATGGTTAGCTGCGAGGACTCAGGCCCCGAACCATTGTAAGGCAGGCCAATACGTTCCAGCGCCTGTTGCAACGTACCATCTTCCCCCGGGCGCCCATGCAGCGCTATAAAAACCTTATCACACATTTGCCGCAACTGCGCCCAGGTGAGTCGCCGGGGTTCGAACAGGTAGGTTGAGCTTCCGTATCGACGCCTTAAAGCTGCAGCCTGCCGGCAAAGGACTGTCAGCATGGCCCGTCGCCGACGATGAAGGATGTGTTCAGCTATGTCGTCAGCATTATCTTTTAACAACAGATTTATGGGTATTTGATAGAGCTTATAGCTGCGGGCATTGCCCAGCAAAAACACAGGCAGCGGGCGATATTGTGTTGAGGATGCCAGTTTTTCATATACATTTCGACCACTTTCGACCGAAATATGGCGCTCTGAGGAATATCCCCCCAAAATCACGGCAACACGAACCTTTTGTTGCTGCTGTTGCTGCCGGCGGGCGATAACTTCATCCAGTTGTTTCAACATGGGCCGCACATGGCTGTATTTTCCACTTTGCAAGCGTTCCCATAAAGAGGTGCGCACCACATAGGTTAAAAACTGCGTGGGGTCAAGACCAATTTCTGCTGCCTGATGGAAGAAAAACGAAGAGGGCATCATGCCCGATGTGGTGTTTGGATCGTTGAGCAAAATGGCGCCATCCCGCCGGCGAACAAAGCCATCTATACGAGCATACACATGGAAATCGAAAAAGGAAAACAGGCGCTCACAGGCCTGCCTGACTTGTTCGACTTTTCGGTCGGAAAGCTCCATCGGGGTGATCTTGCGCGACATACCCGCCAAATACTTAGAGCGGTAGTCAAATACCGAGGAGGCTTTTCGAATTTCGGTGGGAGGAAGGGCAAAAGGACGGCCGTCCTCGTTGCGAATGACGATACAACTGAATTCTGTGCCCTCTATGAATTCCTCGGCCAAAACCTGCTTTTCTTCCATGAGGCTGTACAGCCACAGCGGTTGTTTGCTCCGACGAAAATGATCGCTTAAGAAGCGAAACAGCGTCTCTGGATGATAAATGATTTTTTCACCTATACGTATGGGCAATCCGATGCCTTCTTTGATTTCACAGAGCTGCTGCACCCATGCGGCTGCCTGCTGCTCGCTCAGCTTATTCCATTGTTGTGCGGTTAGGCGATGGGTGAAAAAAGCCCTATCGACGGCAGCACAGAACTGGCTGTAGCTGTCTTCATGCAGGGAAGTCACACCTATACTGGAGCCCTGGTTAGCTGGGCGTATCACTAAAGGAAAACCCACCGCGCGGCGAACGTGCTCATAGCAGCGGCGGCGATTCCCGTTGAGCCATTCCTGCCGATGAAGAACAACACTGCGCGGCACCTGCAGGCCGGCTTCTTTCATGATTTTTTTCTGAAAGGCTTTGTCCATCCCGATGGCTGAAGGCAAAATGCCCGACCCGGTATAGGGAATTCGAAGCAATTCCAACATGCCTTGCACGCTGCCATCTTCACCATCGGTGCCGTGGAGGGCCAGAAAAACAAGGTCCACACGTTGGGGGAGTTCATCCCACCGCAGAGGCCGGCCTATCTGCGACAGAAGACGCAGCCGCTCGTCGGCCTGAAGCTCGCTCAGCGATTCAATATAGATCTGCCACGGATAATCTGTCCCCCCCTGATACGAGGCCGGAGGATAAAAGTCGCGGATCGTGCCTTTGTACAGATAAGTCCAATGCAACTCTACCAGGTTGCCCAAAGAGTCAAGAAACAGCGGAATGGGCTCAAACAGTGATTTATCCAGCAAATCGTAAACCGTGCGCCCACCGGCAAACGACACCTCCCGCTCGCGGCTGCTTCCCCCAAATAAGATGCCTACACGGAGCATGGAGCGCCAAATTTAGCAATTGACCCTGCCGCAGAAGGGCGAAGCCAGATGCGTCTGCAAACAGTGTGTATTTTCAACCGGTGTATCGGCCAACACACGCGATCGCCTACCTGTGTTGCATCGGGCTGTCTCGCCTTCCCTTATCTGTACTTTACGCTTTTTCATTTATTATTTTTTTTATTATCTATTACATTTTCCAGTACCGCCGATCCGTCGTGCACGACAACTTACGCCGTTGTTTCCCTGAACTATCGGAACAACAGCGCAAGCACATTGCAAAAAAGTATTACCAGCATCTTGCCGACTTGGTTGTGGAAATTCTTAAAGCGCTGACCATGCGCCACGACGAAGTGAAGCGGCGCTGCCGGTTTTCGCATGAGGCTGCAACGCTTTTTGAACAGTTCAGTCGGCAAAAACGCCATTGTTTAGTGCTGATGGGTCATTTAGGAAACTGGGAATGGGCTTGCCTGAGCATGTGCATGCACTTTCCCTACCGCCTGCAACCAGTGTACTTGCCGCTTCGATCGGCTTTTTTTGATGGCTTGCTGTTGCGCCTAAGAAGACGGTTTGGAGGTGAACCTGTGTCAGCCGATCGGGCCGTTCGTGTGCTGCTGGCAGAACCAGAAGTGCTGACGTGCAGTGTACTTATAGCAGATCAGAGCCCGCAGCCGCAACAGGCAACCTGGATAAATTTTTTGAACCGCCCAACCCCTTTTTTTGCATCAGGGTTTCGCCTGGCAGCCCGGTTAAGACGGCCCATCATTTATGCTGTTGTTCGGCAGCAAAGCCGAGGTAACTACCTGATCGATGCGCAATTGTTAAGCGAAGATTCCCTGAATGAAACGGAGCTACTCCAACGATTTGCCCGTTGTTTGGAAGCTGATGTGCGGCGTAGTCCTTCGCAATGGCTGTGGAGTCATCGCCGGTGGAAACACAGTTACCTTTTTCCAGCAGTTGATTCAGCGCAATGATGTATTACCCATACGAAGGATGGCCGTGAATTCCTCTTCGCTTACCGGCTGAACAGAAAGTCGGCCCATACGCACCAATAACATGTTTTTTAGATGCGGCACTTTTTTGATTTCCTGCAGGGGCACCGGTTGCCTTAATGGTTTGATCGCCTTGAGCCGTACGGCCACCCAACGCGGGTCATCGGCAGTGGGATCAGGATAAGCTTCGCTGACCACCCGCGCAATACCCACAACAGCAGACTCGCCGCCTGTGTGATAGAATAAAACATGGTCGCCCGGCCGCATTGCCAGCAAATATTTGCGCGCCAAATGGTTGCGCACACCCGTCCAATCTGTTTCCCCGTCTTTTACCAAATCAGCCCAACTGTACTCGTCTGGGTCGCTTTTGCAAAGCCAATAGGCCATGATGCCATAGATTATTGCTGCGGCGGTGGTTGCTGCTCTTCGGCTGAAGGCGGCGGAGCCTCAGATGTCTGATCAGAATGTTCCGAAGTCGGGGTTGTATCAGCGGCCGGTGGATTTTCGGCTGACGGACCGGCTGCCCCAGCCGAAGCTTCCATGGCTGGGGGCTCTGTTTTCTTTTTATCCTTGGATTGCTCGGTTTCCAAAGCCTCTTTGGCTCCTTGGTCCTTCTTTGATTCTTTGGTTTCTTTTTGGGCTTTGCCTGATGTTTCGATCTTGAACTTGATTTCCTTCAAAGCAGACAGTTCACCCAAGGTGGACTTTTCCACCTTACTGCTTAGCTTCTTTAATTCCTGACGCTGCTGCTTCCGTTCATCGCGCTGCTTTTCTTTCTGGGCTTGTTTTTCGGCTTCTTTCAAATCCTGCCAATAGCGAAGGTGTGACACGGTAATCCGACGTTGCGCCCGTTCAAACTCGATGACTTTGAATGTAAGAGTCTCGTCAACTTCGGCAAGTTTGCCATTAGATTTTTTCAAATGTTTAATCGGACAAACAGCTTCCATGCCGTAAGGCAGCAACACGGTCGCCCATTTGTCTTCTTTTTTAATCACCGTGGCCTGGTGTTCTGACCCCACAGGGAAGATGGTCTCAAACGTATCCCATGGATCTTCCTCGATCTGCTTGTGGCCTAAGGTGATTTTTCGCTCTTCTTTGTTGATCTCCAGCACAACGACTTCCAGATCTTCGCCCACCTTGGTGACTTCATTGGGATGCTGAATGCGTTTAAGCCAACTCAAGTCACTGATGTGTACATAGCCGGTGATGCCTTCTTCCAGCGTGACAAATACACCATGATTGACGATAGAGCGTACCTTTCCGGTAAGTCGTGTTCCTACCGGGTATTTTTTCTCGATATCAGCCCATGGATCAGGGGTCAGTTGTTTGATCGAGAGCGACATTTTACGCTCGGCCCTGTCCAAGTGGATGATGAGGGCTTCCACTTCATCCCCGAGCTTAAAATGCTCCTTGGCGTTAATGGGTGTATTGCTCCATGAGATTTCAGAGACATGAATCAATCCCTCAACGCCGGGGACTACTTCCAAGAAAGCACCATAATCCTCTATGTTGACGATTTTGCCCTTGACTTTTACGCCCACTCGATACTCATCGCTAAGCGTATCCCATGGATGAGGTTCTAATTGCTTTCGACCAAGGGAGATGCGCTTCTTTTCATCGTCAAAATCCAGAACGACGACGTTGATTTTCTGGTTGAGTTGCAGCACTTCACTAGGATGACTGATGCGGCCCCACGAAATGTCCGTTATATAAAGTAAACCATCTACACCGCCCAGGTCGATGAAGGCACCAAAATCGGTGATGTTTTTCACGGTCCCTTCCAGCACCTGGCCACGTTCCAACCTGGAAATAATTTGCATCCGCTGCTGCTCCAGGTCACTTTCTATAAGGGCCTTGTGCGACACGACCGCATTCTTAATCTGCGGATTGATTTTTACGACTTTAAACTCCATCAACTTGTTCAGGAATTGGTCGTAATCGGTGATGGGTTTGATGTCTATTTGTGAACCCGGCAAAAAGGTTTCCATGCCAAAGAGGTCCACAATCAAACCGCCCTTGGTTTTGCTGGTGATTAAACCGGTGACTACTTCCCCATTGTTATGGGCTTCCACGATCCGCTCCCACGCCCGCTCGAGTTTGGCGTTCTTGCGCGAAAGAATAAGTTGCCCTTTTACATTTTCTTTTTCCACGACCATCACTTCAACCACATCTCCTACCTTGAGGTTTTCCATGTCGCGGAACTCGGATAAGGGCACCATGCCATCGCTCTTAAAGCCAATGTTCAACACGACATCGGAATCGCTGATTGAAACAACGGTGCCTTTGACAATTTCGTTGTCATGAACCGTCACGAAGCTCTCGCCGTACAGCTCTTCCCAGCGTTTTCGCTCTTCCTCGCTGTATTTTCGGGTCACGAGCTTCTTACTTTCCCAATCAAAGTCGTCTGATTGCTGAGCTTCCCGTTGTGCTGTTGTGGGCTGAGCGGTAATTTCCGCCGTAGAGCTGGTGGGTTCGTTTTTTGTTTCTTCCAAATTTAAAATCCTCCTTTTTGCTTGAATTTTTTTAGGGCTGCAAAGGTAATGCTTGGCGGCAAAATATCGGATCAACAAAAATCTGCCCCACGTTAGCAAGCTAACTTTGGTTTAAAATACTTAATGGCTTTTCTGGTTGTCATTGGGCTGATATTGCTGAATGGCCTGTTTGCCATGGCTGAAGCAGCGCTTATTGCGGCGCGCAGATATCGTTTTGAATACATGGCAAGAAAAGGCAGTTGGAAAGCGCGCATTGCTTTTTCCCTCTTACAGGATCCAAACAAATTCCTTTCTACCACGCAACTGGGCATTACATTAATCAGCATCGGAGCTGGCGCATACGGGGGAACAGAGATAGCCGGCCATTTCAGTGAGCAATTTGCCCACTACCCCGCTCTCAGCCATTATGCAGGTCCTTTAGGCATGCTGGCTATCGTCTTGCTTACCACTTATTTATCGATGGTCATCGGTGAACTGGTGCCCAAAACCATAGGCATGACCCATGCCGAAAGTATTGCGTTATGGTTAGCACCTTTGATTCAAGGGTTGTACTATGTCACTTTGCCCTTCATCTGGTTGCTGACGCGCTCCAATCGATTGGTGTTATGGCTGCTGCGTGTGCGTACGCCCCAGGAGCCCCCAATAACCTTGGAAGATTTAAAAATCATTATTGAAAAAAGCCGACAGCAAGGAGTCCTTGAGCCGCAACAATCGGAAATCCTGCGGCGCATTGTCCGAAGCTCCGACCGCACCGCCGGCTCGGTCATGACCCACCGCACCGACGTGATTTGGCTCGATAAAAAAGCCGACGGTGAATTAGTGAGTCGTATCGTTCGTCAGCACCCACACACCGCCTATCCGGTGGTTGACAAAAGTCCGGACCAACTCGTCGGCGTCGTTTTTTTGAAAGATCTCATAGACGCCATCCTGCTTAAACCGTTTTCATTAACCCGATTCATAAAAAAACCATTATATGTTCCGGAGACCATGCCCCTGACCGACCTATTAGAGGCATTTCGCAGGCATGGCGTGCATTTTGCCGTAGTACTGAACGAATATGGTCAGTTTGAAGGGGTGGTTACCTTGCATGATGTCATGGAAGCCATAGTGGGTGTCATTCCTGACCAGCAAAATCCGGAAGAGGAAGCCATTCGCCGCAGCGATGGTTCATGGCTCATGGATGGCATGCTGCAACACGCCAAATGGACCTCCTTGCTGAATATGGGCGATTTGGCTGAACTCGCCAACAGTGGGTACCACACGCTCGGAGGATTCATCATGGACCGGCTCGGCCGCATTCCACGCACCGGCGATAGCTTCGCATATCATGGATACGTATTTGAAGTGGTGGACATGGATGGCCTGCGCGTAGATAAGGTGTTGATCCGCAAGCAAGAGAAATAAGGCATTCTTCACAGCGCACCATGCAAAGCGACAGGCGGCTGAAAGTTCTTTTTCTAACCCGCTGGTATCCCAACCGTGTTGACAAGTTGGATGGGAATTTTATCGAAAACCACGCCCGCGCCGTTAGCCTGTATTGTGATTTAGCCGTGCTGTTCGTAGGAGCCGATCCGCACATGAGCCACCGAACCTGGGATGTTAGCGCTGGCTATGAATATGGATATTATGTAGTTCGGGTCTGGTATCGAAACAACGATGTACCACGCAAAGGGATTGGCAGAGTCATTAAATTTTTCCGTTATGTATATGCTACGTGGATCGGCTGGCGGCTCATACGTGCCCGTTGGGGTTTTCCTGATGTGTGCCACGTGCACATTTTCACCCGCCCTTCGTTGTTGGCATTGTGGCTGCGGTTGTGGCGAGGCACGCCTTTTCTGCTGACCGAACATTCGAGCCATTTCGTCCATGAACTACCTGAATGGCTGCCTCCGAAAAAGCAGTTTGCCAAGTTTGTGGCACGTCAGGCTTTTTGCATAACGGTGGTTTCGCGTTCTCTGCATCGGGCCATAAGCGATTTTGGGCTGACGGGTCGCTACGAAATCGTTCCAAACGTCGTGTTCATCCCTGAACTACACGAAATGGTGCGCTGCTATCCCCCACGTATTGTCGCCATCGCCGGCTTCAATGATGACCGTAAAAACATAAGAGGACTTATAGATGTTTTTGCACAAGTAGCTAAGCGCATAGCCCCCGCACAGCTTCACATCTTGTGTCCCATTTCCGACCCCCGACTTTATGAACGTGCGAAAGCTACCGGCCTGCTGAACCAACGCATTTTCCTGCATGGCCCCATGCCAAATGATGAAGTCTATCGATTACTGGGCTCAAGTGCCTTTCTGGTCGTCAACAGCAGCAGCGAAACCTTTTCCATGGCTGCTGCAGAGGCCCTCGCTTGCGGAATTCCGGTGATCAGCACGCGGTGTGGAGGCCCCGAAGAATTTCTCGATGGCTCTCGAGGATTGTTAATAGACCTGCATGCCCCACAACAACTGGCCGAGGCTTTAATTTACATGTTTGAACATTACCATCAATACGACCGTGAGGCCTTGCAACGGTTTGTTCGGGAACATTTTTCCGCGCTCGTGGTGGGCAGGCGGATTTATTCATTGTATTTAAAAGCTATGAAATCAGCCAATGCGAAAGATCACGACCCGTAAGTTTGGCCAGATCATCTATTTCCTGTCGATATTGTTCAATGAGCCGGGCCCGGAGTGCAGCGGGTACCTGTTGCGCGGCCACTTTTCGCGTGTTGAGTTTCCAAAGCCACTGTTCAAGCCAGTCCCGAGCGCGCGTGTGATGCGGTAATGCCCACCGGGCTGCCTGCCTGAGCCATTTCGGAGCATCCACCATAAGGTTGCGCAACAGCGTACTGCGCACAGTCTTTCGGGCATTATAGATTTTGAACTCGGGGCGATATTGGGGATCCACGCCAAGAAATGTCAGTATAGATCGATAAACCGCTGCTGTGTCGCTAATGAAGTCTTCAAAAAAAATTACCAGCAACTGATTTCTGGGAAAATAATTGTAGTAGCGCCGAAGCTGCGTAGCATAACGTCCTATTTCGCTGTACCATAAGGCCTGAAGCGGACATCGTAACACCGGTGAAATCATCTGGCCCCTTCGGCGGTGAGGCTCCGCATCTAAAGCTTCAGCAAAGTCAGTCAGTATTTCATTTTTATTGAAAACGTGATTTTGAAATAAGGAGAAAAGCATGTCGGCAGGATGGCGCAACAGCGCGATGATGCGCGCCTGAGGGCATTCGGCATAGATGCGGCCAGGGGCATCAACCGACATCAAATTCCACACCGACACCTCGCCGGCGATTTGACCGGCTCGCATGTCATCGTAATAAGCAAGAAACTGCTCTTTGCTTAAAAGGGGGAAACGAAAAGTCAGGTCGGTACAGAAATAAAGAAGTTCTTTGCGCCGCGGCACATATAGCTGGGGATGACTGCGCAAATAGTAATAAAGCGATGTGGTGCCGCTTTTAGGTGCCCCTACGACAAAAAATGTCGGTGCTTTGTTCATGGGTTAGCCCAGGCAAAAAGAGTAGCGTTGATGCCGGTGTATTTACGTACTGCCAAAGCCATGGACACACTGAGCAAAGCTGAAGTGGCTGCAACGGCCCATGCAGCACCCCTGGCTCCATGAGCAGGGATCCAGGCCAGTCCAAGTACCAAACTCAGCACCGCCGCTGCTGCTAAAATCCACAAGGCCACGCGTTGGTGCCCCGTCATAGTGAGCAGGTAGCCCACCGGACCCATAACAAAAGTAACCAGTTGCCCTAAGGTGAGCACGACAAGTACCGGAGCTGCTTCCGGAAATGCATTACCAAAAAAATGCAATACCCAATGGGGGGCCAATAGACATACAGCCATCAGGGGAGCTGCCAAAATAAAGCCGGCCCATAAGGCTGCAGTTACTGTGCGCTGCAACTGCTGTCGCTCGCCTGAGGTGTACAAATGTGAGATGGTCGGTGCCAGCACCACATTCAAGGCATACAATACATAGCCTTCAATGTCGCTGAGGCGGTATGCGACGGCAAACAAACCCGTCTCACGCGCATCGTGAAAAATGCCCAAAAGCAACAAGGGCATTTGCGCCAGAAGGTAATACGCTCCACTGATCAGCAACAGTGAAAGGCCCAGCCGTAACCAAGCAGAGGTTTTGAAAGAAGGGGCCACGGGCGGTATTGCTTTGCTGATCAGTAGAGATGAACGCCACACCGCTAACACCAGAGCAATCCCGGTGCTGATAAGCGCAAAAACCACCAAATGTTCTGGTGAGATTGCTGCTGCTCCGATGGCCCATGCGGTAAGCAGAAAAACCAGCAAAAGAGCAGGCCTGACAAGCTTATCGGGCAGTTGACTCCATACGGGTTGCTGCAAACTTCGCAGCCATGCCGCCCTCAGGTTGATCAATGTGATCACAGGCACAGAAAGCAGGCCAAGCCACATGCCGTTACGTACCTCTGTTTGAGTGGGGAAGTCAAGAATCAGACTAAAACAGAAGGCACAAACCAGCAGCAGCAGTGAAGCAATAAGTACAAAACGTTGAGCGATCTTCAAAAAACCTCTGACGTAGTGCAGCTCCTGGCGCGTCAGGTATTCTGGGATCAACCGCAAGCTGGCTTGATCCATACCCAAGCCTGCATAATTGCCCAGCAAAAGGGCCCAGGAAAATGCATAGGCATAAACCCCGTAACCGACCGGTCCCCAAAGGTTTGAGATAAGCAGGGTAATCGCTAATGACAATAGCAAAGACGTAACCTGAAGGATGAGTACGGTCCCTACGGCACGGTTGTGCCGGGCCAAAAGTTGATTTAAAATTTTTTTAATCATCCGCCAACGGACCACCGCTTGAGATCGTGAAGATAGCAGCGGCTTTTGTGGCAACTTCTGTATGGTCTATGCCTGCCACTGGCAAGGCCTTCAAGTGCCTTACTTTTGCCAAGGTGCAGCATACAGTGCTTCCTTATGACCAGGCCCAGGGACCCAAAAAGCTCCAGGTGCAAACGCTGTTTGACCGTATTGCCGGGCGTTACGACCGGCTCAATGAAATGCTTTCGTTCCGATTGCACCGGCATTGGCGCCGACAACTTGTGGCAGCACTTGAACCGCGTAGCCCTCAGGATATTTTGGATTTAGCGACCGGCACCGGCGATGTCGCCTTTGAATTACTGCGCCTTAATCCGCAACAGGTAATCGGTATTGACCTTTCGGCCGCGATGTTAGCTGTAGCTAACCGCAAGGCCCAAAAGCATCCTAAAGCACAGCTCGTTCGATTTCTGCAAGCCGATAGTGAACGACTTCCATTCGAGGACAATATGTTTGATGCGGTGACCGTTGCTTTTGGCATCCGCAATTTTGAGCATTTGCACCAAGCATTTGCAGAATCATTAAGGGTACTGAGGCCGCAAGGATGCTTTGCCATTCTGGAATTTTCGCTGCCCCCGCGGCAACCTATGAAATCTTTGTTTCATGCATACTTGCGCCTGATATGCCCGCTGTTAGGCGGTTGTGTTAGCGGCCATTGGCAGGCTTATTGGTATCTTTACCAATCTATAGCAGCTTTTCCCCAACCAGAAGTTCTGCGCAATCAATTAGAGAAAGTCGGTTTTCGCCAAGTAACATGGCAGCGCCTGTTTCCCGGCATCTGTACCTTGTTGTTAGCCTACAAATAGGTGGCTTGCTGTTGGCTGTGCCGGCTGCGGCTCAGTACAACGTCTATGGCCATACTTTAAAGTATGAAGCACGAAACTTTCATTTTGGTATCGCCCTGGGATTGAATTTTTCTAATTACAAGGTGACGATGGACTCCCTCTATCTGGAACAAGGGGAAATCACCGTTACCTCGCCTTTGACCAGTCCCGGCTTCAGCTTGGGCATCATATCATCTTTGCATTTATCCAATTCATTCGAACTGCGATTTATACCTGATCTTGCTTTTGCCGATCGCAGCTTGCTGTATCAGCTGACCAGCGCCGATTCCACACCAACCAAGCGTATTGAATCCGTTTATCTGGAATTTCCCTTCAACATTAAATATCGTTCCAAACCGTACCGGGATTTTCGCTTATATGTGCTGTCCGGATTAAAGTATAGCATTGACATGCAGTCGAATGCCACAGCACGTTTAGCAGAAAATCTCATTAAGGTTTACAAACATGATATAGCTTTTGAATACGGCGTAGGTGGTGAGTTTCATTTGCCACTGGTGACCGTGGCTCCCGAAATCAAAGTAAGCTACGGATTGACCAACATTTTGAAACCGGATCCCAACCTGATTTATGCGCGCGTGCTTGAGCGGTTGCGGGCCCGTACGTTCATGATTGCCATCCATTTTGAAGGTTAGCGCAAGCGCAGATCGCGCAAGCGCACATCCTGACGCAGGGCTATGGGGTATTGCCGCGTAAACAAAAACTTGCGCACGCGCACGGTGCCTTCTATTTCCAGATTTAATCGTCGATCTGCCAGCAACGAGATGGCCACGGCAGGTACGGCAGCTACCAGATCGCCATAGGTGATTTCTGCGCTGAAGGGCACAACCACGTCAGCACGTGCCTTCATGCGGGTCTGCTCGAGCTGTAAAGAAGCCAACCGCACGCCTTCTAAACGAAAATCCAGGGTGGAAGGCAGTAAGGTGGCCCCCATGCGGTTTGGATTATACAAGCGAAACTCGGCCTCAACGCGTGGGCGTGCCCCGTTGCGCAACGTAACCTCAGATAGCGACTTAGGCTCTAAGGGCTTCAGGCTGGCACATGATGCCAGCGCCATGTGAAACAGCCCCAGCCACATCAGCACTTCTTTCATTTGCAAAAACTTCATGCCCACTAAACGTTGCAATCGGCTCCCTATTGTTTTTTTCTTATTTCCCTGTCGTTTACCATTTGTTCTTCCACATCATGCTTTCTACCGGCTTAATTGTTCGCTGGTTATATTTGGAACTACGACGCTTATTGTACGGATTGCGGACCTCCCCATCCAGGGTAAAATAGATGAGTTGACCGATGGGCATTCCAGCATAGACACGAACCGGCTGACGCACCGAAATTTCCAACGTCCACGTGTTGCAATAACCCACATCGCCCTTTCCTGCAGTGGCGTGAATGTCAATACCGAGCCGACCTACACTGGATTTACCTTCTAAAAACGGGACGTGGGCATGCGTTTCGGTGTATTCTTCCGTAACGCCCAAATAAAGCATATCGGGATACAGGATCATCCCTTCTTCCGGAATCACCTGATATTCGATTGGGTTGTGCCGCTTAGCATCCAAAATGCGGTCAACATAAGTAGCGATGTATTTGCCCAAGTGTACGTCGTACGAATTGGGACCGAGGTATTCCGGATTGAAGGGCTCGATTAAGATGTTTCCTTTTTCAATCTCCTCTAAAATGCGCTTGTCGGAAAGGATCATGGCAAACGTTTTTAGGGGCGCCGAAACTGGCTAATGCCATGCAATTTTCCAAATGCCAATGCGGCGGTCGTCGCTTCCACTGATGAGCAATTGCTGGGGTTCCAGCCACAACAAAGCATTGACCGAATGGGTGTGGCCCTGATTTTTTTCTGCCGAAAAAGAAAACAGCAGGGTCAGGTCGTCTGCTTTCCACAGCCTTATGCTCTTGTCGCGTGAGGCGGTTACCAGCCATTGATCACGACCAATAAGCATCAGGTCGTTGAGCGTAAACATATGTGCATTAATTTTATATATGAGTGTGCCGGCCGGCATGGCATAGACGTAGAGGCGGGCGTCTCGTGAACCGGCAAACAGGCGATGCCCTTCCCCGTCGTAAGCAAGGCAGAAAACCGAGCTGACGGGGCCCGTCAAGCAAGCACTGATGCTGCCGCTGCTGGCATCCAGCAGATAGATGTGGCTGTCGCTACTGCCGGCGGCACACGGCAGTTGGGGATGAAAGGCCAGCCGCCGCACCGCCTGCGCACTGATGCGCCATCGCTGTAAGAGTTGATAGTCGTGTTCCGGATCCAGGCAAGAGACGGTACCGTCTTTGCTGCAAAGGTAGATGCGTGTTCCAAAGCGGCGAATGTGAAAGACACTATCGGTGTGATGTTGCAAGGCAGCAAGAATGCGGCCAGTCGCAACCTCGGTCACATAAACAGCACCACTCATCGTGCCTGCCAGCAAGTGGTGTGTTACCGCATCGTACCAGAGCGCAAACACCTGCGAAGGCACCTGAGCAAGTATAAGAGGTCGTTGCTGGGGCCATTGCCAGCACAACAGAACGCCATCGGATCCGGCCGAGAAAAATTTGCCATTGCTTCCCGCGGCCAATGCATATACCGAGCCGCGATGTGCCGGTAATAATGCCAGCAAATCCATTTGAGGCATGCGGCAAAAATAGACCCCTGCCCCACTGAGCGTTACGGTTAACTTTACCACATGCCCATGTTGTTGGAGCGGCATTTACCTTCAGAGAGCCGATTGGCAGTCTGGCACATTACAGAGCCGGAAAAATGGTTTCACACACGGCTGATATTGGATCCTGCCGATTTAGACGCTCTGGCAAAGCTGCGCCATCCGCGCCGTCGCTTGCAGTGGCTCTCCAGTCGCTGGTTGGTTCGCCATGTCATGGGTAATCCTTCAGAAGCAATATCGTTGTGTGCCGACGATAATGGAAAACCATATATAAAAAATTTTACAATAAATATTTCCCTTTCACACAGTGCCGACCTGTCTGCCGTGCTGATCAGCCCCCACGCCGCTGTTGGCGTTGATTTGGAGTATGTTCATCCCCGAATCGTTCAGCTACGTCACCGCTTCCTCAACGAAACAGAATTACGTCAACTGTCGGATCCGGAAGATGTTCCAGAGCTGTGCGCATGCTGGTGCGCCAAAGAGGCCTTGTATAAACTTTATGGAAAAAAGCAATTGGATTTCAAACGCCATCTTTTTCTCGATTTGACTGGAGTTGATCTACCCGGAAAGATTACGGGCCGCATTAACAAACCTCCTCACCACAGCCGCCACGATATATACGTTGAATTTGTACAGGGTTTTACGCTGGCTTATGCAATTGGCTCGTTAACCTAAGATACGACTACCGTGCCCCGCTGACGGGCAAGCTGCTTCTTGCGCTCTTGAATTTGCTGCAACATGTGTAAGCATTCCTGTTTGCTTTCCTCATGAGCAGCACGTTGGTAGTCTTCTATAATTTTTTGTTCGTACGAGTGCAAAAGGCTCATTTCATAATGATGCAACAAGGAAGACAATTCCTTTTGATAATTTTTCTCAGGGTCCGGTATATCAATGCGATGCCGTGTCAACCAATTGGCACTTACATCCCAGCGGCTTGCTACAATGTCTGTAATAAAATTTCGGATTTCTTCTTCTGGATGCGTCAAGAAATGAGTGTAGGGAGGTTGAGAGCCCTCCTTAAGCAAATTCATGTATTCTTCATAAATTTTCTTATACAACGGATGGGAAAGTGAAATTTCCTTAAAAAGGTTGGCCACGTGGGCAGCTACCGTGCCTCCGTCATCAACCTGACGATCTCCGTACAACAATAGCAAGCGCAGCAAGTCTTTTTCGATCGCATGAAGTCTTAAGTTAACTCCGGAGGAATCTTGCAGGTATTCTTGCGGTTTTGAAACAGGTGGATCGGCGGGCAAACCGGCTTTTTGCGCAAATTGACGTTGAATGAGGGCATTGATTTCGACATGAAGCACCTCTTCGTTAAGTTGAAAGCGCTTGCTGCATTCCTTCACCAGCACAGTACGTTTAATGGCGTCGGGTATGCAACTCAACAGATGAACGACCTGGCGGATGGCCTCTGCTCTCTTAAGTGGATCGTTACCTGCCTGCGGCAGCAAAATACCAGAGACGAAAGCGATCAGGTCCTGCCGCTGTTCCTGCAGCACGCGACGTAATGCGGCAGCGCCGTGCTCCATCAAGAAAGAATGGGGATCGTGACCTTCGGGAAGCAAAACAGCCCTGATGTTGAGTTCAAGACCCAGCAACACCTCCGCGCCCCGCAGGGCTGCTTTTATGCCGGCTTCATCCCCGTCAAAAACGATGGTGACATTTTGCGTGAATCGCTTGAGCAACTTAACCTGCTCTTGAGTCAATGCCGTTCCCGACGATGCCACCACATTTTCCACTCCGGCTAAATGCAAAGCCAGCACATCCATGTACCCTTCGGTGATGAAACACTCATTGCTTTTGCGGATGGCATCGCGCCCTTCGTACAGGCCGTACAATACCTCGCTTTTTCGGTAAAGGGACGACTCGGGGGAATTGATATACTTGGCTGGATGTTGATTGTTTTTCATGATCCGGCCGGCAAAAGCCACGGGCTTGCCCGCCAGGTTGTGGATCGGAAAGATGACGCGTTCCTGAAAAAAATCCGTACCGGAATTTTCATTGACAAGTCCCAACAGACGCAGCCGGTCTAAAGAATAATGTCCCGCTCGGGCCGCCTGCGCCAAATCATTGCCGCCACGGCAAGCATAACCCAGCTGGAATCGCCGAATGATGTCGTCGGTAATACCCCGTTCACGAAAATAAGCATAGCCTAAAGTCATGCCTTCCGACGTATGAAGTAAATTTTGATGAAAATGACGGCGGGCAAATTCCATTACGATGTACAGCGATTCCTGCTCCTGCCGGTCAGTCTGTGCTTTATCTTTTTCCAAAAACTCTAAGGCTATGTGATAGCGGTCGGCCAGCCAGCGCACCGCCTCGAGAAAAGACATGCGTTCGTGCTCGATCAGAAAGCTGATCACATCGCCGCCCTTGTTACAGCCAAAACACTTATAGATGCCCCGCTCGGGCAATACATGGAACGAGGGCGTCCTTTCTGCGTGAAACGGGCAAAGACCTACTAAGTTTTTTCCCCGTCTTTTCAATGAAACAAACTGACCGATGACTTCTTCAATTCGAACCGCAGACAAAATTTGTTCTTTGGTGCGGGGGCTGATCATGACAGGTGCGAAATACGCAATATTTGGTCGGGCAGCACCCTTCGGACAATAAAAGTTTTGCAACGGAAATCAACAGGCCGGATGTGGATGTCGGCTGTCCCATTCCAAGCGAATATCAACGCTATGTCGTCAGGGCTTCCAGACGCGCCGTCAACAACCGAATTTTTTCTTCGGCATCACGTGCCTTTTGGCGCTCCCGTTCAATGACTTCTTTTCGTGCACGGGCCAGAAATTGTTCGTTGGCCAGCTTTTTCTGTGTAGCGGCCAAAAAACCCCGGAAATAGTCCAACTCTTTTTCTAAGCGCTGACGCTCTTGTTCGACATCGCGTTCAGCAGCTTGCGCAACAAAGAGCTCGGTCTTGCCCACCAATAAGGGCGTGCAGGGTTCCGACACGGAAAATACTTGATGTACTTCGGCAACGGCCAGTTTTCCCACGAGCTCCACCGACCCCGGCGACAACTGATCCTTAATAAAAACCTTAATGCGTTCACGCGGTTTAATCTGGTTGCGGTTTCGGAAGTCGCGCAAGGCAGTAACCATATCAATAAGTAATTGGTCTTCTTCGTTGGGTGGGGTGGCACTTTCGGGCAGGGGCCAACGGCTGCGCAACAAAAATTCAGCATCGGAACGAGGCCTCAGGATGTGATATACCTCCTCGGTGATAAACGGCATAAACGGGTGCAGGACCTGCATCAGTTTTTCAAAGAAGGTAAGGGTTTGTTCATAAGTAGTGCTGTCCAGAGGCTGGCCTGCCGGCGGCTTGATCATTTCCAGATACCACGAACAAAAATCTTCCCAGATCAGTGAGTAAGTAAGCTTGAGAATTTCATACAGGTCGTAGCGGGCGTACGCATGGGTGCAGTAGTGCAGGTAATGGTTGAGTCGACGCTGAAACCAGACCACGGCTCGCGCATTTTGTTGCATCAAGGGCGCATCTTTAAGGTCATTGGTGAACTGCCAACCTTTGACGAGCCGTAATGCATTCCAGATTTTATTATTAAAATTTCTTCCCTGCTCAATCAGCTTTTCATCAAAAAGCAGGTCATTTCCCGCAGGTGAGGATATCAGGATGCCGAAACGTACGGCATCAGCCCCGTAACGATCGATCAGCTCGAGCAGGTCGGGGGAATTGCCCAGCGACTTGCTCATTTTGCGGCCGATCTTGTCTCGCACGATGCCGGTAAAGTACACTTCCCGGAAAGGGCGCTCGCCTACAAAGGCATAGCCTGCCATGATCATGCGGGCAACCCAGAAAAAGATGATTTCCGGCGCCGTAACTAACGTATGCGTAGGGTAATAGTAACGAAATTGATCGTTGCCGGGCTGACTGATGCCATGAAAAACCTCAATAGGCCAAAGCCACGATGAAAACCAGGTATCTAAGACATCAGGGTCCTGTTCGAGGTCGGACTGCTGGAAACCGTTAGCGGTGGCATGTGCCTGAAGCTGTTGCCACGCCTGCTCAGCAGTTTCTGCCACAGCACATGTGCCATCGGGTAAATACCAGGCAGGAATCCGATGCCCCCACCACAGCTGTCGACTGATGCACCAATCGCGGATGTTTTCCATCCAATGCCTGTAGAGGTTTACAAACCGTTCGGGGAAAAACTTTATCGAGCCCTCCAACACAGCCTGCAAGGCCGGGCCCGCCAATTCTTTCATCCGAACCCACCACTGCAACGACAGACGAGGTTCTACAACAGCATCGCTGCGCTCACTGTAACCGACCTTATGGGTATAATCTTCAACCTTGACCAGCAGGCCTGAAGCCTCCAGGTCGGCAACGATTTGTTTACGGGCCACGAAACGGTCTAATCCAACATACTTGCCGGCAGCCGCCGCCATTCGACCGTCTTCAGCAATAACTTCTACCGTTTCCAGCCCATGTTTTATCCCCAGCTGATAATCGTTCATGTCATGGGCTGGTGTCACTTTAAGAGCCCCCGTTCCAAACGTACGGTCCACATAAGTATCAGCGATGATGGGTATGCGCCGG
Organism: Chitinophagales bacterium; assembly: GCA_025056305.1. GTDB lineage: Bacteria > Bacteroidota > Bacteroidia > Chitinophagales > UBA10324 > JANWXQ01. The sequence continues at coordinate 18,723 of JANWWJ010000031.1, read as the reverse complement.
TTGATCAGGGGAACAAATGCGTTACGGCCAATCAAGTGCGCATAACGCGCATCCTCTGGATGCACGCAAATAGCCGTATCTCCCAAAATGGTTTCAGGCCGTACGGTAGCAATCGTTATCCACTCTTCTGAACTGCCTTCCAAAAGGTATCGCACATAGTACAGCTTGCTGCTGACTTCTCGATAGATGACTTCTTCGTCGCTGAGTGCGGTACGTGCTTGTGGATCCCAATGTATCATGCGCTGACCGCGATAGATGAGGCCCCTGTGATACAGCTCCACAAATACTTTGATGACGCTGCGGTAGTAGGCATCATCCATGGTGAAAGTGGTGCGATCCCAGTCGAGGGCACAGCCCAACTTGCGCAATTGTTGCAGGATAATGCCCCCGTATTTTTCTTTCCATTCCCAGGCATACTGAAGGAATTCTTCCCGGCTCAACTGACTTTTGCTGATGCCGCGCTCCCGCAGCATCTGGACCACCTTAGCTTCCGTAGCTATTGAAGCATGGTCAGTTCCTGGCACCCAACAGACATTGTAACCGAGCATATGGGCGCGCCGCACCAGCACATCTTGCACAGTGTTGTTGAGGCAATGGCCCATGTGCAAGACGCCCGTAACATTTGGGGGCGGGATTACAACAACATAGGGCTGCCGGTCGTCCGGTACAGAGGCAAACAGACGGTGGGTCATCCACCGTTCATACCATCGTTGATCCAAACCGGTGGGATCAAAAGTTTTTGCCAGTTCCATGCAGGGCAGCAAAAATACGCGGGCAGGGCGGCAAGCATCGGCCCTGTGCACGACCGACTTATTTTGTAGGGCTTGTCTGCTCGCAGGCCTCAGCTACATATTCTGCCACATCGCGCAGCGGCGGCATATGGTCGTGAGCTTTCTGCCGTAAGCCATCGTCCAGCATAGTCATACAGAAAGGACAAGCCACTGCAACGGCATCCGGCCGCGCTTCGAGCACCTCAGCAGCCCGTTCGGCATTAACCCGATGCGTGCCTGCTTCTTCTTCCTTAAACATCTGTGCGCCTCCGGCACCGCAGCACAAGCCATTTTGACGACAGCGTTTCAATTCGCGAAGTTCCATACCCAAGGCCTGCAGAACGGCGCGCGGCGCTTCGAACACGCCGTTACCTCGACCCAGATAGCAGGAATCATGGTAGCTTACCGTCTTTCCTTGCCAATGATGCTGGTCGCGAACCCGCACGCGGCCCTCAAGCAATAATTGCTGAAGCAGCTGGCTGTGATGCATCACCTCATAGGTTCCTCCCAATCCGCGATATTCATTGCGTAAGGTGTTGAAGCAATGGGGGCATGCAGTGACTATTTTTTTAATATTATATGCATTGAGCAATTGAATGTTTTGTAAGGCTATCATTTGAAACAAAAACTCATTGCCGGCCCGGCGGGCGGGATCGCCCGTGCAGTTTTCTTCAGTGCCTAACACAGCATAAGAAATGTTGGCGGCAGAAAGGATAACCGCAAGGGCTTGGGTGACTTTTTTGTTTCGCTCGTCAAACGAGCCGCTACAACCGACCCAAAACAGCACCTCTGGCACCCGGCCTTGAGCTGCTAACTCGGCAACTGTGGGTATGTGCAATCCTTCAGCCCAATTAAGCCGATCCTGTTGCCCGAACTGCCAGGGGGCGCCGTTGTTTTCAAGGTTACGGTTCATTTGCGTCAACTCATTTGGCAGTCGGGCCTCCTCCATCACCAAAGCGCGGCGCAGATCTACAATGATAGACAAGGGTGAAATGTTGATCGGGCATTCCTGCACACAGGCATTGCACGTGGTACAGGCCCATAATTCTTCTTCCGTAATATAGCCGCCTAACAATGGCTTGGAATCTGGAGGCGCTTCATGTCGAGCCGTTAGGGCCGGCATCCGGTACAGCGGCAGATTGCGGTCTAGATAACGTCCAACTTCTTCCATTCGGTCGCGGGTCTTCATCATAATGAGCCGGGGTGATAGTTTTTTACCTGTGATGCTAGCCGGGCATACAGAAGTACATCGCCCGCATTCCGTACAACTGTAGGCATCCAATAGTTGTTTCCAACTTAGATCAAAAATGTCCTTGGCACCGAAAGGGGCGCCATTGGCAGCAGAGGGCTCCGAGGTAAGATTGAGCATGAGCTGCACTTCTCGGGTTACCTGAGGCATATCGGTCATCTGGCCCTGAGGCTCCAACCGGCTGAAATACACATTAGGAAAAGACAAAATGATATGAAGATGCTTTGACCAAATCAGGTAATTGAGAAATGCAAACACGCCCACGATATGCAACCACCACCCTGCCCGCTCCACGATGAACAGAGCCGATAAGCTATAGCCCTCAAGCAGCGGCGATACTAGCCAACTACTGATGGGAAACCAGCCCGCCTCTGCATAAAAACCGCGTTGCTGCAGCAATCGATCGGCTCCATTCATGGTCAAGAAAAAAATCATGAGTGCGATTTCAAACACCAGAATGACGGCTGCATCGCGGCGGGGCCAACCGTCTAAGTCAGAACTGGCAAACCGCGGCAAGCGCAATACGTGGCGACGGATTAGAAAAATAGCCGCGGCAATTATGGTCCCCAATGCCAGGACCTCATAAACGGCAATCAAAATTCCATAAAGGGTGCTTGGAAATATATAAGAAAAAACTCTATGTGTACCGGCCAGGCCATCGATCAAAATTTCCAAAATTTCCGTGTTGATAATGAGGAAGCCGAGGTAAATGATCAAATGAAACACGGCCGGTATCGGCCGTACAAACATTTTGGATTGGCCCAGAGCCACGCGCAAAACCTGCATCCAGCGGTCTTGCTTGCGACCGTTGATCTGTTCCTTACGCCCCAGCTTAATGTTTCGAACTATGATGCGGGCATTGCGAACAGCCAAAAACACGCTGACGCCCAGCACTAAAGCAAAAACAATCTGTTGCAGCATGCTTCAGGTTAAGTCATATTTTTACCATAAAGCTCGAACCGTGAGCGCTCGAACTTTAGCCCGGTTGTGCAAAATAGCATTTTTATGTGCCGTGTGTGGGCCGACTTTATCTCTGGCCCAGCAGGCCCGAATGAATCTGGAATTGCGCCAGGCCATTTCGCAGCTACCCTTAAGTGATCGCATCGTTTCGCTGGCGGTCAAAGGCGATCCGGAACAAGTCGCAGCCTTCGTCCGTTCCAACGGTGGCACTTTTCGCTTTGCCGTACGCAATATGTCATCCGTGGCTTTGCCGCTCAACAAGGTAGAAGAGCTTAGTCGCTTGCCGGGTATTGACCGTGTGGAAGGCTTATGGGGAAACGGCATGGTACTGGACGACATGACACTGGTAAATGCGCGGGTTGGTGCCGTCCACCAGGGCATAAGTCCTTTGCCTCAGGGTTATTCGGGAGAGGGTATTATCATCGGATTTCTTGACTCGGGATTAGACTGGAGACACCCCGACTTTCAGCATCCCGATGGCAGCACCCGCATTCTTTACCTGTGGGACCAATATTCGATCAGCGGAGGAGTTACCCCGCAGCCATTCAATTACGGACAGGAGTGGGACGCTGCCGCCATCAATGCTGGTCAATGCGCTCATAATCCGACAGCCAACTATGGTCATGGAACCAACGTCGCAGGTATTGCCGCCGGTAACGGGCAGGCCGTCAATAATTTTTTAGGTGTGGCACCAAAGGCAGATATCATTGCCGTCAACATTGCGTTCAATGAAAACTTCCTGAACAACGTAGTAGATGCAACCGAATATGTATTTGCCAAGGCAACACAGTTAGGAAAACCCTGCGTGATCAACGCAAGCATAGGCACTTACAGTGGTTCGCACGACGGCTACGACTTGCCCGCGCTTATGATTGCCGCTATGTTGGATCAACAGCCCGGCCGGGTGTTTGTTTGTGCTGCCGGAAATGCCGGCCACATTCCTTTTCATCTGGGTTATGCCACGCAAGCCGACTCTTCGTTTACCTGGTTTAAGCCCGTCGGTGCACAGGCTCAGGTGCTGTTTCAATTTTTTGTCTCAAAAGCCGACGCATCAAATTTTGTTTTTGCCCTAGGAGCTGACCAGACAAATCCATGGCAGTTTCTTGGTCGAACCCGTTATTATCATTTGCTCAACGATTTTCCTCTTGTAAACGGCTATGCCAGCCTGAAAGACACCCTTTTTTACAACAGCAACCGCCTGGGCATCATCACCCTTGAAGTAGCGGATTACGACAGCAGTTATGCCTGCGCCGTCACGGTCAACCCTGACGTGACCACTCATTATTGGCGATTTATTACCAATGGCTCCGGCAGCTTCGACTTGTGGAGTCATCCGGCAACCACGGCAACGTCGGAGATGGTGACCAGCGGCCTGCCATCGTCAGCAGTTTTTCCCGACATCAGCAGATATAAGCTTCCCGACACACGAAAAACTATTGTCGGCAGCTTTTCCTGCTCGGATCGAACAATCACCGTCGCCAATTACAACAACCGTAAAACCTATTTGGATTTTTACGGCAATCTGCAAACCATGACCGACGATGCCGGCAGCATTGCCCTTAGCAGCAGCCGGGGCCCCACGCGTGACGAACGCCAAAAGCCTGACATCGCCGCTCCTGGAAACACCACGCTAACAGCCGGTGAATTATCCTTTCTTGCCACTACGATTCTGATTCAACCCTTTAAAGTTGCCCTCGGTGGTATGCATAACCGTAACGGTGGTTCTTCCATGGCTGCACCTGTGGTGAGCGGCATTGCCGCCCTTTATCTTCAAAAAGACCCTCAAGCCACCTGGAAAAAAATCAAGGACGCAATTCAACTTACAGCTTACAGCGACAATTATACCGGCACGGCCCTGCCCGACCATCGCTGGGGATATGGAAAAGTGGATGCCTTTGCTGCACTCACCACCAACATCGTTTACGGCTGCACCGAGCCGTTTTCCATCAACTATAACCCTGATGCCACCGTGGACGATGGTTCGTGTATCCCCGTCGTTCTGGGATGTACAGATCCCTTAGCCATCAACTATAACCCATTGGCAAATATGGACGATGGCAGTTGCATCCTTGTTGGAGTGGAAACGGTTGCCAATCTTTCTTCTCCGATGATTTACCCCAATCCAGTATCACAAAAGGTGATGCTTTTTCACCCAAAGGCAAATCGCGTGGTACTGACAAATCCTTTGGGGGTACCTGTTACCGAAGTCAGGCTCAGCGTGGACGCACCAACGTTAATTGACGTAACCAGTCTTGCAGGCGGCATCTATTTTTGTCTATTCCTGCACGATGAGCAACCGCAGGCTTTTGCTCCAATGGTAATTGCCCGATGAGCACAACGGTCATTCAGCGTTCGTTGGTGCTAAACAGCAGCGACATTGCCCGCCGCATCCAGCGCATTGCTTTTGAAATCATGGAACAGAATTACGAAGAAACCGACCTGATTCTGGCCGGTATCCGTCAGAAAGGATTTGTGCTTGCCCAGCGGCTGGAAAAGCACATCATGGCTACGGGGCGTTTCAACATCGTCCTCACCGACATTCAGTTGCAAAAGCGTAAGCCTACCCAGTCGGAAATCTTGATGGGCATTGATCCTTCCTTTGTAAACAACAAGGTGATCATTGTATGTGATGATGTCGCCAATACCGGCCAAACCTTGCTGTATGCCATGAAGCCCTTCTTGGATTTTGCTCCAAAAAAAATTCAGGTTGCTGTTTTAATTGACCGAAGGCATAAACAGTTTCCTGTCAGTGCTGATTTTGTTGGGCTTTCTCTGGCCACTACCATGCATCAGCACATCACGGTGGAAATTGGCTCAGGCATTGAAGAAGCCGTTTATCTGAGCTGAGTTTTTTTACTTCAGGGTTTGTTACCTTCAGCACCCAAGCTGTGTTTATGAGAAAGATGCCGGCGTGGCCACAGGCTTTGTGGGCAGGGTTGCTGGCTATCCCCTTCAGGATTGAGGCCCAAGGTGTGATCATAGGTCAGGTAACCGCATCGGGCGAGCCACTCATCGGAGCCATTGTCCAAGCCGGGTCCACCGGCACAGTCACGGACGAGCTCGGCTGGTACAAACTCTCATTGCCCAAAGGAACGCATCAGCTTCGCTATAGCCATATGGGTTTCGCTGCCCAGCAGCGCACCGTCACAGTGGATAATGCCGACACCGTCGTTTTGAATGTAGCGTTGTCCGTTTCAGGGCGGGATTTGGAACCTGTAGTCATCACCGCCAGTCGGTATGAAAAAAATCTGACCGAAGAAACCGTGAGCATGGAAGTGCTGCGGCCATCACTGCTTTTGAGCACCAATCCTGTGAGTTTAGATGCTGCATTGCAACAGGTACCTGGTTTTACCATCGTGGACAATCAGGCTAATATCCGGGGCGGAAGTGGGTTTAGTTACGGCGCCGGAAGTCGTGTGCTTTTGCTCGTTGATGAAATTCCGCAGCTTACGGCTGATGCCGGTGATATTAAATGGGACTTCGTTCCGCTGGAATCGGTTGAGCAGGTTGAAATCATAAAAGGAGCCTCATCGGTGTTGTATGGCAGCTCTGCACTCAATGGAGTTATCAACGTACGCACGGCCTATGCAACGAGTCAACCACGGACGCGGCTGGCTGCCTTTCAAGGATTGTATTTGAACCCTCGTCGCAAGAATCTGATCTGGTGGGGCAACCAACAGCCCTCTTTTGCCGGTACCAGCCTGATGCATGCCCGTCGCGTGCACCATTGGGATGTTGTTACCGGCAGTTACCTTTTTCAAGAAAATAGTTTTCGTCAAGGGGAATACAACAGGCGCGGCCGCTTAAACCTTCATATCCGATACCGATTCCCTAAAAGTGCCGGTTTGTCGGCAGGGTTAAATTCCAATGTGCAATACAGTAAAGGAAGCACGTTTTTCATCTGGCAGGACGATACCTCAGGCGCCTATCGGCCTTTAGGAGGAATGGACACAGCCACAACCACCATTAGTGAAGGAGAAAGCAACCGGCTGAGCATGGATCCTTACGTGATTTGGAACAGACCAAACGGTCAGCGCCATGCTCTACGTCTTCGTTATTTCTTCACCCGAAACGCAAACAACACCAATCAAGGCTCAACGGCGCACATCACTTACGGCGAATACCAGTTTAACCAGCAACTGACGTCTGGCTTAGTCTTAATGAGCGGATTGGCAGCCAGCAAGTCACAAGTTTTCTCTCAACTCTACCAAAACCATCACGGCACCCATGCGGCCGCATTTGTTCAGGCCGATTGGACTTACCAACGTCTTCGCCTGCTTGGCGGCTTACGCGCCGAACACTTTACCATTGACGATGAAAAAAGTCCGATAGCGCCGGTGGCTCGCTTAGGGATGAATTACAAAATCAGCGCATCTACATTCTTGCGGGCCTCGTTCGGCCAGGGGTTTCGCTATCCCACGATCGCCGAAAAGTTCGTCAACACGTCTGTTGACGTACTACGCATTTTCCCCAACCCCGACGTCAAGGCTGAGCGGGGCTGGTCGGCTGAATTAGGCCTCAAACAGGCATTCCTCATTAACGAATGGAAAGCCTTTGCCGATGCCGCCGTCTTTGTGCAACGCTACTATGACCTGATTGAATTTCGATTTGGCTACTACGATCCCGAGCCAGTGCCCGGTCAAATAAACCTGCAATACTTGGGCTTTAAGTCCGTGAACGTGGGCAATGCGCGCATCACTGGCGCTGAGTTCACCCTTATGGGCCAAGGCAGTTTGGGACCGGTGCAGGTAAATCTGTTGGGAGGAATCACATGGATCAATCCGATCAATTTGGATCAACAACGCATTGTGGACAGCATACTTTCCACAACAGACAGTCTCGATGCTGCAGTTCATGATTCCCTAACGAAATCCATCATCTTGAATTACCGCTTTTGCACTACGGCCAAGCTGTCCGTCGATTTGGACTATCGCCGCTGGAGCCTCGGCCTCCTGGTGCAGTATTATAGCTTCATGCAGAACATTGATCCTTTTTTTGAAGGAACCGACCCGCTGTTGATCTACATCTTCGGCCAACCCACTGAACTGATCCCCGGCATCCGGGCTTACAGGCAACGGCATCACCACGGTCAGGCTATTGCCGACGTACGATTCAGTTACCAGCTCAACGAAAGGGTTACCCTTTCTCTGGTGGTCAGAAATCTGTTCAACGCCGAGTACACCATTCGCCCTGCTTTGTTGGAAGCACCCCGCAATGTGCAACTATTGATAAATGCCTCTTTCTAATTTCAAAAAAACGTATATTTGACACCGACTTCAGTGCTTCATTGCATCAATGAAGTCAGGTGCCGATCTTCTCTCTTCTAAATACTATTATTCGATCACCGAAGTCGCCGAAATTTTAGGTGTTTCTGCATCAACACTTCGGTTTTGGGAAAAGAGTATTGGCATCATTCACACACGGAAGAACAGTCGGGGGGATCGTCGGTATACCAAAAAAGACATTGAGCGACTGCAGACCATAAAGCATTTGCTTCAGGAAGAAGGCTACACGCTGGCGGGCGTTCGCAAGCGACTGCGATCCAAGCGCAACCCTGAGCTTGCCCTTCAGGTGTTGGACACTTTGCGCGAAGTCAAAAGTCTGCTTGAAGAAATCATGACCTTTCTCTCACAAGTGCCAGAATCACCTGCGGCCTCCAACAATACCGCTCAAAACCACCATACGTCGGAATCATAATTCAGACGCACCCCTAATTGATAAATCAAAGATGGGGAAGATTCGGCAGGCGTTCCAGCCGTTTGCTTACGGTAGGTGACCGAAGCATCGAGGAAAAAATTATGTTTCAACAACCACGACACGCTCAGTTCTAGCAGGTGCATGCGATACGGCACCCCCTGCCCCACCCGATTGCCAAACTCCTGCATGATGTTGAACAGAGTAGTGGGGTAGAATATGTTGCTTCCCCAGTTGGTCGCACTGCTGTCGCGGCCTTGCTGCACCAACAACCATGAGGCACTAATCCGCAGAGGAAACAAGGGTTGGTATTGGGTGCGCACGATCCACTCCTTTAAGTTGGCGCCCAATGGATGGGCGAGCGGCGCATTGTAATGGGTGTGGCTGGCCAAAGAGTCGGCATGGCTATACGTATACGGCCTAATCCAGTTCCATTCGACCTGCACATCCAAATTGCGAACACCCCCTACGTTGATCCACCGCAGACCTTGTTGCAAACCGTACTTGTTTCCCCAGTAGCCTCTATTTCCTCTTGAATACTGAAAATTAAAATCGTCCAGTACCAACTGACCATACCACTGCACTGCCTTGAGCAGATTAATCCGAAAATCCAGTCCCAACATGGTGTTATCAGGCGAGCCCAGACCTTGTTCGATGGCCCGATAAAAGATAAGGGGGTTCAAATAATGGAGCTCAAAGCCATTGTTTCGATGAAAAACCACGCTTTCCCATAACCCTATATTTGCAAAAGAAGTTATATTACAACTGAGATGATGCATTGCCGCATATTTGGGCTCCAGCAGGCGGTCGGCCCCTCGTTGAAAATTGGCCGTCAGGTCCATGAACAAATTTTGGTAACTGATCCTCCATACCTGCGTTTGTAGGCGCAGAAACAAATAGTCATTGGAGAAATCGCTAAGGGCAAGAGAACGCAGTCCGTTGCCATAAAACTGTTTGCCATGACCAAACTGAATACCGATAAAGCGGGCTGCCGTAAAGCTGATATGACCGGAAGCATCTAAAAAATCCACCCCTTCGTCCTTAAATTCTTTATAATATCCGTGAAAGGGTACTGCATCATATTGCGCAATCCAATGTCGCACATATTGCGGTGCAAAAAGTTGGTTTTCGGATACGTTTAAATCAAAACCCACCTTGCGGGCGACCCAACCCCGTAACCTAATGCCGCGCACATTTCGAAACAGCAGGCCGTTGTCTGCAGTTTCCCCGCCCACATTAAAACAAAATAACGGGCTGACTTGAACGAAAAAATCGTCGCTGTAATGGGCATAAAATGCCGGCCTGAAGTGGTAGAAATAACGCAGGAAAGGTTTGCGGCTTACGGCCAATGCCGTATCGGTCCATTCGTAATTATCGGTCAGCACATAGATGCGATTGGCTTCTTGCACGCTGTCTTCGACAACGGCGGCCGTGGCTGCTTCGGCCAGTTGTTTTCGGCTTACCGGTTGCTGGGATAAATGAACCGCATTGAACACTTTTGCCTGGGCTATTTCCTGTCTTCGCAACCACTGCATGCTCAGGTCGGTCGGCGACACCAACACCCCTTGGCTAATGGCATCAACCCACTTACAACACATCAAAATAATTAACAGCAGGCGCAGCATCATTCTTCCATGGCAATGTTAAGCAGCAGCACCCAAATCCAATAAGTTTGTTCTCGGTGTTATCTTGCGCACATGCTGTTGCTGTCAGCATCTGATATCATCCGGCAAATTTTGGAAGACCCTGGCGCGCTGTTCAATCCTGAAGAATTGCTGCGCATGGGCGGCTTTGCTTTGCTGCTGCTGATGATCTTTGCTGAAACAGGCATTTTTTTCTGCTTCTTTTTTCCGGGTGATTCGCTGGTGTTCACAGCAGGCGTGCTTACCGCAACCGGCGATTTGCACGACAACGTTTGGGTGGTTGTTATTTCCATGATTGTTGCCGCCATCTTGGGTAATATCACCGGCTACTTATTTGGCCGCACGGTAGGCATGAGTGCCTATACCCGCAAGGAAAGTTGGTTTTTCAAACGGGAATACCTCGTGATGGCTGATAACTTCTATAAAAAGTATGGAGGATTGGCGCTCATCGGTGGGCGCTTTTTCCCCATCATTCGCACGTTTGCTCCCATCGTGGCGGGTATTATTCGCGTTGACTTCAAAATCTTTTTGTTTTATACCATCATCGGCGCTGTCGTATGGATTGTACCACTCGTTTTGGCAGGCTACTATTTAGGCAAGATTCCTTTTGTGGAACAAAACCTGGGTTGGATCATTTTGTTTTTGGTCATCGTCATAACTTCACCGGTCATCCTGCGGCTCATACGCATCTCTCGTTCGGTCAAATAAATTTTTTATGAAAAAGTTTGCTCTGTTGGCCATGTTGCTCCAGACAGCCACGATCCCATTACAGGCTCAGCAGCCTTCTTCACCTAAGACTTTAAGCATCGAACAGCTGCTCGGGCGCTGGCAGCTACAAGGTATGGAAGAATTTGGCGTCTTCACCCCTGTTACTGAAGCCAGGGCCCAAGACCAATTGCACCTGCTGGCCGAGGGCTCCTATTTTTTGCGCTGGGAAGGCAAAGAACAACGCGGCACTTTTCGACTTAGCCCACAAACCCGCCAGCTGTCTTTTACTGACGCGGCAAGTAAAAAAACCATCACCTACACGGTAAAAAAGGTTACCGACAGCACGTTAGTGCTCGAATACCAAACTCCCGACTTGGTGCGTACTCGTTACCGCTTTCTCAGTTTGGGTAGAGAATAACTACAACCAATGCCCAGGAAATCAGCCTCACCCCGAAATATTGCCGTATTTACCAGTGGCGGCGACGCGCCTGGCATGAATGCGGCCATACGGGCTGTTGTACGCACCGCTATTTATTACGGACACCGCATCTTCGGCATCTACCGCGGCTACGAAGGCATGATTGACGGAGAAATATCGGAATTGTTCTCCACGTCCGTGAGCAACATCATCCACCGAGGTGGCACTATTCTGAAAACGGCACGCAGCGCCCGATTCATGACGGAAGCCGGTATGGCCAAGGCATACGAACAACTGCGTCGGTATGACATTGACTACGTTATTGCTCTAGGCGGGGATGGCACTTTTCGCGGGGCTTTGGACTTCAGCAAGCGTTACCGCATCCCTTTCGTGGGAGTTCCTTGCACCATTGATAACGATTTGTACGGCACAGACTACACCATCGGTTTTGACACTGCAATCAACACAGCCATGCAGGCAATTGACAAAATCCGCGACACGGCAGCGGCCCATGACCGCCTGTTTTTTGTCGAAGTCATGGGCCGTGATGCAGGCTTCATTGCCATGCGTAGCGGCATCGCCACCGGTGCCGAAGCCATCTTGATTCCGGAAGACAAGCTTAGCATCAAGCAGCTCATCGAGCTTTTACGTCGTGGCTGGCAACGCCAGAAAACTTCCTGCATTGTCGTAGTTGCTGAAGGTGATGAAGAAGGAGGTGCTTTTGAAGTGGCCGAGAAAGTCAAAAAACAATTTCGTCAATATGAAACCCGAGTCACCGTCATTGGTCACCTGCAGCGGGGCGGCAGTCCCACCTGCAACGACCGCGTCTTGGCCAGCCGCCTTGGTGTGGCAGCAGTAGAAGCAGCGCTGGCCGGAAAAAAGAATGTGATGGTCGGCATGCGCCATACCCGAATCGTTTATACGCCATTTCGGAAGGCAGTAAAACATCACCAAACGGTGAATCCTGATATGTTGCGCCTGGCTAACATATTATCCATCTAAACTCAAGGCCCGCGGAGCCGGCAGGATCACCGAATGAAAACACTCATCAAGAACGCCACCCTGGTCAATGAAGGCTCCGAACAGGTGGCCGACCTTCTGATCGAAAACGCCCACATTGAGCGTATTGCTCCTGTTATCTCTAATGTCCACGCCCACCGGGAGATTGATGCCGAAGGGCTTTATTTGTTACCCGGCATTATTGATGATCAGGTCCATTTTCGCCAACCCGGCCTCACCCACAAAGCCACCATCTACTCTGAGGCCAAAGCAGCAGTCGCCGGTGGTGTCACTTCATTCATGGAAATGCCCAATACCCTGCCGCCGGCAACCACATTGCAGCGCTTAGAGGAAAAGTTTTTGATTGCCCAAACAACCTCGCTGGCAAACTACTCTTTTTATTTAGGCGCTGCGAAGGACAATCTGGAGGAAATCAAACGAATGGACCCGCAGCGTGTGGCCGGCCTAAAAATCTTCATGGGCTCTTCCACCGGTCAGCTCGTTGTCGACGACGATGCGGCGCTTGAGCGCATCTTTCAATACTGCCCTACCCTCATTGCCACACACTGTGAAACCGATGCCCTCATTCAACAACAAGAGGCTTTTTACCGCCAGCAATATGGTGATGCCATTCCAATACGCCTGCATGCCGACATACGCAACGCAGACCAATGCAAACGCTGTACTGAAAAAGCTATCGATCTGGCCCGACGTTTCGGAAGTCGGCTGCACGTCCTGCATGTGACTACGGCCGATGAGTGCCCCTTGTTTGAGGCCCACCCACGTCTCGAAGAAAAGCAGATAACTGCTGAGGTATGTGTGCATCATCTGCTCTTTTGTGCTGATGATTATGAGCGATTGGGACCCCTCATTAAATGCAATCCCGCCATTAAAGATGCCCGACATAGACAGGCGCTTTGGGATGCCTTGGCAGAAAATCGCCTGGATGTGATCGCTACCGACCATGCCCCACACACCTGGCAAGAAAAAATGGCCACTACTGCCGAAGGTAAACCTGACTACTTCCGTATCCCGTCCGGTTTGCCGTTGGTGCAGCACGGTCTAAACATCATGCTGCATTTTTTTCATCAAGGTAAACTCAACCTTGCCTCTATTGTGGAGAAGATGTGCCATGCCCCGGCTCGGCTTTTTCAGATATACCGTCGCGGCTTTTTGCGTGAGGGCTTTTTTGCCGATCTGATTCTTGTTGACCTACATCATGAGTGGCTAGTAAGTAAGGACAATCTCTATTATCAGTGCGGCTGGTCTCCGTTGGAAGGGATGACCTTTCGGGGCCGCGTCACTCATACCTTTGTCAACGGACGACTGGTTTACCAAAACGGCGTTTTTGACGAAAGCTGCAACGGCATGCGGCTGCTTTTTGACCGGAATTGATAACCGCGGCTTGATTCAACGACTTATCTTCAAAGTTTAATCCGCGTTTTACAGCAGCCGGTCTATCGATCTAATTTCTGATAGGTATTTCGATTATAAAAATAAAAAAATTATATCCAGATACTCTTATCAACGGTATTAATCCTCTACGATGGTTGACCTTCGCTAAGCTCAGCATATATGTCCAGCGGACGAACATCGACCCCTGGACCTTTAAGCACTGCAGGCCGCGGTGGCAGGTGTAACATCTTTTCTGGCCGCTGACTCCGTACAATCAAATCAAAAAATGGATTATGAATGGTGCACCAGTCCTGTTTGGAAACATCCGCACAAACCCCAGCGCAGAGCCCTTAGTCGATGGCTTGGTAGCCTACCTGCCCGCCTATGGTCACATGCGCGTGGATACCCTTCCGCAACGGCATCCTCACCAGCCCCTTCCTGGTCCCCGCAAACACAAACCTTAAAATCTGGTTCGGGATTTCTGACGATAAAACATATCCCTTCCTGCTTACTTACAACAAGGTGCGTTTCTCCACCGATACTTTTGGTTTCGCTAATGCTTTAGAAACCACGCTCCAAACCACCTTTGTGCCCCATTTCGAGGGGCTGTTTGGCGCCCAACTTCCCTTCTTTCACTATGCAACCATCTACACCGGCAACTTTAAGCCCAACGATATTGATTACATGCGCATCTATGTGCAAGACAGCGATCATCCTGCGCCCACTGAAATTCCGGACGATGGATCTCTGTCGCACATCAAGCTGTATGCTTCATTTCTGGCGCAATGAAGTGGTTTGCTGCATTCGCCCTGGGGTTGCTGTTCCTTAATTACTATGCTAAGTAAGATTCGGCTCCGTTTTCAGCGCTTTCGCCGGTGCACGTTATTGCCCTAGAGGAGGTAACACCCGATACTGTGCGACAACTTTCCAATACCTTTTTTTACCATTCGATATACCGATGGCGACCTGGGCGACTATCATGCCGACTCGCTTTCCCTTTGAATTACCGATCTGCGGTTTTCATTGACCATCCGCTATCGCATTCCTCCTTTGGCTCCGGCCGGAACCAGCATACCGATTACCGGCGAACTGCGTGCCGTGCTTTCCGGTATCATTCTGAAAGACGAACAGGCAACCAGTGAGCAGGCCGTATTTGCCATTCGCCTGAAAGACCGCGCCGGACATTGAAGCAATGAAGTGTTTTCCCCTCCAATCACCATTTTGCCTTAGGCCCGTTTGGAGCGAATAGTTTTTCGGGCTATCCTTGTGCCTTTGGCATGTATCCGGCCATCACTCAAACCGATTTCAACTTTTCCGGTCAAACCAGCCTTTACAGAGGCAAAGTGCGCGACGTGTACACCATAGGCACTGATCTGCTGGTGCTTATCGCCACCGATCGCATTTCGGCATTCGATGTGGTGCTGCCCCGCGCCATCCCATACAAGGGACAGGTGCTTAGCCAGCTCTCTGCTTTTTTTCTTCAGGCAACAGGCGCCTTGGTGCCCAATTGGTTGCTTGCTGCGCCTGATCCTAACGCATGTATCGGCTGGCGCTGCCAACCAATAGCTGTGGAAATGATCGTACGCGCCTATTTATGCGGACATGCATGGCGTCACTATCGTAATGGTCATCGCCACCTGTGTGGCGTGCACTTGCCGGAAGGGTTGCGCGAAAATGACCCGCTGCCTCATCCCATCGTAACGCCAACAACAAAAGCCCATGTGGGTCACGATCAAGATGTTTCCCCTGAGGAAATTGTTCAAAAGGGGCTTGTGTCAGAAGCACAGTATCGTTTAATGGAATCATATGCATTAAAGCTTTTTGAATATGGATCGACCTATGCCCGTTCACGGGGATTAATATTAGTCGATACCAAATATGAATTCGGATTCCGAAACGGCCAGCTTTTGCTCATAGACGAAGTGCACACCCCCGATTCGTCGCGTTATTTTTATTTGGATGGATATGAGGAACGTCAGGCTCAAGGACTGCCGCAACGTCAGCTCTCTAAAGAGTTCGTCCGTCAGTGGCTCATAGAACACAACTTCATGGGTCGCCCCGGCGATATCGTTCCTGAAATGTCGGATGAATGGGTGCAAACCATCTCCAAGCGTTACGTTGAACTGTACGAGCAAATGACCGGGCAAACTTTCGTTCCACGCACTGACGCCGACCCCATGGCCACTATATACCGCAACATTAGCACAGCCCTGGCCAATCTGTCCCGGTGATTAAACACCTTTGCTCCATGGAGGCCCTTCAACGAACCATTGAGGAAGCATGGCAGAACCGAGCATTACTTCAGGACGATGCCGTCAAAGCAGCCGTCGAACAAACCATTGCATTGCTCGATCAAGGCCAATTGCGTGTGGCCCAGAAGGTAAATGAAACCTGGATTACGCACGAATGGATTAAAAAAGCCATTCTCCTGTATTTTGCCATCCGACCCATGGAGGTAACCGAAGCGGGCATATTAAAATTTTATGATAAAATTCCCTTGAAAGAAAATCATGTTGATGCCCGCGTGCGCGTAGTGCCGCATGGCCTTGCTCGCTACGGAGCCTATTTAGCCCCAGGTGTCATTCTAATGCCAGCTTATGTAAATATTGGCGCTTATGTTGACAGCGGAACGTTAATCGACACATGGGCTACGGTAGGCTCTTGTGCCCAAATCGGCTGCAACGTCCACATCAGTGGAGGCGTTGGCATCGGCGGAGTGCTTGAACCGGTTCAAGCATCGCCCGTCATCATCGAAGATCATTGTTTCATCGGTTCTCGCTGCATCATCGTTGAGGGTGTGGTGGTCGAACGGGAAGCGGTGCTGGGAGCCAACGTTGTGTTGACTGCCTCAACCCGAATCATCGACGTTACCGGATCTGAACCAGTAGAATACCGGGGCCGCGTGCCGGCACGTAGTGTCGTAATTCCCGGCACTACGACAAAAACATTTAACGCTGGCAGTTTTCAGGTACCCTGCGCACTGATTATTGGGAAACGAAAAGCATCTACCGATCAGAAAACTTCACTCAACGAAGCACTAAGGGAGTTTGGTATTTCCAGTTGAGTCCTTCGATGGCATACTTTAGCCCTTAAGGTCATGCAACGGCAAAAGAAAAAAGTTACGGTATTGACGGGGGCCGGCATGAGTGCGGAAAGTGGTTTGCGCACGTTTCGCGATGCCGGTGGCTTGTGGGAAAACTATTCCATCGAAGAGGTGGCTACCCCTATGGCCTGGCAACGCAATCCCCAACTGGTCCTGGACTTTTACAATCAGCGCCGCCGCGATGTGCTCAAGGCACAACCCAATGAAGGCCATAAAGCATTGGTGCGCCTGGAATCGGCGTACGAGGTAACCATCATCACTCAAAACATCGACGACCTGCACGAACGAGCCGGATCATCAAGAGTGATTCATTTGCATGGGGAAATCCTTAAGGCGCGCAGCACAAAAGACGAACGGTTGCTTTATGAATGGACCACTGATTTGCACATAGGCGACTGTTGCGAGCTGGGCAGCCAGCTGCGTCCCCATGTGGTGTGGTTTTACGAACCGGTGCCGATGATGGAAGTCGCCGAGCGCGTTGTTGCCGCTGCTGATATTTTCATCATAGTGGGCACCTCTTTACAGGTGTATCCGGCGGCCGGTCTGATTTACGCCGCCCGCCCGAACATTCCCAAATACCTGGTTGATCCCATGCCACCCGAATCCCCTTGGTTGCATGATGTGCAATTTCTTCAGGAAACTGCCAGCCGCGGTTTGCCCAAATTGGTGGACCAAATGCTGAATGCCCAGTGATCAAATCAGGGACTTTATACAAGCTATTTGAGCTAAGTCTATTTTTTTCGTACATCCTTGCCCTGTTTGATGCAGTAGCCACCGGCTGAGTGTGCAACAAAATGATGACCCCTGAGCCCCATTTTGCCCTTTACCAGCGGTCTGTGGCAAAAATTCTACATACTGCTCCCTTGGCCTTAGATGTAAATTTGTAGGATAGTTTAATTCAACCATTGTGAATCAAATCAAAATTCTTATTGCGGACGACCACGCCATTATCCGCACGGGTATTCGTTATTTATTGACCTCGAATTTTCGCATCTCCGCTATAGAGGAAACCGAAGATTGTGCTGGCGTCAGGGAGGCCTTGCGAAACCAGAATTACACGCATCTTATCTTGGACCTACAGCTTTCCGATGGGCACGGCATCGGTATGTTACCTGAAATCACCCGTGACTATCCTGAGCTTTCGGTTTTGGTGTACACCATGTGCAGTGAAGAGGTTTTCGGCAAACGCGTATTGCAGGCCGGAGCAAAAGGCTTTTTAAGAAAAGACAGTCCTGAAGAAGAAGTACTACGCGCCTTGAATCTGTTTTTGGGGGGAAGGAAATATGTAAGTCCCCAATTGCAGGAGCAGTTGATGCGGGAGTCGGGCAAGCAAACGGGAACTGTAAATCCGTTTGATGAACTTTCAGATCGCGAAATTCTGGTATTGACCCAACTGCTGGCCGGCAAGGGAGTTAAGGAAATTGCCGGTCAGTTAAACCTGAAATCCTCTACCATAGCTACGTTCAAAGCGCGCATTTTTGATAAGTGTGGTGTAAACAACCTTATGGACCTTCGATCGGTAGCCGAACAATACAACTTTAAGCCTTAGTGCTGAGCCATTTCTCTTATCTTAGCACAGGCCTGCTCTGCCCACGGTGAAATTTCAGATTGCCCTGCTGTTGCTTGTGCCGCCCTTTTTTACAGCACAGGCGCAGTTTACCGAGCCCCCTCAGGTTTTTGACTCCCGCCACGGCCTTCAGCAAAACACTGTAAGTACTGTACACTTCGATAGAGATGGTCTGCTGTGGTGTTCCACAGAAGCCGGTATTTGCCGGATCGACGGC
>JANWWJ010000016.1 GCA_025056305.1 Chitinophagales bacterium | reverse complement strand
CGCATGCCCTATCCGGAATTGCTGCGTTTTCTGGAGCCGTTGGCGCTGAACCTGGGCGGCATCACTGGGAGCCTCGGCAGCCAACCATACCGTACGGTGTTCTTCTCGGCCGATAGCACCGGTGTGGCGCCGCTGATTTGCTATGAATCTGTATTTAGTGAATACGTTAATGAATATGTACTACGGGGGGCCAATTTGCTTTTTGTGATCACGAACGATGGATGGTGGGGAAACACGGCAGGCTACAAGCAACATTTTGAATATGCACGACTGCTGGCCGTAAGCATGCGGCGCGATGTGGCTCAATCGGCCAATACCGGCACTTCAGGTTTTATCAATCAGCGGGGCGATGTATTGCAGCGAACCGATTGGTGGGTGCCCGATGCCAGGGTGGAACGTTTATTGGCTAATGATCAATTGACTTTTTACGTTCGCTATGGCGATGTGATTGGGCGGTTGGCGATGGTGTTCACGGTGCTTATGTTGGTGATTTCGCTTTGGACTCGTATGGCTGAACGGTTGTCGCGCCAGAAATTTCCGCTATGATGTTGGAACATCTTTGTGCTGAAGTTGTAAAGGTTGTAAAACACGCGGGCAGCTTTATCAAGCAACAGCGTCTGACTTTTCCGCGTGAAGCAGTGCAACGCAAGGGTGTGCGCGACTTGGTGTCATATGTCGATGTGGAGGCCGAGCGTTTGCTGGTGGACGAGCTACGCCAATTAATGCCTCAGGCGGGCTTTCTTACTGAGGAGCAAACTACCCATAGCAAGGCCACGGACCTCTGTTGGGTGATTGATCCCTTAGATGGCACCACCAACTTTGTACATGGCCTTCCGGTATTTTCGGTCAGCGTAGCGTTGCTGCACGGTACACAGCTTCTGGTGGGGGTGGTACATGAAGTCAACCGTGACGAAACTTTTTATGCATGGCGGGGCGGAGGGGCCTGGAGCAACGGCAGCCGAATCCAGGTCTCGGGCTGCCAACACCTGCGCGACGCGCTTATTGCCACCGGATTTCCCTACCGCAATTTCGACGAGGCACCACAGTTTTTTGATGCATTAAAATTTTTCTTTAACAACACTCATGGCGTGCGGCGGCTGGGTTCAGCAGCCGCCGATCTCGTCTATGTGGCCTGTGGCCGTTTTGACGCTTTCTTTGAATATCATCTGAATCCCTGGGATGTGGCTGCGGGGGCCCTCATTGTCCAGGAAGCCGGAGGAGTGATTTCCGACTTTCGTGGCGGGCAGAATTTTCTTTGGGGAAGACAAATACTGGCAGCCACACCGGCCATTTATGCCGACATGCTACGGGTAATTACACAGCCGTTATAGTACCAGGCTATTTCCCAGACAGCCTGAACAACACTCCAAGCCGAATACCTGCACTTAACGTGTTGGTAGGCTCATAGCTGTATTGGCGGTTTTGATCTAAGTGCGCGTAAGCTGCAGGAATGGACAATTCATAATTCAGCAGTTTCGGTAAAAACTCATCTTCCGACAGTTCAACAACAATGTCGGAGAAGCCGTACTGAAAACGTATTCCGCCTTTGATGCTGATGGTTTCTGTTATGGGAAATATGCCGCCCAGTCCAAAGACACCAGAAATTTGGTTTGACTTAAAATCAGCCGTGAAGTCTTTATCCGTGTGTTCAAACGCAGATGCAGGTTCCGTGTCTATAGTTTCTTTGACGTTATTAAGCAAAGAAAATTGCGGTCCGATTTCCAAGTACACACCGCCTTGGGTACGCAGGGTCAACAACAAGGGGATATCAACCCAGGAAGTTTTAACTCGCGCTTCGTAGTCAATACCGGCATCGGTGCCGTTGTAGTTTTGGTCAATGCGAGAGAGATTGCCTTCGATCGATAAACCGAAGACATCACTCAACATATACAAGGCATTTACGCCAAAGGCAGGTGCGCCGGCAAGGGCAGGGTTCAGGTTTTCCCCTTGGTCGTTTACATTTTGATTCATCAGCCACGTTCCACTGTAAGCTGCTCCAGCACCAACCCACAGCGATTGTGCCAAAGAAAATGTGTGCAGCGAAAAAATTGTCAAAAGCAAAAGGAAAGATGCTTTGCAAAGACTTGTTTTCATCGCAACCAGATTTTGATGCAATATATTGACATTTTTAGGTAGGCACCTCACGCAAGAAAAGGGATACTTGCGCAGGGATACCAACAGCAGCGACTAGGCCTCTTTAGAGGCTTCTCGCATGTGCCCGTATCTTCGCAGCTCGTTTATGGACTTACTGCAGTGGTTTTTCGATTTTTTATTACACATTGATCAGCACCTGGCCGAGCTGCTGGCGCGCTATGGCACTGCTCTTATTTTGATTGTAGCCTTGATCATTTTTTGTGAGACAGGCTTGGTGGTCACGCCCATCTTGCCGGGTGACTCCATGTTGTTTGCTTTTGGAGCGCTGGCGGCGCAGGCAACCTCGGGATTAAGTGTGCATGTTTCGGTCGCTGCGTTCATTGCTGCAGCTTTTATCGGCAATCAGGTCAATTATTCCGTAGGTCGGTATATCGGTCCCAAGGTATATGAAAAAAACTACAAACTGATCAAGCGAGAGTATCTGGAGCGCACCCGGCGTTTTTTTGAGAAATACGGTGCGCTTACCATTGTGTACACGCGCTTCGCACCCATCTTGCGCACCTTCGCTCCGTTTGTAGCAGGCGTCGGACAAATGCCTTTGGGGCGCTTTACCTTTTACAACTTTGTGGGTGGAGTGGCCTGGGTAACGTCGTTCACTTACGGAGGTTATTTCTTTGGCAACATTCCCTTCGTCAAGGAACATTTCAAATGGATCGTCCTGCTGATCATCATTGTTTCGTTGTTGCCGGCGATATATGCCTTCGTAAAGGTTCGTCTGGCGCGGCGCTCGGCTCCGCATACCTGAGCTGTTGATCAAAAAAATCAAATGAAATCAGTCAGGCCCACCATGTCTTCCGGGCGAACCCAGCGATCAAATTGCTCGGCCGTAACGTAGCCCAATTCCAATGCGGCTTCCCGCAGCGTTTTGTTTTCGCGGTGTGCTTTCTGGGCAATCTCTGCAGCCTTGTAATAACCGATGTGCGGATTCAGCGCTGTAACCAGCATCAAGGAGTTGTTCAAATGCCGGCGGATGTTCGCTTCATTGGGCTCAATACCCATGGCGCAGCGATCGGCAAAGCTGCGGGAGGCCTCGCCGATTAGTCGGGCTGAATGCAGAAAATTGTAAATGATCATGGGCTTGAATACATTCAGTTCAAAATGTCCGGTGGCGCCCCCCACGTTGATGGCCACATCGTTGCCCAGCACCTGAGCAGCCACCATGGTCAGCGCTTCGCATTGAGTGGGGTTCACCTTTCCGGGCATTATGGAAGAGCCGGGCTCATTATCGGGGATGAAAATTTCGGCTATGCCGCAGCGCGGTCCCGAGGCCAGCAGCCGGATGTCGTTGGCGATTTTCATTAAAGAAACGGCCAGCGTTTTTAATGCTCCGTGAGCGGCCACCAGGGCATCATGACTGGCCAGCGCTTCAAACTTGTTGGGGGCACTGATGAAAGGTAAGCCGGTCATCTGCGCCAGGTGTTGAGCCACGCGCTCTGCATAGCCTGCTGGTGCATTCAACCCCGTTCCGACGGCCGTGCCTCCCAAAGCCAGCTCGGCAAGGTGAGGTAAGGTATCTTCCACATGCCGCAGCCCATGATCCAGTTGGCTTACGTAGCCGCTAAATTCCTGGCCTAACGTCAACGGTGTGGCATCCATCAGGTGGGTGCGCCCGATTTTGACCACGTTCCGGAACTGCGTGGCCTTTTGTGCCAATACTTCACGCAGATGCCGCACCCCAGGTATCGTAACTTCGATCAACATCTTGTAGGCAGCAATGTGCATGGCCGTAGGAAACGTATCGTTGGATGACTGCGACCGGTTAACGTCGTCGTTAGGAGAAAGAAATTTTTTTTCATCCGTCAGCTGACCGCCCCGCAGCACATGACCTCGGTAGGCTATTACCTCGTTGACGTTCATGTTGGTTTGGGTGCCACTGCCTGTCTGCCATACGACCAAAGGGAAATGGTCGTCGAGCTGTCCCTTTAAAATCTCATCGCAAACCGTACAGATCAAATCGCATTTTTCTTTATCTAAAACACCCAGCTCATAGTTGGTCAGTGCGGCAGCCTTTTTCAGGTAGGCAAAAGCGCGGATGATTTCCACCGGCATCCGGTTGGTTTGGCGGGCAATAGGGAAATTTTCTATGCTGCGCTGCGTTTGGGCGCCCCAGTACCGATCGGCCGGCACGTGCACAGGGCCCATGGTATCTTTTTCAATACGAAAGTCCATGTGTGATTTTTGGGCAAAAATAGCCGGTGGGTTTCGCCTCCTTCTTCAACCCTGCGCTGTTTTGTACTTTCGGAACGCATGTGGCGCATTTTGTTGCTTTGTGGTTTCTCAGGCTTATTACACGCTCAGCCCACCTTTGAGCGAGTGTACGGACTGGCCAAAGGGGAAGCCTTTCACAGTGTATTGGCTACTGCAGACGGCGGCATATTGGCTGCCGGCTACACTTCCAGCTTTGACCCCTTGTACACGGACGGTTACGTGCTTAAGCTTAATGCCCAGGGCGACACCGTTTGGTCGCGCATTTTTGGTCAGGCCTATGTCGAGGAGGCTAATGTCGTATTAGAAACACCGCTGGGTTATATCATAGGAGGAACCCACGTACCAACGGCACCAGTTACGTACGACATGTATGTAGCCTGCTATGATGCTGCAGGAACACTGTTGTGGCAGAATTTTTACGGGGGCTCGGGCAGTGAGGGCATTCACGATGGCCTGGTCAATCAAGCAGGTCGGCTGGTGTTTTGCGGCTATAGTACCACATTTACCAATGGAGCTTCAGATATGTACCTCATCGAAACCGACCTTCAAGGCAACGTCGTGCGTTCGGCTCACGTCGGAGGTAATGGAAATGAACAAGCACTTGGCATCTGGCAGGCTGCCAACGGAGATTATATTCTCATTGGTTACAGCAATACCACAGATCCTGTTTATAATATCTATGTCGCTCGGCTCGACAGCACGTTTGCTCTGATTTGGACAAAAGAGTTCGGGGGCAGCAAAGAAGATTTGGGTTTTGATGTAGCAGAAGACGATTCCGGAAACTTGTGGTTGCTGGGTTTCCATTATGTAGCCGCGGATTCATTATTGTTAACTTTAATACGAACGGATCCTCAAGGCGCAAATGCGCAATATCACTACCCCGCCTCGGTAGGAGATTTTGGGTATCGGTTGTTGCGGCACAGCAGTGGCCTTTTCGTCGTTGCCGGTGTAACACACACCCTGACGCGTGGCAGTCAGATGATGGCTTTGGCTGTTGATACAAACGGGCAGCCTCAATGGAAAGCCGCCTTTGGAGGCACCTATTCGGACGTGGCTTTTTGTCTTGCGGAAACCAATGCGGGGCAACTGCTCCTGGGGGGAACCACTGAAGGCTTTGGTTCGCTTAACGTTAATGCTTATCTGGTGCGTTGCAACGATGGTGGACAGGTGCCCTGCCCCGATGCGGTTTCGTTCCATGCTGTAGCTACTAAGGCATGCGAGGATCAAACCCTCTTTTTTACCAACACTACGGTAAGCTCTCAGTTGTTCACATGGTACTTGAACGGACAAGCCCTTTCCACCACTGATCATTGGGGCTATTATTTCAATGAGAGTGGAACATTTACGGTTGCAGTGACGGCGTGCACGGCTGCTGCGACCGCTACCATAAACATCTGGCCTAAGCCTCCGGCAGTCTTCACGTATCAGCAGCAAAACGACACGGTGTTTTTTTCGCTCGTAAACCCAATGAGCTATGCATCCCTGGTATGGGATTTTGGTGACAATTCACCTCCAGTTCAAAACGACCCTTCACCGGCTCATGTGTTCCCGGGGGTAGGGCCGTTTTGGGTAACGTTGAGTGTGACTTCTCCTGAAGGATGCGATAGTGTTTATACAGCCCCGGTGATGCTTGTGGGCAAGCCTACAACGATGAGTGTGACTCGGATTTTCCCTAACCCCGCAAGAAAAGCAGTCTTGCTGCCCGACCACCTCCTGCCATGGGTGCAAGCTCTGCTGTACCACGACAGCGGCACAGTCGTGCGTCGAGTTCTTCATCCACCAAAAATGTTATCGCTCGACGGAATTCCTTCGGGGATTTATGTATTACAGCTCGATGATGCTTCAGGAATGAGCTACAGCGCATTGCTTGCTGTCCAATAATCGAGGCCAGTTTTTTGGAACGTGTTCATAATCCATGAAGTAGTTTTTCCATTCAAACACAGGAATGAAATTCTTTTGGCGCCAGATAGCGCATGCACCTCAACACTACAGGGCAACATAAGGTGGAACGGCGTTACGACCTGAAATTTCTCTATGATTATTACGGCGAACAAACCGCAGCTTTGCGCGAGGTATTGCAGTTGTTTCTACAGGAAACACCAGAGCTGCTTCAAGAGATTGGTGCGCATTTAACTTCAGGGCGGGTGGAACTGGCCCGCTCGGCCACGCATAAGATCAAAACCAACCTGGCTATGCTCGGAATTGCCGATCCGGCTGGATTCGTAGATCACATGCACCAACTTAAAGACCGTCGTGCATTGCCCGGTGAAACCATGCTCTTATACAATATTTTCCGCCGAGAAGTGGAAATGGCTCTTCAGCAAATTCGTGAGGATTTTTTTAATACATAAAGGGCTTACGTGCTGAACGACGTGCCGCAACCGCAGGTGGTTTTGGCGTTGGGGTTGTGAAAGACAAAGCCTCGGGCATTTAATCCTGTTTCAAAATCGATGGTCATCCCATATAAATAAAGCAGATGCATAGGCTGAATGACGATAGGGATTCCCTCTTGAACCAGGTACATGTCGTCAGGCTTTTGCTGGTCAAATTCAAGCACGTAAGTCAAACCACTACACCCCCCACCTTTTACGCCAACACGCAGGCACCGGTGGGCGTCTTCTTGTTCGGCTAACAGCCGCTTGATTTCGGCAACCGCTCCGGCCGTCAAGCGTATCGGTGGCTGTGTTTCGTTGACCACCTGCGTGTTCATAATGTTTTTTGTTGCAAAATTAAGCGTAACGGTCACGACTGTTTTGATGGACAAATCTGGCTTTATTTGCATGAAATACTCTTTCCATGCAATGGGCTGACGTTCTGGAAATTCTTAAATACACGGTGCCTTCCGTCGTTGTCTTTCTGACGGCCTATCTGCTGTTGAAACTATTTCTGGACGGAGAGCGTGAGCGAAAGGAATTGGAAGTACGTGCGGCTCGATACAAAGATTCATTGCCCATTCGATTGCAAGCGTACGAACGGCTTACCCTGTTTCTGGAACGCATCAATCCCACCAGCCTCTTGCAACGGGTTAACAAACCGGGCATGTCTGCGCTGGAATTGCAGCGTGCCCTTATCGTCAATATTCGGGTAGAGTTCGAACACAACCTTTCCCAGCAGATCTATGTTTCACCCGAAGCATGGATGCAACTGGTGCAGGTCAAAGAGGAGCTCATCAGCATCATCAATCGCGTAGCTTCGGAACTGCCCGATACGGCCACCGGAAAAGATTTAGCGCGGGCCTTGTTGGAATACTTTATCAAAACAGAAGCGGCGGTGCCTACTCAGCGGGCCCTGGATACCTTGAAGGCCGAAGTCAAAAAAATCTATTGAAGCAGGGCTGCGGCTTTTTTGGCTTTCGTAACTTTTTTCACGTTTCAGTGCGAAACAGTCGTGTTCATGCTCTCGTTGTAGAAAAAATTTCCGAGGCCTACACTTTTGCAAGTTGTGGCATCCGGCAGTTAGCTAAAAAGCTAAGCATGGGCTTTGCGATTTCGGAAATAAAATTCCTGATCACGTTCCTTGATGATCATGCATGGACTTTTGCCGAAGTGGCTTTGTAACTTTATCCAAAAGATGCCTTTTGATTTCTCCGTTCAGCCCGAATGCTTGATAAATCGTCGTCGAGCAAAAAAAGATGCTTATTCGCTTTGCTGAAAGGGCATACTGTAATCGCCATGAAAAAGTCAAGAGGTGTACGGTAAAATTTTTTTGAAATTTCACCAGAAGTTTGAACCGCATTTTTACACCCGTGAGTTGAAAACTTGTGTGCAGAAATGACTCCAACAGGACAGAAAAAAGTTCAAAAAACGGCTGAGGAAGTTTGGGAGAATTGCTTGAAAATAATAAAGGACAACATACCGGCACAAAGCTTTAAAACCTGGTTTGAACCCATCCGTCCGGTGAAGCTGGTCAAAAATGTGTTGACCATTCAGGTGCCCAGCCAGTTTTTCTATGAATGGCTTGAAGAGCATTACGTCAAACTGTTACGCAAAACCATTCAGCGTGAACTGGGCAAGGATGCGCAGCTGGAATACCAGATCATTGTAGATGGAAGTGCCGCCACGGCGCAGACGGTGAACTATCCGGCACAAAATGTAGCTGAGCACAAGAACCCGGAAGTGCTGGGTCCGATGTTTTTAGGGCCGGAGATTAAAAATCCATTTGTTATTCCGGGGTTGAAAAAAATTCAGATTGACCCGCAACTGAACCCCTCTTACACTTTCGATAGCTTTGTCGAAGGCGATTGCAACCGACTGGCCCGTTCGGCAGGATGGGCTGTCGCTCAGAAGCCCGGCGGTACCGCCTTTAATCCGCTGGTCATTCACGCCGGCGTAGGACTGGGAAAAACACACTTGCTCCATGCTATTGGCAACCAGGTACGCCAGCTGTTTCCGGAAAAAACGGTTCTGTATGTGCCCTCTGAAAAATTTACCAACCAGTTTATCGATAACCTTAAAAACAACGCGGTCAATGATTTCATCCACTTTTACCAGATGATTGATGTATTGTTGGTGGATGATATTCAATTTTTTGCTCACAAAGACCGCACGCAGGACATCTTCTTTCACATCTTCAACCACCTGCATCAAAATGGAAAACAGATTGTGCTGTCCAGCGACCGAGCTCCGCGCGATTTGGAAGGCATCGAAGAACGCCTGCTGTCACGTTTCAAAATGGGATTGACTACAGATTTAGGAGTTCCCGATTTTGAAACCCGCATGGCCATTCTGGAAAAGAAAATGTATGCTGACGGTATTGAACTGCCGCACGAGGTCGTGGAATTTGTGGCACATAACGTCAGCACCAATGTACGGGAGCTGGAAGGTGCCCTTATTTCTTTGTTGGCTCAGGCTTCGCTGAACAAAAAAGAAATAGACCTGGACACGGCTAAAAAGATCGTCAAAAACTTTGTCAAGAGCGTCAGCCGCGAAGTGAGCATAGAGATGATCCAAAAGACGGTGTGCGATTATTTCAACGTACCCCAGGAAAAGCTGCGTGAAAAAACGCGAAAGCGTCATATCGTACAGGCTCGTCAGCTTTCCATGTATTTAGCCAAGCTGTACACCAAAAATTCGCTGAAGACCATAGGCAAACACTTTGGAGGTCGAGACCATTCTACCGTCATCCATTCGTGTCAAGCGGTGCGCGATTTGATGGATACGGACAAGGACTTTCGCGATGCCGTAGCGGAGATAGAGAAGAAGATTCAGCTTAGCTTATCTTAAGCAGTTGAACTGACGAAAAAAGCCCTGCCTCAAGCAGGGCTTTTTTCGTCGGGGTACCTGGACTCGAACCAGGGACCCCCTGCTCCCAAAGCAGGTGCGCTAGCCAACTGCGCTACACCCCGAGTGACTTAAAGCTGACAGTCCGTTGCAGTGGATGATTTTTAGCGACGGACCTGGCGGAGAGGGAGGGATTCGAACCCTCGGTACCCTTTTTAGAGTACAACGGTTTAGCAAACCGCCCCTTTCGGCCACTCAGGCACCTCTCCTTGCTGAAGCAAAGATAGCCAAATCAAAGCTTGCCTTCGGCTTCTGCCGCACGAAGTGCTTCTTGTAACTCTTCTAATTCAATGCGCAGGGCACCTCCCGCCAGTACGATGTCGCGCAGGGAGATGGCTAACGAGGCAGCCATCAAAAACAACGCCAGCCCAAAGAGCCAGGCGCCAGCCTGAGCATGGTTCAGAAAAATCAAACCTAACGACAGCACGCAGCAAAACATGCTGGCAATAGCGAACGTCTGCATGTAACGGATCAGAGCTTCTCGGCGGCGCAGCCAATGAATCTGCCGTAATTGCAGCGGGCTGTGTTCCTGCTTCCAACTGGTCTTCAGTTCTCGCATCAGTCGAGCTATGGCCAGGTAACGATTCGTGTAGGCAATCAGCAAAAATGCTATGGCCGGAAACAACAAGGCCGGTGTTGAGAGCGTCAGGTTCATGCTTACAAGTTACAACAACCGGCCTCCCCTTTGATTCTTTCTATTTTTGACCCATGAAGATTTCTTATAAGTGGCTGAAACGCTATTTACCCTTACCTCTAGATCCTGTTGACGTTGCCGAGTTGCTTACCGATGTTGGTCTGGAGGTGGAAGCCATAGAAACATGGGAGTCTGTTCCAGGGGGCCTGCGGGGCCTTGTGATTGGTGAAGTACTATCGGTAGAGGCACATCCTTCCGCCAACAAACTCAAGTTGACCCAAGTTAATACCGGTGGCGTAAAACCCTTACAGATCATTTGTGGAGCACCCAACGTCGCTGTGGGGCAAAAGGTGGTAGTGGCTTTGCCCGGAACCACATTGCATACCTCAGGCGGAAAGGTCTTGAAAATTGAAAAGGCAAACATACGTGGGGTGGATTCTTTCGGAATGATCTGCGCGGAAGACGAAATAGGTATAGGCACCAGCCACGATGGTATTTACGTCTTGCCTAACGATGCTCCCGTCGGGTCGGCATTTCGAGAATATTATGGTGTTGAAGAGGACACCATTTTTTCCTTAGCCGTCACGCCGAACCGGGGCGATGCCATGTCTCATTTAGGTGTCGCTCGAGACCTGTTGGCCGCCGTCGATGCGCGAAAAGATATGCAGCTTCAGTTAACCGTGCCCGACATTTCAGCCTTTTCTCCCAACCAATCCATTGCCTGCATTGCTGTAAGGATCCACAACCGGCTCGATTGTATTCGCTACTGCGGGCTTGTGATAGAAGGGGTGACGGTTCGTCCTTCGCCGTCGTGGTTGCAGTCATCGTTGCTGCGCATCGGTGTTAAGCCTGTCAACAATATCGTTGACGTGACTAACTACGTCATGTGGGAGTGCGGCCAGCCTCTGCATGCCTTTGATGCAGATCAGTTACCGGCAAATGCTATTGAAATAGGTAATTTGCCCGCAGGCACGCCTTTTGAAACATTAGATGGTACGGTCTTGCAGCTCCACGCTGAAGATCTGATGATATGCTCAGGTGGCAAAGGATTGTGTATTGCCGGCGTTATTGGGGGCCGCAGTTCAGCCATCAGCGATCATACCCAGAGGGTATTTTTAGAAAGTGCTACATTTCGACCGCAAGCAGTGCGGCGCACTTCGCTGCGCCATCAACTGCGAACGGATGCTGCCCAACACTTTGAAAAAGGCACCGATCCGCAGGCATGCCTCTATGCTTTAAAACGTGCCGCCTTGCTGATCAGAGAGCTAGCCGGAGGTAGCTATTCTGCACCGGTGGATGTACATCCCGAGCCGATACGCCAACGCTCTATCACGTTAAAGTGGACCCATTTGAACCGAATTGCGGGCGTTTCTATTCCTGTCGAAAAAGCGGTTCGCATCCTGCACGACCTGGATTTTGCCATCCTTGAGCACACGAAAGACCACATAGTGGTTCAGCCGCCAACGGCCAAAACAGATGTGTATCAAGCTCAAGATGTAATGGAGGAAGTGCTGCGCATTGCAGGGTTGGATACCATACCTGCTGCGGTGCGCCTGAACGCAGCCCTTGCCCGTCAGCCAGTTCCAAAAGCATATACCCTTCAACGCCGCCTATCCGCATTTCTGGCCGCCAATGGTTTTAACGAAATCATAAATAACTCGATTACCTCATCTGCCTACGCACGTAAGCTGGCCTGTTTACCCGAGCATTCGATCGTTGCGCTATTGGGTAGTGCCAATACCGGCCTTGACGCCCTGCGAACTCACCTGTTGTTTCCCGGTTTGGAAGTGATTGCCCGAAATCTGAACCGGCAGCAGGGCCTGCTGCGGTTTTTTGAGTTTGGGAAGGTGTATCAAAAAGTGGATGGCCAACCGCAGGAATCGGAACGCCTTGCCTTATGGTGGTGTGGTGCACACATGGCCGAAAGCTGGCTGACGACACAAAGACCGGTCGATTTTTTTGATGCCAAAGGGTTGCTTACCTCCTTATGGCAGCATTTGGGTCTTGAATCCATCTCGGAAGAACCCTTTGAGTCAGAGCTGTTGGTGGGTATGTGTTGGAAAGGGTCCAGGCCAATAGCTGTGCTGGGCAGCGTGCGCCATCACATCCTGCAAAATCTGGACATCGACAAAGCAGTATGGTATGCGGATGTGGACATGGAAGTGTTGCAAAGCCTCTGGGCTCAAGGTGCTGTCCGCTTTGCACCTCTGCCTCGGTTTCCCTCAGTGCGTCGCGACTTAGCGCTGATTTTGCCCGAGCAGGTGACGTTTGCTAGGCTGAAACAGTTGGCATGGCAACAGGGAATAACTGCTCTTGCCGAAGTGAATTTGTTCGATGTGTACACCGACGAGCGTATTGGTGCAGGCAAAACCTCATATGCTGTTTCTTTTGTTTTTCAGCCCAAAGACAAGACATTGACCGACCCCGAGGTAGATGCATTTATGGAAAGTTTAATTCGTACATTTGAACAAGAGCTTCATGCCGTTGTTCGCCGCTGACCTCGATGCACAATGTGCTCAAGTACAGGCTCGCTTAGATGAGTTAACTTTTGAGCTGAACCGACTGGCCAGCGAAAAAGGTGAATTAGCCCGTAAGTTGTCAAAGATCAAGGTGCCTGCTTTGCCCGAGGCAAACGACCATAAAGGTTTGTCATTGCCCTCGTGCCCGTCGGGCTCTATGCATGCCCTGGCCGATCATGCCGACGTGGTGTGTGCCCTCAGAGATAGAGTGCGTCAGACCTTGCAGCGGTTAAATCAGTGCATTGAATATTTGGAACAAGCTTACAACTCAAACCAAGGAGTTTGATGGACGGATATTCTGTCGAAATACAAATCGGCGACCGTCGCTATCCGGTGCGCGTGCAATCGGATCAAGAAGAACAATGGGTACGAGAGGCCGCCCGCGCCATCAACCAGCGCTACCAGGAGATACAGCTTCACATTACCGGGCATGAGCCGGTGGACTATCTGGCCATGAGTTGTCTGCTCTTATTGGCTGAGGTAAATAGCCACAACAGGCAACTACACAGGTTTTTAATGGGGGTTGAAGAGCAGATCAGAAAGCTGGTTGAGCTTTGTCGTGATGCGGGTCTAGAAAAATCCGAATTTTACGAATAAAAAAACTTTTTATGCATTACGAAGGGTTGATGTCGTTGCAGGCAAAACAGCGCACGGTACGCGCCCCTCGTGGCACACAGCTGAGCTGCCGCGGCTGGATTCAGGAAGCCGCTTACCGGATGATCCAAAACAATCTGGACCCGGAAGTCGCTGAACAGCCCGACCAGCTCATTGTGTACGGAGGTTTGGGCAAGGCCGCCCGCAACTGGGAATGCTTTGACCGCATC
>JANWWJ010000018.1 GCA_025056305.1 Chitinophagales bacterium | reverse complement strand
TATAAACACTAATCTCGGGTTCCATCCGTGGGGCCACATCTTTGGTGGGGGGGGGGCCCCCCCCCCCCCCCCCGCCCCAGCACCATACCTTTACCGTAAACCTTACTTACTTACAACCCACTTCAACCACTGAGTTTGATCATTGATTTGTACTCTTACGTAATAGATTCCTGCAACCTCAGCAGTTATTGCCAGCTTATGAGTACTTGCCTGAACAGCTGCATCATGAATCAACATCAGCCTTTGACCTAAGCTGTTCCACAACTCCACACGAACATTTGATCCGGCAGAAAGCGGTAATTCCAAATTTGCCCATCCAGCACTGGGATTGGGATAAAGGCTTAGGCCGCCATTTCCTCCGGTCCATTCAGCGGAAACGGCTATATCGATGATTTCCGTTAACTGAATGCTGCAGCCGGTCGAATCGGTCAACGTTAGGGTAACAGTATACACCCCAGCATTTTGATACGTATGGACTGGATCGGCCAAGGTAGAGGTATTTCCATCGCCAAAATCCCAGAAGTAGCTTTCAGCGTTTTGGGCATTGCTGTAAAACTGTATCGGACTGCCGGCAGTTGGGGTACCTGAAATTTCTATTTCGCCACTAACGATCACTACATCAATGGATTGCTTTATCGTATCGCAGCCTGAACTTCCACAACCTATTACCGTTACCGTATATGTGCCCGACTGGGTGTAGGTATGACACGGGTCATTGACCGTTTCGGATGTTCCATCACCATAATGATATACTACTGAAAAAGCAAAGGGAAAGACTTCGTCAAAGCATACGGTACCCCCGCATTGAACATCTGCAAATACGGCGTTGCAATCCGTATTGTCCACCTCAATGTTGAGCGTAACGTAGGCAACGGGATTGTTGGGATCATTGCCGGCGATGATGAATGTTTCGCTGTAGAGGCCGTCGTTAAGTGCTGCAGAGCTGATGGTCAACTCGTAGGTTTGAGTCTGAGATGGGGACAGCACGCCCCCTGTTGCCGGCGAGGCGATCACAAAATCAGGCACCAAAAAGCTGTTAACCCAACCCATGATATTACCCATGACCTGAGTGGCCAATGGATCACTGTTTTTAAAATCAAAGCCTACGAACACCACACGCCCCAAACCCTGCTGCCGATAACCCAGCACATCGTTGCCGTTGTATTCAATCAGCGTAACAAAATCGCTGCTGGTGATATCATAGGCATAGGTGTTTTTGGGTGCACTAATGGAGGTTCCCAAACCTTGAGTGATGGGATGATTTACATTGATAATATTCAACGTGGTGTTATTGGCTACAGTACCGAACGAACCCTGCAGCAAACCGGTATTAAACAAACAAGACGCTTTGCCGGAGCTGCCCGCGATTAATATGGCTGTTCCACCCATGTTAACAAAGTCGTTGAGGGCATCAGCATAAGCGATGAAGTCGTTAGGGTTCCCTGTGGGTTTAGGCATTAAGAATACATTTTTACCCTTCAGATCAAGCGCTAGCTGCTCAGATGTGGTAGCCAGGGTTTGAGTTACTGTATGATTGGGGTAAGAAGTTGCCAAGGCAGAAACTAGATTGTTGTAGCTGTCGACCATATCTACTTCTACGGCAAGCGCCAACACGTGGGGTTTATCGCCTTGAAATGCGTATTCTACTTCCTCATACTGGTAGATAAGATTACCCCCGCCGTTGTTTGTCACTGAAAACGAGGCAGTGGCTGTTTCGGTACCGCATCCCAGTTTTATGTCGATGACGTTTGGTGCAACCATCATGACGGGCGGCTGCTGTACAACCACTGTTTTGGACATGCTGCTGCTGCCCCCGCAATTAGAGGCTGTCAGCGTAACGGTGTAGACTCCAGATGAAGCATAGGTGTGGGTGGGATTTTGCAGATCTGAGGTGTTTCCATCACCAAAATCCCAATTCCAATCAATAGGAAGATTCGTGGACAAATCCGTAAAGCTAACCGGCATGCCAAAGGCCGGATTGGCATCGCTGATGCTGAAATCGGTAATGGGAGCTACAGTGCCCCCCTGAACAGAAGTCCACGATGCAGCAAAGCCGGTCGTATTGCCCCCATTATCGGTGGACCATTCCAAAAACATAGCTCCACTGGTTGCCGTCACCACGGGATATGGCCATGGATAACCGCTGATGGTGGCCAGCAAAGGTGCATTGGTATTTTCTCCATCGTAAATCCTTAATACATCGTTGGCGGAATATGTATAAAAAGCACTGAAGGTGAGCGTGATTGTCTTTGCACAGGTCGGCTTAATCAGCAAAGTACAATATTCGTTGCTTCCATAGTTACCGGCAGGGCCGCCGCTATCATAGACAGTACCTGAAGGAAGGTCAACAAAGGTCAATGTGCCGCACAGATTTAAAACTGGATTCACGGTTATGTATGCAGTTTTTGTTAATGTATTGCTGCCATAAGCGTTAGCTGCCGTCAAGGTTACGTCGTACGTGCCTGGGTTGGGATAAACGATGTGGACAGGGTGTTGGTCCGTACTGGATGAAGGAATTGCCCCAGGAAACTGCCAATTCCACGAAGTAGGAACGTTGAGCGACAAATCTTGGAAGTTGACGGATTGGCCCATGTTGATGGTCGTCGGGTTAGCCTTGAAATCGACTACCGGAGCATCCGCTGCAGGTGCGGTGAAATAAACCATATAGTCTTCTGCTTGCCCGCGTTCCATAATGTAGCAAGCATCGGTGATGGTATTAGCCTTTTTGTCATCGATAATTCGGAGGCGCAAGGGGGTGTTCAGCACAACACCGGCCGTAGGCGTGTACAGGATGCCTTGAACTTTACCGGAAACGTCATCGGCAGCGAAAACCAGTTCATTGGTGTTGTCAAATATGCCGTCGTTGTTGTAATCAATCCACATTCGGACATCAGAAGGCTGGCTTCCCACCGTCAACGTGAAAGGATAGGGGTTGCCCGCCACCAACATGGTAAAGGCAGCACAGGAAAAATCCTCATACCCGGCAGTAGCGGCACCACTGGTGTGATTGATATCTCCCAAAACCAGGGCCTTGGTGCCAAACTTGGGACCTGGCTGTGTGGCCATCGGAACACACGACGGCGGCAGCGGAGCACCAATGTTCTGTACGGTAATGTAATCGACTTTAACAAGAGTATCATGGGTGTTGCATGCTGCCACTCCCTCAACATACAATGTCACCGTGTAAGTACCGACGTTGGTGTAGGTGTGCACGGGGTTTACATCAGTGGAAGTGTTGCCATCGCCAAAATCCCACAAATAGGTCGTGCCGTTAATGCTCAAATTGGTAAAGTGCACCGTAGCCGGTAAGGAACAAAACTGCAATTGTTGGGCGGAAAAACCTGCGGTAACTGCATCTTCAAACACTGATCCGATATTGACGGCATAGCCTGCATTAGCTGTTTGATAAGCCTGAACGGAGCAATCGCCAAACAAATCCTGAGCGGATTGCACAGAGTAATAATAGAAATCAGAAAATTTTGCATTAGGGGTCAGGTAAACAAGATGTGTGCGGGTGGCTATGGCTGCAGCATCCACTAAGCCGATGGCTTCTACGTAAAACGGATTGCCTACATCATTAATGCCGCTTCCGCCTTCCGTGAGCAGATAAAACCAATAATTTGTTACGCCGCTGTTGAAGTGAACAATGTCGCCATTGTTCCAGTAATCGCCACCATAGGTATCAGCACATTGAAACTCGTTGGGGTTGGCCATGTTGCGAATCAGGTAATTGAACTCATCGCCCAAATACCAACTGCCTTTGTTGGTGTACAGGAAGCGCACCGTTACGCCGGTGATGTCAGCGAAGGATTCATCCAAGGCCCCCGATTCTCCGCTATAGACCAGATCAGCAGAGTAATCATCGACGCCATGAGTCAGTTCATGGCCGACCACCTCCATGCTGGTCAGGGGAGTTACCCCTTGGGCAGGATCACCATCCAGGTAAATGGCATAGGTTCCATCCCAGTAAGCATTTATTCCCGGCCCTCCATGAACCTTACTTTCCATTTTCACAGTTCCCACGCCATCCAGCGACTGCCAGCCATGAGATAAATAAAAGTCATATGTTTTTTCTGTACCGAAATGACAATCCAAGGCATAAGCATCAAGGGAAGCTCCATAGTCAAAATTTTTGCTGGTGCTGGTAAAGTCCATTCCGTCGTTAGCGTTCCATGTTTCTATTCCCGGCACCCGGGTGCTGTATTCCCGAAGCCGAAAGGACGAAGGCCCAATACTATCTACCGTAATGTCAACGGTTCCGTAATACGCCGTTTTTGCTGTGCCCGGCACGTCTTTCGAACACAGTCGCGTATCGGTCTTGATAACCTGACCGTTGTGCGCATCTACGTACACCCAATCGCGCCGCAGGGGTTCCAATGCATAGATATCGCAACGGTAAACGAGATAGAATTTACCCTCGAAGGGCAGGACCATTAATTGATTATTGTTTTTTTCTTCTCTATCGTGAGCCCAAACAGTGGCATTGATGTAGGAGCAAGCTGCAGCGTAAGCTTGGGCAGGGGTAATGGAGGGCGTGGTGTTAAGCTGAATGCCCCGGTAGTATTCTCCATTAGCTGAATAAACGTAGCCATCTTTTTCGTGAAGTATATAAACTCCATACACGACAGGAAGGCCGTGATACATCTGACGGAAGCGGGTATGCGTCCATCCGATCTTATCGCGATAGATGCGATATGCTTGGAAATCCTCTCCGACCGCTACACGCAAGATATCGTTTTTAAGCCATGTAAGGCCCCGTTCGGAGGGCACCCGATGTTTTTCGTCAAGCAAAACAAAGGCAGGCGTCATGCGTTCGAGGCTGTAAAGCACCTTTTTTGCGCCGGGGAACTGTTGGTGTTTTTCGGCGGCTGTAAGCCAGCGCAACGACTGTTGCCCTGAGGTCCCGATGGTTAAAGCAAGCGCTGCTGCAATAAGAAATGCTCGTGCAATCATGAAGTTGTGATTTAAGCTCAACGATCAAAGTTAGGTCTTAAAGAATAAAGCGTAAGCTGTCAGCATAATTTAACCTAAGAGCCTCGCGTTCAGCACCGTGATGCACGCAGGCAATTAACTGCACAATGGGACCTAAATTTCTTTCCCTGAAAATCAAGACAAGGCGCAGGTGTGGC
The DNA here is from genome assembly GCA_025056305.1 of Chitinophagales bacterium. Taxonomy (GTDB): domain Bacteria; phylum Bacteroidota; class Bacteroidia; order Chitinophagales; family UBA10324; genus JANWXQ01. The sequence continues at coordinate 73,649 of JANWWJ010000018.1, read as the reverse complement.
CGGCCAACAGCCGACCCCCTCTTTCATGTTCTTAAAACCCTCTAAAAACGCCATGCGCCTACTTTACCGGATCGCCAAAAGTATACGTCACCCCCACTCCAATGCCTTCTTTGATTTGGGTTCTCGGCCCCGAAGTACCTGTGGGTTGACCCTCCTTGTCCAGGTCAGCAATTGTAATATTATGATCGTAAATAATGTTTGTGAAGAACGATGCGGAAATATACTTGTTTATTTTCATGTTTATGAACAAATCATAAAAAACATCAATATTTTTTCTGTTGAGCCGATCGGGATCGGTGTAGTTATTGAACAACTGCAACTTGGTATTCACGGTAATGTTTTTAAGCAGTTCTTTATTCAGCGACGCCGTAAACAAGGCGCCAAACTCGCTTCGCACTTTTCCTCCGTTTTGAAGCAAGTTGCCGGCGGTATCATAAAGGGCTGGGGGATTCCCCCACTGACTTGCGTCGTTGATCACTATGTTGGCGATATCTTGATCCAAGACAAACACGAAACGGCCCGTTGCCGGCGACAGGTAAAACGTCAAGTAACTATACGGTTTCCATTCCATACCAACAGAGGCGGTAAGATATGCCGGTGCCAAAAAACGACTGACTACGTCGGAATCGTTTGGGTAAATGTAACCGGGGGCAAATTGAGAACGGAAATTTGCCAATGCCGTGTAATAGAATTTTCCTTTTAATTCTCGGCCCGCCTTGCTGTTTAGATCAATCAAATCGGTGTTTTTTCTTATGCTGTTTACATATTGCGATTTGATAAATCCGTAATTAAAGAACGCGCTGTTGTGCCAGTAATTTTTTCCAAGGGTGTAGTTGGCAAAAACGTACGCCAGGACCGTCAAGCTTAAGCTGTTTTCTCCGCCGGCAGCCCAGTGGGAAAACGCCACTTGATTGAATTGTAACGAACCATAGCCTCCTGATTTCCACGATGTATCCACTTCAGCCGTTTGAGCCCGAAGCATCCCATCATGGCATAAAAACAGCGACAACACAAACATTACTTTTTTAGTAACATCCAAACTCATGGGCAAACGATTTTGCATTATTTCTTCAACAAATCGCGGATTTCCATAAGCAACTTTTCCTGGGCTGAGGGTTCAGGCGGTGCAGCAGGCTCCTCCTGTTGCTTTCGCCGCAACATGTTTATCGCTTTCACTACCAAAAACATCACCCAAGCAATCAATAAAAATTCTATGGCCACACTGATAAATGTCCCATACTTCACGGTTACCGCGGCTGATGTCACTGTGCCGTTCTGCACGACAGCCGGTTTTACCACCCATTCCCAATCACTGAGGTCTTTGCCCTGAATCAATCCGACCAGGGGCATCACAATACCATCGATGAAAGCGGTGGTAAGCTTACCAAAAGCAGCACCCATTACGAAACCTACGGCAATGTCGATGAGATTGCCTCTGAGGGCAAATTCTTTGAATTCTTTAATGATTTTCATAAAAAATTTTTGCCGAAAATAGATTGTCGTAAAGATTAAACGATGTCATGTAAGCAAAATACTACAAAGTCAACCAACAAGGGTAGTGTTCCTGCGATACGGGTATTGTCGTAAGCCTACTTCCAAACAATCCAAAGCGCGGGCCAAAGCATCACGGTTCAACACATAAGCCAGGCGTACTTCGTCGCGACCTAATCCAGGCGTAGAGTAGAATCCACTGGCGGGAGCCAGCATGACGGTTTGACCCTGATGATGGAATGCTTCCAATAACCACTGACAAAAGTGATCGGCGTCGTCAACCGGTAGGCGTGCCATGGCATAGAAAGCTCCTCCCGGCATGGGACACAATACGCCAGGGATACGTCGCAATCGTTCAACCAGGTAGTTGCGCCGAGCCTCGTATTCTGCAGCCACCTGTTGAAAATAGTGTTGCGGCACCTCCAAGGCGGCTTCTGCGGCCACCTGCCCCAAAGAGGGTGGACTCAATCTGGCTTGAGCCAACCGCAACACCGCATCCAAAACATGCGGGTTACGGGAAATAATACATCCTATACGTGCTCCGCACATGCTGAACCGCTTGGATACCGAATCGATGACAACGGCATGCTGATCCAAACCATCAAGCTGCAGAATACTTATATGTTTTTTTCCATCATAGACAAAATCGCGATATACCTCATCGGCAAACAAAAAAAGATCATGACGCACGACGATATCGCGTAGGTGTTCCAACTCGTCACGTGTATATAAGTAACCGGTGGGATTGTTGGGGTTGCAAATCAGAATGGCTCGTGTGCGCGGGGTAATCAGCCGCTCAAATGCATCGATCGGGGGCAAGGCATAGCCTTCTTCAATGTGTGCGGTGATGGGCTTGATGTGAATGCCGCCACTGAGTGCAAAACCATTGTAGTTGGCATAAAGCGGCTCAGGGATGATGATTTCATCGCCGGCATCCAGGGTAGCCATCATTCCAAAGGTGATGGCCTCTGAGCCTCCGGTGGTAATCAGCAACTGCTCGTAGGTAAGCTCAATGCCATAGCGCCGGTAATACGCTGCAAGTTTCTGCCGATACGATTCATGTCCTGCCGAATGACTGTAATCCAAAATTTTTTGGTTCAAGTTTTTGATAGCGGCCCACACCAAAGATGGGGTTTCGATATCGGGTTGCCCGATGTTCAGATGGTAAACGTGCAGGCCCCGCCGCTTGGCAGCTTCAGCATAAGGTACCAATTTGCGTATAGGCGAAGCGGGCATGTTCCGCCCCCGATGGGAAAGCTCAGGCATGTGGATTGAAAGGTAGCTACGCCACGAACATATGCAGGAACCGCCACATTCAGCAATAAGGTCTTAAACCAAATCGATCTTTTAAAAGGCGGCTTATAAACATAGCTGTTGTGCCCCAGGCGGGAGTTGAACCCGCACGGCCCTTTCGGGCCGCAGGATTTTAAGTCCTGCGTGTCTACCAGTTCCACCACCGGGGCAAAAAAATATCGTCAATCCCGCTTGCCGAAACCGGCATTTTTGGATTGACGATAAACCGAGCGGGAGACGAGACTCGAACCCGCGACCCCAACCTTGGCAAGGTTGTGCTCTACCAACTGAGCTACTCCCGCAAATCGGCATGGCAAATATAGTAACTGCGTCCTTTAGTTTTCGCTACCGAACCGTTGCACTACAGCATCACGGACCTGCTCCATCAACCACATCGGCGTCGAAGTGGCTCCGCAAATGCCTACCGTTTCAACGCCAGCAAACCATGCTTCTTGAAGGTCATCAGGCCCACTGATGAAGTAACTGCGTTGATTGACCTGCTGACAAACCCCGAACAAGACTTTTCCGTTAGAACTTTTCGGACCACTGACAAATAAAACCACCTCATGCTGCTGGGCGAATTGCCGTAATTGGGGTTCCCGGTTGGATACCTGACGGCATATGGTGTCGTTAGCAATTACCTCAGAACCATAGGCAGCTGCGCGTTGTTCCATCAATTCCTTTAGCCGGTAAAATTTTTCGGTGCTTTTTGTGGTTTGACTGAAAAAAAGGACAGGACGGCGAAAGTCAATCTTGTCCAAGTCGTTTTCGTCGGTGATGATGATTGCCTGGTGCCCAACCTGTCCCATCAATCCATTGACTTCGGCATGGCCCGGGGTACCGAGCAACACCAGTTGTGCATCGCCTGAGGTTTCTGCGGCGGCACGAAACCGCTGTTGCAACTTCAGCACGACCGGACAAGAAGCGTCCAGGAGCTCAATGTTGTTGGCCAATGCTGTTTGATAGGTTTGAGGCGGTTCGCCATGAGCACGGATAAGGACTTTGCAATTGCGCAGCTGGCTCAGCTGTTCATGATTGATGACTTTAAGCCCCTTGCGGCGCAGTCGGTGCACTTCCAAATCGTTGTGCACGATATCCCCCAGGCAATAAAGCTGGCCACTGGCATCCAGCTCGTCTTCGGCCATCTGAATTGCATAGACGACCCCAAAACAGAAGCCGCTGTTGGGGTCAATGGTTACCTTCATAGATGGGGTTTGTTAAATTAAGTTTTTCTTTTATAAGATTGAGCACCAGCTCGCGTTGCTGGTCGCGCGTTAGGTGGCTGTTGTCGATAACGATGGCATCGGGTGCCTGCCGCAAGGGGGCGAGGGCACGGCGGCTGTCCTGATGATCGCGGCGGTTCAAATCAGCAGCTATTTCTTGCTCCTGGATTTGCATGCCTTGACGCTGCAACTGCTCCAGGCGGCGTTGCAAACGAACCTGCTCGTCGGCCGTCAAAAAAATTTTCACTGTAGCCTCGGGCAAAACCACTGTGCCGATGTCGCGACCATCCATGACCACATCGGTGTTTTCAGCCGCTTTCCGTAAGACTTCGGTGATGAACTTTCGCACGATCGGCAATGCACTGACTTCACTGGCCCGTACCGACACAGCGGGCTGACGGATGGAATCTTCTACATTCCGTCCGTTAAGAAACATGGCGCACTGGCCAGTGGCTGCGTTGTAGCGAAATTCCAAGTTAAGCTGAGGAAGTAAAGCCTCGATGCCTGTTTCATCGCTGAGGTTGATGCGGCGCTCCATCAAAAACCATGTCAACGCCCGATAGTAAGCACCCGAATCGATGTAACGTAAACCCAAGGCTTGTGCCAGCTCACGCGCTAGCGTGCTCTTTCCGCTGGAAGAAGGTCCGTCAATAGCAATGACGATGTGCTTCACCATAGCAAAGATAGCTGCCCTTCCGGGCCCCTCTTTCAGTGCAACCCTGTCAAATCGGCAAGGTTTAAAGCCAACGAAAAATGGTGATAGCCAGCAGCGGTATTCCAAATGGAACGGCCATAGCCCAAATGGAGGCGACTGAGGCGCACGCCCACCCCATAACTAAAGCCTGCAAACCGAGGTAGAAAATCGTATGCTAGTTCCTGCCGACGCTGACCATGGTACGAAACACTCAACCGAATGACATCGGAAATATGTACTTCAACCCCAATGATAGCATGTGTTAATAATTCTTGTGCAACCTCAGCTAGCTGATTGGACTTCACCACACTATCGCCAAACAAAACGTTGGTACCTGAGGACTTCGGATCGTCGTACCGAAACGGCCACCGGTGCAGGTCATGAAATACCAACGACAACAGAAATGGTGTATGAGGGAGCCGCTGGGAAACACCGGCCTGTAAATCGAAAGGTAAGGGTTCACGTAAGGTGGATGTATACTTGTCGATCTGAAATCCAACATTTCGAAACTGAATCGTTGCTGTCAAACCGTTAGCAGTGTCGTGATACGAAGCAGCGAAGGCGGCACTTATGCCATTGGCCGTGTAAGACTCCAACCTTGATTGCAGCCACGTCAGTTGCATGCCGTAGCGGAACCGTTCGGCAAAAAGTCGTGCTGCACCCACGGTGGTACTGTATTCCCTACATTCAAAAGTTCCTAATAAATTGCCATAAGCATCGGTATGATAAAAGGTGCCGTAATCGAGATACATGAGACCGGCGTATAGAGTTGTTTGCCAGGAAGGCAGATGATGAACATAGCCGGAATAACCAATCCATGCATCCGTGAGATATGAGGTGTAATTCAGTGAAAGTCTGCCGTTCATAGATGCATTGAGCAAGGAAGGGTTGAGGTGCGCCAGCGAGCCATCATCATCTAAGGCTGAAATGAAATCACCCCCCATGGCTGTAGCTCGCGCAGAGGCAGGCATGTCGAGCAAATAAAACACCGATTGGCCCCCTGTTTGGGCCGTGCCGGCCAATCTCCACAAAACCAGAAGCAGGATAAGCCCTGAACTTTTTTTCATCAAGCAAGCCAATGCGACGATTTACACTTCTATTTTGGACATCAACTTCGGCGAAAATATAGCTTTGACTGCAGCACACATGAATTACAAGGAAGCCTTGTCGTGGTTGTATGCACGGCTGCCCATGTTTAGCCGGATAGGACCAAAAGCTTACAAGCCCGGATTAGGCCATGTATCAGAGCTTTGCGCCGCCGCAGGATACCCACAGAACCGGCTGAACGTCATCCATGTGGCCGGCACCAACGGTAAGGGCTCTGTCAGCTCGTTGTTGGCTTCCATCTGCATGGAAGCAGGATTAAAAACGGGTTTGTATACCTCACCGCACCTTCGTGACTTTCGGGAACGAATACGAGTCAACGGCAAAAAAATTCCGCGTAAGCAAGTGGTGGCTTTCGTACAACAATATGGGGAACTGATCACCTCATTGAATGCCTCGTTCTTTGAAGCCACGACCGCTATGGCATTAGACTATTTTGCGCGCCGCCGCGTTGATGTGGCTGTTGTGGAAACCGGACTGGGCGGTCGGCTGGACTCTACCAACATCGTACGACCCATGTTGTGTGTAATCACCAACATTTCCTGGGACCATAAAGATGTGCTGGGTGATACATTAGAAAAAATTGCTATGGAAAAAGCAGGTATCATCAAGCCGCGCGTGCCGGTGGTTGTTGGCGAACGTCATCAAAGCCCCGGTGTGGATGCCGTTTTTGTGCAGCAGGCAGCCGCCAGCCGAAGCCCCCTCACGTTTGCTGCCGACGTATGTACCGGTCAGGTGGTCAAGGGCCGCCCCGATCAATTCAGCTGGACATACCGGATCATGACGCAGGGTAAAAACATGGTAGTTCGGTGTCCGCTTTGCGGACCGCATCAGGTGAAAAACCTGGTTACGGCCACCGTAGCGGCCGGCCAACTCACCCACCTGGGAATCCGGCGCCATCATATCCGGCGGGGCATTCGTCGCGTATTGCACAATTCTCACCTACAGGGGCGATGGCAACCGCTGGCTAAAAAACCTTTAATTATTGCCGATGTTGCACACAACGAAGCCGGCCTGCGTTATGTATTGAACTTATTGGCCGAACTGAAACGCCAGCTACATTTCGTTATCGGCTTCGTAGCAGATAAGGATATAGACAATCTTCTAGCTTTATTTCCGAAGGATGCCAAGTACTACTTCTGTCGCCCCAACGTGCCTCGTGGCTTGTGTCTCGATGTGCTCGTTGAAAAGGCTGCTGCTGCCGGCCTACAGGGCAGCGTGCATCCTTCTGTGCGACACGCCTTGAAAACAGCCCAGAAGCATTGCCGCGCCGATGAGGTAATTTTTGTCGGAGGCAGCACATTTGTCGTTGCCGAAGTGATTTGATCACCATTAAGCTTTGTGTAAAAGCTGCATTGATTTTGTTTCTTTGCCCGCCGAATGGAAACCGTTGTTTCCGGTATTCGTCCTACCGGCCGCCTGCATTTAGGCAACTACTTCGGCGCCGTTGTCAACTTTGTCAAGCTGCAAAGCCAATACCGTTGTTTTTTTTTCATTGCCGACTATCATTCATTAACGACCCATCCTCATCCCAGCGATCTGCACGGCACCGTGCGTCAGGTATTGGCTGAATACCTGGCTTGCGGCTTGGATCCCAATCAATGCACCTTGTATCGTCAAAGCGATGTACCCGAAACCGCCGAGCTATACCTATTTCTCAACATGCTGGCCTATGTAGGTGAGCTCGAGCGCAGTGCGTCGTTCAAAGAAAAAGTTCGTGCGCAACCCGACAACGTCAATGCTGGCCTGCTCACCTATCCGGTGTTGATGACTGCCGACATCATCATCCATCGCGCACACAAGGTGCCGGTGGGTAAAGATCAGATTCCGCATTTAGAGATGGCCCGCAATTTTGCCGAGCGTTTCAATCGGATGTACGGTGAAAACTTTTTTCCTCTGCCTCAGCCGCTGGGCACCGAAGGTGAACCCATCAAGGTTCCCGGTCTGGATGGTAGTGGCAAGATGGGCAAAAGCGAGGGAGAGGGCAATGCCATTTTTTTGTCGGACGACGAAGCTACCATTCAGCGTAAGGTGATGAAAGCAGTCACCGATGCAGGCCCCACACAACCGCACCAACCCAAATCGCCACCGGTAGCTAATTTGTTTACCCTCTTGAAGCTGGTTTCATCGCCCGACACCGTGCACCATTTTGAACAAGCATATAACAATTGCACCATTCGGTACGGAGAAATGAAAAAACAATTAGCTGCTGACATTGCCGCATTCACGGCGCCAATCCGCCAACGCATTGATGCCTTTAAAAACGATGATGCGTTGCTGCGCCGCGTGTTGGAAGAAGGCCAAAAGAAAGCAAGAGCAAGTGCTTCGGCCACGCTGGCAGAAGTGCGTCGGCTCATCGGATTTCGGAAATTTTAAATCCTCATATCTTCACCGCAAAGCATCATTGCCTGAATGCAGGAAAGCCACGTGTAGCGTTGTTTACCCTTTGCTCTTCTTATGGCTAAGAAAGAACCCAAACTGCCTCCCGTCAAGCACATCGCCATTGCCGGCAACATCGGCGCAGGAAAGACTACGTTGACCACCCTGTTGGCTAAACATTTTGGATGGACCCCTCAGTACGAAGACGTCGAAAACAATCCTTACTTATATGATTTTTACGAAAACATGCCGCGTTGGAGTTTTAACCTGCAGATTTACTTTCTGAACTCACGCTTTAGCCAGATCATCAAGATCCAGCAAGGAAACGAAACCGTAATTCAAGACCGCACCATATACGAGGATGCCTACATTTTCGCACCGAATCTGCACGCCATGGGTTTGATGACCCGGCGCGACTTTGAAAATTATACTCAGCTATTTAAAACCATCAGCTCGCTTATAAAGCCTCCGGACCTGGTGATTTATCTAAAGGCCTCCATTGGTGCTTTAGTAGCCAACATCCAAAAACGCGGCCGTGAATATGAAGACAACCTCCGGTTAGACTACTTGAGACGCCTTAATGAGTATTATGAGAACTGGGCCGCTTCGTACAAAGAGGGAAAACTTCTTGTTATAGATGTAGATAAATACAATTTTGCCGAAAACCCCGAGCACCTCAACGAGGTCATCAACAAAGTGCGCGCTAACCTGATGGGTCTGTTTTGAACGAAACGAACATGAAAATATCTCTTTGTACCCCGTGTTGAAAGTACGTACCTTTCGGTAGTTGCGCCCAAGCGATCTGTTGAATACGACCCTTTCAGTAATGAAAGAAGGAAGCCGCAAGTGGGCACATCCCTTAGGTAGGGTTGGTCAAAGGCAAGAACGTTGTTTTCTGGTGTATGCTCTTTGTTTTTTGATTGCAGAAACAGCCTCCGGTCAATGGCAAAATTTCCCGGCACGCAGCCAGGCCATGGGTGGTGCAGGCCTTTGTTTTCAGCACCCCGAAGCATTGTGGATGAACCCTGCTGCTTTAGTTGCTGTGCCTTCTCCTTTCATGTCTGCAACAGCCAACCAGCCTTTTTTGTTGCCCGAATTGGGTATTTATTCAGCAGGAGCTGCATGGCCTTTTGCTCATGATGCTTGGGGCGTTTCTACTACCTACACGGGGTATGATGCTTTCAATCAAAAAAAAGTCGCACTGGCTTACAGCCGCCGCATCACAACTGCCGTTTCCTTAGGCATACAACTGGATTATTTTCATACATCAGTTCAAGAATACGGAAGCAGCGGAACACTAACCGGAGAGGTGGGGCTTCTGGTTGCTTTTTCATCCCAACTCCATCTGGGGGCAACGCTTTTCAACCCCTATCCTGTGGGTTGGGGCTTTGGAGGTCAAAAAGTACCTACGATAATGCGCATCGGTTTAGGCTATCAACCGGCCTCAATCGTTCAGCTTGCTACCGAAGTCGAAAAAGATATTGACCAGCCCGCCCGTATCAGGCTGGGTGTAGAGTATCAAGCTGCTCCGGTGTTGTGGTTGCGCGCAGGTCTGTTTACTAATCCCGCCACTGCATGTGCCGGCGCCGGATTACGTACTGGGCCACTTCGCCTCGACTTTGCTGTGCAATACCATCAACTGCTAGGGCCGGGACCCAGCGCAACATTGGTGTATGCATTTGCACAAAAAGAAAAAACAAAGCATTAAACATCTTTTTAAGGCTCGGTTGCTGACCGTCTTGGTCTCGTTATTAAGCTTATGCGATGCCTGGGGACAGCAACCTGACGCAGGCGATGAAAAAGTTACTACGTTACTGGAAGACCTTTTGGGGCGAGATGATGCCCGCAGTATTGATTTTGAAACACTGGTGGACCTGGAGCAAGCCTTACGCCGCAGGCCAATCAATCTCAATCATGCGGATGAAGAAGATGTGCAGAACCTCGTGGCCTTGCAATTGCTTTCAGAGACGCAGGCAACCGCTTTGCTGGAGTACCGGCAACAGTTGGGCCCATTCACCTCTATTTACGAACTGCAGGCCGTCCCTCTTTTAGACGTACCCACCATTCGCCGCCTGTTGCCTTATGTTCGGGTTAGTGACGACCTAACGTACACTCAATTATCAGCCCGAGAACTACTTACCGGCGGGCAGTCCACCTTTTTGGTGCGCGCGGCCTATGTCATGCCTAAAGAAAGGGGTTACTTCCCCCAACCGGGCGACTCAAAAGCAGCATATCTTGGAAGTCCCTACAGCCTATACACCCGTTATCGTTATGCCTACGGCACCAAGTTCAGCGCAGGAATAACAGCACAAAAAGATGCGGGTGAAGAGTTCTTCAAGGGTTCACAACCCCATGGTTTTGATTTTTACAGTGCTCACCTTTATTACAAAGGAAACAGCATCATTCGCGCTGCTGCACTCGGCGACTATGCCGTCAACATCGGGCAAGGTCTGATTACCGGCGCCGGATTTGGCGTGGTGAAAAGCTCTTATGTCAGTGCTGTAAAAAACGGAGGTCGGATTCTTTGGCCCTACACCAGTATTGATGAATTTCAGTTTTTGCGTGGCGCTGCTTTGACCCTGGGAACTGGCCATTGGCAACTGACCTCGTATGCCTCATGGCGTAAGGCTGATGGTAATTTGGTGCACACCGACACACTTGATGAAAATCGAATTATCACTAGCATCGGAGGCGATGGTCTTCATCGCACCGAAAGTGAACTGGCGGACCGGAATGCCGTGACCATCAAAGTTGGCGGTGCTCATCTGCAATACTCCTCTCCTACTTTCAGCGCAGGCCTATGTGCACAACACACTCGATTCAGCTTGCCTTTCCATTACGGCAATGAACCTTACCAGTCTTTCTACTTCAGAGGAACCGAACTAACGCATGCCGGTTTCCACTTTGATTGGAGCTACCGAAATTTCAACTGGTTTGGCGAGGCTGCTTACAGTTCTCCATCAGGTCATGCTTTGCTTAGTGGACTATTGATTAGCCTGCATCCTCGAGTCGACGTCGTCTCTTTATATCGCAATTACAGCCGCGACTACACTTCCTTGTTTTCTACAGCCCTTTCTGAAGGCACACTACCTCAAAACGAATCCGGCTTTTATGGTGGGTTGGTTTTCCGTTTTCTCCCCACCCTTACTCTGAGTGGTTATGCTGACCTATACGAACACCCATGGTTGCGGTATCGTACCGATGCTCCAAGTGCCGGACAGGACTACCTGTTGCAATTAACCTACAAACCTTCAAAACAGGCAGAATATTATGTGCGGTGGCGACGGGAAAATCAACTGCAGAATGCATCGTTGCCGGAATCCCCTCAGGATCTGCTCACTGAAGAAACCCGAAGTTCGCTCCGACTGCACGGCTCTTATGCCTTAAGCCCAGCTGTGGTGCTTCGCAGCCGCGTGGAATTCTCGTGGTACCGCCATAGCCCGCAACCAGCGCAAAACGGGGTTTTGATTTATCAAGATGTAATCTGGAAACAATTAGGTAGCCCGCTGCAGCTCATTGGACGATTTGCTCTATTTGATGCTTCCGATTACGAAGCAAGAATTTATGCATATGAAAACGACGTTTTATATGTGTATTCTGTTCCCGCTTTCTATTATCGAGGCATCCGTAGTTATTTGCTGGCCCGTTACAGCTTCAGCCGCGCGCTCGATGTGTGGGTTCGTCTGGCCACAACCTACTACAGTAACCGAGACCGCATCGGCAGCGGCTTGTCCGAAATCGAAGGACCCGTTAAAAGCGAAATCAAAGCCGAGCTGCGGCTTCGTTTTTAATGCATACGACATCCCTCAGCAACAGCGGTAATGCGGCTTATGGCGTATCAGTAGGTGCTGCGGGTTTTTTTTACAAAAAAGCCATGAAGTAATTAGCAAATGTTGGAACGATAGTTCGGCTTCTATGGGTGTTGACTGAAATAGCTCCTGTCTTGGCTTACATACAAAATATCAAGGGGGGTCATTGGAAGTTGCCTTACAAGTTTGTCACTGTTAGGCTGTTTGCTTCCACTTTTTTCGGGCTACTGCATTCTTATGCTCTTTGGGAAATGAAAACTGCGCTTGTTTCCTGGACCGGCTCTATGTACAAGCTCCTGCTAAGAGCGCTGCTGATACAAGCCGATGATTTCACCATAGCCGATGGCATGCTCCTCCAGTAGGGGTTGCAACTCGGCACGTGTTGCTTTAGAATCCAAGTTGATAAAATTGTCTAATGCATAAACCTTAAACGCATAGCGGTGTACCCCTGATGAAGGACAGGGTCCCTGGTATTTCCTTTTTCGGAAATCGTTGATGCCCTGTTCGCCGGGTACACTGTTCGCAAGAATCTTGTTGGTAGGAGGAATATTCCACACAATCCAATGCACCACACTGCCCTTGGGTCCATCTAAATCTTCTACAATTAAAACCAGCGTTTTGGTGTGCATGGGCAGACCGCTGATAATCAAGGAAGGATTTATGTTTTCTCCTTCGCAAGTGTATTTCGACGGAATGAAAGAATTATGCTTGAATGCCTCACTGGTAATCTTCAGCGATGCAAGCATGTTCCTTCCCACAGCGGCGCAAAGATAGTGGACAAGACTAAAACCCCTTTCAGACAATGGCGTGCAAAACCAGCTTCAGGAATTTGATATAGAGAAATATTAGCATATTTCCGTGACGAATCATCCGCAAGAGCCCATGTGTTCGTCGGCTTGCAGCGCGCTGTCGAATGGTCGTCGTAAATTTCCGCAACCTACTATGGCTGACCTGCGAGCGACCTTGATGGTCTTTTTTCAGGGGTTTGCGTTGTTGCCCGCGGGTTGGGCACAACCGATGGCGGGTTTTACGGTAAACGATTCCGTTTTCTGCGCACCCGCATTGATAACCGCGCAAAATGTTTCGGTAGGTCAGGAGCCGTTGGGGGTATCTTGGTTTCTTAACCAAGAGCTGATTTCTGAAACCGCTTTTCACCTCAGCTACGTGATCAGCGCATGCGGCCTTATGGAGCTGACGCTCATTGTCACGGACAGCAGCGGTGCTCAGGATACAGCCTCTCAAATGATCTATGTTCATTGCCCGCCGATGCTCGATCTGGGAAGCGATATCAGCCTGTGTTCAGGCGACACCATATCCCTGAATGCACAAACTTCCGCAACCCTGCTTTGGCAACCCGCAACCGGTCTTAGCAACCCGTATATTGCCCAGCCTTTGTGCTTTGTGACTTCGACCACGCTTTATGTCGTTACAGCCACAGATACCAATGGTTGCAATGCACAAGACAGTATTTTGGTTACCGTAAATCCCCTGCCCGAGGTCACAGTAACAGCTCAGAGTTCTGTTTACTGTGTCAATACAGGAGAGGTACAGCTATGGGGGCTGCCAGAAGGAGGGTCTTTTGGGGGAACTGCTGTGTCAACAGACGGCCTTTTTTCTCCTCCATCGGCAGGTGTGGGTACGTTTACAATTAAATACACCTACACCGACAGTTTAGGATGTTCGGCAAGCGACAGCGTTACCATTGAAGTAGTTGACCTGCCGATCATGAATGTGGCCGAAGACACGGCAATATGTCTGGGTGATACTCTTGTGCTATCGGTCAGCGGAGTCACCGTAGTTTCCTGGTCGCCCGCCGACGGGCTTGCTCAGACAGATAGCCTAATTACGCTGGCTTTCCCCACCAGCACTACCACCTATATCATAAACGGCAGTGATGGATTGTGCACCGTCGTTGATTCGATAAAAATTTCAGTAAATCCCAAGCCTTTAGTTTTTGCCGGCAACGACACCATTGCCTGTGCAGGAATACCCCTTTGGTTGCAGGCCAGCGGGGCCGAACAATATTTCTGGACACCACCAAATCTGGTCTCGGATCCTGACCAGGCATGGACGCAATTTATCGGCACCCAAAACTCAACCCTCGTCCTGATCGGCACAGATAGTAATGGATGCTCGAATATTGACTCTGTAACAATCACATATGTAAGTGTTTCTGATGTGATCCTGACACCCGATACCTTTATTTGTGCCGGATCATCGCTGCAGCTAAACAGTATAGTGGCCGATGAATATCATTGGGTACCGGCATCCGGATTGAGCAGTGATGTCATAGCCAATCCGATAGCTGCACCGCTGCTGAGTGCCTCTTACGTACTAACTGTTTTGGTAAACGGCTGCACGTTCAGCGAGCAGATTTCCATAGCCGTACAGCAGCCTTCGGTGAACGCTGGTCCGCCGTCGCTGAGTGTGTGCCAGGGCGATACGGCTCAGTTGTTTGCCTCAGGTGCTCTTTTCTATCAATGGTGGCCGGTTTCAGGATTAAGCAATCCATTTATCCCTAATCCCTATGCCTATCCATCCGACACCACATGGTACTTTGTAACCGGAACCGATAGCTACGGCTGTAGTGCAACAGACAGCATCGTGTTGTTTGTTTTGCCGCTACCGCAGGTTTACATTTTTGCCGATACTTCTTTGTGTGCTGGCGACACCATACCCATGTATGCGGTTGGGGGTCTTTATTACAGTTGGCAACCAACGGCAGGGCTCAGTGCACCCCTGAACAACAGCACCCTGGCCTCTCCTAACCAGACCACAACCTACACGGTTACAGTTACCGACTTCAAAGGTTGTCAAAATATGGCCACCCATACCATATATGTTAGACCTAAGCCTGATGCTGAAGCCAGCGGACCTGAGATCGTGTGTGCCGGCATACCCATACAGCTTGAGGCCAGTGGGGGCATCTACTACGTGTGGCAGCCCATAACCGGCTTGACCAACGCTTTCATCAGTAACCCTCAAGCGGTAATCTACACTTCAACTACTTACACGGTTACGGTGACTAATGCTTATTTCTGCACGGACACGGCTCAGCTACAGCTCCATGTGCAGCCCCCATTGGAGGCTTTTGTATGTCGAGATACCACCATCTGCATGGGCGATTCAGCCTTCCTTTGGGCCGGTGGAGGACTTGATTACCTGTGGTGGCCTTCTGAATCGTTAGTGAATCCGCAAAGCCCTAATACGTGGGCGGCACCTCAAAACACCACCACCTACAGTGTAATCGTGCGTGATGCATGCTATGCCGATACGCTGTACGCTACCGTCATCGTTCAGCCCCCTCCGGTAGTTTGGGCAGGGCCCGACCTTCACACCGTAGCTGGTGTTGATGTCGAAATTGTCGCATTGGCCAGCCCCGGAACATATCAATGGGAACCCTCGACAGGCTTATCGTGTGCGCAATGCTTAAATCCCACGGTAAACCTCTTGGAAACGACCACCTATGTGTTGACGGTTACCGACAGTTTAGGATGCACGGCCACAGACAGCTTAACCGTTTGGGTGGGCTGCGCTGAACAAGTTATATTTATTCCTAATGTGTTTACCCCTAACGGCAACGGATTGAATGATGTCTTGTATGTACGCACTACCGGCGTAGAGGACTTGGTCTTTTTCCGCATTTACGACCGTTGGGGCAAACGCATCTTTGAAACCAATAGCTTGGATCGCGGATGGGACGGCCGCTACAATGGTCAAGAGATGCCGGCAGGCACCTATTTATACGAATGGCAAGCTCGCTGCCTCAACGGCGAACTCATTCAAGGATTTGGAAACGTCACGCTGTTGCGATGAACCGGAAGTGGAGCATTTTTCTTCTGCAGCCCTTTTGGTGGGCGATCTTCCTGCCAGCCTATGCCCAGGATTTTCACCTTTCCCAACCCCTACGGATGCCTGTGTTCTTAAATCCGGCGGCTGCTGGATTTCAGAAACGCACCTATGAATTCAGTGGGGTTTACCGAAGTCAGTGGCACCAGCTTACCGATCCGTTCCGAACACTGGGTACCTATCTGAGTACTTCTCTCCCGGCCGGCAAAAACAAAAACCAGATCATCGGATTGGCGCTTTCGGGTTTTGCCGACAAAGCGGGAGCAGTCAATTTTACCACTTCAGTCTTCGCCCTCACAGGATCGTTTCATTACAATTTTGGTGATGCATTTCAGCACTACATCGGTGGCGGTTTTTCTGTTGGCAGTGCCAATGTGTCTTTAGATATTGCCCGAATCACTACCGATGAATTTTTCCTCCAGGGAACCCAATCGGAAGTCCTGGGGTTTGAAAAAACCAGCTATGCCGACCTTTCGGCAGGATTAGTCTATAATTTGTTGAGCGATACCACCCACCTGCAAATGGGATTGGCCTGCCTGCATTTCAACAAGCCGCGAGTGGCATTTTCCTCCCATGCAAAATCGGAGGTATATCCCAAAATGGTGTTCACGGTCACGTATGCCTATCCTTTGTTGAAGGGAATTGACTTTACTCCTTCGGTGGCCGCCTTCTTTCAAGGCCCCGCTCAAGAATTACTTGTTGGTTTTCGACTCGATTATGAGTTACCTACCCTGCTCGCAGGCGATTATGGCTTAGCCGCAGCTTTGTACCTGCGTTATGGCGATGCCCTGATTCCGGCTATTGCCCTCGTCATGGATGATTTGCACGTCGGCCTTAGTTATGATCTGAACATCGGCACGTTAGCCGACGCCCCCAGTCGACTTGGGGCACTGGAGCTGACGCTTACCTACCGTGGGACCGTGCGCGGCATTTCTTCCGGCCGTGTGTACAACCCCCGCTTTTAAGAAAAATCACAACCGAATCCAGAAAAGACGTCGCGCCGCAGATCGTACCGTTGACGCCGACGCCGAGGAATGCTGCACCGGCAGAACCGGTGGCATGATAAATTTGGGAAAACCATATGCATCGCGAGGCACGAGGGTTCGATGCATGACCAATTGTAGTTCATTTTCCGGATTTCGTTTCAATTGGCCCCAGCCATCCAGATCTGCATATCCTTGTGCAGAAAGTTGACTTTTGATCGCTTCTGCTAAATGTTTGCATAAGTTGCTGGCTTGTTCCAAATCGATTAAAAAACTCCTACTCAACCACGCGTAGAGACCCTCGGCGTCCGATACGTCAGCACTTATTTCTACACTCAGGTACGGCGGATGAAACTGATGGGTGATTGGATGGATCGTTGCAGGTTGGCGTTTGGCTCTGAGGGTTCCCACCCCGGGCAATGCGACCACTACTCCTTCCTCTAAAGCATGGGACAGCCAACCTGCATGAGACATTTCACAAAACTATTTCACGTTAAGCTGCTGTTAAATTCAATACTTTTGGCATTTGACTTTCAGCGGATACATGACCAAAAACCACGGCCTGTGGATAGCTCTGTTCAGCCTTTGGAGTACGGCTGTTGCTGCCCAAACGATTGCAGTAGCGGAAATCAATTTTAACAGCGACTCCACAACTACCTCTGGCGACTGGTTCGAGTTGTATAACTACGGCACCAGCTCGGTCTCCCTGGCAAACTGGGTGTTTCGTGACGGCAACAACCAAAACCAATTTGTTTTTCCTCCAACACTTCAACTGGCGGCGGGTGCACGGATCGTTGTGGTCAACGATAGTCAAAAATTCAAAAGCCGTCATCCGTTTGTAACGAATTTTTTTGGCAGCTTCAACTTCGGGCTGGGCAACAACGGGGATCAAATTCGTCTGTACGATGCGCAGGGCAATCTGGTCGTTTTCATTGAATACGCCGATAGTCTGCCTTGGCATCCGGCTGCTGATGGAACCGGCCG
Source organism: Chitinophagales bacterium (assembly GCA_025056305.1). Classification (GTDB taxonomy): domain Bacteria; phylum Bacteroidota; class Bacteroidia; order Chitinophagales; family UBA10324; genus JANWXQ01. Next base: position 55,840 of record JANWWJ010000018.1, on the reverse strand, counting down.
CACCCTTGAGCTGCGCAGCGTAACGCTAAACCCCAATGACCCAAACAGCTGGTTCGTGGGTTGCATGTTTGGCTCGCCCGGCATGCCTTTTGCCCCGTGTTACGATCAAATTATCTTTTCTGAAATAAATTACAATCCTAATCCGCTGTTTAATGCCGGTGAATGGGTCGAACTGTATAACCGAGGTCCTTCCTATGTCAACCTGAGCGGGTGGAGTTTCAAAGACAGTAAAGAAGGTAATGCCTTTTATCTGCCTGCGAACCTGCATCTACCGCCTCAAAGTCGGCTGGTGCTTGTAGGCGACACTACCCTGTTCGATGCAATGCACCCGCACGTGACCAACCGCATCGGAAATTTTGACTTCAACTTAAGTAACGACGGGGAACTGATCCGGTTGTTTGACTATAGCGGAACCTTGCGCTTTTCTATGGTGTACAACGATGCGGGCGACTGGCCTAAAACCCCCGACGGCGGTGGTTATACCTTGGAATTTTCCGACACTACGTGGAATGTCAACAACCCGCTGGCCTGGTTTGCGGGATGCGTAGGTGGCTCGCCGGGCTATGCTTATGATCCCGATTGCTTAACCGGCATTACGGACGAGCCTCAGCCCCTTGCGCAACTCACCGTAGTTGAAGGCATGTTGCTTATCACCGTTCCTATGGGGCCTCCTGCACTGTTGCGCCTGTACTCTGTAGAGGGCCACCTGCTGGATGCCGAAACATTAAACCCTGGCCAGCACCGCCGGCCTCTGCGACCTATGACCCTCACCCCACTGCTCTGTACGCTCATACATCCATCCGGAGTAATAACGAAAAAATTAATACATTGAAAAGCGCCATGCGTCCGCTTTGTGGTCCCTCCGGCCCGCTCTTAGGCGGGCTGGGGTTCCTGCTTTGGGCATCTTGGCTGGCCTGCGAGCCCAAACCCGGCGAAGGAGGAACCTCAAGCCTTCGGGGTAAGGTGCGCGTTCAAGATTATGCCGGCAGTCAACTGGTAGCTGAATATTATGCCCCCGAAGAGCGGGTATATCTCATTTATGGTAACGACGCTTTTTACAGCGAAGATGTGCGCACCAGTTATGACGGCACTTATGAATTCCGATACCTTAAAAAAGGCCATTACACGGTATTTGCCTACTCCGAATGCGACACCTGTGCTTCGGGCGTGTTGCCGGTCCTGTTGCAGGCTGAAATAGTTCGTAACAACTCGGTGGTTGAGTTGCCTGACTTGGTGATCCGAAAATGAAGCTTGTGTATTTGACCCTGGCCACATGGTGTTTGATGACCGGCTATTCAGCAATCAATGAAGCGACCGGTCAGGACACGACGCGTCGATCTATTCGGCGGATATTGGAATATCAGGTGCATGCCAAAGGTCATGAAACGTTGCTGGCGGAGCGCACCTACAACCCCATGGGATGGCTCATCGAAGAGGCAGAATACGACGAATCAGGAAAGCTAAAACAGCGCATCGCTTACGAATATGATGCGCGCGGCCTCAAGATTCGTGAAACAACCTTCGATGCCGATGGCCGTGTCGTCGAGGTGCGTGCCTACGAGTACGACGCTTCGGGCAATCGTATCCGTCGAACGGTGACCGATGGTGCCGGTCGCATCAAATCGCAAAAGCGCATGGTTTATGAATATCATCAGTAACCCACATTTGCGCGAGATTGAAAACCACATTCAAAGTTTCGCTTCCTCCACTTTGGAGGAATTAGGAACTTTACACTTACACAACCGGTTCGATGAAAAATATCTGTTTCTTTTAAAGCAGCTTCCTGCCTTTCTGGAACAACTGCGACGTCATTACCGTGTAGTGAAAGAAGTGGTCCCTGGTTGCCGTCGTTACAATAACTTATACTTCGATACTCCTGAACTGACCTGTTACCTAATGCATCATAACGATCGGGCCAACCGCTATAAAATCCGATTTCGACAATACGTCAGTACCGGCCATTGCTTTTTAGAAATCAAGAAAAAGCTAAACAAAGGCTTGACTACGAAAGTGCGTATGCCGGCAGAGCAGCTGACTACTTGGCTCACGAACTCGCAGAAAGCTTTCTTGGCACATCAGGAAGTGAAAGAAACGGATCGTTTGGTGCCCTCTTTATATACCTTCTTTAATCGAATTACGCTCATAAGCATTGACCACACTGAACGCATTACCTTGGACTATGATCTCAGCTACCAAGCGGGCGACAGGATTTTGCCGGTTCCGCAACTTGTGGTTGCTGAAGTAAAGCAACAGCAGCCGGCATATCATTCCCCCTTTCGCGCCCTCATGCTCCATCAACGCATATTCCCGGTTACGTTCAGCAAGTACTGCATGGGTATCGTGCTAACACATCCGTGGGTGAAACACAATCGTTTCAAACCTCGCCTGCTCTATTTTCGCAGGCTACTAAATGGCTCTTTACCTTATGAACCTGCTGCAAACCTTTGAGCTCCCTCCCTTAATCAACTCAGCTGCGCTGGCAGCATTCCTCCTCCGCTTTTCCTTTAATCTGCTGATTGCGTACATCATCATCCGCTGGATTTACTATCCGGTGCATAAAAACAAAGACTATTTTTTCACCTATTTTCTATTCAACATCATAATATTTGTTTTATGTTATATGTTGAAAAACACCCAGCTCCAGTTGGGTGTTGCCTTCGGGCTCTTTGCAGTGTTTTCCATTTTGCGTTACCGAACCATGAACGTGGCGGTCATGGACATGACCTATCTGTTTCTGGTGATCAGCATTGCGGTCATAAATGCCTTGAGCACTGACCACGTAAGCATTCTTGAGGTGGTGCTGGCCAACATCGTTGTCGTGGTTATGACGTTCATCATGGAACGGGTATGGTTGGTCAGGCATGCCTCCAGCAAGATAATCTTATACGAAAAAATTGAAAACATCAGGCCAGAGAATTATGATAAACTGCTGGCCGATGTGCGGCAACGAACGGGATTGAATGTACACCGTGTGGAAGTCGGGCGCATTGATTTTATGCGCGATATTGCTCGTATTCGCATTTTCTATTACGAATAATTTGCGCTGCTTCCCGACGCGCTATTGTTTATGTCCCGCTGCTGCCAGCTTCAGCTTAGGTGCGTGCGTATTCGTCTGAGGCAATCGTGGGCAATCGTTTGGCTTTTGCTACACCCCCTTCTGTGTTGTGCACAAACGGACTTTCAAACATGGTCCAGCATTACGATCGGTAAACAACTCAACTCGCGCTGGAGCCTGCGGCTGAAAGAAGAGCTGCGCCTGCGCGACTATTCTCAGGCCCTTCGCGTTCTGTTCACCGATTTGGGCGGCCGATATCATCCCACTGAACACCTGACCACCGGCCTGCACTACCGATTGCTGATCCGACCCTGGGGCATCAGCCACCGCATTTATGAAGAAACCAATGTACGTTGGCGGCCAGGAAAAATAGAACTGGCAGCACGAATCCGCCTGCAGCATGAATTTCGTAAAGGGCCTGACTTAAGTTACATCCGAACCCGTCCAGGGATAACCTACCGCCTCAACAAAACATGGCGACCCAATCTTCATATAGAGTTATTCTATCATATTTTTAACCATACAGGCGATCAGTTCGATGAAATCCGCATCATGGCCGGCACTGATTTTCGCATCAACAAACAGCATGAGCTCAGTGCCCATCTGCAATACGAATACGAGTTTACCCAATCGCCGCGCTTTCAGGCGCTGTGCCTTTTGATCAATTATGACTTGGACTTGTAAGCGTTACCAGCCGGAAGCCAACACATCGGCCAGGTGCATCACCTGTACTTTGCTCTCTTGTTTTTTGAAATAACTATCGAGGTGCATGAGGCAGGAATAGTCGGTCGAGATGAGGTATTGGGCTTCGGTAAGAGCAACCTGTTGCATTTTCTGGTACGCCATGGCTGCCGATATTTCATCGAATTTGACGGCAAAAGTTCCTCCGAAACCACAGCAACTGTCGCGGTCCTGCATTTCGCGCAACTCCAACCCTTCAACCCGGGATAGCAGCCGACGGGGCGCATCGCGGATGCCACATTCGCGCAAGGCTCCACATGCATCGTGATATGTGGCAACGCCGTGAAGGCGCGCACCAAAGTCGGTTACCTGCAGCACATCCACCAGAAACTCCGACAGCTCATACAGGCGGCGCCCCAACTGACGGCATTCGTTGTGCAAGGCAGAGTTTTGAAACAACAGAGGATAGTAATTCCGCACAAAACCCACACAACTGCCGCTGGGCCCCACTACGTAGTCGGCATCTTCCATGTCGTGAATAAATTTTTCGCATACCGGCCGGGCTTCTTCCCAAAATCCAGCATTAAATGCAGGTTGGCCGCAACAGGTTTGTTCCGCGTTGTAGATCACTTCACATCCTGCTTTTCGCAACACCTTCACGGTATTAAAGGCCGTCTGCGGAAAAAGCTGATCTATGAAGCAAGGAATAAATAAATGGACGCGCTTCATGTACCGGCGACGAAGTTAACAGCCCTGTCGTCAACACTCCTCATGTAATCGATGGTTGTTGCAGCGCTGTTTTGCCAAGCGGGCGCAACACAGATACCCGCTGCAGCGGCCACAAAAGCAGACCTCCTGATGCAAACAATAAAAACAGCATCCAAGAAACATTGCGCAGCTCACCGCTAAAGTCGGCTACCAGGCCAAACAAAGCTGTACCGGCTACGGTGGCGATTTTTTCTGTAGCATCAAAAAAACTAAAGAAAGAAGCTGAATCGCTGCGCGTGGGGATCAGCTTGGCATAAGTAGAGCGCGCCAAGGCCTGTGTTCCCCCCATGACCAAACCCACCAAAACGGCAACCGCGTAAAATTCATATTCGGTATTAATAAAATAGGCAAATGCCGAAATACACATCCACAGGATGATGGCAATCAAAAGGGCCGGCGCATTGCCCTTGCGAGCAGATAGACGCCAGAACAACTGGGCGCCGCCTATGGCAATCAACTGGATGGCCAAGACACAACCGATGAGCTTGACCGTGCCCTGAGGATCGTCCCGAAAAATGATTTCGGCCCCGTATAGTGAAGCTAAATACATTACCGTCTGCACGCCGGCATTGAAAAAGAAAAAAGCAATTAAGTATCGTCTTAATTCCGGGTGTTTTTTCACTTCATTGTACACATGACGAAGCCGCCGGTAACCTGCCGTCAAGAGTTTGGTGCCGGGTCGATGGTGTGTGCTGTGTTGTTGAAAACGCCTCAACGCATAGAAAGGAATCTGTGCAAACAATACCCACCACACGCCCACTGCGATAAAGCTGATACGCGTGGCTTGGCTCGAATCCGCAAGGCCAAACCAGTCATGACGCAGAATCAAAAGCAAATTCAGTATGAGTAAGATTACGCTACCGGCGTAACCTAATGAGTAACCCCAGGCACTGATGCGGTCATGAAATCGCTCATCCGCAATGTCTTTCAAGAAAGCATTGTAGTAAACCAGACTTGAGGCAAAACCGAAAGAAGCCAAGCCAAAACACCCTAAGCCCCAACCAAGGTTACTACCTTGAAAAAAAAAGAGGAGGCCGCAACTAAGCGCACCCAAATAGCAGAAAAATTGAAGGAATGCCAGCTTGTTTCGTTGCTGATCGGCCAACGGAGCCAGCAAAGGCGACAGCACGGCTACAGCCAGAAAGGAAGCAGAAACGGTGTATGAATACAAGGCATCGTTGGTGTATTGCCTGCCCAAGATGTGCACAATGCCGTTATTGATGGCAGAAGTGATTTCCGAATAGTATATGGGAAAAATGGCTGTAGCAATGGTAAGCGAATACACCGAGTTGGCCCAATCATACATGGCCCATGCACGGATGAGCTTGGGTGAATTTCGAACGTATAACTCCCGGGACATATCGAAAAAACGTGTAAGAAAAACAAGCTAACAGTAAATCCCTGTTGCCAGGATAAGACTCAGGCATCCAGAATCATTTGGGTTCATACCATTTCCTTCTTTTGCTGAAGTCTATCGGACGTTCAAAAGGCGGTTCGGCCTGGGTGGTGGTAAACACTTCACTGAGATAGCGCAGTTTGTTTCCCTGCCATTGAAATCCCTCGTATGTACCATCGGGAATATAATAGCGATAGTCGCCTTTAAGCTGGGGTGTTTCGGGTTGCAGATGGTCAAAAACAATCATGTTCAGGTCGGCATCATAATTGAGGGTTACAGAGGCATTTTCTTTATATTCTATGAAAAAACGTTTAATACGATTTCGGGGGTCCTGAGGCCCAAAATCGAATATGGATGCTCCGAACACCGGTTTTCCCCGTGAAAAAGTCAATACCTCTATGAATTTGCGGTTGCTTTGGGCGGTGTGTCCGTCCCATCCGAAAAGCAAATGATATGTTTTACCCCCTGCTGTCGTAAACGATTTCAAGTTGTAGTACAGCGCTCCGGGCCAGCGGCGATGGTCGGTAACCGTATCGGCTAAGCGCCGAATCAGCGATCGGGCATCGTAAAGGGGAAACAATCGGAGTTGTGGCTCGTTTAACTGAATAGCTCCGTAGTATCGGTATGTTTCATCATCGAAACGAACGGCCCAACTGAAGATGCGGAAGCTTTTGTCTTCGGCATAAAGAATTGATACGGTTCTTAATCTGGAAAAAGGATACTGAAACGACCCTTCATGTTTGAGGGCGCGCACCAGCATAGGAATGAAGGCATAACAGGCATTTTGGCGCGTAAGCTGATCCGCAGCCAACACCATGGAATCGGCAAGGGGGCGTAAGCTGTCTTCAAGAGCGGACAGCCGCACAGAAAGCGAAGAAGTATCGATGAGTTGGGCATGAGCTTTAAAGCAAACCGAGCACAGAGCAAAAGACAATAACCATACCCTATGCTTTACGGCAAGTTCACGAAATGAAAGACCGGCCAAATTCCGCATGCGGCATCAACTGGTGCTTTCGAGCACCAAAGCACTGGCCCCGCCTCCCCCATTACAAATGCCTGCCAATCCAATATGTTTCCCCTTGTGCCGTAGTGCATTGGTCAAGGTAACGATGATGCGGGCACCGGAAGCGCCGATGGGATGGCCCAATGCAACAGCTCCGCCAAACACGTTGAGCCTGTCGGCATCGATGTTGAGCAAGCGAGCATTGATAAGGGCTACTACAGAAAATGCTTCATTGATTTCATATAAGTCAGCATCTTCAGGCTTAAGACCAGCCATCTTCATGGCTTTGGGCATAGCTACGGCCGGGGTAGTGGTAAACCAATCGGGGTCTTGAGAAGCATCGGCAAAGCCCAAGATGCGAGCCAATGGCTTGCGGCTGAGTTTACTCAACATGTCGCTGCTGACCAGCACCACGGCTGCAGCTCCATCGTTGATTTTGGAAGCATTGGCAGCAGTGATGGTGCCCTCTTTCTCAAACGCCGGCTTGAGGGTAGGTATTTTGTCAAACTTGACCTTTGCCGGTTCCTCATCATCGGTAATCAATACTTTTTCTTTTCCCGAAGTCACTTCGATTGGTACAATTTCGTCGCGAAAGAAGCCGGCACGCATGGCCTGTTGGGCACGCTCGTACGACATGCGCGCATAATCATCCTGCTGCTCTCGGCTGATTTGATAGGTGCGCGCACACAGCTCTCCTGCATGGCCCATCATTTTCAGGCTGTACGGGTCTTGTAAGCCGTCGCGTACGATGGCATCAATAAATTCAGCGTTTCCGTAACGATAGCCGAACCGTGCTTTGGGGACATAATAGGGTGCATTGCTCATGCTTTCCATACCCCCGCATACCACCACATCGCTTAAACCCATCATAATACTTTGGGCTCCGAGCATGATGGCTTTCATACCTGAAGCACATACTTTGTTCACGGTAGTACACGGCACGTGCGTAGGAATGCCGGCGGCAATGGATACTTGCTGGGCCGGCGCTTGGCCCAGGTTGGCACTCAGCACATTCCCCATGTACACCTCCTGCACATCTTTGGGATCTAAACCGGAACGTTCCAAAGCACCACGCACTGCAATAGCTCCCAGCTCGGTGGCAGAAAGTGAGGCCAGACTCCCGCCCAGGCTACCTATGGGCGTGCGGGCTATGCTCATCAGATAGGCGGCTTTCATGACTCAGACAACAGGATGCAAAGATGGCGGCTAAATTAGGCAGCTTTGTCGGCTTCAGTTTTTCGACATGATTCAGGCATCAGAAGATTCCTAAATACTTAACGATATTTTCAAACCATGTTTAAGCTCAACATCGGTGCGCCAAAGCGGTTTTATAGTTCAATTGCCATTGCAGTCTTTCATTTCGGAGCAATTGCCCAGGTAGTGACCTGTTGCCCGACTGATGTAGATTCCGCAACCGTCGTAGCGATAAACACATCAGAAGCCGAATGGCTTTTTTCCTCGCCCGCCTCAGACGTGCTCAAAGTGGTATATCAACCACGGGTGCCCTGGCCGAGTGAGCTTCCTTCTGATGCCGTGATTCTTCCTCCGCGGCGATTACCCATATCGTTTCATCTCAATACTGATATCATAGCGACTCTCGGGGAATGGCACTTGGTTTTTTCCGACACACACCGGTGGGTTTCCAGCTCAAAAGGAATCCGTTTCGTCTTACCTGAACCTATTGCCATTGGGGGCCAGCGCGGCTTTCGTTTTCGGATGCAGCATAAGGAACAAATCTTTGGTGCCGGAGGACGAGCTATACCTCTCAATCGGCGAGGCTACCGGCTTGAGCTTTACAATCAACCTCACTACGGGTACGCAGAAGGGGCCGTCAATCTGAACTTTTCTGTGCCCGTATTTTTTTCCGACCGAGGTTACGCTTTGTTTTTTGACAACGTTTCCCGAGGCATAGCTGATGTTGGCCATTCTAACCACCAATTCATGGATGTCACCTTCAGCAGTGGTCAACTGAACTTTTATGTGCTTTTGGGACGCAGTCTTCAAGAGTTGACCCGCAAATACACCGAATTAACCGGCAGACAGCCTCTTCCCCCCATGTGGGCCTTGGGCGCTCTGGTGAGTCGTTTTGGTTATCAGAGCCGCACGCAAGCAGAGGATGTGGTGCGCCGGATGCAGCAAGAAAACTTTCCTTTTGATGCCATCATTTTTGATCTGTTCTGGTTTGGCGACAGCATACAGCGCACCCTTGGCAATTTGGATTGGATGAATCCGCAGCGTTGGCCCGACCCTGCCGGCATGATTGCCAATTTTGCTCGACAGGGCATACATACGGTTCTCATCACGGAACCCTTCGTGGTGAAAAATTCTGTCAATTACGCGGCGTCCCTTCCATACCAGGCTGTAGATAGCACTGGCCATCCTATCCTGCTTACTGATTTTTATTTCGGCCATGCCGGCTTGTTGGACTTGTTTCGTAACGATGCCCAACAATGGTTTTTGAATTTCTATGATAAGCAAATTCAGAACGGTGTGGCTGGATGGTGGGGCGATTTAGGCGAACCCGAAAAACATCCGAGCAATTTATATCACAATCTTCAGGACTTGGGCTTTACGCGCCTTTTTTCCGCCGACGAAGTGCACAACTTGTACGGCCATTGGTGGAGCCGCATGCTATATGAATTCTATCACACCAAGTATCCGCACACACGACTTTTCCATCTGAATCGGGCTGGTTATGCCGGCAGCCAGCGATACAGTGTGTTTCCCTGGTCCGGCGATGTGAGCCGCAGTTGGAGCGGCTTACGTGCTCAGTTGCCCATCTTGCTTAGCTTGAGCCTGTGCGGTATTCCCTTCATTCATGCCGATGCCGGCGGGTTTGCCATGGGCGATTACGATCCCGAATTATTTACCCGCTGGGTGCAATTTGCCGTATTCACTCCTGTGTTGCGCCCTCATGGAACAGCCCTGGAAGAATTGGTTCCCACAGTAAAAAGCATTCCTTCCGAGCCCGTTTTCTATTCGGAGCCGTACAAATCTGTTCTAAGAAAATATTACGAATTGCGTTATGCATTGCTTCCTTATTTATACCACCTCTGCTACCAGCACATGCAGCACGGAGATCCGATCATGCGGCCCCTGTGTTATGCTTCATTCGACGATTCAACGGCCTCGAGCATCGCTGACCAGTACTTTTTCGGCGACGCCATACTCGTCGCTCCTGTCCTTCAAGCAGGCACCCAGCAACGCCGGCTTTACTTACCCAAAGGGTCCTGGTATCCTCTATTTTCTTCAGAAGCCGTTGAGGGGGAAAAATGGATTAACCCATCCCTCTCTATTTCCGACTTTCCGGTGTACATCCGTGCCGGAAGCTTCCTTCCTATGGCCTTTCCCATGAAAAATACCAGCTCATATCATGCAAATAAGCTTATGATCGACTACTATTTTGACGATGGCTTTAGTTCTTGTGAACTCTATCAAGATGACGGACGAACCAATCTAAGCTGGGAAAACCGGCAATATCGTTTGTTTCGTTTTCAGGCAAGCCCGCTTGATGGCCAGTTGCACATAACGATCGAGGACGATGGTGGCGCCTATGTTGGTATGTCCGACACAATGTGGTTTACGCTCCGCATATATGGGCTTAACCGCCCTCCCCGACGCGTGCTTGCCGACGGCCGATCCGTAAAGAAGGATTGGATATGGGATGCTGACCAACGCTTGCTTCAAATATTCCTTACCTATCGCCGCAAGCCTGTTTCGCTACAGATTTACCGCTAACCAGTGGAGCTGCAGGGAATCGAACCCTGGTCCAGTCAATGCCATTGAATGCTTTCTACATGCTTAGTTGCGCTTTGGGTTTAAGCTACAGCCTGGCGCGCAACAGCCACTGCTGCAACCGATCCGGTGTAATTGTCTCATTGCCTGCAACCGGCAGCAGGCAACCAGCGCTGCCTGATGAGGCTCCGCTGGCAGGCTGCAGCGCATCGCCTACCGGGAACCGGCTGTTAACCGTCCTGGACGATTAAGCAGCCAAAGCGTAAGAGTTGCCAATTATGGCGTCGGAAGTTGAAGATTTACGAGCGTGACTTCCAATGCTCGGCATGCTTACATTCAAAGAACATTGCTGTCAATTCCGGTCAGCCCCGCTAACCGCAAAGCTAAAGCAAAAATCAGGCCTGTACTTGTTGTGCCAAGAGGTACAATACGGCCATTCGCACAGCAACTCCGTAGGTAACCTGTTGCAGAATGAGCGATTGGGAACTGTCCGCCAGCTCGGCAGTCAGTTCTACGCCGCGGTTTACCGGACCCGGATGCATGATTGGCACCCTCCGGCCGGCTTGTTTTATCGCCTGCTCATGGACGCCATACCAATCCGCATATTCTTGTAGCGACGGAAAATACCCTACGTGCTGCCGCTCCAGTTGAATGCGAAGCACGTAGGCAACGTCACACCACCGCAGGGCTTCCACCACATCGTAAGTGACTTTAGCTCCAAGCGCTTCTATGTGTACAGGGATGAGCGAAGGCGGACCACAAACGCAAACTTGCGCCCCCAATCGAGTAAGGCAGTATATGTTGGAACGGGCCACACGCGAATGTAGGATATCGCCGATCAGTGCAATCTTCAACCCTTCTAATTTTGCAAAGCTGCGTCGCAGCGTAAAAGCGTCAAGCAATGCCTGTGTAGGGTGCTCATTAACCCCATCACCGGCATTGATAATACCAGCATGAAGGTGTTGGCTTAAAAAGTGAGCTGCACCACTGGAGTGATGTCGGATTACGACCAGATCTACTTTCATGGCCTGTATATTGCGGGCAGTGTCTAACAACGATTCTCCTTTGGCCACGGAAGAACCGGCAACCGAAAAGTTGACTACCTGAGCTGAAAGTCGTCGGGCCGCCAGTTCAAAGGATATGCGTGTTCGGGTAGAGCTTTCATAAAAAAGATGGAGCACCGTAATGTGGCGCAAACTGGGCACCTGTTTGATAGGGCGCTCCAGTACAGGCAAAAAATCTTCGGCAGTTGAAAGGATCTGTTCGATGTGCAGCCGATCCAGTTCCCGGATGGTTAACAGGTGACGCAATCCAAACTCGGTCATCAGCTGGCCAGAGGCGTAATCCAGATTTGATCGTCGCCGTTGAGGTGTTCCCACTGCACGGTGACTTTTTCGGAGGGAAATGAATCCACCGCCAAACCCACATAGTCCGGTTGTATTGGGAGCTGGCGTGTGAAGCGCCGGTCGATCAGTACGAGCAATTCTACTTTTTGCGGCCGCCCAAAGTCAATCAACGCATCCAAAGCTGCACGCACTGTACGGCCCGAAAACAGGACATCATCAATCAAAACAATTTTTTTGCCTTCAATGCTGACGGGAAGGTCGGTGGTTTTCGGCGAAAACTTTTTGGTGCCGGCGCGAAAATCGTCGCGGTAAAAAGTGGGATCCAACAAGCCGTATGCGGGCGGAAAACCCAGAATTTCTTCCAGTTTTTTAACCAGCCTGCCGCTCAGGTGGATGCCTCGGGGCTGTATGCCAATTAAAACTGTTTCAGAAAAATCATGATGGTTTTCTATAAGCTGATAACAGAGCCGCTCTAACGTGAGCTGCAATTTTCGTTTATCCAAAACCAATCGTGGCTGCAGCATGGAGTGTGGCAGCAAAAATAACAGTCGGACGGTGAGCCCTCTGTCGGTTTCCTTTTGATCAGGCAATTCATAATCTTGCTGCTTCTGCAACTTACATTTGCACCACCCTCAGATGCTACTTCTTCTGCGTTTTGCCGGAATAATGATCTTTTGGTCTGCCCTTTCGGCTGCCGCACAGCCGTGGCAACAGGTTGCAGAACAATTTCAATCACCTAAGGTACCGCCTCTAAACCAGATGCCGTTTTTCGTCGAGGCTCCGCCGCCGGAAGCAAGCTATCCACATCAAATCGAGCCAGCCCCAGCGGAAGCAGCAACGATACCGCAGGCGCAAACTCGAGGGTTTACCACTGTTGACATCGGCTACACCTACTTCGACCTGCAAACAAATGCTTCAGTAGCACAAGCATTCTGGCGCAATGAGACTGACGGACGCTTGTTTGCAGTATGGAACTTTGTTCCTGAACTTGACCCGCAGCTCTCCAAACGCGGCACAGGTTATAATTATTTCTATAATAGCGTTTGGCAGAATTTCCCACAGCAACGTCTGGAGAGTTTTGCCACCGGTTGGCCAAACATTATCATTACCCACGACAACCAAAGTGAGCTGATTTTAGCTCACAACCTTACCTTGGGAGTAATTCAAAAAACCGTCAGGGCGCCGGTAGTGAGTGGGACGTGGGTTGAATACCTCAGCCCATTTGCCGGCCCAGAAGGACATCGCGTGTGGTGGCCCCGCATCGTCAGAGGGGACAACATCTTCGGTAATCGATATTTGCACGCCGTGGCCTTGACCCTGCCCCGACAACAGGGTGGAACAAAATTCAAAGGGTTGGACGGTGCCTTGTTGTATTACCGCTCTAAAGACAATGGTGCAAGCTGGGACAAGACAAATGTGCTCATCGCAGCCTTCGACAGCACCCAGTTTGCTCGTATTCGACCGGACAATTATGCTATCGATGCCTATCAGAATAATGTAGCTATTGTGGTTGGAGGTTATGGAAACGACTTGATCTTGGCCCTTTCTCCTGACAACGGTTTGACATGGAATAAAATCATCGTTCAACATTTCCCCATCGATCGATTCTACGATCAGATTACTGATGTAAACGGCGACGGAATAGCCGAATGGCTTGATACCAATGATGGATCATTAGCCGTACTGATCGATAAGGGTGGCATCGTGCACGTGTGGGCAGGCTACGCTCAGATTTTTAACGCAGATTCAACTGACAATACCTTCAACTTTAATCCATATGCCAACGGCATTTTGTATTGGAATACCACGATGCTGAATCAACCTATGAAACTAATTACCGGGGCCGTAGATATGACCGGCGATGACTCGTTAGCAATAGGACCGCTCGGATTTTTTAACAGCGGGCTGGCCACCCACCCATCGGCCGGCACAGATGCGCAAGGCAACTTGTGGCTTTCCTTTAGTGCGATCAATGAACTGGGTCGAGATAGTGATGGGAAGTCGGTTCGCCACACATATGTGATTGGTTCAACATATGGTGGCCAAAACTGGAGCTATCCTTACTCGGTCGTGCCCGAGGTGAATGCCGAAGCGATCTATGCTAAGGTCAGTCGGAGTAACGATTTCAATATTCGCCTGATCTATCAAAAAGATTTCTGTGCCGGCATTTCCTTAAGCTATGGCTTTCCCGATCCGTGCAACAGTGGCAAGGTGAATCAAATTGTGTACGTTGAAGTACCGGCCAATGAAATCCTGACGTCTTGTCCGCAACCAGCGCAGGCAAATGCCCGCTTGCAGATGTTTCCTAATCCTGCTCACAACTTCGCCTGGCTTGTGCCTCCTCCTCTTCCCGATACGGACGCAATCCTGGAGGTTTTTTCCCTCAACAACGAACGAATATTTTCGGAATCGGTTAACCTAAGCGCTCCCGTAAAAATTAACGTCTCGACAATTTCACCAGGATTGTATTTGTTGCGCTGCAAAACTGCTACCACTTCGTTGCAGGGGCTTTTGGTAGTCTCGTATTGACTGGTAGCCTCTGCCTGCGTAATTTTCTTCGGTGAATTATTGGGCGACTGTACCGCTCGTCCGGCCTATCATAGCCTTGGTGACGGGAATTTTATTATATGTCGGTGCCGGCATAGCCCTTCCACCGTTGGTGGCATTCTTGTTGGTAGCTGTGGCCATCCTAATTCACATGGCCATGCTGCGTCGCCCCATTCAAAGGTTTTCGTTTTTACCATGGCTGGGGTTAGCCATTCACCTGAGTGCTGTGGGATGCGGCAATCTCATTGCACAACTCGCCGATGACCGAAGGCATCCTTATTACTTTCAAAGGCACCTCTTTCAGGCAGATGCAGCCCTGATACATATTACTGAGCCACCTGTGATGCGGGCAACTACCATCGTCACAACAGGTGAGGTAATGGCCCTTTACCGTCAGGCAGCCTGGATCAGGACTACTGGCCGAACGCAGATTATTCTGGATCGGGATTCAAACGCTGAACGGCTTACCTACGGGCAATATATAGTCATCAAAAACCGGTTCAAGGTTCCTGAGGGCGCTCGCAACCCTATGGCCTTTAATTACAGAAAATATTTATCGGCACAAGAGATTTATCTGATTGCCCGACTAAAACAGCAAGACTGGCACGCGTTGCCCTTTTCACACCAGCATGCCCTCTGGAAGTTGATTTATGACTTACGAAACAAGGCCCTGCATGCGGTAGAGCGTTACGTCCCCTGGCCGCGCGAAGCAAGCGTCATTCAGGCTTTGAGTGTTGGCTACCGCGCCAACATGGAGTTTGAGCTTAAACAAGCTTATGCCGATGTGGGCGTAATCCATATTCTTGCCGTAAGTGGCATGCATGTAGGAATTCTATATGCATCGTTATTGATGCTGTTGCGTGTGTTCGGACAACGATGGTGGGGCCGGCTCGTGCAGGCCGGCGTGGTTCTGCTGGTCATCTGGCTATTTGCCTTAATATGTGGCATGCCGGCTTCGGTTTGGCGTGCCAGTACCATGTTCAGCTTGCTGTTGTTGGGAAAATTGAGCCAACGAAACATCAACCCGTTTAACCTTCTCGCCGCATCAGCGCTGATCATTCTTCTCTTAGAGCCTTGCACCATCATGGACGTCGGATTGCAATTAAGCTATGCGGCTGTGGGAGGTATCTTTTTACTGTACGCCGAATTGAATCGCCTGCTTGCGCGTACCAGCAAGCTCACCGATTACGTATGGAAAACAACTTCAGTCACTTTAGCGGCCCAAGTAGGCACGCTACCGCTCACCTTGCACCATTTTCATCAGTTCCCGCTCTTATTTGTCCTGGCCAACATTGTCGTTATACCTCTGGCGGCCTTGCTTTTGCATTTAAGTCTGCTGTTGATTTTGCTTGAACCCATACCCGTACTTGCCCCGATGCTTGGCCAAGCGGCCCAACTGACGGCGTGGCTGTTGAACGAATTCATATACAGCCTTTCGCTACTGCCCGCCTCTGTTTGGGTAATTCCACATTTCTCGTTTGCCGAAACACTGTTGATAACCATGGCAGCGATTGCTTTCATATCATTCATGCATGTCAAAAAAGGAAAATGGATGATAGCTGCCCTGGTTTGTGTAGCGCTCACAGCCGCCATCAGTACCGCTCGCGCGCTAAACCGGTACCGTACCAATGAGATTATAGTTTATTCATTAAGAAAAAAAAGTTGTATCGATTTCAACATGGGAAGGCACATCCTCAGGCTTCAATCTGCTGCACCGGCATTAGCATCTGACGAATATTATTTAGCGAAAATCCATCGGTTACAAGCCCGCTCAGCTCCCGAAATGTTGTCGTTGGAGCAGTTTCACCTGCTTAGCGGCTACCGATATGGCCTGGCTTTCCACCAAGGGTTCATCCAACATCCTGGCATAACTGGTCTGGTGGTCACTCCGTATCAAAAGCTTCCTCAGCTAAAAGCACTTCCTGATCTCGATTTCTTGATTGTTGCCGGCGTACAAGATCAAGAGCTCCTTGCCCCACTTCAAAGATTAAATCCCAAAGTGATTGTTGCCGATGGCAACGTGAGCTTACCTGTGCTTCGGGCACTCAAGCAATGGTGCCGACAGCAGCATATTGATTTTTTGCATACACGTCATCAAGCCGTGCGTGTTCGGTTGTCCCCTACGGAGTCTATTTTTGCGACTCATCTATGACTCTTACCGAAAATGTGCGTGTGCATACGGAGCGGCGCAAAGCCTACATCACCCTCAGCCGAGCGGAAAAGAAAAACGCTCTTTCGCCCCAGGTAGTACAAGCCCTGACGAAAGCCGTGCAGGAAGCAGCTGAACGAGCAGACGTAAAAGTGATTATACTGCAGGCTGAAGGCGATGTCTTTAGTGCGGGTGCCGACATAGCTTATTTGCAACAGTTACAAAATTTTTCATATGAAGAAAATTTGGCGGACAGTCGGAAGTTTGAAGAAATGTTGCGTGCCTTTTATACCTGTCCGAAGGTCATTGTCGCACAGGTACAGGGCCATGCCATCGCTGGAGGCTGCGGCCTGGTCACCGCCTGCGATTTCGCCTTTGCCGTTCCCGAAGCCCGTTTTGGATATACAGAGGTACGCATAGGCTTTGTGCCCGCGCTGGTGAGTGTGTTGTTGCTGCGCCGTACCACAGGAGCCGTTGCCCGCGACTTGCTGCTTACCGGCCGCCTGCTGACTGCCTACGAAGCCCGAGACGCCCACCTTATCTATGAAGTGGTGGAAGCCAATCAATTGCAGCAACGAGTGGAAGCCTTTACTGACCAACTCATTGAAAATTGTTCTGCGCAATCGCTCCAACTCACCAAAGAGCTTTTGTGGAAACTGCCTACGCTGGACCTGTTCGCCGCCTGGGAATATGCCGCGCAGCGTAACGCCTTCATGCGGTCCACCGATGATTTTCGCAAAGGCATAGCGGCATTTCTTAATCGTCAGTCTCCGAAATGGTGACTCCTCCTCCACGTCCGACTTCCCTTGACTTTGCTCCGATCCGCAACGTGGCCATCATTGCCCATGTGGACCACGGAAAAACCACCTTGGTGGATGCCATTTTACGGCAGTGCCATTTGTTTCGTTCAAACCAGCAGGTACCGGACTTGATCCTCGACAACAATCCGCTCGAACGTGAACGAGGCATCACGATTCTGGCCAAGAACGTTTCTGTTCGCTACCACGGCATCAAGATCAACATTATCGATACCCCTGGTCATGCCGACTTCAGTGGGGAAGTGGAACGCGTGCTCCACATGGCCGATGGCACCTTATTGCTGGTCGATGCCACTGAAGGGCCTATGCCGCAGACACGGTTTGTCTTGCAAAAGGCCCTTGAGCAAAACAAGCACGCCATAGTGGTCATCAACAAAGTAGATAAAGCCGACAGCCAGCCCGATTGGGTTCACGAGCAGGTTTTTGATCTATTCTGTCAGTTAGGAGCCTCAGAGGAGCAGCTGAACTTTCCCGTATTGTTTGGTTCAGCCCGGCAAGGCTGGATGAGTGCCGATTGGAAAAAGCCTGCCCCCAACCTCGTTCCCCTGTTGGAGACCATAGTGCACCATATTCCTCCGCCGGAAAACAAAAAGGGAGGTTTCCAATTGCAAATAACGAATATCGATTATTCACCATATGAAGGGCGTCTTGCCATTGGACGGGTCAGTCGTGGCAGCCTGCAAACAGGTATGCAGCTTTGTGTAGTACGGAGCAATGGGTCCGCCAGCTTGCCTGCCGTGGTTCGCAACTTGTACACCTTTGAAGGCCTCGACCGTCAATCGGTAAACACGGTCTTCTGTGGTGACCTCTGCGCAGTTAGCGGCATGGACGATTTTGAAATCGGTGACACGCTCGCAGAGGCAATGAGTCCAGAAGCCTTGCCGCCATTGGTGATCGAACAGCCGACCATCTCTATGTTGTTTACAGTAAACAACTCCCCTTTCTGCGGCAGAGACGGTCGTTTTCTCACTTCGCGTCATTTACGTGAGCGGCTGGAAAAAGAAACGGAAAAAAATCTGGCCCTTCGTGTTCAGCCCTCCGAGACGCCCGACGCTTTTGTGGTCCATGGACGTGGCGTGCTGCATCTCTCAGTGCTCATTGAAACCATGAGGCGTGAAGGTTATGAATTTCAGGTCGCACAACCCCAAGTGCTGACGCGAATGCATGACGGCCTACTGCTTGAACCCGCCGAAGAATTCATCGCCCAAGTGCCGGCTGAGCACAGCGGCAAAGTCATCGACATGGTTGCGGTACGAAAAGGTGAACTTCAGGCAGTGGATGCCCGAGGTAACCGACAGCTGCTTCGTTTCTTGGTACCCTCACGCGGATTGATTGGTCTGCGTAACCAGTTGCTTATGGCCACAGGTGGCGATTGCGTCCTCTCACATCGTTTCCTTCGTTATGTGCCATGGAAAGGACCGTTGCAGAGCCGCATGACCGGTGTTCTTATTGCCAAAGAATCCGGCAGAGTAACAGCATACGCTTTGGAGCACCTGCAAGATCGTGGTGCTTTCTTTGTCGAGCCGGGCGACGAGGTGTACGAAGGGCAAATCGTGGGCGAGCACATTCGCGCCGGCGATTTGCTCGTAAACGTGGTCAAGACTAAAAAGCTGAACAACATGCGCGCCTCTGGCAGTGAAGAACCGGTGCGGCTGTCGTCCAAAAAACAGATGAGTCTGGAAGAATGCCTGGAGTTTATTGCTGAAGATGAACTGGTAGAAATAACACCAAGCCACATCCGGCTGCGTAAGAAATTTTTGACAGCGCAGGAGCGGGAGCGCCAATTGAAAAATCTTCAAGCTTCAGGCAAGCCCATCGGATCTTCTTACAGTTAGTGCCATAAGCCAGCGCTCCCACACCTCGCTCTTCTGAGTAGCGCGCACAAATGCCGTTTCATCGGCACCGCCTTTCATACGCAAAAGGTTCAAAATCTGCCTCCTGTCCTTCTGCGAAAAGCCTGACCATTCCGTGACATGGAGCAAGGGGATTAGTTTTAGTACAGCATGGCGTTCATCCGCACTCCAGTAATGCAGTTCCCGTATGCCAACAGAAACATTGACGAAGTCAATAAGCGAAAATAACCTGTAGTGAAAGCTGCCTTTCAACCAACACTTCAAGAAATATTCACTTATGCAAAGGGGATCGGGCGATGTCTTTTTCCGGTCCAACAGCAGCTCTACTGGGCCGGCAGCGAAAGCACGCAAAAGAGAGTCCGGCGTCCGATGCCCTGGTTGCTTTTTTAACAATTGTGCTTCTCGCTCAGCCTGCTTTCTGAGTCGCTGGTCCACAGGCCGAAAGCCAAGCCGATGATAAAACCAATAAGCCCCCGATCGAATGCCTTCTTCATTGTTCTTCCCCAGTTGAAAAGAGTCAGCAAAAAATTGGGTGATGCCAAAGCATTGATGATACAACCGCAACACCTGAGCAAAAGCATAAAGGGATTCACCACCGCGAAACTCCTCGAAGACGTGGATGCCGGTGCGTGCGCGGAAATGAAACATCCAACAGCCTCCATAGGCAATGGGCAAGCCATGTTTGAAGATCAAGTAGCCTACATAGGTTTCCAAAGGCAAACGAAAGACGGGTAGCATAGAAAAAAGAGCTATATAAAAACCTCTGTCTGCCCGAAACATACGAACGCATCGTTCATCGGCATAAGTAATGGGATCGGTCTCCCGCTGGCGCGCAGCCAAAGCCAGACGGGCTCGTAACAAAAGGGCCGCGCGTTGAGCAGCGCTGAGCTTTTCTTCCCGAAGCATAGGTCCAGCCGTGATGCGCACGCGTATCGGTTTTTTTAAGCGTCCCGTCTGTATGTAAGTCGGGTCGAAAAGACCATCATGCTGAGGGTCAGCAGACGGAACAACAAAGCGCACATACACCTTCAATTTTTGCCACAACGATTCTTTGACTTCCTCAGTCAGTACGCATGCATCAAACCACCGAATAAGCTGAACCAAAACATCTTTTCGGTTGTGCAGCAAAAGCCGACGAAGCTCCGCTGCCGTCAGGTGTTGATCCACGATCGCCGGTTTCGCCAGGGGCGGCAACACGGCTGCCAATACCGCCTCTAACTCCTCAGCCGTTGCATCAATAGAAAATATATTTAAGGCGGGCCCCAAAGCCTCCTTCAACACCTTGGTTAAATGCAAACTCAGACTAACGTTACAAGCAGTACCGGGAAGTGCGCTGTTCTCCAATCGCAAACTGGCCACCTTGGGCAGCTGCTGGACCTGTGCTTGCAAATGGTGAATCAACTGCAGCGCCAACCTATACTGCTTTTGATCGGCGGGGTATGCTAAAAGGAAAGAACAAAGTCGATATAACCTGGCAAGTAATTGTGGTGAGCGGACATGTTTCTGCAGCAGCTGCTTCAGCAATTCTTCTTTCCTTAAAGTTGCCGCCCGTGAAAAGTCATGCAGCTTGGTCCTTAATTCACTGATGATTTCCGTAAGCGCTGACGGCGATATTTTGCTGCTGTTCACAATGCTTCCGTGTGCCCTTTGGCCCCGCTGCTGCTTAAAAAACAACCAGGTGTCTGACTTGACAGCAGGCTGAGGCGGACCAAAACAAAAAATAACTGCCGGCAGTCAATGAATTAAGATTTATCGTATGTGTGCCTTTAGGTAAATCCTTCTGAATTAACAAATTCCCAGCTACACCAAAAACCCATAGCCTTCCAGCTTCCGGCGTTGATATGCGATATTGACCTGTCCCGTCTAAATACTGAACCTGAAAATCGCCGAGTTGCGGTGGCGCAGAACTCAATGCATCGTCGTCTTGGATGATCAGCAGCACAGATCCTCCGATCACTGAGGCTCCATTGGTGGGGCTAACCAGCTCCAAAACCGCTGTTTCGTCTGCTTCCACGATGTTATCATTCACTATCGTCACGCCCACCTGCAAGGGCTGTGAAGAACCAGCCGGAAAAGCCAGATAAGGAGGCAAACTATAATCATCACCCACACTTGCCGAGCCCCCGCTGGCTTGAATTGAAAAACCGGTAGGATCATTGTCGGGATTAACGATACCAACCGTAAGCATCGCCATCCCGACGTTTTCAGAAACGATGACTGTATCGGAAAGAAAAAGAATAGAGGGGGGCACTACGGGACAAGGGTCCATGATGTGAAAACCTAAATATGAAAAATTGTTTTGCCCATATGCCCAATATTCGTTTTGTGCCTGAGCCCAGTTTGTCGTTCCTGCCTGAACAAAGGACTTACGAACCAAGGTGCTGTTTTGTGTGCTTCCTACGTCCACGGGCCAGGATGTGCCTGGGTCTTCGCCAATTACTCCAATGACGTCTATGGTATCGCCGGTGTAGGTGTTTACCAGCGCCACCGCATCGTTGCCGTTCCAATTGCACACCAGACTTATGGTGTCGGCCTTGATTTTAATTCCAAGAGAATCAGCTTGAGGATGGCAGACGACATAAACTTGTCCAGGCCCTAACTGCCCATGTAAAGCGTGCGTAAACAATGCCACGGGACTGCCATTATTAAACGTATAAAGCCGATAGCCGTCCAAGGTAAGGGTACCGGTGGTAGGATTGTAGATTTCAATGGCTTTATTAAAGCTGGTGCCTTCAATATATTCGCTGATGAACAAATCGCTGCACGGCTGCGCATGGCCATGACAGAGGCATACGTACAGCATAAAAACCAGCGTAACCAGGCGTAATGACAAACACCTCATGCGCATGACTAAAATAAGGGTTACGGTTTTTCAGGCATCAATATGGCCAAAATCAGATATAACAGTAAGCCGCTTCCAAAAAGCAGAAAGGCTATTACAAAACCAGCTCGTACCAAGGTTGGATCCACATTGAAATATTCACCTAAACCGCTACATACTCCGAACAGTTTGCGTTCGGATCCTTTATAGAGTTTGCGGGCCATAATTCTGGTACACAAACATAGCCACAGAAACGAAAAATCAATAAAACTTAGCCTTGCAACACCTGGTTAATACAAGCAAGCATCTTAAAAGTTTTACAGAACTTTACAACCATTAAACCATTTGTTTTTTCCTGCTTGAGTGGCTCATGAAACATGCGATTTTTTTTCTTTTCTGGGTGACTTTACCATTTATCGCCTGGGGCCAAGCCAACTGCCCTACTTTTACCCGCTACGGTGGATACGACCGGATTGAAATCACTCCTTTCTTAACCTTTCCCGAGACACATGCCATCGTAGAAGATGCCGAGCGCGATGCAGTGCTGGTGGGTGGAACTTTTGAAGACCAAAGTCTGGCAGCAGGATTGGCCTTCAAATTTTTCTTTGAGCCTCGGGTCGCTTTACGCCTCAAAGCAATCTACGTACAACGCATGCTCCGGGATAAGGTCGAATCGGTAGATACCGTTTCCGGTGTTCATGCCTTGACCAGTCGCCAATACGACCAAGTATCTTACAAGATTGCTCCTGGAGTGCAATGGACTTTTTTCGATGAGCACTTATCGTTTTTTGGTGGCCTCGAACTGCCAATCACCGTCTATGGCAATTGGACGTTTACCGAATATGAATTGACGGAACAGCTTAACGATACAGCCCGTGTAGAGACGTACAAAACTACCGTTATCCCGGGGGGCACTTCCATAGGTGTTGGCGCCTTTGCAGGGGTGCAGTATTACTTCACCAGAAACTTCGCAGCCGGACTGGAAGTCGGCTCTGCTTTTCAGTACACGAATGTCGGTGGAGATGTAGACTTTAACTCAGTAACACTGGGTTCTAACAGCAGCCAGTTTGTGAACTCTACCTGGCAGCAACGAAAGTATTTTGGCTTTACACCGGTTTATCCGCTGCTTTTTATTACACTTCGTTTTTAGAAGACAGGAATTCAGCCAGCAAAAGGTGAAAATGATGGGTTCCCTGTTCACGGCGCGGACTATAACGACCTTTTCGGTAGAGGCGCGATCGCACACCCCGTTGCACATTTTCAACCACCGCTTCATCTTCCCGTTCTACACGGTCGATCATGGCTACAGTACCGCTTTCAAAAAGTTGTTCATCTGCCACAAAAGTGAGGAAGGTCACCCGGGTCTGACTGACCGTAATCGGTTTTACCACATTCACACTTAAGCCCCAAGGATAAAAGTTGAACATCAGGTTTGGAAAGATCCAATAGTAATAAGCTCCAATGCGCTTTCCATAATCTGGTGATGAGGCAGGCAGCTGAAAACTCAGTTCACCATCTTTAGCATATCCCAACTGCAGGTTGCTGTACCGATAGGTCTCTGTGGTATAATTACCATAATCAAGCACGGCATTCAGTGAGGCATGTACATAAGGTATGTGAAACCCTTCCAGATAGTTCTCGCAATAAAGGGCCCAGTTGGCTTGGATCAGATAATCTTTGGAATGCTCCGGACTGAAGCGAAAAGAACCCACGTCGAGCCAATGCAAGCGCTGTTGCATGGGTGCAAAAGCCTCAGCAAAGGAAAAGGAAGGTTTCAACGATACGAAAAGCATGCCGCCCCATCGTTCAAAAGCAACCTGCGGCAAGTGGTCAGATTCTGAAGGGAAATCCACCACCCCTTCAAATTCCGGCATACCCAGCATACGTCCCCGAAGGTCAAAACGCCTGCCGTGATACCGACACCGAAGCTGCTTTTCAATTCCTCCCTGTTCGCACACAAGATTTCCTCGGTGCGTACACACATTACTTAAGCAATGCAGCTGGTCGTCATAGTCCCGAGTGAATAATAACGGTTCATCCAAAAACCCGGGCAGCAGCGTGAACGGCCACGTTTGTCCCGGAGCCTTTAAATCGCGCTCCAAAGCAGCAAACTGCCAGCTTGCTGCAAAAATTCGATCCTTCATTGCTTCAAAGACTGAAGGACTGGTGTAAAGCTCACTGCTGGGAGTGCTGGCCCGCCGAATGTCGGTATGAATGTTTAATTCTAAACTCATGTGTGCTGCCACAAGGCAAAATTAGACAGTACATGCCAAGCCTGCCATGCTGGAAATTTCCAGTTCCATTGATGAAAATATGTATGTTTGTTTAAAAACTGGTATATGGTACTACAATCTTTGGCGGCTATTTTTTTGTGCTGCGTTCTGTCTTTATCGGTTTCTGCCCAGTCGGCTGCGTTTTTTAACATTACGATTCCCGGGTTTATCAAAAACGAAGGACAAGTCGTCAATCAACACGGACAAGCCAACACAGATGTCCTTTATTTATTCAATGCGGGCAACTTTAAAATGCAGTTCCGGAAAAATGGCTTTTCCTACGAATGGTTACACATTGAGCGGCACCCGAGGCAAAATCTGTTTGCAGGCCCCGGTACGACCGGGCATGAAGATGAATGGTATGAAACCACCATCACTGCCAACCGGGTAGATGTAACGTTCGTTGGCGGCCATCCCCAGCCGGTACTCATCGCAACCAAGCCCGCAGCAGTTAAATTGCACTTTTACACCCCCCCGGCAGGCGTAGATAGACCAATACAGGCTTCGGTATGGCAACAGCTCATTTACAAAAACATTTACCCAGGCATTGATTTAATATTTGATTATGATGATCAGGATTCCATTTCGCCGATCCGCTATTCATGTTATGTTCGCTCTGGCGCTGATGCAGGCCTGATTCGTTTGAAATATAGCGGCGCAACCCATATTTCATTGGATGAGGTCGGCGCCTGCACCATCTCAAATCATGTAGGATGGGTTAAGGAAACAGCTCCTCGGGCTTTTCGGGTTCGTGATCTTCAGCCCGTGGATGTTGCTCGTTGCCGTGTAGGCGATGTCACTTCCTTTAAGCTAGCCACAACATCAGACGATGTCCTTATAGATCCCAATCTGTTGTGGGGCACATTATACGGTGGTAGCCAAAGCGAAAGCATTGGAGAAGTAGCTACAGACAAACAGGATAAGCTGATTATTGCGGGCAGCACAGCCAGCAGCACCAACATTGCTACCTCAGGAGCGCACCAGGTTACATATAAAGGAAACGACGATATGTATCTTGCCAAGTTCAAAAGCGTTGGCAAAATGGAATGGGCTACTTACTTTGGAGGTACCAATGACGAAATCGGTTATGGAACTACCACCGACAAAAACAACAACGTCATCTTGTTGGGCAAAAGCCAAAGCGGAAATCAAATAACGACTCCCGGAGCATACCAAACACAAGGCGGAGGGTTGGGAGACATTTGCATTGCTAAGTTTAACAAAGATGGGGTCTTATCGTGGTGTACGTTACTGGGAAAGTTTTCCTCTGAACATGTTCGTACTGCCGTTTGCGATGATAAGGCCAACATCTACGCCTGTGGCTACACTGGAAGCGATAGCCTGAAAATCAGTAATAAAAACTCCAGCTATTATGAGGGGAATGGCGATGCCTTTGTAGTTAAGTTTTCCCCCAACGGCTGGCCATCTTGGTCGGCCTATGTTGGTGGACCAGGCCAGGACCGTGCCCACAGCATTGCATTGGATCAGTCCGGCAACGTTTATGTAGTGGGTACGACCGAAAGTACCTCAGGCTTTTCCACCCCCGGCGCACATCAGGTGGCACACGGAGGTATTGAAGATGCCTTTGTGGCTAAACTCGATTCTACAGGCAATCAGCTTTGGGTGACCTATTACGGAGGTACCGGCGACGACCATGGCCGTGGCGTCTTCTGCAATAAAAAAGCACACATCTATGTCTGTGGTTATACCAACAGCGCCGGCGTTTTTGGCACCGCTGGATCATATCAAAAAAATATAAATAGCAAAAAATTGCCTAATGGAAGTTATACATATGATGGCTTTGTTGCCAAATTCAGTTACAACGGACAGCGCATTTGGGGCTCTTATTACGGCGGGGGACGGGACGATCAGCTCACCGGCATTGACTGGGACGGCAACCGAAACATCTATGTGAGCGGCACCGCCTCCAGTAACGACAGCATATCTACACCAAGTGCTTTTCAAAAACACCGGTACGGCAATACCAACGAAGGCTGCTTTGCCGTCTTCGACTCGCTTCAGGGAACTCTTACCTACGGCAGCTACCTCGGCGGCTTAGGTGACGACCGGATGGAAGACATTACTGCAGGACCTGATCAACTCATTTATATGGTGGGTACCTCTACGGCAAGCATCTATTCCAGACCCGATGTGTGGCAACCTACTTACTCCGGCAACACCGATGCCTGGCTGATGCGCTTCAACATCGCTACCAACTGTCGTGATGAATTCGAACCGAATGAATCTAGCTCGACAGCCTATTCCCTTACCGCAACCACGGATACCACAATTTATGGTTATACAGCAGCCATCGCCACCGGTGCCGACCAAGACTGGTACAAGATCAAAACCTCAGCTCCCCACACCAACCTAAAAATTCGCCTTACCGACATGACGAAAAACTATACCATGACGTTGTATAATTCCAGTGGCACAGTTCTGGCCACTTCCTACGCCGACGCTGCAGGTGGGCAAACATTGGTGTACAACCACAATAAAAAGAAAACCTACTATCTCCTCATCAATCACGATGCCAGCACCTTCGACAGTGTAACGTGTTACCGCCTGCGTGCATGGGTTAAAAACACCCCATACTTCAGCGATGAAAGCATGCGTACTTTTTTAATACATACCGCCGAAGGCCAATGGCAGATGAAATTAGCTCCAAACCCAACACGTGAATTTCTTCAAGTCAGCTACGATGTACCCCGCCAAACGGAATGCGTGTTGCGTTTGATCTCCTCCTCAGGTCAGGTTGTGGCGATACACCGAACGCAACTGCAGCCCGGAAGCCATAACTTCCTGTGGCACTTGCCTTCCATGGCCTCCGGCATCTATCTGTTGGATTGCCGCACTGCTGAATGGCAGCACCAAGAAAGGGTCGTTATTTACTAACCAGGCTAACTAACTGTTGTTAGGAAAAAATTTTAATGTGTTCTGCTGTCCTTGTGACAGCGGCCACACTAACTTTGAAACGGCAGCTTATACCCACTTCCGTGACCGTGCCTCGCATCGCCATCCAGGGTATTGAATCTTCTTTCCATGACGTAGCGGCCCGAAAATTCTTTGGCCCTGACGTCGCAATCATTCCGTGTGCCACGTTTCGTCAATCGTGCGAAAAAGTCTTGGAGGGCTCGGCAGACTTCTGCGTCATGGCTATTGAAAATTCCATAGCCGGCAGTATTCTGACCAATTACAACATCATTCACGAAGCGCGACTCCGCATTGTAGGCGAAGTATATATGCAAATTGCTTTGCATGTGTTAGCCTTGCCCAACGCCTCTTGGTCGCAGATTACCGAAATCCACTCCCACCCCATGGCCTTGCGCCAATGCGAAGATTATCTACTCAGCCTTAGGGGCATTCGCATCGTAGCGCAAAACGATACCGCTGAATGTGCTCGCATTCTGGTCAATCAACAGCTGAACCATGTCGCCGTCGTGGCAGGCCCTCAGACCGCACAATATTTTGGACTGAAGATCTTGCAACATCATGTCGAAACCCATCGCCGCAACTACACGCGGTTTTTGATCTTATCCCACCATGCGCATGAAATAGCTGACGCCAACAAAGCCTCCATCAGCTTTCAGTTAGACCATTCCCCCCAAAGCTTGAAACGCATCGTAGATGCCTTCAGCCAGCATGAGGTTGCTATCAGCAAAATTCAATCGGTACCCATCATCGGGCAGCCCGACCAATACACCTTTTTGGTGGATCTGGAATGGACCGACCAACAAGCCTTCAGCCAAGCCATGGCTGTGGCCGTGAGGCAAACATTCAGTTTTTCATTGTTGGGTACTTACCGAAAAGGAACTTTGACCAACGCACTTCTATGAAATCGATAAAACTGGAGCTGGATCTTATCCCCATGGAGCAATGGCTGCCGGGCTTTGAACGTCCCTTGCTTATTGCCGGGCCTTGCAGCGCTGAATCGGAGGAACAGCTGCTGCGCACAGCCCGCGGTATCCGCTCATACTTTAATCGTTTCATCTTCCGCGCAGGCCTCTGGAAGCCCCGCACGCGTCCTGGCACTTTCGAAGGTGTGGGCGTCATTGGCTTGGACTGGATGAAACGCGTAAAAGAAGAAACCGGCGCATTGCTGACCACCGAAGTAGCCATGCCCATGCATGTCGAAAAAGCCCTGAAGGCTGGTATTGACCTGCTGTGGATCGGAGCCCGAACCACCGTCAACCCCTTTTCCGTCCAGGAGCTGGCCGAAGCCCTTCGAGGCACGGATGTGCCGGTGTTGGTAAAAAATCCGGCTTATCCTGATCTGCAGCTATGGATCGGGGCCTTGGAGCGCATTAACCGCGCCGGGGTGCGCAAGCTGGCAACCATACACCGGGGGTTTCATTCCTATCAGGTCACTGCCTACCGAAACCAGCCCCAATGGGATTTTGCCCTGGAACTCAAAACCATGATCCCCGGCATTCCACTCATTTGTGATCCCAGCCATATTTGCGGCAACACCCGCCTTACTTTCCATGTAGCCCAACGCGCCATGGACCTCCACTACGACGGACTCATGATCGAAACCCATCACGATCCATTGCGTGCCCTTAGCGATGCCCGACAACAGGTTACCCCCGAACGACTCTATGAAATCGTATCACAGCTGGTGATTCGCAGGCCACTGACCGACGATGGGCAATCGCGCCTCAAAGAGCTGCGGGGCGCCATCAACGAAGTTGACGATGAATTAGTGGAACAATTAGCCCGCCGCATGCAGCTCTCGCGTCAGATCGGTGAATGGAAAAAAGAAAACCATGTCGTCGTCTTTCAACGAAAACGTTGGGAGGAAATTCTTAACCGCGTCCAGCATCTGGCTGAACAACTGGATTTGAACAAAGAGTTTATCAAAAAAATTTATGAATTGATTCACGAAGAGTCCATCCGCACCCAGGAGCAGGTGATGAACCAACCCGAACAGGTAAAAGTTTAGCCTTTTGCCTGCTATCATTGCAGCCATGATTCCATTCCGAAAACCAAATTACCTGTTTGGCCCTGCTTCAGAACTTCTGCAGCATTGGCTGCAGCGGCAGTCCTATAGCAAGTTGTTTGTGCTAACCGACGATAACACCTCGGCCCACTGCCTCCCTGCGCTGTTGCAAGACTGGCCTGCCGAATGGCCATTACACGAGATAAAGGTTTATGCCGGTGAGCAGCATAAGACCCTCCAGGCTGCCGAATACATCTGGCAACAACTTACCCTCAAAGGAGCTGACCGTCATGCTTTGTTGGTGAATCTGGGCGGAGGTATGATTTGTGACCTGGGAGGTTTTGCCGCCGCCACCTATAAGCGCGGCATAGCATTTCTGCACATGCCCACCACCCTGCTGGCTCAGGCCGACGCCGCCTACGGTGGAAAGCTGGGTGTGGACTTCATGCACTATAAAAACCAGATAGGCGTGTTCGCATTCCCGGTGGCTGTCATCAATGACCACCAGTTCCTTAAGACCTTGCCCGCCGAACAGTTGCGTAGCGGCTTTGCCGAAATCATCAAGCATGCCTTGCTGCACGGGAAAAAAGCGTTGCAGCGACTGCACGATATTGACGACGTCGAGCAAACCGACTGGACACCCTATATCCTACGTTCAGTGAAAGCCAAACTCAAGGTCACAGAGGCTGATCCTTACGAGCGGCACGAACGGAAGGTGCTCAATTTCGGGCACACCTTAGGGCATGCCATTGAGGGATTGTTGCTTCACCGGCGTACCAACCCCTTGCACGGCTTTTGTGTTGCCGCAGGCATGATTGCCGAACTTTACTTAAGCCATCACTGTTGTGGTCTGAAATCAAAAACCTTCGAGCAAGCCGTGGCTTTGCTACGCCGGCATTTTCCTGACCCTCTCATCGGCGAAGCAGACATCCCAGAAGTGCTGGGCTTTCTACGTCAGGATAAAAAGAACCGCGACGGCCAAGTAAGATTCGTGTTGTTGCGAAAAGCCGGCAAGCCCGTAATTGATGTCAGCGTGCCGGAGCAAACCATCATTGAAGCATTGCAATTTTTGATTGCTCCGCCACAGTCCCAGCCTTCAGAATGAGCCACAGCCTGCGCATTCAGCGCCCTGAAGGTGCAGTTCAAGGAACGATATGGCTACGCGGGTCGAAAAGCATAGCCAACCGGGTTCTCCTGATGCAGGCCCTGGCCGGAACTTCTGCTCATTTAGACAATTTTCCCGATGCCGGTGATAGTGTTTTGCTTAAAAAGCTGCTTGACCATCTTGAGCCCACCATCGATGCACGTGATGCAGGCACTGTCTTTCGGTTTTTGACGGCCTACCTGGCCATGCAACCAGGAGATCATCTGCTCACCGGTACCCCACGCATGCTGGAGCGTCCCATAGGCGATTTGGTAGAGGCCTTGCAAGCCTTGGGAGCCGACATTACTTACGCCGGCAAAAAGGGCTTTCCTCCTTTGCGCATCCGTGGTCGCCGCCTGCGCGGCGGATCCGTAACCGTCAACGCACGCATCAGCAGTCAGTTCGTTTCTGCACTGCTGCTTATCGCTCCCAACATGCCGGATGGCCTGATCCTGAACCTTCGCCAGCCTCCCATTTCAGCCCCCTACATCGACATGACCATAAAGCTGATGCATCAATTCGGCGTGGAAGTGCATCAAGAAAACCTGACTTTTACCGTCCCCCATCAGCAATATCATATTAAAGATTTCTTTATAGAGCCGGATTGGAGTTCCGCTTCGTACTTGTTTGAAATAGCTGCTCTGGCTTCAAAAGCAGACGTACTCATCCCTCAGCTCTCGCTGAACTCAATACAGGGTGATTCGGCTATAGCTTGTTTCATGCAGCTCTTTGGTGTTCAAACGGAACAAGAAAGCAGAGGATTACGGATCAGAAAAACCCATGAACCTCCTACAAAACCCCTGCTGTCGTTTTACCTCTCCGATCACCCCGACCTGGCTCCCGCCCTGTTTGCAACGGCTGCCGGTCTGTCGCAACCAACCGATTTCACTGGCTTACATCATCTGATGTACAAGGAAAGTAACCGTGCCGAAGCATTTGCCACAGAGTTGCGCAAATGCAACATCACCCTTGAAGGTGATGGCGAAAAGATCAGCCTGCGCGGCAACTTTGTCGCTGAGCACCCCTGCTTCCGCACCTACAGGGACCACCGCTTGGCCCTGGCGTTGGCTCCTCTTTGCCTGCGTTGCCAGACCGTGACCGTCGATGATCCCAATGTCGTTACCAAATCATATCCTTCTTTCTGGGATGACCTCCGGATTCTCGGCTTTCAAATCGCTGCGGCTTAATTCTATTTTACGATCAACTTCTCAGCCAAAACCTGATGCTGGGTGCGGATCCGCAAAATGTAGGTTCCCGCAGGCAAAGGCCTGACCGAACATGAAAACTCATTTCGGCCTGGCCTTAAATACTCGTCCAAAAGCAGGCGATAGAAACGCCCGTCGGCACTTACCAACTCAAATGCTGCACGCTGAGGGCGATCCAATTCCACCCACACGTTCAACAACTCATGCGCAGGATTGGGCAAAATCTTAATCTGCGTTTGTGCTGCCGCACTTGCCGGCACACCTGAGGCCGGCGGCTCTAAGCCGATATCCGCAATCCAGGTATTGATCTTGTGGGAAATTGTCGCAAACGATCCATTCACCCATACACGATCACCGGTGACGTAGTTGCGCTGCGCACCTGTGTAGTCTCCCCATCGCTGGGTGCCGGCAATCACGTAATGATAACTTTGGCCATTGATCACCGAAGTCAACGCAGAATATTGTCCTTGCCCGTCGGTTAGCATAACACTAAAGCCGGGAAATACGGTCGAAGAGCTCCGCAACACAATGATCACGCATCGTTGATCATCAGGACTGCCATCTCCAACGTAGGCAAGGTTAGGATAACCAAAACTCAAGTCGCTGTGTCCGATGATGCGAAAGTCAAGTTCCATTGAGTCGGGCACCCCCCGAAGCACGCCGTGATAAAACGCACTGCGCCCCGTGGCCGTATCCGTCGTGTTGCCAACAAACTGAATGGTGCCAGCGTGATATACTGCACCCAAAACCCGCGAATCGTTGGTTGCCAGTTTGGTTACATGGGGCTGCACGGCGTTAACCGGGAAAAAATATGAGCTCGGACTTTTAATAGCCCACACCTGTAATTGCATTTGCGGAGAGCCAATGGTATCGGTGATGCGAACCAGAAAGAACGTATCGTTCACCACATCCATATTCCGTTGACTTAAGAAATACATTTCTCTTCCGTAAAATCCGGTGCTTCCCTTCACCGGACAGAGATTGCGTATCAGTCGCCCCTGATATTGAATAGTGTCGTGAAGCACAGCTAATAATGTATCGCCGGCATAACCGTCGGCTTTACGAATTTGCCAGATAACTGTCCGCCGCCATCCCGTCTGCCACGAGCTGTCGTCCATCAAATGATTGATGGTGAAGAACAACTCGTGTTCCGTGAGGGCAAACATGGGAAAATCACTCCATAAACCATCATTGAGTGGATTGCCCGGCAGGCGATACAAATACCACGGATCATTGGGATGATCGGATGAAGAAAAAGCCAGGATGATGTGCGTGTTGTCGCTCTGGAAGCCGGCTAGAAAAGCGATGATGAAGCGATTGGCTATCGGATCGTATATAACTTTTGGATCATATTTGGCTGCGTTGATGCCCAGAGGCGATGCAAAATAGTGTAAGGAAATACTGCCCAGAGCCGAATCCTTATTGAGATCATACCGAAATATTGAGGTATTCATTACGGAAATGAGGTAGCCTGTCGTGCTTACGGCTATGTCGTTATCGTTGGGCACACTGTTGCCCATGACATTTCCTTGAAATCCCTTCCACACATAAAGACTGTCCAAAGTGTTCCGGGGCTCTGCTAAAAACTTATCGCGCAAAGGCCAGCGCCGCTCCGCTTCTGCTTTAAGCATCGTCAAGGCATCACTACTGCCTGCTTCGTCGTTGATTTGTTGGTACCGAACCAATGAGGGAAACCAATCTTCACCTCCAAGTTGGTCAGTCCAGGTGGCTCCGAGCGGCACGCGAAAAGATTGTTGGGCCCACAAAACCACACTGCCAGCCATCAATGCACAAATCCAAATGAACAACCGGATCATGGCGTCAATTTCTGTTTTGAAGTTACAACCGTCCAACTAAACAACCATCTGGCCATAAGAACCTGCCGCATCGTGAATTATGTTTGCGGCATGCACACCTGGCTGAAAAGTTTGGGAGCATTAATTTTTTTTTATTGGTGGATTGAACAAATCCATGCGCAGACCTCTTCATATCGTCACTATATTGTTCAATTAGCGGACAAAAACGATAGCCCCTATAGTTTGACCCAACCAGAGCAATATTTATCGAGCCGAGCATTAGAGCGTCGTCAACGCTACAACATTCCTATTGATGAATTGGACTTGCCCGTCAACCCCCATTATTTGGCGCAGATTGCCCAAACGGGTGTCCGACTGGGCTATGCCAGCAAGTGGCTAAACACCGTCTGCATCGAAACGGATGACTCCATGGCTTTGGCTGCCGTACGTGCTCTGCCTTTTGTGGTTTCCGCTCAACCTATAGCAGCTCGAAAAAAAACACGCTCCAGTGAACCTAAACTTCCGCACAGCACTTCTTCATGGTCTAGCGATACCTATGGCTTAGCCTGGCATCAACTGCACATGTTGCATGGTCACGTGCTGCACCAGGCAGGTTATCGGGGACGCGACATCCACATCGCTCTGATGGATGCCGGTTGGTACAATACACCATACCTCGACGTTTTTGATTCTTTGTTTGCCTACCAAAAAGTTTTGGGCACATGGAATTTCGTAGATGGCAATGATTCCGTCTATATCCGATCGACTCACGGAACAAGTGTGCTCTCAACTATTTCTGCATTCTTGCCCAACGTCATGACCGGCACAGCCCCTGAAGCCTCTGTGTACCTTTTCTTAACCGAAGATGTTTATTCCGAATACCCCATTGAGGAACACAATTGGGCTGTAGCAGCCGAACGGGCTGACAGCTTGGGCGCGGACATCATCTCGTCTTCCTTAGGCTACAGCCTTTTTGACGATCCCGCTTTTGATTATTCTTATGCCGACATGAATGGCCAAACTGCTCTTTCGAGCCGCGCAGCAAGCATCGCCGCAACGCGAGGCATGATCGTGTGCAGCAGTGCCGGGAATAGTGGGTTAGATCCTTGGCATTACATCACTGCTCCTGCCGATGCCGACGGCATTCTTACAGTAGGAGCGACCGACTCCACAGCCACGATTACCGCCTTCAGCTCTCGCGGCCCCACTGCCGATGGCCGAATAAAACCCGATGTGGTTGCCTTAGGCATCAAAACGCGCGTCATCGATCCGGCCTTGCAAGACCCCTCGCTCAACGGTACCAACAGCATCACTTACCGAGGCAGCGGCACCTCGTTCAGCAATCCTATCGTTGCTGGCTTGGTCGCTTGCCTTTGGCAAAAACACCGCCACCTTCCTCCACCTGTCATCCTGGACGCCATCCGCCGCTCGGCCAGCCGCTCCTTTGCTCCCGACGATTCCTTTGGCTTTGGGGTGCCCAACTTCGCTGTAGCCGACCTTATCCTTTCAGGACAAGCGCCTGCCTCCTTGCAGCTCAATCAGCCCCTCCTCTATCCGAATCCCTTCAGCACGTCTTTCGGTATACTCAGCTACGATACAGCTGCTTTCGACATGAATATGGAAATTTACGATATTACCGGAAGAAAAATTTACGCCGCTGAGTTTTCCCTGGCAGCCGGCTTCAATTACCTGCCCGTTCATGCCTTGCAAACCGCCGCAAACGGGCCTTATTTACTGCGCCTGCAACGAGCAGGCCACGTTCAGCTTTTGCGGCTCATCAAACAATCCACGCGTCATTGATACGCGCGCAGGCGGTAGGTGATTTCAAATCCATCCCAGGGTTTTCCGGGCTGGGTACTGATGTTCTTTTCAATCTTGCGAATGAGCCCTACCCCTCGAGCATATTTTTCTTCATAATAAATCTGCTCGATGATGTTTTGTAGGTCCTTTTGAATAACCGTTATGGTAGAATCGAACTGCAACCCATCCAGTGAAAAAGGCCGATGGACGTCGCGATAACGATAAAGCCAATCTGACAGATAAACCAAGGGACTGTCTGTTTGTATGTAGGCGTTCCCATACCATTTTCTGCCCTCGGCAATCGGATAAACCTGCTTGATAAACCTCAGGTTTTCCTCCACTTTTTCTGCCGTGGATGCTGTATAGTTGGCTGACCATACATCCGTGGCAATCCAGGGATCTGCTTCGCTTCTTCGAAAACTACGAACGATTCGATAAGTCTGCCCACCAGTTTCATCGATAAAAAATGAATCAATATCTTCTCTAATTTGATATGATGAAATAATCACCGAATCGGCAAAACCCCAGTATCCAATAGAATCGACATCATAAATCCAATACCGCCCCGTGCTTAAGGGGAAATAACTTCGGTCGATGGCTAAAGGATCCATGTGGCTTTGTTTGCAGGAAGCCAACAACACCACCGTTCCTATGGCGACGTGCAGCCAACGCATACCTCAAAGTTATCGCCGCACGCCTGTTCTTTCCCAAAGGCTTGCATCGACTACTTTTGATGCTTGCCTCACCTGCAGCGCCATGAGCAACGCCCTGCCTTATTTGGTTTATGCTTCGGAACAAGGTGAAATCCGCGAAGACCGCACTCTGCTCATGACGGGCCGCTCGGGTTTCGATGCCGTCGCAATTGCTGCCGATGAACTTATCCCATTGCCGGAGGGCAGCGATTTGTTTATGCTGCCCGGTCGGCGCCCAATTGGGCTGGATCCGCAAACCGGTCAGTTCCGCATTTGTGAAAAAGGATTTGCCGTGGCTGCCCATGTGGCACCCGCACATACGCTTTTTTACTTGTCGTCGTATTTGCGCGAACCTGATGCGCCGGTGCTTCCCCTCTTCGCCTATGGTGCTGTTGGCTGGCGGCGCAGGCACTTCTATGTGCCGGCCATTCGCATAGACCCTGACCGCCGGCAAGATCCGTACGGCTTTGATAAGGTTGCCATTCAGCAAGGTATTCGGCGATGGAAAAAAGCACAGCCCAATAACCGATTAGTTATCCATCTGGCCGACAATTGCGTTTCGCGCTATTGTTGCCCGGCAGCACGCAACTTTTTTATGGGCCGCTATGAAGCCCCCTTACCGGTTTCACCGGCCTGCAACAGCAACTGTATTGGCTGCATCTCTTTTCAGCCCGAGCAAGAAACCATAACCGCGAGTCAGCAGCGGCTCAATTTCAAACCTACCATCGAGGAAATTACCGCAATAGCTGTTTCTCATCTCCAGCATGCCCCATGTGCGGTGGTCAGTTTTGGCCAGGGTTGTGAGGGGGAGCCCCTGCTCATGTGGGAAGTCATCCGCGAAAGCATCAAAGAAATCCGCAAACGAACAAGCCGGGGAGTCATCAACCTCAACACCAATGGCAGCATGCCGGAGGCCGTGGCCGCTTTATGTGAAGCCGGACTCAACAGCATTCGCGTCAGCATGAACAGTGCTCAGCGATGGCTGTACGAAGCATACTACCGTCCGAACAACTATTGTTTTGACGACGTGGTGGAAACATTGCGTATTGTGCATCGCTATGGAGGCTGGACTTCCCTCAACTACTTCGTGTTGCCAGGCCTTACCGACGCCGAAGCAGAATACCATGCTTTGCACCACCTGATCCGCACAACAGGCCTGAAGATGATTCAATGGCGGAATTTCAACATCGATCCGGATTGGTATTTGCAAAAAGTTCAACTGAAAGAAACCGGCCCTGCTTTGGGTATGAAAAAATTATTGCAACGAATACGCCAGGAATTTCCTCAGCTTGCATTCGGCTATTTCAATCCCCCAAGTTCAGTGATTCGGCGCTACCAACACTCTTCGCCCACGCGCATTGCGACCGATGCCTGTTAACCCCCAGCCTTATTTCCATTGGCGTATGCCCATGTTCCAAAACATGAAAGCATATATGTCGGCATCCTCATCAATGACTTTCTGCACAGGTCGCCCGCCGCCATGCCCGGCTTGAACATCAATACGAATCAATACCGGGCGATTGCACGATTGAACCTCCTGAAGCGTGGCTATATATTTAAATGAGTGCGCCGGCACTACACGATCGTCATGGTCGGCTGTAGTGACCAACGTAGCAGGATAGCACACTCCTTTTCTAAGATTATGCAGGGGAGAATACGAATATAGATTTCGGAAATGTATTGAGTCTTCACTGGATCCGTATTCCACCACCCATCCCCAACCCACGGTGAATTTGTGAAAGCGCAGCATATCCATCACCCCTACACCCGGAAAAGCCACTGCGAACAAATCGGGCCGTTGATTCATGACCGCTCCCACCAACAACCCACCATTGGATCGACCCATAATGGCCAAATACGCACTTGAGGTGTAGCGCTCACGTATTAAATATTCGGCAGCCGCAATAAAGTCGTCAAAGACATTTTGTTTTTTCAACAACATGCCGGCCTCATGCCACGCTTCCCCGTACTCACTGCCGCCGCGTAGATTGGCCATAGCAAAAACGGCACCCTGCTCCAGCAGCGCCATTCGCGAGGGGCTGAAAGAGGGTGTCAGGGCTATGTTGAAGCCACCATAGCCGTAGAGCAAGGTGGGATTGCGACCGTTTTTCTTTAGGCCTTTTTTATATACCAAAAACATCGGTACCCGTGTCCCGTCTTTTGAAGTATAAAAAACCTGCTGCGTTACATATTGATCCGGATTGAATTTGACCTCTGGCCGACGATACAGCTTGGATTCACCTGTGCGGATATTGTACTGATAAATGGTAGCTGGTGTGGTAAAGGAAGTTAAAGAGTAAAACACCACCGTGTCATCTTTCTCTCCGACAAATCCGCTCACTGTTCCCAGTAAAGGCAAGGAAATTACCCGCTCTTGTTCTCCGCTACGGGCAAATTGGATCACCTGTGAGCTCGCATCTTTCAAATAAGTCGCAAACAATTTGCCACCGGTGGCTTGCACGCTCTGCAGCAACTCTGATCGTTCCGCAATAACATCCCTGATCGTTTCTTGAGGTCGTTCCGGATGAAGGGCTATTACCCGATAGTTTTTGGCGCCATGATTGGTAAGCACCAGCAGCTCATCGCCTTCGTTATCGATGACTTCATAATTGTATTGAAATCCTTCAAAGATGCGTCGGAAGCCGGCATGCTTGTTGCGCAAATCCATATACCACAACTCGATGCCGTCGGTGCCTTCGCTGATGTAAATGACTAGATAGCGCTCGTCATCGGTGACTTGAGCCTGCACATAACGCAGGGGGCGCTCGCGGTCTTCCCACACAACCATGTCTTCTGACTGAGGTGTGCCCAACTTGTGGTAATAGATGCGCTGGAATCTATTTTGACCCTTTAGCTCCTGATCTTTAGGTGGGCGCTGATATCCGCTATAAAAAAAGCCATTGCGATACCAGGCCGCACCAGAGAATTTGATCCATCGAAGCTCATCAGACAAGACAGTTCCGCTCGCCACCTCTTTAACATACATGGTTTGCCAGTCGCTGCCGCTTTCACTAACGTTATAGCACACATAGCGCCGGTCTTTGGAAAATCCACTCAAACTGACGGCTGTAGTTCCTTGAGGATTCATAGCATTTGGATCAATGAAAACCTTTGGTTCTCCGTCAAGCCCTTGCTGGATGAAATAGACACTTTGCGGTTGCAGGCCATCATTACGGGTATAGAAATAGTATTTACCCGCGCGAAAAGGAACAGACATTCTGGGATAGTTATATAATTCAGTGATGCGTTGACGGATGCGATCGCGGTACGGAATCTTACTCAGATATGCGAATGTGACCCGGTTTTGTTCTTGTACCCATGCCTTGGTTTCAGAAGCATGATCGTCTTCTAACCATCGGTACGGATCGGGAACGGCAGTACCGAAATAGTAATCCACCACATCGGTTTTTCGGGTTTGGGGATAATTCAATTCCTGAGCCATGAGCAGACCGTGGCCCATCACAAGCAAGGAAACGAGCAAATGACTTCGCATTGATTTTTCTGGCTTGGCATAAAGATAACAGGTCAGGAAAAGACCGTTGGTCGCTCGGGTCGAACACCTGGCAAATGCATTGCGCACCGCCGCGTAACTTTGTTCGTCGCTCAACTCAAACCCATGGAAAAACCCAACATTGCCGGAACGATGCCCATCGTTATGGAAATGCACCCGGGAACATATTACTGGTGCGCTTGTGGCTTAAGCAAAAGCCAGCCCTTTTGCGATGGCTCGCACCGAACAACTCCATTTACTCCTGTGGAAATTTCCATCAATGAAGCACGAAAGGTGGCATGGTGCCTTTGTAAGCATACCAACCGAAAGCCCTTCTGCGACGGCTCACACCGAACGATCTGATCCCCTGCCTATCTTCTTCCTAATTGGCGAAGCCGATCTATGGCTTCGGCAATCGAATGAACTTGCAATTTTTCGTATATGTTGCGCACATGTGCATTGACGGTATTATAACTGATGTGCAACCGTTCGGCAACCTCTTTATAAGTCTGGCCTTTAGCCAACAGTTCTAATATTTCACATTCCCTTTTTGTAAGATTGAAATCGGGGACGATCACGCGAACTTCACCACTGAGCATTTTCATGATGCGTCTTGCAATGTAGGGTGACATAGGGGCGCCGCCTTGCAATACTTCAAAAATTGCTTCCAGCAGCTGCTCAGGCAATGTTTTTTTTAATATGTATCCGTCGGCTCCATAGCATACAGCCATAAAAATATTTTCATCTTCCTCATGAATGGTTTGCATGATGACTTTGATGTGAGGAAAATGCTTTTTTATCAGCCGAAGTCCGGTAAGCCCATCCGGATGCGGCATCTCAATGTCCATCAACACCACATCAGGGCGCAGTTGCTCCATCAGTGTTACGACTTGAGCACAATTCCCATAAGCTCCTACGACGACAAAACGGCCCTCCGCTTCTAATAGCAGAGTCAAGGCTTCGCAACGCAGCTCACTGTCGTCAAAAATGCAGATGCGTAAGGGGCTGTGAGGTTCCTCCGCCATGGCATTAAGTACCTATCGCTGAAAGGTCAAACACGGCCTCAATGATGGTGCCGCTGGGTTCGTTGCCTCGGGCGTGCAAAATACCCCCCAACTGTTCTGCACGCTGTTTCATGTGTCCCAACCCGTTGCCGCCAAGATAGCGGGAACCCGTCGCTGAGGCACCATTCAGTCCCTTACCGTTATCCACAATACGTAATAGTAACTTACCCGACTGCTCTTTTAACAAAACCTGAACATTCCGAGCCTGGCTGTGCTTGGCAACGTTAGCCAACCCTTCCTTAATGATTAAGTAAATGTTTCTTCTGGCCTTCATCGGCAATCGGGAATCTGCTGCTTCCAAATCGAGTTGATATTCGATCTGTGCAGGGGTCAACAACTGATGTGCCAGCGCCCGGATTCGTTCGGAAAGTTTCTCTGACGAGTCGTTTTCCGGCTTGATCAACCAAATGACGTCCGACATGTCCGACATCATCTTCTCCGAAACTGTTCGGATGCGTTGCAAAAGTTGGCTTACCGCCGAAGCATCACTTTCGAGCTTTTTCAAAGCCAGCGAGCTGAAAATGGTCACCGTACTAAGCGTGGCACCGATGTCGTCGTGCAGGTCGCGGGCAATGCTTCTACGCGTTTGTTCGACGGCCCGCTCGCGTTCCAGTTTTTGACGCTGGCGCAGCATAGCAACCGTAAGTCCAGCAATCAGCACGAATGCCGAGAGTCCACCATACAGCAAGTAATTGGTCAAGCGTTGACGATGCAGCTGTGCATTTTTCTTTTCGAGTTCCAGCCGCTGTTGCAATAGCTCCTTGTCTTTTTTTTCCGTTTCATATTTTGCATGCAACTCATCAAACTGCCGCAAGCGGTCCAGGTTGTACAGACTGTCCCTGTGCTGCAAGGCAGTGCGCAGCTCCTCAATAGCAGCCTTCTGATTTCCAGCTAAAGCCTGCGCTTCCGCACGTGCCTCCGGGATTAGCGCCAAAAGGTCGCGCATATCCATTTGTCGGGCCAGCCTTTCACTTTCGTGTAAATGATGTAGCGCCTGCTCAGCATTACGCACGTCCAAATAAGTTAGAGCTATGTTGTAATGTCCTACGGCAGCACCTCTGCGATCGCCTAATTCCTTTCGAATGGCCAAGGCCTGCTCGTGGTGGTTTAAAGCCACGTGCGGCTGATTTAAACTTCTATAGATAACGCCCAAATTCTGAAGCGCTAGGGCCATACCACCGCGGTTGCTTAGCTCACGAAAAAGCCCCAGGGCCTTGAGGTAGTATTCTTGCGCTTGCTGCAGGCTGTCTTGCCGACGAAACAACACCCCCAGGCTGCTATACACCTTAGCCAATCCATTTCGATCGTTTTCTTGTTGTCGATAGTGGGCTGCCAACATCAAATACTTGCGTGCATTGTTTAGATCGTCGGCATCGAGAAACAAAGCCCCTAAGTTGCTATAAATGGTGCTGAGCAATTTTGTTTCTTGAAGCAGTTCAGCAATCTGCAGTGCTTCCAAGAAATGCTGCAGGGCAAACTCAACTTCACCGCGCTGGCGGTATATAATTGCCTTAAGCGTAAGCGACCGACCTATGACTGCTTTGTTGTTGTGAAGATGCCCCAACCCGAGCGCCCAATTCACCTGCCGCAGTGCCTCATCCAAGTGCCCCAGATCTATGTTGCAAGCCGCCATGCGGTTGATGCTTTGCATGGCAGCCTGCTCTTCTCCGGCTTGCACAAACAGCATACGGGCACGTTCATAGCGTTCCAAAGCCTTCTCACATTGGCTGTTTCGTTTCAGGTAATCCCCGGTCAATAACTCTGCTTCTGCCATGGCTGATATCATATGATGCTTCGTAGCCACCTGCACAGCCTCTTCAATCAACCGATGCGCTTGATCCGGATTTTCATCGAGCATCTGCTCGGCCATTTGAAGTAACCAATGCACACGGGCCGTGTCAAACGCGCTGACTGATGATGCAAGGTTTACGCTGTCCGGTATTTGGCTGAAACCTATACCGGGCATCGATAGAAACAAAATACACTGAACTAACCTGGACATTGGTTCTAAGTTAACAAATGTGCCTGAAAATCGCTATAAGAAAAAATAAAATCCAGCACACATTTTCGTTAAAAGTAAGTTACCGAGTGCCCGTAAAGCTTTTGTTTTTATTAAATAAAATGAAATTGAGTAATTGCGCAAACGTTTCAAGAATAATCTTTATGAATATAGAACAAGAGCCGCAAACCAAAGACCACGAGTCACTATACGTTCATCAAGAATTTACGCTATTTTCCAAAGATCACATATTAAGTACTAAGATGTGAATTATCTGCATTTACAGATTTTCTACCCATATTCCTACCGGCTGTTCTAAGAATACAAGGGCCACGTCATACCCACATAGCTACACGAGGGAATATCCCCAAAAAGTGCATTGGTGTTATCTGTCCCAAGGGCTTTACAGTTCTTGTATGGCGATTCGAAACTCTACTCACATATTCAAAATATATAGACTTCGCATTTCCTCATGCTTGCAAGTAAGGTGAACAATAAATTTTTAATCTCCAATCAACCTATTCGAACAACGCTATAAGCTGTTGGGACGTATTCAAGGAATTTACTATGCAATTTTAATACGACTAACAATTATTTCGTATTTACAAATCCTAATAGAAAGTGTTGACCAAAGGGAATAAATATGCCGATTTCGGGTAATAGTGTCACCAATTTTACACGATGATGCTAGCTTAATAACATTCCACGCCATTAGAGTTGAGGAACAGATAACCCAAGTTTTGAGGCAAATGGTTCAGGCCTACCGCCTGAAAGCCACTTGCATTTGACAGTTGTCTCTTGCGGAAATTCTCCTCCCTAAAGCTTGCATTTCACATATAACCTGATGAGTAACATAGCGGGCTGGCCATGGGCCTTTTGCCAACTTTGTCTGTTAAAATTTTTCCTCCACTTCGTGCGCCTTTGATGCCAGATCAACTCAAAAAACTGCAGGTATGCCTCACCACTAATGCACGGCTCATGTTGAAGACGCATTTAGGCCTGCAATCCTCAGTAGAGATCCACATTGGTGACAAAACACTGCCTCTTTGAGCATCATCCTCAAAACAGGAAACCAAGCACCTTACTTAATGCCCTGGTTTTTCAAACGTTAAGAGCAGATCTTACAGCACGAATTCATATAAAAATTTTCCCTTTATTATTTGATTAACCTTTTACTGTTATTCTTAAACTATAAGTACTTGGTTCTTATTGCATCGTGCATCGGTAAAACTATTTTGTTTGTAAGTGGCCTATGCCTGGCCTTAAGCAGTGACTATAAAGGTCTCAACTTAAAAAGCTTGTTGTTTCGGTATCTAATCCAAAAAAATAAGTTGAAAGTATAACGGCTACAAAAGACCAGTTAGCTTCTTCAAATCTGGACAAAACGGAAAACAAAGGCGATGAGAAATGTGACTATGAACCTTTAAGAGCCATAAGAAGCTAAGGCGCTCCCTTCTGGCTTTCTAACCTGAGGTAATCGACCACGGCCATGGCCTGATCTTCCGTGATGCCATCCGGAATAATCATTTGAACATAATTATACTCTTTGTGCAGGGCGCGTGCAATGGAATCTGTTTTTACCCACTGATCAGGGTAGAGGATCATATTCATCAACCAATTATAAGTGCGCCGCTGAGTTACGCCTCGCAGGGGTGGCCCAATTATTTTTCGATCCAGATCATGACACGTCGTGCATTTATTCTGATAAATGACTTTCCCTCGTTCGGCGCGTAGTTC
The DNA here is from genome assembly GCA_025056305.1 of Chitinophagales bacterium. GTDB lineage: Bacteria > Bacteroidota > Bacteroidia > Chitinophagales > UBA10324 > JANWXQ01. The sequence goes on along the minus strand of JANWWJ010000018.1, from coordinate 11,529 downwards.
GTTGAGCGGCTCCGGGTAAACATCAGGAAAGTTCCTTAAAGTATTTTCCAAAATAGCAGGCTCCGACTGCTTTTTCTTAGGGCTACATGCTGGCAGCAACGCGACCAAAACGAACGCCATCAACACCAGGTACTTGTGCATTACTGGGGAGTTCCAAAAAAACAAAACTAAGTTGGCTCGCCCCTTGCAGAGCGTTGCGGCGGACAATTTTACATGCCTTGTTTATTCATTCCATAAACTTCTTGGTGTTTGTGCCCTAATTTTGTTTTTACAGGGCTAAGGGCAATGAAAGCACGTTTGTTGATTTTAGGTCTGTGCAGTGTAATGTGGGGCAAAGTGCTTGATGCGCAAGCCCCAGTTTGGGCTGATGTGGCTCCCATATTTTACCGAGAATGCGCCAGTTGCCATCGGCCTGGCCAAATCGGAGAATCCTATTTAAACGCAATGGGTTATACGGTATTGACACAGAGCCCATCGTTTTATTCAATTCCTGCTGCACTTCAATCCCGCACTATGCCGCCATGGCCCGCAGACCCCCATTACGTCAGATACCTAAACGAACGTATTCTCCCCGAGCAAGAAATTGACCTCATTACCACCTGGATCAACAATGGTCATCCGGCCGGCGACACCTCGCAAGCCCCACCGCCACCGGAATTCCCGGCAGGTTCCGTGTTAGGAACTCCCGACTTGACGCTGACCATGAAAGTGCCGTTCTACATTCCAGGTGACAATCAAGATCGTTACCAGGTTTTTGTGTTGCCCTCCTACACTTCAGAAGATAAACAACTGCGTGCTGTTGAATTTGTACCGGGGAATCCGTCCATAGTACACCACGTATTCATGTACTTATGCACTGATGGCAGTGCTGATTCATTAGATAAGCTTACCCCTGAATATGGTTACCCTTCGTTTGGTGGGGCCGGTGAAGGCGCAAACGTAACTTTCATCGGCTTGTACGGGCCGGGAATGACGCCACGCTTCTTTCCTGAAGGTACGGGTCTAAAATTCAAAGCCGGCACGCATGTGGTCATTCAGGTGCATTATGCACCTACGCTGACGCCAGCTTATGATCAATCAAGCGTAAATCTGTTTTTTGCCGATTACGATGATTTCAGGCCGGTCAAAAACAAGCGTGTGGGTGAAAACTACATTGTCGAGCCCGTGTTTTTCATCCCCAAAGACATGGTAGTCACCTTTCATTCAGAGTATCCCATTGACAGCACTTTTTCCTTGTTTGCCATTGCGCCGCACATGCATTTATTCGGCAAATCGTTTCGCATCTGGGCGCAGACACCATCAGGCGACTCCATTCCCTTAAGTTATGTCCCCAATTGGAAATTTAACTGGCAGTTTCTTTATCAATTCAATCATTTTGTCATATTGCCTAAAGGAACGGTCATCAAAGCAGAAGCCACTTACGATAACACTGTCAACAATCCGTTTTACAACGGCCACAACGTCAGTTATGGCGAATCATCATTTGATGAAATGTTTAAATATTTTATGCAGCTGGTATTTTACCGTCCCGGTGATGAATTCGTCGTGTTCGACACCACGTGGGAGCCTGTACCCATCGGTGTCGATGAAATCGAAACGGCGGTAAGCACGCCGCAGTTGTATGACCCATACCCAAATCCGGCTCGCGACAAAACTGCACTTTCCTTCTTTTTACCGCGCACCAGTGATGTTCGGCTGTATGTTTATGACCTGTCGGGCCGCCTGGCCCAACCCTTGCAACGCATGCATATGCAGCCAGGCCTGCACCGTCACGTGTTGGATATTACCGGCTGGCCGCCGGGGCTGTATTTCATATCGTTAGATACCGGCGATCGACGGTTGACCAAGCGCCTGGTGGTTCCATAGGTTCAGGAGTAATCAGGCAGCCATCGGTCGGGTTGTTGCTGCCAGCCTTTGATGATGGCCCATTCTTCGTCGGTGAGTCTGTGATGGTGACGTGCGGCCTGCAACAACGCACCCAGATTGCTTAGTGTGAAATACACACATTCCTTTTGCTGTAACGTTTTGTGCGCCTGCTCAAAATCATAATCAAAGATGGCCACCAATCCCTCAACGTGTGCACCGGCGTTGACGAGCACATCAATCACTTGGGCACTGCTGCTGCCTGTGGAGAGCAAATCTTCCACCACTACTACACGGCTGCCTGCCTCGAGAATACCTTCTATTTGTTGCTGCAGGCCATGTTCTTTGGGTTTAGGCCGCACATAGCAAAAAGGCAGATGCAACACGTCGGCAATCAAAACTCCGTGGGCAATGCCGGCAGTAGCCACGGCTGCAATGCTTTGCACTGCAGGAAAATGGCGGCGAATCAATGCAACAAATTGATCTCTCAGGAAAGTGCGCACATCGGGAAAAGAAAGCGTCCGACGATTATCGCAATAGACAGGCGCCCACCAACCTGCTGACCAGCGAAACGGCTGTTTCACGTTGATGCGTAAAGCTTCTACCTGAAGCAATTTTTCTGCTACCTGTTGCGCTATGGATGAATCAAAAAGCATGATTGGTCAAAGATAGCGGCCTGTTGTGCCCATCTTTGCACAAATGCTACGCCTCTTTTTTGGCCAGGCAGAATTATGGCTGACCGAAAAGCCCAATGAAAAAACTTTAACCGGTTTTGATGCCAGCATATCGGTCCAAACACTTCAAATCACTTCCCTACCCCAGCTGTTGGCGCCCGAAAAAAAAGTGCTGGTTTACGGCACGAAGCATCTGATTCGAAAGTTTTTAAAACAATTTACTCTGGTTCGAGCCGCCGGAGGTGTGGTACAAAATGACAAAGGCAAGATTTTACTCATTTTTCGTAAAGGACGATGGGACTTTCCCAAAGGAAAGATCGATGCCGGAGAAAGCCGCCGGCAGGCGGCCCTACGGGAAGTCAGGGAAGAAACCGGCTTGCGGCACGTAGCGGTGATTCGCCGGATAACATTGCGCCATCCAGAACAATCTCACACCGCACACATTTATTATGAGAATTCTAATTGGTCGCTGAAAAAAACCTGGTGGTATTTGATGCGAGCCAACCAGGATGAGCTGGTGCCACAAATGCAAGAAGGAATTTCTGATGTTGGGTGGTACAACCGCGACGAAGTAACCGAACGGCTCCACGGCAGTTATCCGCTGCTTCGCTGGGTGTGGCAGCACGTGTAGCTTACCAGCGAATGCCGACTAACATCACCACCAGGGCAAGGCCATAGAAGATGGTGCCGATGCGGAATTTGGCATGGGAAGCTTCATGACTTTTCTGGCGTGCCCGGCCTATGTGCACCAATGCGATGGCGGCCAGCATCAAGATGGGGTGTTCTATGGTATAAAAGCGCTTCAGGTCATCGCTCATGAAATCCTCGCCGGCAAACAGGGGCCGCGTGAATGGCGACAGCACCACATACAAAATCAAGCCGAGCACCAACTGAATATCGGTGGCGATCAGAAACCACAGGCTCATTCGGTTTTCCATTTTTCGAAAATGGTTTCCATTGATCCAGCCCAGCAAATGCTGGATCAGCACAACAGCACCCAGAGCCAAGACGATCCATCGCCAACCGGAGTGGGCTTCGTTGAAGATATAATAAGCATTCATGTGCTTTTATTGTTTTTTTATTTATGAAAAATTCTGTAATCAGCAGAAATTAGATAGTTCTGTTCACGTCGAAGTTTTCGAGGTAGTCGGCCACGCGCCGCAAGAAGGATCCGCCCAGAGCGCCGTCGATGATGCGGTGGTCGTAGCTCAACGACAGAAACATCATGTGGCGGATGGCGATCACATCCCCCTGAGGCGTTTCGAGCACGGCCGGCCGTTTGCGGATAGCTCCGGTAGCCAGGATGGCGACCTGCGGTTGGTTGATGATTGGGGTGCCCATGAGGTTGCCGAAGATGCCCACATTGGTCAGGGTAAAGGTACCGCCTTCGATTTCGTGGGGTTTGAGCTGTTGGGCGCGTGCCCGACGTGCCAGATCATTCACCTCACGGGTCAGACCGACGAGGTTGAGCTGGTCGGCATGTTTGATGACGGGCACAATCAAGTTGCCGTTGGGTAGGGCCGTCGCCATGCCGATATTAATTTCTTTTTTGCGGATGATGCGCGTGCCGTCTACCGAAGCGTTGATGAGCGGAAAATCCTTAATGGCCTTGACGATGGCTTCGATGAACAGGGGGGTAAAGGTGAGTTTTTCCCCTTCCCGAGTTTCAAATGCCTCTTTTACTTTTTCTCTCCACAACACCAAGTTGGTGACATCGGCTTCTACGAAACTGGTTACGTGCGGGGCGGTGCGTTTGCTGTGGACCATGTGCTCGGCAATGAGCCGACGCACGCGATCCATTTCGATAATTTCCACCTGCTCCGAAGGCTCTCCTGTGCTTTGCTCCGGAGCTGGTGGGAGCAAGGTGGGCTCTTCCCGAACGACCGGAGCTGCCGACACGGCAGGAGCCTCCTGAGGCGCAGATGCATTTTTATTTTTAATATAATTGAGAATATCCTTTTTGGTAACCCTGCCGCCTTCGCCGGTTCCGGGAATATGCTCCAGCTCAGCCATGGAAATGCCTTCGCTGCGCGCGATGTTCAGCACGAGGGGCGAATAGAAGCGGCCGCCATTGCCTGCTGGCGGTGCGGACACCGTTGCCGGCTTTATTTCCGATTTCGGTTCCGGTGTGGCTTGGGGAACGAAAGGAACTTCAACCGTAGGGGCAACTTCTTTTTCCTCTGTGGTGGCTATGATGGCAATGGGTTTACCCACGGGCACGACGTCGTTGACTTTGTACAGAATTTTTGTAATGACGCCGGCATAGGGCGAGGGCACTTCACTGTCCACCTTGTCGGTAGCAATTTCCACCACCGGTTCATCGACCCTGACGGGATCCCCTTCTTTCTTGAGCCATTTGAGGATGGTGGCTTCCATGATGCTTTCGCCCATTTTGGGCATGATCAGTTCTACTTCGGCCATCGGCAGGTATTGTGGCTCAAAAGTAACTGCTGCCTTGCATTCGAAAGCTTAAGGATGCTGCTGGTCGGCACGCACGCACTGAAGGAGTAAACCCAGGGTATTTAGAGCAGCATAGGTGATGATGTCGGTACGGTTCCCGCGAAACAGGAATCGGTGTGCCTGATGGTGGTGGCGGTTGCCGACGGCAATCCAGACTGTGCCTACCGGTTTTTGCGGGGAGCCACCATCGGGGCCGGCAATGCCGGAAATAGCAGCGCCGTAGTCGGTGGGAAACAGTTGAAACAAGCCACGAAGCATTTCCAATACGGTAGGCTCTGAAACGGCGCCGTGTTGCTGCAAGGTTGCAGCCGAGACGTTCAGCAGTTGTTGTTTGAGTTCATTGGAATAGGTAACTACTCCACCGATAAAATAATCGGAGGCTCCGGGTATTTCTACAATACGGGCGGCCACTGCACCACCGGTGCAGCTTTCTGCCGTAGCTACGGATTTACCTGCGGCCCGCAGCATATTACCTAATTCTGCTTCCAAAGAAGTGTCGTCAAAGCCGAAAACGGCATTGCCGAGCCGTTGCAGGAGCTTCTGTTCGGCTTCGGCCAATAAGGCCTGCAAGGTTTGTTGATCGGCGCCGGAGGCATTTAGGCGTAAGCGAACTACAGAGTAATGGGGTAAATAGGCCAGTGAAAGCTGTGGGGGAAGCTGGTGCTCGATGTCGGCAATGCGCTCGGCCAAAGCCGATTCGCCGATGCCATAAACGTGAAGGGTACGATACAAAAGTGGAGGCAACTGCAGTTTCTGCCTTAATCGTGGCATCAGGTGCTCAACGACCATTGGCTTTAGCTCGAAAGGCACGCCGGGCAGTGCGATGATGTCTTTGCCGTCGTGTTCGATCCAAATGCCCCAAGCGGTTCCATGGGCATTAGGCAAGAGCAAGCTGCCCTGGGGCAATAACGCCTGGTTGCGGTTTATTTCAGGCATGTGCCGGCCCAGTCTGCGGAAGTGAGCATCTACGGCCTGCATGACCGACTCATGAAAGACCAAGGGGCGGTCGTAGCGGCGGGCCAAGGCCGATTTAGTACGGTCATCGGAGGTTGGGCCTAATCCCCCGCTAAGCACAATGACCGAACCGTTTTGCTCGGCCGTTTCCAGAGCGCTGATGATGTCGTCTTCACAATCGCCAATCGAAAGTTTGAGTTTTACTTCAAGGCCTACGGCAGCCAACTGCTGGGCTAAAAAAGCACTGTTTGTGTCGATGGTTTGCCCCCGCAACAACTCATTGCCAACCGTAATGATAACTGCACGCTGGATCATGCGGTTCAAAAGTATGAGAATAGGAAAGCCTCCGAACGACCTATTTTATTTTCTTAGCATAAATTTTCATTGCATGCAGACACAAAGAGTAACGCTTTACGGGCTGGTCGTTTTGTTTTGCCTGTATTGTTCCGATGCGGTAACATCATCTGCCCCCTCGGTGCCTGATGTTGAAAGAGACGAGCCTGCACAGGCGCTGAAGCAAGTGTTGGAGTTTGCAAGCAGGGAAGCTGTAAAAAAGTTATCGGCTCCCGATGGTTACTTAAAGAACCAAGCCATCAAGATTTTAATGCCTGCGGAAGCCAAGGAAGTCGAACAGACGTTGCGACAATTGGGTTTCAGTAAGCTGGTGGACGATGCAATCTTAAGCATGAATCGAGCTGCCGAACAAGCTGCCGCACAGGCTTTGCCGGTATTTACGGAAGCCATCAAAAAGATGACGTTGCAGGATGTGCAAAGCATAGTGTTGGGTGGCTCGGATGCGGCTACACAGTTTTTCAAGAAAGCGACCTATGCCCAATTGAAGGCACGCTACACGCCCATTGTGGATCAGGCATTAAAAAAGTCGCACGCTACTAAATATTGGAAGGATGTGTTTAGTCGGTACAATAAGATTCCCGGAGTCAAAAAAGTAAATCCGAATTTAACCGATCATGTAGTGACGAAAGCCTTAGATGGCTTTTTTTATCAATTAAGTTTGGAAGAAAAGAAAATCCGCCAAAATCCCGAGGCCACTGCCAATGAGGTGATCCAGAAGCTTTTCGGAAAGTAAGGTTTGCCGTTGCCGGCCTTTTAGGGCTTGCCCAAGGCCATGAAGCTTAAGCTTTAGCCAAATCGGTTTACATGCCGTTGTGAAAAAAAATAACATGCTGGTAACACTATGTTACTTGTATGTTTAGTGCTACATTAGGAGTTTTGTCAAGGCAAAGCCTGTTTTCTCACTAAAAATTTCACTGCTATGAAGAAAAGCTTACTCAAAACGCTGTTGGTCATTGTTACGGCAGGAGCCACTTCTGTGCTTTCTTCATCGCTGCTGGTTGCGCAGATTTACTACCCAGAGGGGCTAAACATGCCCGGGGCATACAACGGCTGGGCCAACCCGCCAACCAATGTCAAGTTTGCCAATCCGAATCAGGTGGCGGGAGGGCAGCTGGATGTTCATCCCCTGCTGCTGGGCCAGCGCATCTGGCAGACGAAGTTTCATGCCAACACCAGCGGGGGCGACATAGTGGGAGGAACCTACGGATTTCTGTTTACTTCAGGTCCTTTATTCAATCCGTGGTTAAACAAATGGGGAGGCGTTACCTCGTGGACGCTGAACATTCCCAACAATGTGTTTATCGGGCCCTTTGTTTCGGACAACTTCTGCACGTTCAGCAACGGAAAATACTATACGGTAAACTGGTGGGATCAGGGGTATGTAAACACCAAAGCCTGCATCATGGAAACCAGTGCCCCTCCAGTAGCCATTACCAGTGTCAGTCACAGCACCCCGTGCCCTGGGGCGCCGGTAACGGTGACATTTTCATTAAGTAATGTTCCCTCGCCGGAAGAAAAGTTTTATGTACGCTGGAGTATTAACGGATGGATCACCTCCACCGCGGTGCAAGCATCGGTAAGCGGGGCGAGCGGAACTGCTACCATTAGTGCCTATCCCGGAGGCACCACCGTCAACTTTTATGTGTTTTCCAGCACCGTGAGCCTGTCGGGCATGGGTTCGGATTACGACCTGTGCACCATCAACCTGAACAGCAACGGTGGTGTGAATTACAGCTACACCGTTCCGACGATCACCATCAGCGGTTCAGTGACCAATGCCAGCTGCAGCGCTCCCAGCAGCGGAGCTATTGACATTACGGTCAGCGGCGGCACGACGTTTCCGCCGCCGACACAAATGTATTCGCAGAATTTCAATTCACTGCCATCCTCGGGCAGCCCGACCTGGACGAACAACGTAACGCTTGCTCAATGGTATTCGAACCGCACCACCATAACCGCCAACGACGGCTCCTCAACGACCGGCTCGCTGTACAGCTACGGATCTACCAGTTCGACGGAACGGGCACTGGGCTCATTGGCGTCCGGTAGTACAGGAACGATTCATTACGGGGTAGCTATTACGAACACGACGGGTTCGACGCTGACGACCGTTTCGGTTTCGTACACCGGAGAGCAATGGCGCAACGGTGCCAGTGGGGTGGTGAACCTGCTGGATTTTGCCTATCAACTGAATGCTTCCTCCATTACGTCGGGGACGTGGACGGATGTGAATGCGCTGGATTTTGCCAGTATTCATAACAGTGGGACGGCCGGCGCGCTGAACGGCAACCTGGCCGCCAACCGCACCAGCATCAGCCACACGTATTCCCTGACCATCGCTCCGGGAGATGTCTTGTGGTTGCGTTGGAGCGATATCGATAACCCGGGAGTCGACCATGGGCTTGCCGTAGATGACCTCACTGTAACGCTTACCGGTGCAGGAGGCAGCTACTCGTACAGTTGGTCGAACGGGGCGACCACGGAAGACATTTCCGGCCTGACTATGGGCACCTACACCGTTACGGTTACGGATGCGGTGGGCTGCACGGCCAGCCAGAGTTTTTATGTGGATCAGCCCGGAGGATTTTCGCTGTCGTTCAGCACGAGCGATGTTACCTGCCCGGGGGGCAGCAATGGAAGTGTTAATCTCACGGTCGTGGGCGGCGTTTCGCCCTACACCTATTCCTGGAGCAATGGAGCAACGACAGAAGACCTCAGCGGACTGGTAGCCGGCACGTACACAGTTACCGTGACAGACAATGCCAGTTGCCAGGCCACGGGCAGTGTTACGATCAGTCAACCTGCGGCCTTTTCTTTAACTACAACCGTGTCGAATGCGAGCTGTCCCGGAGGCAATGACGGGAGCATCGACCTGAACGTGAGCGGGGCTACACCGCCCTACACCTATCTGTGGAGCAACGGGGCCACTTCGGAAGATATCAGTGGGCTGAGTGCAGGTCTTTACATCGTGACGGTAACGGACTTTTTAGGGTGCACGGCCACAAAGCCGGTTTTGGTGGGTGAGCCTGCTGCGTTCAATCTGACATTCGTAGTCGATGATGTGAACTGCAATGGAGGCAATGATGGTTCCATAGACCTCATGGTGTCGGGAGGCACTCCTTCGCCCCTTCCGTCTGTAAGTGAAAACTTCAACAGTCTGGTTACGAGCGGCACGGGCCATCCATGGGCAGACAACAGTACGTTGCCGGGATGGTACAGCAATCGCGTAACCATCAATGCGGGTGATGGCACCTCGAATACGGGTGCGCTATACAGTTTCGGCACCGGCACTTCGAGCGAACGTGCCCTGGGCTCGATAGCCAGCGGCTCCACCGGTACAATTCATTACGGAGTTGCGTTGACCAATACCTATGGGGTACCGGTAAAAGGAATTCAGGTAAGTTATCGGGGTGAGCAATGGCGCTGCGGAGGAAACACCAGTGCGCATACGCTCGAGTTCAGTTGGCAGCTCAATGCAACAGACCTAATCAGCGGTACATGGACCGATGAGAATGCTTTGGATTTCGTCAGTCTGGTGAACAACGCAGCGGCTTCGGCTCTGGACGGAAATGCTTTCGGGAATTACAGCATTCTTTCGCACAGCTTTAATGTAAACATTCCGGTAGGTCAAACTATATGGTTACGTTGGACCGACATCAATGATATCGGAAATGACCACGGTTTGGCCATTGACGACCTTACGGTAGCATTCATTACAGCAGATGAAGGCTATGTTTACGTTTGGTCGAACGGTGCCACCACGCAAGATTTAAGCGGCCTTGCGGCCGGCACCTACACCGTTACTGTTTACGATGCAAACGGCTGCAGTGCTTCGGCAAGTGCCACCGTCAATGAGCCGGCGGCGCTTAGCCTGAGTGAGACGCACAGTGATGTGAGCTGTGATTTAGCCAATGACGGTAGTATTGATGTGACGGTTAGTGGCGGAACGCCGCCCTATAATTATTTGTGGAATGACGGTGCCACCACAGAAGACCGAACAGGTTTGGCTGCCGGCACTTATACGTTAACGGTTACAGACGCAAATGGGTGCACCAGTCAGCTTAGCGTGACTTTGATTAACCTGGCTACGGCAACGAATTGGTATGCCGATGCCGATGCCGATGGCTATGGCGATGCTTCCACAAGCACGATGGCCTGCGTAGCTCCCAGTGGCTATGTGGCCGATAACACCGATTGCAATGATGGCAATGCGGCCATCAACCCCGGAGCTGCCGAAGTGTGCTCCAACGGAGTGGATGATAACTGCAGCGGCAGCGTGGATGAAAACGATGTGACGGTTTCGGTGAGTCCGTCGGGATCCATGACGGTATGCCATGGTGTTCCGGTATTGCTGAGCTCGTCGGTTTCCGGTTCGGGTCCGTACACCTATCAGTGGTACCGAGGCGCCAATGCGCAGGCCGGGGCAACCGATCCGACCTACACGACTACGAAGAAGGGTACCTTCTATGTGGTGGTCAGCAACGGAAGCTGCACGGCCACGTCGAATTCAGTAAACATCAACCGCAACCCGAGCCCGCCGGCATCGGTGATCAATCTGTCGGGCACTACCGACCTGTGCGTGGCCGGAGGTTCGATTCAGTTGCGGGGCAATGGCGGTGCTGCTTCGCCCTACACGTATCAGTGGTACAAGGACGGCGTGCTGATGCCGGGCGTAACGCAGCGCAAGATTACGGTTACCTCTACGGGCAGCTACACGGTGGTGGTGACCAACTCTTTCGGCTGCTCGACGGAATCGGCGCCGGAGGTGATTACCACTTCATGCCGGCTGGAGGACCTGCGCGCGGTGAGCCTGTCGCTGTATCCGAATCCGACCCAGGGCGGACAAGTGATGGTGAGCGCGCAAGTGAGCGGCGATGGGCCGGCAACGATTACGGTGAGCACATTGCCGGGTCAGGAAGTGGTGCGCACGGTGGTGAACAGCGAAGGCGGCCTGCTACAAACGACGCTAACCCTGCCTGCCGGATTGGCCAGCGGCACGTATGTGGTGAAGCTGGTGAGCGGCAACAGCACGGTTACGCGCCAGCTGGTGGTGCAGCGCTAAGCGGTTAGATAACAGATCAAGGCAAAGGCGATCCGAAAGGGTCGCCTTTGCTGTTTTCGGGGAACGGCCCTTGTTCTAGCTTTTTCCCCCTCAAATCCTTTTTTACCCCCTCTTGGTCGTTTTTTTTCCTCACCCCCCTGAAAGGGGAGGCGCCAATTCCTT
>JANWWJ010000032.1 GCA_025056305.1 Chitinophagales bacterium | reverse complement strand
TGATTTCGGCGCCGACGTAGCGGCCGGGGGTGAGCACGTAGCCGTGTTTGCGGATTTCTTCCAGCGTGGCGCTTTTGCAGAAGCCGGGGACATCCTTGTATTCGCCTGCTTCTTTCTCTCCGCGCCAGGCGTGGTAGGTCGTGGCGATTTTCTGAATCTCTTCGTCGGTCAGCTCACGGTGGGTGCGGTCCACCATGCGTCCCATCTTGCGCGCATCAATGAACAGCACCTGGCCGCGACGGTCGCGCAAGGGTTGTTTTTGACCTGCCGGCGGCCGGCCGCTTTTATCCCGGGCCAGAAACCACAGGCAGGCTGGAATTTGGGCTGAATAAAACAGTTGCCCCGGCAGGGCTATCATGCAATCCACCAGGTCGGCCTCAATGATGTTTTTACGGATTTCCCCTTCGCCTGATTGGTTGGAAGACATTGAACCATTGGCCAGCACAAATCCGGCCATGCCCGTAGGCGCCAGGTGGTGGATGATGTGCTGGACCCAGGCAAAGTTGGCATTGCCCGGCGGCGGAACACCATACTTCCAGCGCTTGTCGTCGCGCAGCCGTTCGCCGCCCCAGTCCGATACGTTGAACGGCGGATTGGCCAGGATAAAGTCGGCTTTCAGGTCGGGGAATTTGTCGTCATGGAATGTATCGCCCTGGGCTATTTGACCGTCAATTCCGCGTATGGCCAGATTGATGCGGGCCAACCGCCAGGTGGTGTAGTTGAGTTCCTGGCCGTAAATGGAAATTTTTGCTTTTGCCCTGCCGCCATTGCCATTACCCGAGGCATGGGCTTCGATAAACTGTACCGATTGCACAAACATGCCCGAAGAGCCGCAGCACGGGTCGTACACGCGGCCGCTGTACGGCTCCAGCATTTCCACCAGCAGCCTGACTACACAGCGTGGGGTGTAGAACTCGCCGCCTTTCTTGCCTTCGGCGCTGGCAAACTGCGCAAGGAAGTATTCATAAACACGGCCGAGCACGTCTTTGGCTCGGGCATCTTGGTCACCCACCTGAATGTTGCTGATCAGGTCAATGAGTTGGCCGAGCCGTGTTTTGTCAAGGGCGGGACGCGCATAATCCTTTGGCAACACTCCCCGCAGCGATGGGTTGTCGTGTTCGATGGCGGCCATCGCCTCGTCCACCAATTGGCCGATGTCAGGCTGTCGGGCCCGGGACTGCAGGTAGGACCAGCGGGCTATGGCCGGCACCCAAAAGATGTTTTGGGCACGGTATTCATCGGGGTCTTCGGGGTCGGCGTAAGGTTCATGCTGTAAGGCACGGTAATGGACCTCAAAGGCATCGGAGATGTATTTGAGGAAAATGAGTCCGAGCACCACGTGCTTGTATTCGGCTGCATCCATGCTGCCGCGCAGGGCATCGGCCATTTTCCACAGTTGAGCTTCGAAACCCAGCACGGCACCTTTTGCAGCCGGGGCTGTGGCCTGTTTGTTTCCGGCTTTTCGCGCCATCGGGTAACAAATGTAGGGTTTGGGTTGAGTGAAGGAAACAGGGAGAGCTCTCCTCATTGGCCGCGCTGCAGCACCAGCCCGTACTGAATTGCCCTGCCTATGTTCTCTTTTGGTTGGAAAAGCGCATAGCATATATACACATGCAAAAAATACCGCATATGAATCGCTGGCACAATTCAAAGGCCTGCAATGGTTATTTCTTCAGAAAGCATAGGTTTTTGCATGATGAACCTGTGATTACCCAACGGCCTGATGGAAGAGATCTTTCGAACCATGAACTTTTCTTGACCGAACGGCTCTGGGTCAGCCTGATATGGGAGATACAATCAATGATCAAAGCAGATGATTGACGTTGCGGCTCCGGTTGGGGGAAACAGGCTTTTCAATTTCTTAACCCAATACTTGAACACAGCGAATAGAAAGGTATCTGAAGTGGTACCGATTTACCCTATACAAATTTTTGATTGCGATGAGACCAGCTTTGTCAATGCTCCTGCTTCTGTTAACGATGGGCGAAGTGCTGGCGCAGTACCCGGTGGTGAAAAGTACTCGTCCGCGCATCTTGGCCGACTCGGCGCGCAGAGCGTGGATGCAGGCCAATGCCGTAGTACCGTGTTCTTACAAAACCGATTACGAAAACCTGTGGTATAATTACACCAACTTCTGGATTACCGATCCTCAGTTGTATTTGGCCGGCAGCGATACTTCCTTCTGGACATGGAATTGGGGTTCGATATGGGCCAGAACCCAAGCTTTGATGACCGTTTATTTCTACAAAATCAGTGGAGACCCGCTTCAACTGCAGCGATGTGTATTTATCGCCCAAAGCATGAGAGATACTTTTTACAACACCAATCTTTCCGCGCTGGATTACTACACCAAAGAGTATTTTCTGCGTGATCTCCTTGAGGTAGGGGATTGGATTTATGATTGGTGCTACGATCAATTATCGGCCGCATTTCGCGTCCAGTTGGCCGGGGCACTCTTTGATGCCGGCTCGGTGTTCATGAACGATTACATCTACACCCCAGATGGCAATAGTTATGTATCCAGCCACAACACCCGCAACTGCATCCTCAACATGCAGAATGCCTTGACCTTATTTGGCTCCCCAGACCTTACCCCCGCTCAACAAACCACCGTAAATCAATGGTACCAAGACCTTTACGATAAATTCATCACTGGCTTTATTCCCTGTTGGTCCTACTTCCGCGACGACGATGGCGGCTGGAATTGGGGCGTGGCCTATTCCATGTGGGGCTTTCCGGATCAATTTGAATTATTTGAAAATATGCGGATTGCCACAAACAAAAACTTCTTTGCCGATCTGCCCTGGCTGCTCAACAGCATCAATCAATACCTGTATTCCATGCAGCCAAATAACAAATGTTTGCACATTGGGGATGGAGAAATGGCTCTGGGCGGACCGGATATCGTCATGTGCCTGCACGCCCGTCATTACAATGATCCGCGCAGTGTATGGCTGGCTCAGTTTTGGAGTGAACCGGCAAATGTGACGTGGTCCGTTCCCCTGCTGTACAAACTCCTTTATAAGGATTACACGGCTGCCGTCATTTCGCAACCCAGCTTTCCGCTCGACTGGTTTTCGGATAAAGTAGGTCTGTCGGTCTCCCGATCTTCCTGGCAGTCAGATGCAACCATGATAAGCTTTTTCTGTGCTCCGGTGAAACGCGCTGCACACGAACACCGCGATAACAACTCGTTTATCGTGTTCAAAAACAAACCGCTGTTAATTGATGCCGGTTTTTATGATGGTTATAATACTTCACATTTTAAAAATTATTATACACGTACCATTGCACACAACACCATTTGTGTCTTTGACTCTTCCGAAGCATTCTATATCTATGGCTACGAGCCTATCTCTAATGACGGCGGCCAGATAGAGAGCAATTTCTTGATGAACATAAACGATGTACTCAATCCGATCAACAAAAGAGGAGAATGGATCTTCTATGGCGCCGGGACTAATTATCAATACAATGTAGCGGATGCGCATCAATCCTACAATCCCGACAAGGTGAGTTTCTTTCGTAGAAAACTGATGTTTCACAAGCCCAACAACATTGTGGTTGTTGACCACGTGCATGTAAAAAAGGCGACTACAGCACAGCGCGATATTCAATGGATCGCCCATTTCGTCAATGAACCGGCAATCACCGGCAGCGTGATCAACACCGAAGTGCCAGGGCATATCGTTACCTACAACGGTCAGCTCTATACCGCCGCAAACGACAATGCATCGGTGACGATCCGCACGCTTTTGCCATCGCAAACCACCGTTCGGAAAGTTGGAGGCCCAGGGTATGAATACTACGTCAACGGAGTAAATTACCCTACGGACTATTTGCCTGATTTAAGTTTTTACACTCCCGGAAGCTGGAGGATTGAAGTGCGGCCGACCTCACTGCCGGCAAATGGCAAGGTAGTTTTTATGCACACCATCAAGACTGCAACGGGTTTGCAACAAGGTCAAGCTTCGGCCACAGCTTTGCAAAGCGCTTATTCGCTTGCTGCCGACTGGGAAAACACCCTGTATTTCTTTTCGGCCGATGGTTCCGTAGGTAGTGAATACCACATGGTTACCGGTCTGATGGGAAGCCGCACCGTCCAACTCTTGGCAGCTGACCTGCAGCCGGGTTCGTACCAGATTCGCCTCAACAATAATGTTATCACCACAGCAGAGACCGACAGCAATGGAATCCTGCAACAAGAAATTTTGTTGCCGGCCGGAATCCATACATTAGAAATTCTTAAAAACATTCAAACAGCCGATAATCAGCTTTCCGAACCGGCTTCGATGGTTTATCCCAATCCTGCCGGCCATCAGGTTTTCATCAGCGGCAGCTTTCACGGGCCGGTGTATGCTGAACTCATCGCTGCCGATGGTCAACGGCTACGCACCTATACCAATCAGCTTGGCTTTCATGTGGCAGACCTGAGGCCCGGCATGTATATGATTAAAATACATGATGAAAAGGGATTGCATTTGTTCAAATTCGTGAAGAAATAACGCTATGCTACTTTAGCTTGTCCATTTTGGGATGGGTGTCCTGAGGGGTGGCTTTTTCTTTCTAAAAGAGAGCTACTGAGGGTATGAAAGGCGTTTTAGCAAATATTTCATGAATCGAACAGCGAGTTTTGGCTGTGTGTGGCGCTAAGGTGGTGTCTTATGCTTGTGCATGCCTGATGAAAGGGGCGGGTATCGTACAGTAAAATTCATGATGCAGTCCGGAGTCTGCAAAAAATCTGATTATTTCTTTCTCAATGCGTGTTCCCATTTTAAAGCATAAGAAATGCATCATGTAAGTTCACATAGCATCTTTTTTTATTAAAAACGACGCTTTTACAA
Source organism: Chitinophagales bacterium (assembly GCA_025056305.1). Classification (GTDB taxonomy): domain Bacteria; phylum Bacteroidota; class Bacteroidia; order Chitinophagales; family UBA10324; genus JANWXQ01. The sequence continues at coordinate 2,041 of JANWWJ010000032.1, read as the reverse complement.
TTATGTGCCTATCTTCGTGCGCGTAAGCTTTTTTATCCTTTCTATTGCGGTAATGGTTGCCTTTAATGTTCTTGACTGCGAGCTGTACGGTTTTCAGAATCCGGTTTTTAGTGTCTCAGGCTTTTTGGCATTCAAGATCTACTTAAGGATAATTCGCTAGGAAGAGGGAGGAAAGGCTGTAAAATTTCTTAATGCAGCCTGGTTTTGTTCCAGTAGTGCTTGCAAATCAGCGGGGATAACCAACTGCTGCACCTCATCCAATGCTTCCCAAAGACTGGTTTTTCGGGCCGGATCGACGAGGCGTTTGCCGGCCGGCATCATCATCCCTTGTGCAGTCATGCGCTCGGCCCGCTCCCGGTTGGCACTATTCCATTTGCTTTTGGGATTTCTGTGGGTGAAATACAGATACCTGCTTTCGCTGGTTCCTTTGTGTGATACGCTGTCAATCCAACCAAAACAAATGGCTTCTTCAACCGCTTCGGTGAAAGAAATACAGCGCTTATTGCTGCTTTTGTGATAAAGAACCAACCACACCGATTTCTCTACTTGGTGATAGTTCTCCCGCTACTTCCGCCATTCCCTTCTTGAGAAAGCGATAACCGTTGGTGCCCCCGGTAAGTTTTTTTCTGCAATTATCAGGGGCTTTTATGTCAAAAATTCACAAAAACATCTTTTGGCTTAGGCGACAGGAAGGTATTGATTTTTTTATAATGAAATGCAGATCGATGCCTCACGCTGATGGGGAAATTTTTTTCAGTTGTGTTTTACTAGTTGGACGTACCTAACAACAATAAATGTATTGAAAAGCCATGATGTTTATTTTCATGTTGGCCATACTTAAAGAGAAATGTAAATTCCTTTTGCTGTTTATGAGAGGGAATTAGTTAGATCTGCGCAGCTTTGTGATGAATCAGGCATGGCCATTCAAAGTGTTTATCCAGACTTAAACCCGCGGAGCACTACGCTGCAGTTGCTTTCTGCGCTTATTGCGTTATTGCCCATTTGGTAAAAAGGTAGCGTATTGTGCGGTTGGTCAACGATTGCCCAAATGTGGATCAGCGAGGCTATTTGGGATACGCTCGTTTTACCAAAGCCGGCAATGACCTTATTCTGATGTAAAAAATCGTCGTTCATCAACAATGGTTTTTTAGGTCTTTAAAATAGCTGCACTTAGGGCTGGTGTATCGAAGGGGAAAGCGCTAAGCAGCGACAGTTATATAACACATATAGATGCTAGCTGATAAAAACTATTTATCAATAAACAGATTGCATGTAGCTATCGGGCAGTTGCCTAATGGCCAAAATGCAATGCACCACGTCGAATTCGTCAAAGAACGAAAAATAGTATCTTAGGTTAGGTGCACTATGTTTGATATTTATATTAAGTTCAATTATTTTCATAACAGGGGCAGGACCTGTGGCAAACGAAAGAAGCAGAGCAACATAAAGCTTGCTGTTTGCTTTCAGGCACTCAGCGGTTAGGCTATTTGCAGGAAACGGTTGACAGGCGAAAGGATACATGCGTGGGAAGAAAAAATAAAGATGCATGATCTATTATGGCTTTCGCTACAGTTCATAAACATCAAAAACATTTTTCTTTGAAACAGGAATTACCGCAAATGGTGCGGACTTGGTGCTTTAAAATTTCATAAGATAGCTATCCTTTCTGCAGCATAGTGAAGCGTCTTTTCGCATGCTTGCTTTTTAAACATGAAGCTACCCTGGCTGGTCTCTGAGAAAAATCAGTGAGTTGCATGTAAATGACCTGATATGCTAACACCATCTTTTATCGCGTATTTCGGCAAAGTGAGCCGTGTATTATTTGACATAGCAAAAATTTCATGGCTTAAACAGTTGACATGTATTGGCAACGCTCAATAAAAGCAAACAATTAGACCATGCGGAAATCAGCAAATAGCTGTATTCATGCAACGGGTTCGTATGACATATAGCAATCAGGCAAAGACGTAACCAGACCAGCTATTGGTATATCAGCCGTCTGATTTCAAAAGAGTGTCCGCACCGCAACCTGCAGAGATAC
>JANWWJ010000035.1 GCA_025056305.1 Chitinophagales bacterium | reverse complement strand
GCATGTACGTGGGTGATGTTTCCTTCTCTCTGTTGTATTGCGACGTGGCCTATATGGATATCCGTTCGTTACGGAAGATTACGGCCTTGGCCAGGCAAGGTTTGCCGGTTTGCCTCAAACGACTGCCGCAACAGCCAGGACACATCAAGTCGCCGGAATACGACAAATTGCTGCAGGAGCTTAAGGCGCTGAGTAACGTATCGTCGGACTTCTCGCGGCTGATCGGTCATGCGCCTCTGGTAGCTGGCGACAGCATTCCGGAATATTGGTGCCGCGTGGATAAAGATGGCACGCATTACCTTTTTCTTGCCCAGCCGCTGGCCTATGATCTTCAATATCCGATTTATTCAGGCCAATCCTTTATGGACAAACCCACCCGGCGCAAGCTAACCCTTACGGTCCATGGCAAGACCATCACGTACGATTTCGAATTTCAGCCGTACCAATCCATATTGGCTAAAATAGGTCCCGAAGGAAAACTCGAATTGGTGGACATCAACTTCCGGCCCAGGGATCCGGTCATCAGGCCCCGTGAACCGCAAAGGACTTATTTCTGATCTTTTCGCTTTTAAATGTTTTGGTTTCGGGAAGTTGTGTACAAATACGCAATCTGATCCGCCGATGTCGGTTTATGACGTTTGGGGAATGCCGAGTCCGGGCCCTAAGCTCAAAAAATAAGGAACATACCTTTGTCTAATATATGCGATTCTTTTGTAATGCGAAAAAGATAGCTACCCCGCGGTAAGGCCGAAAGATCTAGAATAAACTCCTGCGCAGTTACAGCACGACTTTCTATATGCTGCCCAACGAGGGTGAAAAGATCAATGTTAAATTTTTCTATATGATCGAAATGTACCATGAGCTGAGCATGCTCGAGATTGTAATGCACCGAAGCGTGCGCCGAAAGGAACGAGCCCATGCCGGTGGCGGTGGTCACGGTAAAATACTGTGTCTGAATGTTGTAATCGCTAAACTGGCACGAGTCGGGGGATGTGGAAGAAAAAGCAAGGTAGTTGATGATGTAGGTGCCTGCAGGAAGCATGCCTACGTGCGTGGTATCATAAAAATCTTTAAGCATGGTGAGAATGCCTTCCCAAAAGCATGCCGAAATGTTGAAGGCGTTGGAGGTTTGACTTACGGAATAATAAATTTTGCTGCCCAAATTAGGAGTTGTTGTATGCGTGACTATTTTAATATCATCGGCGGTGGTCGGATTGGAAGGAAGCACATAGATACCATTGATGTAGGGACAACATTGAGCCTGAGCACTGAAGCTCAATGACGCTGCGCCTAAAGCAAAAACGGAATGGAGGCCTAAATACACCAGAAAGAGACCGCGCTTTCTTGGGTTTGGAAATCTAATAGTAAAGCACAAAATTTTCATTGTAGCCAGGATCATTTAAACTTTCTATCAAATTTACTTCAACTTTGCATAAGCATTCGCTTGATCTTTGCCTACGATGTTTAAATTCTTATGAAAGACGAAGGAGGGGTCCTTCCATTTCTGCAATAAACCGTCTCTTTCTAATGGCTTCCGGCCATGCTATTCTTGGTCTTGATAAATATCAAATTCGGCAAACTTGATTTTACCGAAATCTTGTTCGGTCCGCAGCGTGAGGTCGATGTCTTGCGGATCGGAGGTATGATAAAAACCGGTTAAGTCGCGCCAAAGAAACCAGTTCTCCTCTTGTTCGAAATAACGAAATGTGAGGGTACGGCTCCAGCGCCAGGCACTGCCTCCGTATTGCTCAACCGTGAAACTGTCTCCGCTTATGGCAATGCTTCCGTACGGGTCGCCAAGGACGCCCCCGCAGTCGTAACAATAAACTACATGGTCGTTTCGGGCAGCCAGGTGCAAGCGCCCATCCTGTTGACGCAGCAAAAGCAGCAGCGGTCGTTTTTCGGGATGCTCAATCACGTTGGATAGCGTATCCTCGCCATTGCGGCGCAGCACCACGAGCAAATCGGATAAGCCGTCGTTATTGAGATCGCCGCGCACCGAGTCCAGCACGGAATAGTTTTCAGCAGCAAAAGGAGCCAGCCAATCGGCAATTTCGTTATGGGTTAAAACATTTCCTGCCAGGGTTGCAGCGTTAGATTCAGCCGAAATCATCTGGTGTTCGCTGGAAGCAGCCTGTTGGCTTTTTCGTACACAGGAAAAACACAACAGGCTGCACAACTGCATGACCAACAGCAAGCTGTCTCTTGAAATTAAATTTTGCGCCATCAGCCCTGTTGCTTCTGCATCCTTTTTATTCGTTCTGATCAGGAACAAGCGATCGGCTGCATCAGAAAAAGTGGATATTAGCAGCCGCATGTGCCAAAAATGGATAACTGCGCCGCGGTTCCGTGTGCATCGGTCACGGTTAAAATGCCTTTTAGATAAGTAACCTCCCCGTACTCACGGAGCTGACCGGCTTCTAAGGAAATTCGATAGGTTTCGTTTGCAGCACGAACGGTTAGGTTACGTTCACCGGAATGACGTTCGGTGACCAAAAGCCGCGTCAGGGTGCCGTTGATGTTTACATAAGCAATTTTTTCCATATCATCCAGGTAGAGAAATCGCCCGTCTTCGTAGGTTGAAGAGTCAACGGAGAAAGCACAGGAGCAGCCTATGATTTCTTCAGGAATTTCCGAAAAAGCCTTTAAATCCAGTGTTAATGTCGTAGCCTCAACAGGCTTTTCTTCTGGTTGTATTGCATTACCGGCTTGGTTAGGCCTATGTCCACAAGCAAGCAAACCGATCATGGATACGATGTACAAGAACAAGGGTTTAATTTTCATATTTTTAATTTTTTTGTTTATTAGTTCGGAATTATGCTCATTATTTGTAGGGGTGGGCACTTAACAAAGTTTCATTTCACAACAAAAAACGGGTGAAAACAATTTTTACTTTTTGAAAAAAATGTCGCGTGCTCGTGCATGGGTCCAATTCAATTTCAGGGGAGCTAACAACAGCGAATGTTCCTACAGCACAATTATTTTTTGGGCAATCGCACGGCCGGCAATCCAAACCTTAAGCTGATAGATGCCTGTTGGAAGTGAAGAAATGTTTAAACGATAATACGATGATGTTTTTTCTGGACAAAACCCCAGCAGCAACTGACCGAAGACGTTATAAAGTTCAACCAGGCCAATCTCGCATGACGTGTTTTCAATAATCAGTTCATCATGGGCAGGATTGGGGTAAATGTTTGTTGCCTCAAGTCTGGGATCAGGTGCGTTTACACCCACGGGTACATGGAGCTTAACGATCCAAAAATCCGTAAAACCGTGATTGCCGCTGACATCTCCGTCGTTGGAAGCGGTCAGCCCGGTTACTAAATAGCCCTCGTCGAAAGTATATAAAATGGATGAGGCATTGTCATTTCCTGAACCACCGAGGCATTTCTGCCATTGCAATGTACCCGAAGATGTGATCTTAATGACCCACATATCCTGATAGCCATGATTGCCGTAAACATCACCATCACCCGACTGTGTAACACCCGAAAGCACAAAACCCGAGTCGGGGGCGAATGCTATGTCGTTGCCTATGTCATGAGAGGATCCGCCGAAACACATTTGCCATTGCAGGCTCCCTGTTGCGGTGAGCTTTAGTGCCCAGACGTCAGCACTCCCGTGATTGCCGCTGACGTTTCCATCATTGGAATAAGTATGTGCGGCAACAGCAAAACCGCCGTCAGGGGTTTGAATGATAGCGGATGCATAATCATCAGCCGTACCACCTAAGCATTTTTGCCATTGCAAATTGCCGGCTGCATCGAGTTTTACCACCCATGCATCGATGTAACCGTTGTTTCCGTTCACATCACCGTCGTAAGACGTGGTGTATCCCGTAACGACATAGCCGCTATCACTGGTTTGAATTATGGACTTGGCCTGGTCATTGTTTGACCCACCCAAACATTTTTGCCAAATGAGGTTTCCCATATCGTCCAACTTGATCACCCAGAAATCTCTTTGCCCGTGGTTGCCGCTTACATCTCCATCGTACGATGACGTGTAACCCGCCACGATGTACCCCCCATCCCATGTCTGACGGATGGAAAACCCTGTATCATCGTTGCTTCCCCCCAGGCATTTTTGCCATTGGAGTATGCCTACATCGTCCAGCTTTACTACCCAGACATCGCGAAATCCTTTGTTGCCGCTGACATCGCCGTCGTTTGAATAGGTATTGCCCACAACGGCATATCCGCCATCAGCAGTCTGAACGATGTCAAAAGCCATCTCACTATTGCTTCCGCCAAAACACTTTTGCCATTCCAATGCACCGGTAACCGATAGCTTGACTACCCAAAAGTCCATCAGCCCATGATTCCCACTTACCATGCCATTGTTGGAGTTAGTCCACCCCGCTGCAACATATCCGGAATGAATGGATTCAACTGTGGCATAGGCTGTTTCGTCCCAACTTCCACCATAACACTGTTGCCATTCAATCGCGGGCGTCTGACCAAAATTATCTATCTGCAACACAACAGCCACTCCTATGGAAATCACCTTTTTCATGACATGGTGTTTTTCATTATGAAAAGATACAAATGCAGTCTGTTTTTAAAAAATTTCTTTCCGGAATGCTGACAAATGAAATTCCGGTATGTGGCGTTCGTTTAAGCCAACAACTCGGTAAATCGCAGGGATGGGCCATGATGCATAAATGCAGCCTTGTAGTTTCCAGCATGGAGGGCGCTTGGTAGACATACTTTGATGCCAGTTCCAACAAGAAACCATCGTGCTTGGTAACGAACAATTCCGGCATAAAAACATATTAAAAATAAATTAGCATTAATTGAGTTGACGAGGGTACATGGGTTGAATTCGTTGTTTGCATATTCCGTTCCGCGCGGCGCAATCAAATGTTTTAGAGCACCCGACGGAAAACATTGGTGTGGGAGCATGCGATGACGACAAGGCCGATGGGATTTTAACGACCCGGCAGCAGAAAAAAGGGTAACATGTATTTTTAACACATGCAGATGATCTATTTGTTTTTGGCCTTTCTGTTTGCTAGCCCAGCGGTTGCGTACGATTTTGACATCCGGCGTTTTGGTGCCGTGGGCGATGGAGTTACGCTGAACACAGCAGCTATTCAGGCGGCAATTGAGGCTGCCTATCGTTACGGTGGAGGCCGTGTGGTCGTGCCCGAGGGAGTGTTTCTGACCGGCAGCATCGTGCTCAAATCCAACGTAACGCTGCACATCATGCGCGGCGGGGTCTTGCTGGGAAGTGCCAACCCGGATCAGTATCGAAAGCTAAACCGATGGAAAGCCTTGATCCTGGCCGATGGCCAAACCAATCTGTCCATCACCGGCTTCGGCGAGGTTGACGGCCAAGGGCGCAAGGTTGCGCTCCATTTAGACAGCCTCTTCTACAGCGGCAAGCTGGACAGCGCTGACTATAACTTCGTTAAGATGCGGCCATCGCACTACATCAGGCCTCAGCTCATAGAATTCGTGCAGTGCCGTAATATCCTGATCAAAAACATCACGTTGCGCAATGCGGCATGCTGGGTGCAGACCTACGACCGCTGCAATAACCTACGGTTGGACAGTGTGCGTGTAGAAAGCGATGCCTATTGGAACAACGACGGACTGGTTATTCAGGATTGTCGCAACGTGCGCGTTGTGAATTGCTTCATCAATTCAGCCGATGATGGGATTTGCTTGAAGTCGCAATCGCAGGATCATCTGTGCGACAGCGTTTATATGGCGCACTGCACGGTACGCTCCAGTGCCAGTGCGGTGAAGTTCGGCACCGTCTCGCATGGTGGTTTTCGCAATGTGACTATTGAAAACATACGCGTGTACGATACGTTCCGCAGTGCTTTGGCTTTGGAATGCGTGGATGGCGGCATCCTGGAAAACATCCGCGTAGATGGCATTACGGCTACCAACACGGGCAATGCGCTATTCATCCGGTTGGGCGCGCGCACCACGCAACGCGGGATAGGCAAACTCCGGAACATCATGATCCGAAACATGAAGGTAGAGGTTCCTTTCGGCAGGCCGGATCATGCCTATGAGCAACGCGGACCGGATCTTCCCTTTTTTCATAATACCATTCCCGCCTCCATAACGGGTATTCCGGGCCATCAAGTAGAAAATGTTACATTAGAGAATATTGAAATTTATTACCCCGGTCGTGGCCATCCGGGTATGGCCTACATGCCGTTGTGGCGGCTGCATCAGGTTCCGGAAAAAGAGGCAGAATATCCTGAATTTTCTATGTTCGGAGAATTGCCTGCGTGGGGCTTGTATGTGCGCCATGTGAGCGGCTTGACCATGAACAATGTAAAACTTTGCATTGCGGCACCTGATTACCGACCTGCCATCGTCTTTGATGATGTCCATCAGCTCCGCATGACGGCGATGACCGTTTGCGGCGACGATAAACCTGTGCGATATGTGCTTTATCGCAGCACGGCTTCCTTCTTGGATAATGAGCAGGGGGTGTTGCGATTGCCCTAAGCAAAACCTTCGGTACATGAGCAGGCAAACACGGATATTCCTGGCCATTCTGTTTGGACTGCAGGCCTGTACCTATTCTTTTTCTGATCACAGCCACGACCACACGGAATGCCGTGATGCCCTTTATGAAGAAGCCCAGCTACCCGAACGGCTTCAGATGAAGGGTGCTCTGCTCAGTACTAGGTTTGAATCATTTGAAGAATTAAAATCTGTCCTCTTGCTCGATTATCAAAGCTCCGGTAAGGGGTTGGCTGGCCTGTGGCGAAAGAAGGCCGGTGTTCGCGTGCGTTATTGCAGTCAAGGGCAGACGCTGACCAGTGAACTGACAGAAGGCATCAGCCAGGGAGATCTGCTGAAGATCAAGAACGGAACGGTCTGGCAGCAAGCGGCCCTGATCCTGAAAGCACCATTCACGGTTCGTCACCGGCTGGATCTGGAGCGCATTTACCTACTGGCCCGTATTCGACCTAACTTATTTGGAGACGGTGACGTGGCCTTTTATACCCTGGCCGAAGCAGCTTATCGGAAAATCACCACTCCTCAGCTGGCTTTCCTCTCTCCGCGAGACAGCAGTGAGAAAGGATATATAAATACATTTAATCATATCACGGCACAGGCCTTTATTACAACCTGCTTTTCCGAAGCCCTGGCCGATTTTGTCGCCGATGCCCATGAGCGTTTTCACCACCCAGAACTCATTCACGGCCGCTTTACTCATCGGCAGGTCAGCGATCTGGAAGAGGGTCCGGTAGATAATTATGTGGATCTGATCAACAATGAAATCGGACAAGAGCTGGGCAAAAAGCTGAAAGCCAAGTATCACATTACCAAACGCACCAGATGGACGCCCGACCTCATGGCCGCCTATTTGAACGACCTGCAGCAATACTATGGCCGCGCTTTTCACATTGGACTCATGCCCTTTCGTGCCGATGAAGAGGTGGTGATTCGCTTTGCCCACAAGATCAATCAGGTGATGCGTCAAAGCAACTTTGACTCCTGATTTAGGGGCGAGCATACAGCAGATGTGTCCCAAAAGCCCAGAGCCGAATCATTGAACAGGTATGAAATCAATTTTTTTTAAAGCAACGGATGTTGGTCTATGATTTATTGCGTAAGCGGTAAATTCGGTTGTTGTATTTGTCGGTCGTATCTTGTACCAGGCTGTAGGTCTGAACGAGGGCTTGCATTCCGTCGGGTTGCCAGCGCGTAAGGTTTTGGTGCCAGGTGGAGTCCACCAGTGCCAGATCAAAGCGATTATGCTGCAGGTAGGCGCCGGCAAAGCTGGTCAATCTTAAATCGGCGCGGCTGAGGTTCACCTGCTGTAACGACGCTTGATCGAATTTGGAGCCGCGGAGCACAGCGTGGCTCAGATCGGTGTCGTAGAGGACGGTGGCATGGAGAAAAGCGAAGAGGGCTGATGCCGAATGGAGTGTGGTATGGACCAGGTGTGCGTGGTCCATGCGGGCTCCGTCCAGCACGGCAAACCTTAAGTCGGCACTGTCCAAGCGAGACCAGCGTAAGTCAGCACGACGCAGTGATGCGTTGGTGAGGCGGGCTCCTTTAAGGTTGGCCTCGCTCAGGTCGGCATCTGTCAAGTCGGCTCCCAAAAGATTACTTCCACCGAGATCCGCCGCCTGAAGGTTGGCCCCTCGCAGATCTACACCCTGTAGGTCAACCCTAGAGAGCTGGGCGCCGGCCAGATCGGCGCCCGCAAACGTGACGCGTTGCCGGATGCGGGCCAGCGAAGCAGAATCGGGCTGCAGCAACAGCAAAGCTTGAAGCAACTGGCCACGTTCCGGACTATACGGCCGTGCAGATAGGCTGTCGCCCCGCAAAAGGCGGTAAGGCTTGAGCGAAAAACTTAATGCCGCTAGGCGAGCGATTACTGCATCGCTGAGTGTACCCTGCTGCTGAAGCTCTTGCTCGGCATTATCTATAATGCTGTTCAGCAATAGCAGCAGGTTGGCCATACGCGTCGATTCCGTAAGGTATGCCTGCTGTTTCAATTGTTCGTGTACTCCTTTCAGTTCTTTCTTGACGGTGCGGCTGAGTCGATGGGAAAAGACAAAAACGGAGAGAGCACCACCAGCTATCACCAGGGCAAAGAGCCACCACAATATCTGATAGTGACGCCCTGGTGTATCGGGCATTTTCGATGCCGATCGCAAGGCCCGTAGCAAGTACTTATGGCGTACCCACATGAGCCACAATACCAGCAGCAACAGCGCGAGCGTAATTCCGGCAATAAAGCCCATCAGAAAGACATAGTCGCGGTCGGCAAAAGGAAGACGTAAATAGCCGAGAAACCAGCCGGCCAGAACTCCCGCTACAAGGAGCCCTGCATACAGAAAATTTTTTTTCATCTTTTTTTGGCTTAAACGGCCAGCATTTCTGCTGGCCCCCACAAACCCGCTGCACAATAATAGCAACAACCGACTGTACCTTCAGTACTTAAAGGGATTGCTAAAGACCGAATGAACGTAATTTACATGAGCTTTCATTGCGGCACCTCACCAAACCATGTGGCTGATTACATTTTTTTTCATTGTTTCGTGGCTACAAATCATGGAAAAGCACTTTTCCGTTGATGCGAAAAGGGAATATCCCCCTCATTCGCCTGCTTTCTACCAGTTTTCCGCCCGCTCCATCAACGGCGAGCTGATCAGCATGGAAAGCTATCGGGGCAAGGTGGTCCTAGTGGTCAACACCGCCAGTGCGTGTGGGTTCACGCCCCAATATGCCGGTCTGGAGGAACTCTACCGAAAGTACAAAGACCGTGGCTTTGTGGTGTTGGCCTTTCCCTGCAACCAATTTGGTCAACAAGAACCCGGCGACGAAAAGGCAATTGCACAGTTCTGCGCAACAAACTACAACATTACTTTTCCCCTGTTTGCCAAGGTGGAAGTCAACGGCAAAGGCGCCCATGAGCTTTTTACCTATTTAAAAAAAGAACTTCCAGGCACCCTCGGCCCGCGTATCGTGTGGAACTTTACAAAATTTTTAATTGATAGAAACGGTATTCCCGTTAAGCGTTTTGCGCCTACCACTTCACCGGAAAAAATCGAGCCCTATGTCCTGAAGCTGCTTGAGGAAAAAGAATCAGGCTAAAGGTTTTGATGGCCATTGTTGTTTCTATCGAAGGCAGCGGCTTCAAGAGTTTTCATCGGCACCGATCAAAACCACTCTTTGTCTCATTCAGGCCGCACAAATCTTTTTCTGCCTCGTTGATGACATTTGAAACAGCTCTAAGCATGGATTGAATGAAACATTCATCGCTTACGGGCCCTTATGCCGGCCCTTGTGGATTGCAGGCACGCCGTTGTTGGAAACATCTGAGCTGAAATGGCTTTTCGGTTCCTTGATTTTTTCTCTGAACTACGTGTGTTCTTTCATTTTTTGGAGTAAGGATTTCAGTTGGTTCAAGGTAAGCGAGAGGCCCTTTTGTAATCCCATACTTAAGGCAGCGGTCAGTTGCTGCGGCTCTGGATATACGGCTTCCATGACCACACGGGTTTGCTCGCCGAGTGGAAAGAACCGGTTGATAAAATTTGCAGAAGGCATATCCGGTTTCATGCTGCCATCGGCATCAACAAATGCATCGGTGCCGGAAAACATTTGCTCATATAAGATTTCTTGATATGTCTGTTGCGACTTGATGCGCTGACCATCGGGGCTGACCATGTCGTACCGCCAGTAGCCTTTAGGTCGAAAATCCATAGAATGGGTTTCACAACGCCAGGGATGCGGTGCCCACCACTGGTCAAGCAGCTCGGGTTGCGTAAACGCTTTCCACACCAATGGCAGAGCAGCATCAAAAAGCTGTTCGACCCTGAAGCGAGCAGCCTGTTCATCTACATGAAAAACGGGTTCCATAACCTTGGTTGTTGAGCTTGGACAAGAAAGGTAATCATAAATTAATTGCGCTGTTCGGGCAGCCCTCTCGTTAAAGGCTCTGGCAACAAATCAGAATTGTCGGCTGCGGCAAGGCAGCTTCTTTATGAAGAACCACACGCCAGCACATCAGGCCAAAGCTGTCTTGTCATCCGCCATCTGATGACAGGGGCGGATGGAAATACCGCTCTTCATGACCATGCAGCAAATGCGCAAGGCAATCTACGAGATCTCTGCACCATTTAAACCTATCACGCGCCCATACATAAAACAAAAATGCCATACAATGTAATGCGGCTTGGGCCATCGGGTGAATATGGGGATCATCCCTCCCAGCGGGGTGACGGCAGCCAACACGGCCAACCAATAGAACAGACCCCAGCCCCCGAACAGACGGTAGATCAGAAAGGCTGTGATCAGCAACACCAGCATGCTGATGGCATACACCCTGCCGAT
>JANWWJ010000030.1 GCA_025056305.1 Chitinophagales bacterium | reverse complement strand
TGTCGGCAAGAAATACCTGCTTGTCGGGCAAAACGGCAGCGGTCTGGCGAACGGATTCAACGGTTACTTCGCTGAGCTCATGTCCCTGCGGCGTCAGGGGTAAGGTGACGGTGATCAGGCCTTTTCCGGAGCGGTCCATCAGGGCAGTATCCAATGTCTGAAAGCCGAGGTATTGCACACGAAGGTGAAGTGTGTCGGCATTAGGGGTATTAAGCTGAAACCTTCCTTCTTCATCGGCTGTAACGCCGCTAATGGGCTGCTTTTGTTCATCAAGAACGGCAATGAGGGCATAAGACAATCTTTTGCCTGATACTTTGTCCACTACGATACCGCGCACCTGGAGCCGGTCTTGGGCATGAAGAGCCATGAGCGGGATAGCAGTTAGCCACACAATAACCAAATACATCTGAACGAAAGCGACGCATCGGCATGGTTGACTGCCGAAGCAGAAATCAAAACCTGCTGCGCCCAAAAGCCTCATCAGTGCAGAGCATAACATCTGCTACAGCGAAGTTAGGCCTACAACCGGCTGCTCGTTGATTGATGAAAAAAATGATATTTCAAGCCTAATGCTCCACAAGGATGTTCGCCACACCATTCAATTTTCTTTTTATCAAAAAACATTAATAAAAGTCAAAGGCCATGCTGTACACGGATGCGCCCAGCACACCCCTACAGGAAATCAAGAATTTATTTTGGCTGAAGCGCCATTGGGAAAAGCTTTTCCCTGCAGGAGCAAAGACATCTGGGTTCTGCTATTTTTAGCGTTTTCAATGGAGCAAGAGGGGGTCTCGCTTATCGAACGCATCCGGCAGCTGGAGAAGCTTGCCCGACAACTGGAGCCGGGGGCCGGCAAGCGCGATGAGGTGCGCCGCCGGGTCATTGACTATTGCGAACATTTTTTAAATCATCTGGATCGTATTCCTGCTTTTGTCCGCGGCAGCAGCGCCATCACCGATTTTCCCATAGGAGAAGAACCCCTGAATGTGGACTTGGCCTTACGACTGCTGCGCCAACACATAGATCAGCCGGGGTTGAACCCTGCCAGCGCAGGCCACCTGGGCTATATTCCCGGTGGTGGACTTTACTACAGTGCTCTTGGAGACTACTTGGCCGATGTATTCAACCGCTATGCAGGCGTGCATTTTACCGGTCCCGGTGCAGCGGCATTGGAGCAGCATTTGGTCCGCTGGATGGCCGACCTATTCGGCTATCCAGGCGAGGCGGCGGGCACTCTCACTTCAGGAGGAAGCGTGAGCAACCTCATGGCCGTCATGGTAGCCCGCGATGCAGCAGGGCTCAAGAGCCGTGATGTGGATCGCGCCGTCATCTACATGACGCACCAGGCACACCATTCTATAGACAAGGCCCTGCGCCTGGCAGGGCTGCGCGAGGCCATCATTCGGCGTGTCCCTATGGACGAACGCTGGCGTATGAAAGCCGATGATTTGGATCGGTTGATCATCATGGACAAAACCAACCGGCTGTTGCCTCTGATGGTTGTAGCTTCAGCCGGCACTACCGATACCGGTGCCGTCGATCCCCTGGCTGATCTTGCCCGCATCTGCCGTAAGCACGAACTGTGGTTTCATGTCGATGCCGCCTACGGCGGTTTTTACATATTGACCCAAGAAGGTAAAAACCTGCTGGCCGGCATCGAGCAGAGTGACAGTATAACGGTAGATCCGCATAAAGGGCTGTTTTTGCCCTATGGTACCGGTGCCTTACTGGTACGACGCGGTGAGCTGTTGAAGCGATCGTTCAGCAGTCAGGCTGCCTACCTGCAGGATGCCACCGCCGGTGAATCGCCGGCCGACTATTCTATAGAGCTGACGCGACCTTTTCGGGGCCTGCGCTTGTGGCTGCCCCTGATGTTGCACGGACTGAAACCTTTCCGCGCATGTCTGGAGGAAAAGCTGCTCCTGGCCCGCTACTTTGAGCAGCAAGTGCGCCAGCTGGGGTTCGAAACCGGCGGGCCTCCTCAACTAAGCGTAGTGGTTTACCGCTATGCGGGCAAAGGCCTGGATGCCAACAGCTTTAACCAACGCCTGGTGCACGCTGTGCACGAAGACGGCCGTGTGTTTGTCTCTTCCACCCGCATCAACCAGCAGATCTACCTCAGGGCTGCCATTCTGTCGTTTCGTACACATATAAAAACCATTGATTTGTTGCTTCAGGTGCTCGAAGAGCAGAAACAAAAGGTGTTGGCAGCGCTCGCGGCCGTAACCCAGAGCTAACGACGGTTTAGTCTTGCCAGGCTTTAATAAAAACTACGGGCAAGCCCTGATGCCTTGTCGGCATGAGGGGGAACGCCCTACCTTGGCACATAAATTTTCTCTGATGAACTTTTCCTTAAGGCTGGTGGTGGCTTTAAGCCTGATGCTGCCGCTGGCAGCAAAGGCCCAATTGCAGGAGTGGTTTTTGCTCGATCCCCAGCGCGACGGCGTCTATGGCGCTGCCGTTCAACGGGCTTATCAAGAGCTGCTGAAAGACAAAACCGGTCAGACCGTCGTCGTAGCAGTGCTGGATGGAGGCACTGACATCACACATGAAGATCTCAAATCGGTACTGTGGCGCAACAGCGGCGAGCAGGAAGGCAACGGCCTCGACGACGACCGAAACGGCTACGTCGATGACGTACACGGCTGGAATTTCATCGGGGGCAAGAATGGCAGCGTTCAATACGACCAGATGGAGCTCACCCGCCTCTACAAGATGATGCTCGACCGCTACGGCACCCAGGGGCCACCCCCCTCCGATCCGAACCATGCCGAATACCTGCGGCTGCGCTTCGCATACGAGCAAAAGGTGGCGGAAACAGAAAAAGAATATCAACTCTACTCCGGCTTGTATCGAAACATGAAGCTTCTTCAGGAACTTGTCGGAACTCAAGATCCACCTTTAGATCAGCTTCTGAATTTGGATACGCTGCCCGACTCGCTTACCGCAACTGTGTTCTTGCTCAGCGGCATTCTGGATGAAGAAACTTCCTTTCTGAGCCTATACGAAGCCTTGGGCGAATACGTAAAACACCTGGAGACAGGCCGCCAGTATCATTACAACCTGAATTTCGACCCCCGACCGTTGGTGGGCGACAACTATCTGGATGCTTCTGAGCGCTATTATGGTAATGCCGACGTGGCAGGGCCTGATGCCACGCACGGTACGCACGTGGCCGGCATCATCGCGGCCGACCGCACCAACCAAACCGGCACCATGGGCGTGGCCGACAACGTGCGCATCATGGTGTTGCGCTGTGTGCCCGATGGCGATGAACGCGATAAGGACGTGGCCAACAGCATCCGATACGCTGTGGACCATGGTGCCCGCATCATCAACATGAGCTTTGGCAAAAGCTATTCCTTCAACAAACAAGTCGTTGACAATGCGGTGCGCTATGCCATGCAAAAAGATGTACTCATCGTGCACGGTGCTGGTAACGACCACCTCAATACCGACAAAACCAGCGTGTATCCCAACCCCTATTTTGCCGACGGAGGCAAGGCTACCAACTTCATCAACGTAGGGGCCAGCACGCCTGACGGCAAGCCGGCCGACTTCTCTAATTACGGCAAAAAGACCGTTGACGTGTTCGCACCCGGAGTGAACATTTACTCCACTGTGCCCGAAAACAAATACCGCAGCCTTCAGGGTACCAGTATGGCTGCACCGGTGGTTGCCGGCACGGCAGCCCTCATCCGCTCATATTATCCCCAGCTTACTGCTGAACAGATCAGAAAAATTTTAATCAAATCGGTAACGAAAATGAAAGGAAAGGCGCCGCTGCCGGGCTCTGGCAAACGCGTGCGCTGGAAACGGCTTTGTGTTTCAGCCGGCATTGTAAATGCCTATCAGGCCCTTTTGTTGGCTGAGCGCTTCAGTCGCAACAGCCGGTGACCGGTTGTGGCACCACCTGGCATCGGTGATTTTGCCTGAGGAAATAAGCTATGATGCGTAAGGTGTCGGTTCGGTTGGCAACGGGGTGAAGATGAGCGTAAAGATCAGCACCCGGGAGCAGTTGCTGCCGCGGTACAAATCCGAAGCCTAAGCAAAATCCACGACGCAGGGCTACAACCCCGCATTCCTGATCATCACGGCCCTCGGTCACAATAAGACCAGAAAACAAGCGTTGGTTCAAAGCCATAAGTGCGTGCTCCACACGGAGGTTGTACACATCAGGCAGAACGGCACCTATGCAGGCTCCGTCGCAGCGGCCTTGAGCATGATCGTAGCACGCTCCAACACTCCTCTGCAAGCCGGCTAACTTCGGACATAACCCAGCCGCACAAGCCACTTGCTTCAGATCATTTCGTGCTTCTGCCAGTGAAGGCCACGCTGCCAACGGCCGCTCCCTGCCGTTGAGCATCTTCAGCACTAAATGTTTGTATCCGAAACCATCGATAAAAGAAAACAGTCCCACAGAACCCAAAGTCCGCTTCTGAGCACGGTTGAACGGAGGATAAAGCCTGCGGATCTCTTCGGCTTCCAGCAAAAGGGCCATTAACTCGCTGCCACAAACGCGCACCTGAATATCGCTGATGCGCGAGATGAGGGCCGTTTGTTGCTGCGTAGGAGAACCGGTAGTAAAATGCTGCAAGATGCGCTGGCGCAGGTTTCGCGCCTTTCCGACATACAACACCTTACCTCGCCCATCTTTTAGATAGTACACTCCTGACTGTTGCGGAATCTGTCTCAAGACTTCGGCAGAAAGCTGTGGAGGCCACAGACGACCGGGGCGTTGCTGCTGCAGCCAGCGACGTATGCATCCATGCGTGTCGTACCCCAGCAAGCGCAGGAATAAGTGCATCACGGCCAAGGCATCGGCCAGGGCCCGATGCAAGGGGAGCGTGGCGATGCCCCAGAAGCGACACAAGGATGGCAAGCTGTACGAACTCAAGCCGGGAAGCAAGCGGCGATGCCAGTATAGCGTGCAAAACACCTTGCGCTCAAAGCTGAGACCCTGGTGTGCAAAGGCAGCCCGCAGAAAGTTGTAGTCGAAATGGGCATTGTGAGCCATGACGATGCGGTGGCGGGTCAGGCGATCCACCTCGGCCATAATCTCGTTCCAACCGGGCGCATCGGTCAGCATTTCCTGAGTGATGCCGTTATAGCGAGTCACCTGATACGGCACTGGCCGGCCGGGCTGTACCAACGTATGAAAATATTCGCTAATACCTTGTTGGTCGAAGTTTACAACAGCGATTTCGGTGATGGCATCGCTGCCGGCATGCAGGCCTGTGGTCTCTACGTCGATGGCCGAATACATGCAATCAAAGTTATGTTTGGGGCCTGCCAATGAATCTTAGATGGAACTGAAACAGGTGGCCGAACGCATGCTACAGGCGGCCGGTATCGATCAGCCGGTTAGCTCGTTAACACCAGCAGGAGGCGGCTGCATCAATGCTTGCTACCACGTGTACACACCATCCACAAAATTTTTCTTGAAGGTAAACGATGCCAGGGCCTATCCGGACATGTTTCGTTGCGAAGCCCGTGGGTTGGAACTCATCAATGCTGCCGTTCCTGATTTTGCACCCATACCCGTAGCGGTGCATGTAGATGAAAAACAGCAATATCTGTTGCTGACTTTTTGTGGGGGAGGCCGTCCTTCCCGCACCTTTTGGCAACGGTTTGCCCAGCGAATGGTCCAGCTCCACCGCACCACCCGGCAGCAATTTGGATTGGACCACGACAACTACATCGGTAGTCTGCCTCAAAGCAACCGCTCACACGACCGTTGGACCGACTTTTATTTTCACGAACGGCTGCTCCCTCAAGTGCGGCGAGCCGTTGCGCAAGAAGCGCTACCCAAACAGGCCCTGAACCTCGTGGAGAAAATATACGATCGTTTGTCCGACTTTTTCCCTGACGAGCCGCCCTCGTTGGTTCACGGCGACCTTTGGTCAGGTAATTATTTGGTAGGTGCCGACGGCCTGCCGGTTGTGATAGATCCGGCAATCTACTTCGGCTTTCGCGAAATGGACTGGGCAATGATGGACTTGTTTGGCGGCTTTGATCAGCGAATGCGGCACAGTTATGAAGAACTATTCCCTCTGAAACCGGGCTATATGCAACGCCGTCCGCTGTGCCAGTTATACCCCCTTCTGGTCCATGCCAATTTGTTTGGCGGACATTACAGTGCATCGGCCTATCGCCTGTTGAAACAATACGGCAGTTAACGGAGGTAAGCCTTTAGCCGTTAATTTTTAAGCGGCGCAAGTCTGTATGGGCGAAATGTTTTACAAAGGCGCATTGCTGGGATTGATTGCAGCCTTTTCGTTGGGCCCGGTCTTTTTCGGCATTCTGGACACCGGCATGCGCAGGGGTGCCTTATTTGCCTTAGCTTTTGCCCTGGGCGTTCTCATCAGCGACTTGTCGGTCATCCTCTTTTCGTTTTTCAGCCTCAGCAAATGGATCCGCGATGCCGAGGTGCGCCTCTGGATCGGTGCTGTAGGAGGCATGCTTCTGATCTGGTATGGACTTTATCAACTGGTTAAGCCTATCAGGTTGCAGACCCGTGAAATAGCGATTCGGTCAGCTGATTTGGTGCTTTACATAGGAAAAGGATTTTTGATGAATACGCTTAATCCTTTTGTCTATGTGTTTTGGATCGGAGCGATGAGCATCGTGGCAGTAGATCCGAAATACGAAGAGTATCACTACCTGCAGTTTTTTGCAGGCACGTTTGGAACAATCGTGTTGTTGGATGTTGTCAAATCCTATTTTGCCGCACGCTTGCAGCGGGTGCTGACGCCGCCTATGGTTGCCGCAGTGACGCGGGCCGTAGGGGCCGGCG
The DNA here is from genome assembly GCA_025056305.1 of Chitinophagales bacterium. Taxonomy (GTDB): domain Bacteria; phylum Bacteroidota; class Bacteroidia; order Chitinophagales; family UBA10324; genus JANWXQ01. The sequence continues at coordinate 24,120 of JANWWJ010000030.1, read as the reverse complement.
TGGTGTTTTTTGGCGTGCGGCTGCTGTGGAAAGCCCTTACATTCTGAAGCGAGCCAGCCGATGCAACAGGCGAATTTGGCCCAGATGGTAGGCATCGTGTTGCAACAGTCCCATCAGAAGCTCATAGCGCGTGAACGGAGGCTGCACCGACTGGCGGCTTAATGCCGCCGACTTTTCGCGAAGCAGCAGCTCTTGTAAACGGCGTGTGGTTTGTTCCATCTGTGTGATCAACTGCTGCCAGGCTGCCTCGCTTCGGTCGGTGATGGCATGGAAGTAATTATCGTCCGGCGTTTCAATGGGCTCTCCTTCCAACCGACGCAAGACCGCCTGCCTCATGCCCAACAGATGAATTACAATTTCCCAGATAGAATTAAAGCCGGGAAAAGGCCGGCTCGACGCTTCTTTGGCCGTGATTTCCCTAAGGGTCTTTTCCCACGAAACTCCAAGCCATGGCTCGCCGCTCCACTGGTCGGCAAACAGCTTGCTGATGCGTTCGGATTCTTTCATGGCAGCCCTAACAATTTGTGTAAATGAAGAAAAACGAAAGCTTTGGTGCGAAATATCTTCCCCTTTTTCATAAAGCCACACACAAATTTTTTGTTGCACGAACGTAGCAGCTGAACTGTTTTCGGCTGCCTACAGCATATCAAACATGCTCATGCGATTTACGGCGGTTTCTCATAAGTATAAAATCCTTTGCCTGACTTGCGCCCCCACAAGCCCTGGCGCACCATCTGTTCTTGCAGGGCTGAAGGGCGAAACCGCTCCTTTCTGATTTGGGCATACAACGATCGGGTGACGTTTAGGTTGGCATCGAGGCCAATGAGATCGATGAGGCGAAAAGGCCCCATACGAAAACCGGCGGCTTCCATTAATTCGTCAATCACTTCGTGGGAAGCTACGTTCTGTTCCAACACGAATAGGGGCTCGGTATGGTAGAGCTTGCCAATGCGGTTCACGATGAAGCCGGGCACATCTTTAGCGCGCACCGGCGTTTTACCGAGCCTGCGCGCCAGACTAAAAACCCGTTCAACCACCTGCGGAGCAGTGTACGACGTGGCCACAACTTCTACCAAGGCAATGCGGTCGGCGGGGTTGAAAAAATGCATACCTACGACCCGCTCGGGATGGGGCACTTCTTCCGCAATGCGGGTTACGGATAAGCTGCTGGTGTTGGTGCAAAAAATCACGTCGGGCTCAAGGGATGCCGCAAGCTGCTGAAACAGCTCAATCTTGGCGTTGAGTTCTTCCACAATGGCTTCGATGATGACGGCACCACCCAAAGCGGTGAGGTCGGAAACCGGGTGTAGGTTTGCCACCTCATCCCGACTTTGCGATAAGTGCTGATTTTGGTGCAGATCGTTTAGTTTTTTTTTAATGTAAGAGACGGCCTGTTCCTGCGCTTCAGGGGAAGTGTCGTAAAGAAAAACATCTATACCGGCCTGGAGCGCAGCCAGAGCTATGCCCCGGCCCATGGTGCCTGCCCCCGCAATTCCTATCGTGCGGATTAAGTGGTTTACCTCTGAAAATCCCAAACGTTTCGCCGGTTACCGACGTAGTGGGTAAAAATAGCCCACAGATGTAGAAAAGAATTACCTTTCCGGATTTACATCGCGGCAAACGTGGAGGCTGAAAACCGTCTCACACCTTTGGTGGCTGTTGCCTTGGCGAAGCTGAAGCCTGGAGCTTTGCGGCGCTTGCTGCTGAAAGCCGGCGACAGCGACTCCGACTGGCTGGTGCGGCTGGCCTTGGTCTTATCGCAAGAGCCTTTGCTGCCTGTACAGGTTCGGCTGCCTATGCATTGGCAGGCATTGCTGCGCCACGGCCGGGTCAGTGCCCAGGAAGCAACCTCATTGCTGGACTGCATCGTTCGAAAAGGCGAGGAGTTGACTGCACAGGCCAACTATGCCGATGCGTGGTTGTTGCTGCACACCCCTTGGCTTGAACCCCTGCCTTTTTCGCTGCGGCAGCCCCTGCAGGCGTTGCTGCTCCGCTCTCTTGCCTGCACAAGCCAACTGGCTCCACAGGCCAGTACCGAGTTGCAGCAACAGATATATGAATTTTTTTCAAATCTGTTACACGTCCGCTACGACCTGACGGCCGATGTGCTGCAGGCCGTCCTTAACCTGCTGCTCGACCTCAGTGTGCCTTTGGGCTTTGCCGATCGGCTGTTGGGCCTGCTGCGCATGCTGCGGGGTCGCAACCGGACTCCGACGGGGCAACCCCTGGACCACAGCGAAGAGCAACGTCTGGTGCTGGCGGAATACCGGTTGCTCAAAGCCGTCGGCCAGACAGAACCTGCCGACCGGCTGATGAAAGAAAACCTATGGATTCCAGCCTTTGGCCAGGATTTAGTCCGCCAACATTTAGCTGCCGGCAACACCGATGAGGCGGCTGCCGTGCTGCAGCAAGCCATGGCAGGTAACAACAGTGAGGAGTGGGAGCCTCTGATGCTGGAGCTGGCTTTGCACCGGGGCGATAAGCAAACCATTCGCCGCCTTGCTTTGAAGTTGTTTCTGCACACGCATGACTTCCGCTACTACCGGCAGCTGCGGCAAACCTATGCGGCCTCGCATTGGCCACAACAGGTAAAACGCATCGTAGGTCAGCTGCGTCAGCAAAAAGACTTTTTCAGTCGCGGCATCGATGTGACTGTACGCATCTGGATGATGGAAGAGCATTGCCCCGACAAGCTGGTAGAACTGCTGCGGAAAAACTGCTCTTTGCCTTTGCTCAACCGTTACGAACCCTGGCTTCGGACCTTGAGGCCGGAAGCCCTTTTAGAGCTGTATGCGAAAGCGCTGCGCCGATATGCAGAAAATCACAGCGGAAAAGAAGCATATGAAGAAATCATCAATACGTTGCGCACCATGTTGCGATTACCCAACAGCACCGAGGCCGTCCGCTCGCTGATCATAGAACTCAAAGTCTTGTACCGACAACGCCGGGCCTTGGTGCGCCTGCTTAACGAGGTGGTCGTTTGAGCCTTTACGCCGAAATAAACTGACGCAGAAACCGGAGGTCGTTTTCGTAAAGGATTCGGATGTCGGTAATACCGTATTTCAGCATAGCAGGGCGCTCGATGCCCATGCCAAAAGCAAAGCCGCTGTAACGGTCGGGATCGATCTTGCAGTTGCGTAGTACCTCGGGATGCACCATACCGCAGCCCATGATCTCTAGCCAACGTTCGGTGCCTTTCCGGCGTATATCCACCTCTGCTGAAATTTCGGTAAAAGGAAAGTAGGAAGGACGAATGCGGCATTCGTAGTCGGCGCCGAAAAATTCATCGACAAAGTACAGGATGGTTTGTTTCAGATTGGCAAACGATACGGCTTCGTCCACATACAACCCTTCGATCTGATGAAAGAAGACGTGCGCTTTGTAGGTGATGGTCTCATTGCGGTAAACACGACCTGCAGCAATGATGCGGATGGGAGGCTGCTGCCGCTCCATGATGCGGATCTGCACATTGCTAGTTTGTGAGCGAAGCATGAGGTCCGGGTTGCGGCTCAGGTAAAAAGTATCTGTCATATCTCGAGCCGGGTGGTCTTCCGGCATGTTGAGAGCGGTAAAGTTGTGCCAGTCGTCTTCGATTTCAGGACCGTCGGCTAAGGCAAAGCCTAAACGAAGGAAGATGTCAATAATCTGGTCGCGCACGATTGCGACGGGATGGCGCGAGCCGGGCATGTAGGGCCAGCCGGGGCGCGTTATGTCGGCAGGAAGCGAGGCTTGCACCTTGGGTGAAAAGCGCTGCTGTGCCGCACGGTATTTTTCTTCAGCGAGCTGTTTGACGACATTTACCAGGTGCCCGAGCTGCTTTCGCTCTTCTGTAGGCAAGGTTTTGAGTAAAGCCATGAGCTCTTTGAGCTGATTTTTACTGCCCAGAAACCGTAGGCGAAACGCTTCAGCTTGTTCGGCCGTGAGCAGCTCTGCTTGCTCTACTTCGGCCAGCAAGGCCTGGGCACGCTCCAAAGCATTCATGACAACAGCAATTAGGGCGAGTAATTAGGTGCTTCTTTGATGATGACTACATCGTGTACGTGGCTTTCGCGCATGCCCGCAGCCGTGATTTGAACAAATTTTTTTTGCTTTAATTCAGCAATCGTTCGCGAGCCGGTGTACCCCATGCCGGCACGCAGGCCCCCCACGATTTGAAGCATGACTTCCGCTACGGTGCCTTTATAGGGCACTCTTCCGACAATGCCTTCAGGAACCAGTTTTTTAAGATCGTCTTCGGCGTCTTGGAAATAGCGGTCTTTGGAACCTTCGGCCATTGCTTCCAAGCTGCCCATGCCCCGATAGGATTTGAACTTGCGGCCTTCATACAGGATGGTTTCGCCCGGAGCCTCTTCAGTGCCGGCGAACAAAGAGCCTGTCATCACGCAATCAGCTCCTGCGGCAATGGCCTTGACCAGATCGCCGGTATATCGTATTCCCCCATCGGCTATGATAGGCAGGTCTCTGTGTTTTTTACTTCTTTGAAGTCCTGCGGCAGCATCCATGATAGCGGTGAGCTGAGGCACCCCGGCACCCGTTACCACGCGTGTCGTGCAAATAGAGCCGGGGCCTATACCCACCTTTATGGCATCAGCACCGGCCTCAGCCAGTGCCACGGCCCCTTCTGCCGTGCCGACGTTGCCTGCAATAAGCTGCAGATTGCGAAAGTGGCGCCGGGTTTTTCTGACCGCCTCCAAGACACCCCGTGAATGGCCGTGTGCCGTATCAATGCAGATCACATCCACACCATTGGCCAGTAAGGCCTCAATACGCTCATGCAAATCTGAAGTGATGCCTACGGCAGCACCCACCAGCAACCGACCGTAACGGTCTTTGCAGGCCAGCGGATGGCTTTTGAGTTTCATGATGTCGCGATAGGTGATCAGGCCTTTGAGCCGGCCGTGCCGGTCCACCACAGGCAACTTTTCTACCTTGTTTCGTTGAAGGATTTGTTCAGCCTTGCGCAAGTCGGTGCCCTCCGGAGCGGTGACGAGATTGTCTTTGGTCATCACTTCGCTAATGGGACGACGCAAGTTTTTTTCAAAGCGCAGGTCGCGGTTGGTTAGAATGCCCACCAGTTGACCACTATCTTCCACGATAGGAATACCACCGATTTTGTTTTCCTTCATAATGTGAAGGGCTTCGGCAATGGTCTGATCTGGTTTTAACGTGATCGGATCGATGATGAGACCGCTTTCACTGCGTTTGACTTTTCGTACCGCTTCGGCCTGCCGCTCAATGGTCATGTTTTTATGAAGAATGCCGATGCCGCCTTGCTGCGCCATGGCTATGGCCATTTGCCAATCGGTGACCGTATCCATGGCGGCAGATACTACCGGCACGTTCAGGCGGATGCTGCGCGTAAGTCGTGTGCTGATGTCCGTGTCGCGGGGCAGTACTTCTGAGTATGCCGGAATAAGCAGCACATCGTCAAACGTGAGGCCGTAATAGGCAATTTTGTTGCGCGACACAAGAAAAGGTGGGCAAAGGTAACATGCTAGCAGGCAAGCTGGAGAAAACCGATAAGGCTAATTTTCCCATTTAAATTTGTTTGCATGAGCTGCAGGTGCATCCTTGCATTGGCTTTGCTACCCTTTGCGGTAAACGCGCAGCAGCTGATCGCTTTTGAGGAACAAGGAAAGTACGGCATCCGTGATGCAGTCAGCGGCAAAATCATCGTGCCGGCACGTTACGAAGAGCTCTATCCGTTCTCTGACGGCTTGGCCATGGTAGCCAGCGGTGGCCTTTATGGCTTTATCGACCGCAACGGAAAAGAAGTGATCAAGCCCCAATATGAAGAGGCCATGTCGTTCCAAGAAGGGCTGGCTGCTGTCATGGGAGAAGAAGGCTGGGGGTTTATCGACCGGAGTGGAAAAGTGGTGGTGCCGTTTCAATACGACGAAGTGGTTAGCTTCAGTGAAGGTTTGGCAGTGGTGATGCTGGAAGACCAATACGGATACATAGACCGAAACGGGAATGTCGTCATCCCCCTGCAATATGATTTTGCTTCACCATTCCATCAGGGACTTGCCATTGTAGAGCGGCACGGCTATGCCGGCATCATTGACCAAAAAGGAAACCTGGTGGTACCGTTGCGGTATTTTGAAATTGACGACTTCAGCGAAGGATTTGCCGCAGTGAACCGTGACGGAAAATGGGGTTACATTAATCGTCAAGGCTCAGAAGTCATCACTCCGGAATATGACTATGCCCTTGCATTCAGCGAAGGAATGGCCGGCGTTTACATCGGTGGAAAAGCAGGTTATATCGATTTCACCGGCACCATAGTTATTCCGTTGATCTATGATCGAGTAGGGCCCTTTCAGCAAGGCATAGCCCAGGTAGAAAAAGAAGGTGTGCGCTTTTATATCGACCGAAAAGGTCGGTGTGTGCCTCATGCGGGCTTACCTTGCCCCTAAGCGTCGGGCTTGAAACAAGAAGAGGCAGGGCAACCCTCGCAGTTGGGGAAGATGCTTTTTCCATGCCGCCACAGGCTTGCAACAGATATATTCCTCTTTTCGAGTAAGGCCCGCAGCCACGGCAAGCAACGTGGTTGGCTGCAGGCAGTCTAAGAGGTCTGCCATCAGCGCCTGGTTGCGATAGGGGGTTTCCATGATAATTTGCGTTTGTCCGCTTTTACCGCTTTCGCGTTCCAATTCCCGAAGGCGTTGCCGGCGCGACTGACTTTTCACAGGCAGGTAACCGTGAAAAGCAAACTGCTGGCCGTTCAGACCACTGGCCATCAGCGCCAGGATGATGGATGAGGGTCCCGGCAGGGGGATCACCCTCCATCCCTGCTCATGCGCCCATCGTACCAATGCCGAACCCGGATCTGCTACAGCAGGACTGCCCGCTTCCGACAACAACCCTATTCTGGGCAGTGCACCCATAAGGCAGGGGGTAAGCATCGCCGCATCAAAATCCTCATCATTATCCAGGGGAATCAAGCTTATGTGATCAAAATTTTTTCTGTATCCGATGCGCCGCAGAAATCGTCGAGCCGAACGCACGTTTTCCACTACAAAGCAGTCCAAGCCGAGAATTAGCTGCACGGTCTCAGGGCTCAAGCCGCAGTCGCCCGCTTCGTTCAAGGCTGAAGGAATCAGATACAACGTACCCTGCTGGCTCATATCATTGCACTTTGCGCTGTAAAATAGCAAGGGCCTCAACGATGACGACAGGCCGGAAGCTACCCCGCAGTTTTTACCTCCACGACGATGTGGTAGAGCTGGCCCGTGCTCTGCTGGGCAAGGTGCTGGTGACCGAACTTGAGGGGAAACGCACAGCAGGCATCATCACCGAAACCGAAGCATACGCCGGCATCAACGACAGTGCGTCTCATGCATACCAGGGCCGCCGCACCGCCCGTAACGAAGTCATGTATGCAATTGGCGGAACGGCTTATGTGTATATCAACTACGGCCTGCATCACTTGTTTAATGTGGTGACGAACCGAGAAGAGATTCCGCATGCCATTCTGATTCGCAGCATCGAACCGCTGGAAGGACTGGACGTGATGCTGGAACGCCGCGGCAAGCAAACACTTTCCTACACGTTGACTACGGGGCCAGGTTCAGCCGCCCGGGCTTTGGGAATTACTAAAGAGCTAAATGGCGCAGACCTGCTCGGTCACCTCATCTGGATTGAAGACCGCGGCATCAGCTTCAGTACCCGACAAATCGCTACATCGCCCCGCATAGGTATTGACTCGTGTGGCAAAGACCGCCTGAAACCGTATCGGTTTTTGGTTAAAGACAGCCCCTGGGTAAGTCGAAGCCCTCAGAAGCTGGGGCAGAAGATGCGCTTGTAATGCTTGGGTGGCGAGATATTACCGATGTAGGCCACGGCCAACTCAAACCCTCCTTTACCTCCGGTAGCCGGCCGCAGGTCAGGTGAGATGTTGACATCATAACTGATGCCTGCCTGAAAGCCTTTCATCATCACCCCAACCGTCGGGATGATGTCGTAACGTATGCGGTTGAACACGCCTACATAGAAGATCTGAAGCGGGCCGCGCAGCGATTCACTCATGTTATACCCGATATTGGCACCCACTACGGCCTCATTATCGTTGTTCTGAAACTGATACTGGGCAAACGGGAAAAAGAACATGCGTCGGCCCGCACGCATGCCGGCACTGCCATGAGCGACAAAGCGCATGTCCAGCTGGTTGGTACTGGATTCAAAAAACGACTCGCGCGGCGTGGTTAGGTGAAACACCGCACCGCCCAACTGAAAGCGGAAGCGGTTGCTGGGAATACCATAAAGCAAGACACCCCCCGCAAAATCGGCATAGGCGATTTGATAATATTTAAAAAACTCATTTGTAACTCCACCAAAACCTAACCCATCGAATTCATCGCCAAAATTGAGCTTTTCAAAGTCAATACTCTTTTGTACAAAGCCGCCCTGCAAACCGGCAGCCAGATGGTAATTCCCTTCGCGGTCCAGCGATTGGTGATAAGCCAGCGACAACATGCCGGTGATGTTGGTCAAGTTGCCATCGCCACTGCGGTCGTTGAGCAACAAGGCCCCAACCCCCAAATAGTTTGCCGTAAAACCACCGCTGAAAAGCTTTGCATCAAAAGCAATAGAAGGAGTCGAGTAAACAAAAGGAGAAGTGATGCTGGACCACTGATTGCGGTAAATACCACCGATGCGAAACGTGCCGTCAATAGCTCCCGTAAGCGCGGGATTTACCGTCAACGGGGAAAAGTAAAACTGGCTGAAGTGAATGTCCTGGGCAAAAACACCGCTAAGTGCGGCCCACGGCAAGAGCAGTTGTAGTAAGGTTTTTTTCATGCCCACAACGTTAAGACCATCGAGGAGGAAAGGGCAACTAAGTTAAGTTTTTTCCGCATAAAACAATTTTCGTATTGCCGTGGCCTCAATGTTGGGCCTTTGGGCCATAGCTCAGATCGCCGGCATCGCCCAGCCCGGGCACGATGTATCCTTTTGCGTTCAACTCCTCATCCAAAGCACAAGTCCAAATTGTCAAATCTGGAAAATGATGTTGAACGTGCTCAATCCCCTGTCGGGCTGCAATCACACAGGCCAGATGAATCACTTTAGGTCTGCCTGCAGTAAACAACTGTTGAAGGGTGATCACCATGCTGCGGCCTGTGGCCAACATAGGGTCAGCAAGGATGAAGATGCGATCCTGCAGCGGGGGGCAAGATACGTGCTCTATGGCAATATCAAAGCTGCCATCAGGTCGGTGTTTACGATAGGCAGAAATGAAGGCATTATCGGCACGGTCAAAGAAGCGGATCATGCCCTGATGCAGGGCCAATCCGGCCCGTAAGATGGCGCCTACCACCGGCTGTTCGTTGAGTACCGAAGCATGGGCGGTGCCTAAGGGGGTAGTTACCTGTGCAGGCTTAAATTCAAGGTGCTTACTGATTTCATAAGCTAAAATTTCGCCACATCGTTCCATGTTGTAGCGAAAGCGCATGCGGTCGCTTTGCTGGTTGATATCGCGGATTTCGGCAAGAATAGGACTCAGGATGGAAGGCTGTACACTCAAATTGATCAACGGCATGGCTGGGATGCGCTGGGCAAGATAGCCATCAGGAACTGACTAAGCCAAGAGCGTCCAAGCCAATTTGGCCAAATGCCAGAAGACAGCTACGGCCATGACCATGGCCACCACTATTTTGATGAACATGCCGGTGAGCACGCCAATGAGCGTACCCGTGCCGGATCTTATTGCTTCAAAAGGATTGCGTCCGGCCGCCATGTCTCCAAGTACAGCGCCCAGCAAAATGCCGGCAATCATGCCCACAGGCGTAAAAAACATACCGATCAACATGCCGATGATGCTGCCGCGTACGCCCTGAGGCGTAGCCCCAAACCATTTAGCGCTCCACACCGGTATCACATAGTCCAGCACCAGCACCAGTGCGGTAAGCACTGCCATGACAATAAGAAAAGCATTGCTAAAAACATTCCATTGCCACTGTACCAACAGTAAGGCTGCCAGATTCAGCGGCGGACCCGGCAAGCCCGGCAATACGCAGCCGAGCAGTCCTATGGCCGTAAGCACGACGGCAAGAATAGCTACAACAACATCCATGTTACAAAATTGCCTGTTCCAAAAGCATTCGAAAACACGGACTCCATGAGCGCCAGCGATATCGGTCGGCCAGTAAATCATTGTGTGCCAAAAACTGAAACTGACCTCCCAATTCCCTAACGGTGTGTAGCAAGCGCAACGTAGCGCTGAGCGCTTCGTGCTCGCCCAGCTTCAGATGGTAGTACAATGTAGCATCCATAACCGCTATCGGAACAATACGCATTGGGGTGATGCATTCAGCCTGAAGGTCATACCAGGTAAAAGGTGCAGCTATGCCGGCCCGAAAGCCCAGCCGGGTCGCAAAACCCATGCTGTACTCTTCGATCAATCCCAGCTTAAGCAACAAGCGGTAGCTGTGTGGCAGTCGAAACCGAAGGAAATGAAAACGGTTTTTTCTGACCGGCACCTTAAGCAACGATTCCAACCGTTGCTTTTCTTCACTTAAAACTTTTTCATCATATGAAGCGTCGTAACCGGCATGAAGGCCGACCTCTCCTTTTCGAGCACAGGCCTGCACTAAACCTGAAAATTGCGGGGCATGCCAGGGAATGTTTTTGTGAAACGGCCCATAATTGGCTACCAGAAAAAAGTAAATCGGTCTTAATCCGAACTGTTGGTGCAGCGACTCTTGCACGTCAAATGTGTCATAAGGATCACGCCTTTGGCCTGACAGAACCATCGTTCTGTCTTTGACGGCACCAAAGTTTCCTGTGATCACATCTCTTATGAAGGCAGCCCCCGTGCGCCACCAGGGCCGAAATCGGTAAGCATAAGCCACATCAATGTCATAGGTAAGCAAAAAAGAGAACTTCGGTTTGGAAGGCGCAAAAGAACGATAGCGCTGTGCCAGCTGCTGCAACACATCATCCAGATAGTAATGAACGAGCGGTTGCTGGGCAACATTGAGCCGGCACAGCGTGTTGGCTTCATCGGGAAACCGGCCATGCCGATCGGGATCAAACGGTAAGTACTCTTCATAACGTGTGATCAGGAAAAAGGTGGCGGCCAGGGGATCATAACTCCCCGACTCGTCGGCAAAAAGCTTACACAGCCCTTGGTGCACCGCCACGCGGAATGGCACTTCCTGCACCCCCCGTTGGGCCAGCAAGCCATGAGGCCTGATCTGAAGCCCTTCTTCCGTTGGTAAAGAACTGTAATTGATTTTTACTGCATCGGCACGTAAAAATTCCTGGAAATCGGTAGTGATGCGATACGGAATGTTGAGCAACTGTTGAAACCATACCTGCAACACGTAGTTGAGGCGATTGGTACTCTGTTCTGCGAATACCAGCACCATACAGCTTAAGAAAGAACTGAGCCCTGCTGGCAACGCTCGAGCAGCAACGGACAAATCTCGTAGCGTCCTGAGGAATCGTTCCGCGCCAAGGCTTGCAAAATCTCACATATGTTGTGCAGGCCGATCCGTTGGCACCAAGCAAACGGCCCCTGAGGATATGCCGTGCCCAACATCATCGCTTGATCGATTTCTGCTTCGGTAGCCACATTTTCATATAAAGAAAAAAATGCTTCGTTGATGATCATGGCCAAAATACGCGGACGCACCATCCCTGGCACATCGGCCACCCAACGAAAAGAGATGCCCAACCTGCTCATCACTTGCTCTCCGATTTGACGACCGGCTTCATCGGCGGCTGAAAGCTCCCATAGCGACGACGCAAGAAATGTTGGAAGAGCATTCAACCCAAAGACGAGCAATGAAGGCTGCGCATGACGTTTCATTTCGCCCACCGTTTTTTTTACCGCGCAGCCCCCAACCGCTGAAACGCCACTTTGACCGTAGCCTTCAAGGCGCTCCGGATTATCATCCAAATTCAGATCCAAGACTATAGCCCCCTGTGGAAGCGCCCAAACGGTTTTCTGGGATGGAGCAATTGTTTGGAAATACAATGCCTCCTGGGTGCCGGTTACCGCTAAGGCTTGCCTAACTTCTTCTATCCTGCTGGATTCTCCCACCACCACCAACGGCTCTGTGGTATCTTTCGAGCTCATCACAAACAAAAATAAGTTTATGCATTCAGCAACAGGGTTTGCATGTGTGGCCGCTTTGATGTTCATGACATGCCGGCAAGCTCCGCTTCATAACTCAAAAGCTTCTACCTTGGTCGCAAACGATACGATGGTGAAAACGATCATCGCTACGGAAAAGGCGCCGGCTCCCATAGGACCGTACAGCCAGGCAGTGGTTGCCGGCAATCTGGTTTTCGTCTCCGGTCAGGTCGCAAAAGAAGCGGCCACCGGTAAACTCATCACCGACGACATCAGCAGCGAGACGCGCCAGGTGATGGAAAACCTTAAAGCGATTTTGGAGGCGGCAGGATCCAACATGGAACAAGTCGTAAAAACCACCATCTTTCTTACCGACATGAGTCTTTTTTCAGCCGTGAATGAGGTTTATGGATCCTATTTCAAAGACCATTTTCCGGCGCGCGAAACCGTAGCGGTAAAAGCCCTCCCCTTGGGCGCCCATGTGGAAATCAGCATGGTAGCCTTCAAGCCTTCCGACTAAGCAGATAGATACCTCCCAAAATACACAGCATGCCGGCAAAATCTCTGAAGCCGACCGGTTCGCCGCCAAGCCATCCCCAGCCCAAAGCCACAAGAGGCATCAAATAGGTAACGGATGTAGCAAACAGCGTATTGGTGCGCTGCACCAACCGGTAAAACATAGCGCTAGCGACGGCCGAACCCATTACGGAAAGTATAATAACATAGGCCAGCGCCTCGTGCATTTCCGGGGTAGCAATCAAAGCCGACAGACTGTCTGTACCGAGAAAAATGACCAATGCGGGAACACTAAAAATGACAAAGCCGGTAGACACGATGGCTAATGCATGCGTGCGCTTTAGATAGCGTTGCACCAGATTGGAACTGAGCCCATAACACAGAGTAGCTACGATAAGCAGTGCACTATGGGTAGTGGGCGCCAGCGAATGAGGATGAAAAAGCAACAGCAAAGCACCACCAAAGGCAACAGTGATGCCGACCAGCTGCAGCCAATGAAACGAAAAACCAAAGAACACAAGCCCCAGCAAAAAAGCCCATGCCGGCGACAGGGAATTGACGATACCGGCCGTGGCACTGTTTACATGCACCTGTGCGACCGGAAACAAAAAGGCTGGAATGAAGTTGCCAAATAAGCTTTGCCAGGTAATGTATTGCGTTTGCGTGCGGCTTAATGCAGCCCTGTGCCGGATGAACACAGGAACCAGCAAAAGCCCCGTGATAAGTATGCGCAGGCAGGCCACTTGCACCGGTGTAAATGCCTGCAGGCTTCGGTCAATAAGCATAAAGGAACTTCCCCAGATGAGCGAAATACCAACCAACAGCAACCAATCGTGACGAGTGGCAGGGCCTTTCATTCAAAAGCGAACTTCCAAATGCTTCGACGTGGCGGTTACTGGAAAGCTCGTCAGCGGCTGGCGTGCAGGGCCTTTAAGCAACTGCCCTTCAGGCGTAAACTCCGATCCATGGCACGGACAAACGAGTTTGTCATTGCGTTGCACAACGGTACAGCCTTTATGCGGACAACGCATCAGTAAGGCCTGCCATGTGCCGTCGGCACGCCGCATCAACAACAACGGCTCGTCAAACCGACGACTGCGGACCAACATAGAGTTTTTTCCCTCTGCTGCCGACAACGGCACATACAAGCCCTGATCGTCCTCAGCAGTATCGGCCACTGCAGGGCGTGTTACCCCACACGAAGTCAATGAGCCGGTGCCACCTGCACAACACCACGCAGTGATCAGTGCGCTCTGCTGCAGAAAAGTCCGCCGAGAAGTCTTTGCCATTGATTAACGTTTGACGTCAAAGTAAAAGTTTTCTTTGCATGAAGCATTTGACCTTATGCGTTACGCCATATTGGATCTGGGCACCAATACATTCCATCTGTTGGTGGTAGAAGTATATGAAGATCATTCATTCCGAGTCTTATATAAGGCAGAGGAATTTGTCAAGTTGGGCGAAGAAGGCATTCACCACATCGGACAGGCAGCTTATCAGCGTGGACTGGATCAACTGCGGCGCTATGCCACCGTCATCGCCGAACATAAACCCGATCGGACTTTAGGATTCGGCACTGCGGCCTTACGCACGGCCGACAATGCGGCACAATTTATTGATCAGGCCTTGAGCACTTGTCCCATGGAATTTCACCTGATCAGCGGAGAAGAAGAGGCCGAGCTCATTTATCTGGGGGTGCGCCAGGCCGTACCTCTGGATCTGCAGCCTGCACTCATCATGGACATTGGGGGCGGTAGTACCGAATTCATCGTAGCCAACCGGGCACAAATTCTTTGGAAAAAAAGCCTGCCACTGGGCAGTACTGTGTTGCGTCAAAAATTCCATCACAACGAACCCATCCGTGCCAATGAACAGGTGCGGCTAATCAATTACCTGATGGATGTATTCGGGAATTGCTGTAATGAAGCGCGTGCTTTACACCCCGGGCGGCTGGTGGGAGCATCCGGTTCGTTTGACACGCTGGCCGCCCTCTACACGGAAAATCTGTTAGGCCGCCCTTTCAACAGTTATGAGCTGAACACCGAGATTCCTTTGCGCGCTTTCTATGTGCTGAGCGAGCGATTGCTGGCCTCCACACTGGATGAGCGGATCAAGATGAAAGGCATGCCGTGGTTTCGTGCCGAAACCATGGTGGTGGCGGTGCTGCTCATTGGCTTCGTGATAGAAATGCTGCGTCTGCATCGCATCATTCGATCTGCCTTTGCCCTCAAAGAGGGGGCTTTGTGGAGACTGCTGCAACAGTCTTCCGGCCAGGCCGTGACGTAAAACCCCTGGCCGCCCGAGCGGCTCAGCTTAGGTAGCGCCGCAATCGTTCGGCTGCCTGCTCAAGCGTCTGCGGTTGCTTGGCAAAACAAAAACGTATCAGGCGATGATCCGTGCCGTCGTGGTAAAAAGCAGATACGGGAATCACCGCCACCCCAGCCTCTCGAGTAAGCTGCATGGCAAAATCCCGGTCACCGGCTTCGCTGATGTGTTCATAGCCGGCACATTGAAAATAGCTGCCCTCTGCAGGCCACACCGTAAAAGGAAGATCTTTGATGAGGTTTAAGAACATATTTCTTTTTTCTTCATAAAAAGATGGTAATTGCTCGTAATGCGAACTGTCTTCCATGATGTCAGCAAAAGCATACTGCAACGGGGTGTTGACCGAAAACACCAGAAATTGGTGCACCTTGCGGAATTCCGCCATCAAGGACGAAGGTGCCAAGCAATAACCCAGTTTCCATCCGGTGTTGTGGTAGGTTTTGCCGAAACTGAACACCACAAAGCTGCGGCTTGCCAAATCCGGATAGCGCAACACGCTCTCGTGCCGCCGCCCGTCGAAAATGATGTGCTCATAAACCTCATCACTGAGGACCAGAATGTCGGTAGTGCTGATGAGGCGTTGCAGCTCTTTGAGATCATCGGCGCTTAAAGTGGCTCCTGTCGGATTATGGGGAGAATTGATGATGATCAGTCGGGTGCGGCGGTTTATGACCTTGCGCACCAAATCCCAGTCAATTCGGAAAGCAGGTGGAGTCAATGCCACGAATACCGGAATACCTCTATGCACTTCCACAGCGGGGGCATAGCTGTCGTATGCCGGCTCGAAGATGATGACTTCATCACCCTCCTGCACGATGGCTGCTATTGCGGTGTATAAGGCCTGGGTGCCCCCAGCCGTAAGGGTAATTTCCGTTTCCGGATCGTAGCGGCAGCCGTAGAGCCGCTCCACTTTTTCGGCGATTCGCTCCCGCAAGCGCAAAACCCCGGGCATTGGCGCGTATTGATTCATCCCCAGCTTCATGTAATGAGAAACCCGTTCGACCAATGCTTCCGAGCATAAAAAATCCGGAAAACCTTGCGATAAGTTAATGGCACCGTGCTCGGATGCCAGAGCCGACATTACAGTAAATATGGTCGTTCCGGTAGTCGGCAATTTTGACCGTAAAGCCACCGGCGTCGTCATGGCTGGTATCCTCTGAATCGCAAGTTGCAAACATTTCTACGTTTTTAACTACAGCTACGTTCCGCAGGCTTTCCACGGATTTGTTTTTATTTATGCCTTCGCAACACAGCCTACCTCACCTTAGATGAACCGCAATACCGACGAACTGCTTATCGTTTTTGTGCGCAATGCTATTAGCGGCAAGGTTAAAACCCGCTTGGCGCGCACCTTGGGAGCCGATAAGGCTCTGGAAATCTATCGCCAGTTGTTGGACCATACCCACCGCATCACGTGTCATCTGCCTGTGGACAAAGCAGTGTTCTATTCTGATTTTATCGAACAAAACGACCTGTGGAATCATCAGGCTTATTTGAAACAACAGCAAAAAGGAGGCGACTTAGGCAAACGCATGCTTCAGGCTTTTCGTTGGGCTTTTGGCATCGGATACAAGAAGGTGGTCCTCATTGGTAGCGACACTTTTCAGTTGCGGGAATCCCATTTAACCGCTGCTTTTGACCACCTCAACCGCTGCGATGTAGTAATCGGTCCCGCCCACGATGGCGGCTATTATCTTATCGGCATGAAGCAGATCTATCCTGCCCTGTTTAAAAGCAAGAAATGGAGTTCCGACACAGTTTTGCATGCCACTTTGGAAGATCTGCGCAGCATCAACGGATCCTACCATTTGTTGGAAGAGCTGGTTGACATAGACACAGAAGAAGATTTACACTTATGCGGTCAGCTTTAAACAGCTATCATTGTCAAAGTGAGTACCAGCCACCAGATGAGTTGGGCTAATGACCTTATTTTGGCAACCGCTTCACATCAACTTCAGTAATGCACTCTCTGCCTTTGGCTGAAGCCGTTGCGTATTTGCAAAAAGAAGGAGTTACAGATCCTCATGTTGGGATCATCCTGGGAACAGGGCTGGGTAATTTGGCTCAGGAAATTCACGTTGAAAAAGCTTATGACTACGGCGATATACCTGGGTTCCCTATTTCAACCGTTGAGCATCACCACGGACGCCTTTTGTACGGTACCCTTAGCGGCAAAAGGGTTCTGGCTATGCAGGGGCGTTTCCATTTTTACGAGGGATATACAATGCAACAAATTACCTTTCCAATACGCGTTATGAAATTGTTGGGCATTCGGTGGTTGCTAATCAGTAATGCCGCTGGCTCGCTCAATCCAACCATGCCTAAAGGTTCGTTAATGTTACTGAACGACCATATTAACCTGCAAAGCGGAAACCCACTCTTTGGTCCTAATGACGACAGCCTGGGTCCCCGCTTCCCCGATATGAGCCAGCCTTACCATCCGCATCTGAATCGCGTGTTGCTTGAAGCTGCTCGCCAGCTTCACCTTACCTTGCACCAGGGTGTTTACGTTGCCGTAAACGGCCCCAACTTAGAAACCCGCGCCGAATACCGCTTCTTACGCATTATTGGAGCCGATGCAGTCGGCATGTCCACTGTACCGGAGGTGATTGTGGCTAACCACATGAACTTACCGGTGGCCGCTGTTTCGGTCCTAACTGACGAATGCGACCCGGATCACTTGCAGCCTGTGAACATTGAAGAAATCATAGCCACGGCTGCGGAAGCCGAACCAAAACTCACGGCACTGTTTACCCGTGCCCTTACTTTACTGGAATGATGACAAATTAAAAAAATAAACGATGAAAACCTATTACAATCCCGACGATTTAGCCCGCTTCAGCGAAATCAGTCAATACGATAAAGAGCTGGCCGACAAGTTTTTCAAATGGTATCAAGAGGTTTTTGCTGAAGGCGCTCTGTCGGCCCGCGAAAAATCGCTCATTGCTTTAGCCGTCGCCCACGCCCTACAATGTCCTTATTGCATTCATGCTTACACCGAAGATGCCCTGGCAAAAGGGTACTCAGAAGAGCAAATGATGGAGGCAGTGCATGTAGCTGCTGCCATTCGTGGAGGTGCTTCGCTGGTTCATGCCACCCAAATGATGAACCGCATCAACCAGCTGTCGATTTCCTGATCGCGCATGCCGACCCCTATGGCCACCTTGGCACGTCAGCAGCACCCGCTGGCCAGTACGGAGGTTCAATTAAAATACCTCGATGAGGTCACCGGCGTGGTGCCTCCTTTTGCCCATCAGCTCCAGAGCGCCGGCCTTGACCTGAAAGCGCTGGCTCCTGAAATCCTCCAGATCAATGTAGGCAAGCTGTGCAATCAGACCTGCCGCCATTGCCATGTGGATGCCGGCCCCGACCGACGCGAAGTGATGAGCCGCGAGACCATGGAACAATGCCTGCGGTTTCTGGACCGCAGCGGTATGCGTATCGTGGACATCACCGGTGGTGCCCCTGAGATGAATCCGCACTATCGCTGGCTGGTCACCGAATGCCATAGCCGCAACTGCCGCGTCATGACCCGTTGCAACCTGACCATCATCGTCGCAGCGCCCCGCTTCCGCGACCTCCCTGAGTTTTTTGCCAAACATCAGGTAGAGGTCATCTGCTCGTTGCCCTTCTATGAAGCCTCGCGTACCGATCGCCAACGTGGAGCCGGTGTTTTTGATGCTTCCATCGAAGCCTTGAAAGTGTTGAACCAACAAGGCTATGGCCAACCCAACACGGGCTTATTGCTTCATCTGGTCTATAACCCCGTAGGCGCTTTCCTCAGCGGCCCACAACACGTGTTAGAGCAACAGTTCAAAAAAGAATTACATCAACGCTTCGGCATAGTCTTTAACAACTTATATGTCATCAATAACCTGCCCATCAGCCGTTTTCTGGCCTTTTTACTTCAAAGCGGCCAGTTCGAAGAATACATGAAAAAGTTGGTAGCTGCTTTTAATCCGGCTACAGTTCCCGCCCTCATGTGTCGCACCACCTTATCGGTAGGTTGGGATGGATACTTATACGACTGCGATTTCAACCAAATGTTGGATCTAAAAATTACTAATTCAAACGGCACGCCCATCCATATCAGCGACGTTACTCCTGAACAGCTGGAGGGTCGGGCCATACGGCTGTCTCAGCATTGTTACGGCTGCACGGCAGGCGCTGGCTCCAGTTGCGGGGGGCAATTGGTGCAGTAAAGAAAAGTGTCTCAACTTAGCCATCATTTATTTGCTCGTTCCTGACTAAGTAGCCATGCGCACAGTCATTACCGCCAACCGAAGCGGACTGAGACTGAACCTGCCCGAATTGTTACGCTACCGCGACCTGCTTTGGCTGTTGGCCTATCGCGATTACCGGGTACGCTATGCACAAACTTTTCTGGGCTTCGCTTGGGCTTTCGTCCAGCCTCTGTTGACCATGATTGTGTTTATCCTCGTATTTAACAAAGCTGCCGGAGTGGACACCGGCGATATTCCCTACCCCGTTTTTGTGATGACTGGCCTGTGGGCCTGGTCTTACTTGAGTTTCGTCTTAACTCAGGGCGGCCAAAGCTTGATCCTTTCTTCCCACCTCATCACAAAAGTATATTTCCCTCGATTGCTTATTCCTTTGGCCAAAAGCCTGGTCGCTTTCATCGATTTTTCCGTAACTTTTGTATTTCTTGTCGTGCTCATGTTGGTGTATCAGTATGCCCCTTCACCCAACGTGATCACGCTTCCGTTATGGCTGTTGGCCCTAATAGCTCTTTCCGTTTCGGCGGGAATTTGGCTTAGTGCCTTGACCATTCGCTTTCGCGATATTCAGCATGCCATTCCGTTTTTGGTTCAGATTGGCCTGTATTTTTCGCCGGTCGCCTACCACTCCAGCAGAGTACCGGAGCAATATCATACCTTATTCTACCTCAATCCCCTGGCAGCTATCATCGACGGTTTTCGTTGGGCTGTACTGGGTACTCCTTTGCCGGAATTCCCATACCTGGCCTACAGCCTGGCCGTTATTGTACTGTTGCTGGTATCCGGCTTGTATTATTTCAAGCGCACCGAGCGCATCATGGCAGATATTCTCTGACCCATGGCCCTTGCCATAAAAGCTACCGGCCTTTCCAAGTGCTACCGCATCGGGCGGCGGCGCAGCACCAGCTTCCGTGATTCAGTGGCAGAGGCGCTGCGCACGCTGTTTACCAGCCGCGCCAAACCTCAGGTCGATTTTTGGGCGTTGCGCGATGTGAGTTTTGAAGTACCACAAGGCGAAGCCGTAGCCGTCATCGGTAAAAACGGCGCGGGCAAAACCACGCTGATGAAAATCCTGTCGCGCATCACAGAACCCAGCAGTGGCGCTGCCCTGATCAGTGGTCGCGTAGCATCTTTGTTGGAAGTAGGCACAGGCTTTCACCCCGAGCTTACCGGCCGCGAAAATGTCTACCTCAACGGCACTATTCTGGGCATGCGCCGGTCGGAAATCAAACGCCGTTTCGATGCCATCGTAGACTTTAGTGGCATAGAAAAATTCATCGACACTCCAGTCAAACGTTACAGCTCGGGCATGTACGTCCGATTGGCTTTTGCCGTGGCCGCCCATTTGGAATCGGAAATCCTCATCGTAGATGAAGTCTTGGCCGTAGGCGATACGGAATTTCAACGTAAATGCCTGGGTAAAATGAAGGACGTCACCAGCCGCCAAGGCCGGACCGTTCTGTTTGTCAGTCATAATCTGGAAGCGGTGCAGAACCTTTGCCAACGCGCCTTGCTGTTGCAGGATGGCCGATTGATTGACGATGGGCCGGTTACCGCCGTGGTCAGCAACTACCTGCACCGGTTTGTGTCAAGCAAAAAAGAGCAAAATTGGAACTCTGAGACTGCGCCAGGCAACGACCACATCCGGCTGCTCCATGCTTCGGTGCGACCCATGCACCGTAACCAGAATACGTTTTACACAAACGATGATATTGAATTCACCTTCCGCTTCGAGGTTTTGCGCGATAAACCCACGCAGCTGGATGTCACCTTTCATCTTCTCGATGAACGCGGTATCTTGGTGCTGGTGGCTTCCTCTGCTTTCTCAAAAAATGATTTTTTTCATAATACCATCGTCGAAGCCCGCACCACCATTCCAGGCCATATCCTGAATCAGGGAACTTACACCATAAGCCGCCTGATGTTCCTGGAGCGGAAATGCTTCATTCTTTTTGAACACAACGATACTTTATCGTTTGATATTTTGCCCCAACCCACCGGGCGCATGGGGTGGACCCCCGCACAAAAGGAAGGCATCATTCATCTGCCTCAGATGCATTGGACCTTAGAACGTTGCTGATGCCGCTTCAAGTAACGAAAACATTTTTGCCTCCGCTCGAAGAATACCTGGCCTATGTGCGTCAGATCTGGCAAAACGGCTGGATTACAAATGGAGGGCCTTTTTCCGTTCAGCTGGAAGCGGCCTTGAAAGACTACCTTAAGCTGGATCACGTTGTCCTTTGCAACAACGGTACCATCGCCCTGCAGTTGGCTATTCGCGCCCTCAAGTTACATGGCGAAATCATTACCACCCCATTTAGCTACGCGGCTTCGGTAAACGCCATCATTTGGGAAAATTGCCAGCCGGTTTTTGCCGACATCGATCCCATGACATTTTGCCTGGATCCCGCTAAAGTAGAGGCATGCATCACGCCCCGCTCTTCGGCCATCCTGGCCGTTCACGTCTATGGCATCCCTTGCGACGTACAAGCTTTAGCCGACCTTGCCAAAAGCTTCGGGTTAAAAATCATCTACGATGCTGCCCATGCTTTCGGCGTTCAGGTAAACGGAAGCTCCGTATTGCAATACGGCGACATCACCGCTTGCAGCTTTCACGCCACCAAACTATTTCATACGGCCGAAGGAGGCATGGTTACCTGCTCCGATCCCGAATTGGCTCAGCAACTTATCCTTCTACGACAGTTCGGACATATTGGAGAAACCTATTATGGATTAGGAATCAATGGAAAATGCTCCGAGCTACACGCCGCTTTGGGGCTTTGCATGCTTCCGCATCTCAACACAGTGATCGCCCAGCGCAAAAAAGCTTTTGAACACTATTGCCAGCTTTTGACCTCTTTACCGGTACAACTACTTCATATCCCGTCAAACGTCACCTATAATTATGCTTATTTTCCTGTTGTCTTTCCATCACCGAAAGCTGTACAACAGGTTTGTACCTTACTCGCTGAACAACAGATTTTTCCCAGAAAGTACTTTTTCCCACCCCTGAACCGTCTGCCTCATGTGCAAGGACCTTCCTGTCCCATAGCTGAAAACATTAGCTCCCGCGTGCTGGCATTACCCTTATCCCATGCCATCACAGAGGTTGAAATAGAGCAAGTTTGCTCAATTATTTCTAAAGTGCTCAACACGCCTTACTCCGCTTTGCAGACTTGATAGTAGCTTTGGTAACCGGAAAAGACTTTCTCGCCAACCGCAGCAAAAAAAGGATTAGCAAAAGGTTTATGGATCAAAAAACATACGACTTAGATGAATTAGTTCAAACGTACGACATTGAAAATCCTTACGAGCAATATAAGCGGCTTGAATTTCTCGAAAAGCTCCAGCGCCATGTATCTTTACCTCAAGCTACCGTACTTGAATTAGGACCGGCTAGCGGGCTGTTGACCTTGTTGCTCAGCCAGCACGTAAAGCGACTGGTGGCCGTGGAGGGGTCGTCGGTTTTCCTGGAAATGGCGCGCCAACGCGTAGGTCATCTCCCTCATGTGCAACTGGTGCTTTCTTACTTCGAAAATTTTTCAACAGAAGAAACTTTCGATTGTATCATCATGCATCATGTTTTGGAACATCTTAAGGATCCTTTACCGGTGCTAACCAGATATGTTCGGTTTTTATGCTCCGATGGAGTAATCGCTCTCACCGTTCCCAATGCTCATGCTCTGTCCCGCCAGTTGGCCGTACAAATGGGACTTTTGACTTCCGTGTATGAACTCTCCGAAAACGACCGAAACCACGGTCACTACCGGGTTTATGATTGGAAAAGCATGGAACAAACCGTTCAAGAGGCAGGCTATGAAATCATCGCTCGCCATGGCTTATCCTTAAAATTGCTTTCGGACCGTCAGATGAATCAAATGCTTGAAGCAGGAATTATGGGCCAGGCGCAAATCATGGGCCTATGGTCAATAGCTGATCAATACCGGGACATCGCTGGCGCCATCATGATTTTAGCTAAGCCTAAGCTTAAATAATGCCTTGAACTAATATGACAAAATCGTTATGGACGAAAGCACCTCCGCCTTCACTTCAAAACCCATCATTTCTATTTGCCTGACCACTTATAATCATGTAAACTACATAGCTCAGGCCATCGAAAGTGTATTGGCTCAATGTGTTGAAGTGCCTTGGGAATTGATCATTGCCGATGATTGCTCAGGCGACGGCACATCTGCTATTGCCCGCTCCTACGCAGAAAAATTCCCCCACATCATACGCTATTGCCGCAATTCGAAAAACCTTGGCGCTTTGAAAAATTGGCTCTTGGCTCTTGACGCAGCGCAAGGAGAATACATCGCTCATTTGGACGGGGACGACTATTGGACCGATCGTCAAAAGTTGGCAAAACAATATTCCATTTTACAAAATCATCCTGAATGCGTGCTTTGCTACACCAACGGCATTAGGCTCTATCCCGACGGCAAAAGCCAGCCGCTGATTTCCTCTCCGCTGAACTTTATTCACGACTGGGGCCAACTGCTGAATCATGGCTTGGTACCGTTATTAAGTTCATGCCTGTGGCGAAAATGTCATCACCCTACACAGTGGCCAAAATGGGCAGCATCTACCCTTTTTGGTGACGTAGTACTTTTTACTTTACTCAGCCTTAAAGGATCCTTTTATTTTCTTAATGAACCTACTGTCGTTTACCGCACACATCCCAACAGTTGGATCCAAATCTGCGCTTCAGCCGACGCGCGCTGTCACCATGCCTTGCAACTTTATGATCATTTTGATGAACTAACTGCCTACCGCTATCATCATCAATACAACAAACAGCGGGCCGATCAATTGGAGTATTTGGCTTTTTCCTATATGAAAAAAAATAAGTGGATGACTGCACTGCGATTTATGCTCCAATCATTGTGGATTCACCCCTTGCGCCGAAAGTCCGAGCTGAGTCGCGCGTATTACCGTTTCAAATGGGCTTTACAGCATTCC